>DASXSC010000114.1:0-19614 GCA_036506215.1 Pyrinomonadaceae bacterium | reverse complement strand
CATCCCCAGTGGTTACGATGACGTCATTCAGAACGCACCCGATCCTCATATCAGAACCGGAAGCGGTAGCGACCGGCCAAACACTCAACTATCCCCACCTAATCCACATCAGAACCGGAAGGTAGCGACCGGCCAAACACTCAACTATCCCCGTCTAAGCATTCCGCGCGGTCGCGACTTACTCGAGTTGAGTATTTGGCCGGTCGCTACCGCTTCCGGTTCTGATTCGCAAAGATTCTCATGACAGTGGCTCGCCTTGATCGTATTCTACATAAGCGATCGCATTAACCACGTCTTGTTCGCTCCATAAGTATCTCTTACTTCCGCGGTCAGCCCACGGACTCTGGTTATTCTTCCAACAACCCGCTTCTCTTAGCTTTCTAGTTGCATTCGCTTTGAAGGCTATAAGTATTTTTTCTGGTTTGCATTGAGCGGACACAACTGTATGTATGTGGTTGGTTCTTGCATTCATCGTCCACAGATCCCACTTACGAATCTTGCAGGTCTCGCGAATACCCGCCTCAACTGCCTGTCTTTGCATTGGGGTTAATCTTACCGGCGGGTTCTTTAGTCTAGAGCGATTGAGTTTTAGTCGTTGCTGGTTGGGTGGAAGCACCGGGCTGCCGTATCTGTTGTGCGAGCGATCTATTGAGCCGCGGTTATCGCCATGGAGCCAAGTGCCACGACCTCGAAAAGTGATGAGATAGGCTCTAACATTATTGAATTCGAAGCTAGTGCGAGACACGGTGCTAACATGGTGAATGCTAGTCTTGATTCAAAGGAAATGCTATGAACACCTACAAGCGTGATTATCCGGCAAGATGCAAGACTCTTTGCTGGGCCAGAACCGGAAGCGGTAGCGACCGGCCAAAGACTCAGCTCGAGTATCACGATGTCCGTTGTTCGCCGTTTGCGGGAACCATTCATACTAATAGTTGAACCCTTGGCCGGTCGCTACCGCTTCCGGTTCTGATGTGGATTAGATAGGGATAGTTGAGCCCTTGGCCGGTCGCTACCACCACCCCAGCCGGGCTGCCCGGCTGGGAACCCCGGTCCGCTTCCGGTTCTGATTAAGAGTGTTACACGTGCCGTCGCTACCGCTTCGGGCCTGATAGCTGAGTTGCACTTCAAACTTGAATCCACCATTCTTAATTGAAAGGCCTCAAGGCCGGAATTACCGAGCCACCGTTGGAGGACAACGTGAAGCTTGTCGGACTAAGCCTACTTGACTGAGCCGGCGCTTGTTCCATCGATAAACGGACGCATCTCGCCAATAAATTTGTCGCTGTTCACAATACTGCGCAGGACAATCTTGATTGCTTCATCCGGAAAGCCTGACTCGAGCGTAAACGTGTAGCCGGTAAAGATATCGCCGGTTTCATCGGCTCCCCAAAAAAGAAAGGCGCGGTCGCTCAAGCGCAACAACAGTCGCATCAGTGAAGGGCGGTCCTTGACCTTGTCAACATTGATGTAGCCTTTGTTGTAGTGGGGGTAAACACGGAAGCCGATGGTATCTTTGGGCGTTACGCTGATAACGATTTCAAAACTCTCCGCGTTAACCAGCCCCGTCGTCAGCGACCCGACGTAGTTGTACGGCTGTTTTTGGCTCTGGGTGAAAGAGACCTTGATATCCGGGCCGGCTTTTTCCAACAACTCGCCTAACCGTTGTCTGGTTCGGTTGCGTACCGCCTCATCGTCCGGCTGACTATGGACCGGGGTCATCGCGCCGGCAGCCCGCGTCGGGAGGCAGACGGCGGAAAGACTGAGCGTGGTGAATACCAGTAAGACAATTGCAAAAATTCGCTTCATACAATCTTCCTTAGCTGAATGTTTTAAGATCGCAACAAATGCTTTTCTAAGTGAAATCAAACGTGAAGTCAATCTTCGGGTACGGTGCCCAGAAGCTTCATGAAATGAAATAGCGGATAGCTGACCAGCAATAATCCGAGAGCGTAGATGCTGTAGCGTGTGCGACCTGCTATGTCAGCTGCGATTGCGCCTATCAGAAATAGAACCGAGCCGATAAGCGCCAGGGCGGTGGTCCAGGGATAGCCCCAGGCGCGATATGGCCGCTCTTTTTCCGGCTCACGCCGGCGCAGTACAAAGACTGAAACGAAGGAAAGCGTATAATTTGCCACAAAGAAGAAGCTCAGTGCCGAAATGACTTTCTCAAATGTTTCCCCAAAAACAATAAACAACACGGCCACTGCCACACTCATTACTAAAGCAACGGTAGGAGTACCACCTTTGTTTACCGCGGCCGCTTGCTTCGCAAAAAGGTGATCCCGGCTTATCGCAAACAAGACTCGCGTGGACATCAGATGATAGGCATTGATTGCGCTGAGCATTGAGATGATGGTCAAAGATCGAAAGACGGTGTCGCCGTGCCGGCCGAAGATCACCTGAGCGGCTGCGCCGGCGGCGAAGTCACGCCCAGCTATGCCGGAAATCGGCAGAACGTAGAGCAGCGCCAGATTGACGAGAAGGTAGATAATGATAATCAACAGCACGCCGCTAATCATTGAACGCGGAATGTCGCGGCCTGGATTTGTAACTTCTTCAGAAAAATACACCACCCCGTTCCAGCCGTCGTATGTGTAGATCACAGATTGCAACGCCAGGACCGTAGCGGCAAGTAAGGCAAAACCTGCGGGCACCGGTTGCGCTGCCGAAGTAGTAAACGAACCCTGTCCGCCAAATATAAATGCGGCAGCAATGAGGGTCAGGAATGCAAGAGCCTTAAGCAGGCTGGTGGAGTTTTGAACAGTGCTGCCCCAAACGATTCCGCGCCACTGGAGGGCAGCAAAGACGATGGCTATCGTAGCTGCGATGACTACAGCTCTTCCCTGTAACGATGGAAAGAGCGCCCCGGAAAACTCGCCAATCACGAGTGACACGGCAGCGGCCGAGCCACACGTCGATAGCCAATCGCTCCAACCAACTATGAAGCCCGCGTATTCGCCCAGCGCGTAACGCGCGAAGACATATTGGCCGCCGGAGCGTGGAATCATTGCGCCTAACTCGGCCAGCGAGATCGCGCCGAGCAACGCGTAGATGCCGCCAAGGATCCAAACACCGAGGAAGAGCCAGGGATGCGGCAACTGTAAGGCGATGGTGCCCGGCGCGCGAAAAATTCCCGCGCCGATAGTGTTGCCGATGATTACGGCGAGTCCAAAACCGACGCCAAGCACGCGCAGAAGGCGTCCGCGACTCTCACGCTCGGCAGGGTTTGCGACGTCGGCCAAAGTTGACTAATACTCTCCTACAACTTATCGGTCTCGAAAATTTCGGCTATAGTACGACTTACTAGAAATCTTTCCAGCCAATTCTTAACTAAAAGGGAGTTTTCCGATGAGCAGCTCGATTCGGTTTTCGGTTGTTATTGTCTTTAGCGTTGCCATTCTTGCCGGGGGCGTGCTGGCACAAAACAGCGTACTCGTTCCAGCTGACAACCTGGTGACGGAAGGCATCACACCGATTCCAGCATCCCTGGTTGAGGACGTCCGGCGTTATACCGAATTCCGCGCGGCCGCGCTCTCAAGCTGGCATCCAACGCGACGCGAAATGCTCATCAGCACGCGATTTGGTGATACGAATCAGATTCACCTCGTCAAATTTCCTGGCGGCGATCGCCGGCAAATAACTTTCTTTCCGGAACGAGCTGGCGGCGCTTCTTACCAGCCAATCACCGGCGACTATTTCATATTCAATAGAGACGTAGGCGGAAACGAATTTTTCCAACTTTATCGCTTCGATGTGAAAGATGGAGCCATAACGCTACTCACGGATGGAAAATCACGTAATACCGGCGGCACCTGGTCACACGCGGGCGATCGTCTTATATACAGTTCCACGCGGCGCAATGGCCGCGACACTGACCAGTACATCATTAATCCCGCCGATCCAAAGACCGATCGAATGTTGTTGCAGGTTGATAGCGGAGGCTGGGGAGTCGGGGATTGGTCACCTGATGATAAAAAGGCGCTGCTTTCTGAATTTGTTTCCGCGAATGAAAGTTATTTGTGGATCGTCGATGTTGCCACCGGCGAGAAGACTCTATTTACGCCCAAAGGCGGAGCAACGAAAATTTCGTATAGCGGCGCAGCGTTCAGCAAAGACGGCCGCGGAATTTATGCGACGACCGACAAGGATTCCGAGTTTCAACGGCTCGCTTACATCGACTTACAAACAAAGCAACACACTTATTTGACGGACCAAATCAAGTGGGACGTTGATGACTTTGTTTTATCCGAAGACGGACGCACCATTGCCTTTGTAACTAACGAAGATGGCATCTCCCGTCTGCACTTGCTTGATACGAAGACGCGGAAAGAAAGACCGGTGCCAAACCTGCCCGTTGGCGTAATCGGTGGTCTCGAGTGGCACAAGAATTCGCGTGATCTGGGCTTCAATATGAACTCCGCGCGTTCGCCTGCCGATGTTTATTCGCTCGACACACGCACCGGCAAGCTTGAACGCTGGACCGAAAGCGAAACCGGCGGACTGAACACTTCGCAGTTTTCCGAAGCTGAATTGGTGCGCTGGAAGAGTTTCGATGACCGGATGATCTCAGGGTTTCTATATATGCCACCGGCTCGGTTTAGTGGTCCGCGACCGGTAATAATAAACATTCACGGCGGACCAGAGGGACAATCGCAACCGTCTTTCCTGGGCAGAACCAATTACTATTTGAATGAGCTGGGTGTGGCGTTTATTTATCCGAACGTGCGCGGCTCGACTGGATACGGCAAAACTTTCCTCAAGCTGGATAATGGATTTTTGCGCGAGGATAGCTACAAAGACATCGGCGCGCTTCTCGACTGGATCAAGACGCAGCCACGCCTGGACGCTAGTCGGGTCGCGGTTGTGGGCGGCAGCTATGGCGGCCATATGGCGTTTGCCGTGGCAACGCGTTACAACGATCGCATTCGCGCCACGCAGCCTGTAGTCGGTATTTCTAATCTCGTATCATTTCTTGAACGCACGGAGTCGTATCGTCGCGATCTGCGCAGAGCTGAATATGGCGACGAGCGCGATCCTAAGATGCGCGAGTTTATGCTGCGCACTGCACCATTAAACAATGCGAGAAACATTACCAAACCGATCTTCATCGTCGCCGGCGGAAATGATCCGCGGGTGCCGCTGAATGAGGCTGAGCAGATGGCCAAAACTGTTCGGCAGAACGGCGGCCCCGTGTGGTACTTAATGGCTAAGGACGAAGGTCACGGTTTCGTTAAGAAGAAGAACCAGGACTTTCAGTTCTACGCGACGGTGATGTTTTTGCGTCAGTATCTGCTGAAATGAAGTGTGGAAGCTCAGCTAGCGGTCGACTCGGCCCGTAGCATGATAACGGCCGGGACTCAATTTGGCGTGAAGCTGAGTGCCCGCCTATTTGGGATTGTCATCCCAAACCCGCTTTTAGGTCTACATAAAGCAAACGGTGAAACAAATGCTCGCCGGCTTCCCGGCGCACCGAAAGACGCCCAGCATTGTAGGCTCTAGACGTCAATCCGCGCTGCACCGACTTGCAGATGGCGACATCTTCATCCTGGATGCGTTGCCCCACTTCAATGCTCCTGCGGTTGCGCTCGCGCGCGGCGGGCGAGATGTCGGGAAAGTAAAAATCAAAAATCACTTCGGTCCTATCCACACCGCGGGGGATTACCAGATTCGTATCCATCGCGCCCTGGTACCAATTGATCATCAAGTTTGGATAGATCCAATAATAAAGGGCACGATCGCCTTTACGCACCGCGCCGGTTTGTTCTTCCGCCCCTTCGATCACTATTGGACTCCACTGTAAACAAGAGCGCTCCCCGTTTTCGATTACGTAGTTGCTGTAGTCGAGCACACTGTCGAGTCCCTTGTGCAAGTGAGGTACGTGGTAACCGCCGTCGAGATAGTTGTCGACGAAGACTTTCCAATTGCAGTCAAAGGTGTAGTGGCGGCGCTCCATCCAATGAAGATTGGCTAACTTCAGCGGGCGAGTCTGCTCAATCAGGTCGGCGCCAAGAAAAATCTCCAGAGTTTCGTCACCCCCGATGCGCACAAACACCCATTGCTCCCAAACATCCAACTCGACAGGAACCAAAGCATTTGTCGAGCGATCGAAATCACACACGCCGGTAAAGTCAGGCGTGCCCTTCAGTTCTCCGGCAAGCGAATAGGTCCAACCGTGATATGGACAGCGAAGTTGGCTAGCCACGCCCGCGGGCTCAGTCATTACGGTTGCGGCGTGGTGGCGGCAAACGTTGAAGAAGCCGCGCAGCATATCATCCGTGCCACGCACAACGACGATCGGTTCTCCCGCAATCTCGCCGGTCACGTACTGACCGGGTTTGACTACTTGATCAAGCCGGCAAACCATCTGCCAGGAACGCGCGAAGACAGTTTGCCTTTCCATGCCATAAAGCCGTTCATCGGTATACCACGGCGCGGGAATCGTCGAGGCTTGCGCCAGCGGCGCGCTGGCGTCGTAGCTATCGATGATTTCAGTTAGTGAAGCCTTCATGTTCGACAAAACCACTCGAGCATCTCAATCTCTCCGGTTGGGAAAGTGGGCTTACCCCCGCTCTTCTACAAGCCGATGACTTCAGCTTCTGATAAAAGACAGCCCATTTCAAAAAAAGCAGCGGGGGCAAGCCGCCCTTCCCAACCTGGGAAGATTTCCTTGCGCGAAGGGAAATTCAAAATTGAACAATTGAATCAGCAAAGCGAAGGCCTGTTCTAACCAACCGGCGTTGCTGTCTTTCTCTTGGGATTGAAGAAAGGTGTCTTCACCACGGCGGCCCGCACGCGATGGCGTTTCGCTTCCACAGTGACTTCAAACTGGAGCTGAGTACCAGGACGTGTGTACCGGCGTTTGATAGTTGCCAGGGCAATCATCTTCTTCAAAGTTGGTGACCACGTGCTCGAGGTTGCTTTGCCGACTTGGGCGCCGTCTTTAAACACAGGCACTGAAACCCTGGAAGCAATTGGAGAGACTGCGGGCGGCAAGCCCACTTCTTCATAAAGCCGTTCAACTTCCGGCCAGTCGATTTCGAGACCGACAATTTCTCGTGGGCTACCCAGCTTCTGCTCGCTTATCAATGCTGCCTGACCGATGAAGCGGTTCTTGTTCGCGTGTACCAGCCGTCCGAGTCCCATCTCGAAGGGCGAGTACTTTTGTTCTTCAATCAGCGCCTTCTTGCTGCTGTTGAAATCGACGTCGATTAATAGCAAGCCTGCTTCGATGCGGGCAACATCGAGTGCGAGCATGCCGGCGGGATGGATATCGAAAAGTCGCCCCGTCTCCATCAAAACGTCCCACACCTTTACAGCCTGGTCCGTTGCCATCCAGATTTCATAACCGAGATCACCGGTATAGCCGGTGCGCGAGATCTCAACCGGAACGTCCGCTATGGTTCCCTTTGTAACGCGAAAGTATTTGAGGTTCTCGATGTCTGCATCTTTGACTAAACTCTTCAGCATTCGACCAGAAGTCGGACCCTGTAGTGCGAGGGCGGCAACGCTCTCGGAAATATCTTCGACCTGCACATCCATGCCGGTGGCGTTTTGAGTGAACCAGCGCAGGCTTGGATCGGCCGCAGTCCAGCGATAAGTATTTTCTTCAAGACGCGAGACCGTGCCATCGTCGATCACTTTACCGTGTTCGTCGCACCAGGGCGTGTAGATAACCTGCCCGACCGTAACCTTGCGCATGTCGCGCGTGATGATGCGATCGACCAGGCGCGTCGCGTCTTTACCCCAAACCCGGTACTTAAACAGGGGCGAGATGTCGATCAGCGCTGCCGCATTACGAATCGCGCTGTACTCGTGCTCATGATGAGGCTCATAAGAACTGACGGCGTAGTAACCGGACCACTCGCGATAATTCAAACTCTCGCACAGTTGAAATGTTCTTTCGTGGAACGCGGTTCCGACAGGCATGTGCTACCTCAAAAGGCTGTTTGTCAGGGCGAGCGATTATAGGTATGCTTGCCAATCTTCAGCAAGTAACTGAACTGTGGTATATGTATTCCTCACTATGTAGTCTTTTTTTTTGAAATGGAAGTAATGAGATGGTCACCGCCAAGCAAGAAGTTGAATCACTGCTGAACAAGTTGCCCGACGACTGCTCGCTTGAAGATATTCAGTATCATCTTTATGTGATAGAGAAAGTCCACCACGGACTCGATGCAGTTGACACTCAGGGCGGAGTTAGTCAAGACGAAGCTGAGCGTCGATTAGGCACATGGCTTACGAAGTAGTCTGGTCGCCATCTGCCCTCGATGATGTCGAGGCAATTGCCAGCTACATATCCCGCGACTCTATCTCCTATGCTCGTGCAGTTGTCAAAAAGATAATCAACTCTACGCGCAGCCTCGAAAGCTTTCCTTTTGCTGGTCGTATAGTGCCCGAGTTTGACGAGAAGACTATTCGGGAGGTCTTTGCGTACAGCTACCGGATTGTTTATCGCAATTGAAGGCGAGACAGTGACAATTGCTGCGGTAATTCATGGCAAGCGGTGGTTTGCCTCGTAATTACAGCCGGAAGCGCCCGAAATAGATCGTTCATTACCCAATGAACAATAACTACGACGTCATTGTCATCGGTGGCGGACACAACGGACTGGTTAATGCCGCATATCTTGCCCGCGCGGGTAGACGTGTGCTGGTTCTCGAACGCCGTCACGTGCTCGGTGGCGCGGCCGTCACCGAAGAAGTGTTTCCCGGTTTCAAGTTTTCGGTTTGTTCCTACGTCGTGTCGCTGCTGCGTCCGGAGATCATCCGCGAGCTTGATCTGCCTCGCCATGGATTAGAAATTCTTCCATTGGACGGTACGTTCACGCCGATGGCGAATGGCGATTACTTATGGCGGATGAATGATCACGCAAAAACGCGCCGCGAGATTGCGCGCCATTCTAAGCTCGACGCCGAGGCCTACGACGAGTATGGCAAAGCCATGCTTGAGATGGCCCACTTCGTGAAGCCGATCATGAGCATGACGCCGCCGGATCCCACGTCGCTTAATCCGAAGGGTTTGAAGGATCTGCTTTTCCTCGGCCGGAGATTTCAGAAACTGCCGGAGGAAGACAAATACAACCAGGTGCAGTTGATGACGATGAGCGCAGTCGACTTTCTCGATCAGTGGTTCGAGACTGATGTGCTCAAGGCCACGATGTCTGCGTCAGGAATCATCGGCACTTTTCTGGGGGTTCGTTCACCGGGCACGGCTTACGTCCTATTGCATCACTACATGGGAGAGATCGACGGCGCGTTTCGCTCGTGGGGATTGTCGCGCGGCGGCACCGGAGCGATTTCAAATGCGATCGCAGAGGCAGCGCGCGAAGCGGGAGCCGAGATTCGCACCGAGGCAGCGATTGAGAAGATTATCCTCAAGAACGGACAAGCGAAGGGAGTTGTACTCAAAAACGGCGATGAGATTTATGCGGATGTGATTTCTTCTAGTGTCGATCCGCGGTTGACGTTTATGAAGATGGTTGGTGAAGAACACCTGCCAGACGACTTTGCCGAGGATCTGAAGCGCTACAAGTATCGGGGCTCTTCGGGGAAAGTCAATCTCGCGCTTGATGGATTGCCGAATCTCAAATCTCTGCCGGGTGCAGGGCCACACCTGCGCGGCGCCATATCCATCAGTCCCGCCGTCGAATATATGGAGCGAGCTTACGATGAAGCCAAGTATGGCCGCTTCTCACGGCGTCCTTACATCGACATCGTGATTCCCAGTTTGACGGACCCTTCCGTGGCGCCGCCAGGCAAGCACGTGATGTCTTGTTTTGTGCAGTACGCGCCCTACAACTTGAAAGAGGGAACGTGGGACGACAAGCGCGAAGAGTTTGGCGACACGGTGATCGATACGATTGCTGAACACGCACCGAATATTAAAGATCTGATTCTTCATCGCCAGGTATTGACGCCGTTGGACCTGGAGCGTGACTTCGGTTTGTCTGAAGGAAATATTTTCCAGGGTGAGCTAACTCTGGAACAACTCTTCTTTCTGCGTCCGGCTCCGGGTTGGGCACAATACCGCACGCCAATTCGCAATCTGTACATGTGCGGCTCGGCGACGCATCCAGGCGGCGGCATCATGGGCGCGCCGGGGCGCAACGCGGCGATGCAGATGTTGAAAGATAAGAAGTAAGGATTTAGCCGCGGATGAACGCAGGTAGACGCGGATCAGAAGAAGAAAAAAAGACGATTTGAGTAGACGTTTTTCAGATCCTTTTCCAGGTTCCTTTTAGCCTTTTTTGGCCTTTTCGGATTCGCGTCTATCCGCGTTCATCCGCGGCTAATTCCGCTTGAAGTTAGCTAACAGGCGACGATGCCAAGTTACGACATCATCATTATTGGTGGCGGCCATAATGGACTGGTGGCGGCTTGCTACCTGGCAAAGGCCGGATTGAAAACGCTCGTGCTTGAAAGGCGCGAGATTGTCGGCGGCGCTGCTGTCACCGAAGAAATCCATCCAGGCTTTCGTTGCTCAACGCTGTCCCATTCTGCGGCTCCATTCTTCCCCCAAATTGCTAAAGACCTAAAACTTGCGCGTTATGGACTCGAGTTCATCGCGCCGGCAAGCCGCGTGCTCGCGCTCATCCCGGATGGCCGGTCGATCTGCATCTACAACGAAACGCGCAGGACCATTGGCGAAATAGAAAGGTTCTCAGCGAAGGACGCGAAGAGTTATCCGGAATTCGAGCGTAGTTTCTCGCGCATCGGCAAGATATTGGCGCCGTTGTTAACCACAACGCCGCCGGCTATCGATAAACCTGGTCTCAGCGAGGTATGGAACCTGGGCAAGCTGGGCCGATCATTTCGCGGACTCGGCAAGAAGGATGCCTACCGGTTGCTGCGTTGGGGACCAATGGCTGTTGCCGACCTGGTGGCGGAATGGTTTGAAACTGAAGCCTTGCGAGCGACCGTTGCCGCACGCGGAATCTTCGGCGCCTTTGCCGGACCCTGGTCGGCGGGCACCAGCACGGGCCTTCTTTGGCAGGCAGCGATGGCTGGCCACAGCATCAGTCCTTCGGCATTTGTTCGAGGGGGCATGGGCGCGCTCACTGAGGCGCTTGCGAAAACAGCGCGCCAGGCTGGAGTTGAAGTAAGGAACGGGGCGGATGTTGAAAGGATCGAGGCGACTGAGGAAAGGGCCTCCACGGTTCTACTAAAAACTGGAGAAGAAATCCCGGCACGCGCGATTGTTTCCAATGCCGATCCGCGCACAACGTTCCTCAAGTTGGTCGATCCCGTCGACCTGGATCCAAATTTCCTGTTGAAGGTTCGCAATTACCGAACGACGGGAGTGTCAGCGAAAGTTAACCTGGCGCTTTCCAGCTTGCCGTCGTTCACGGGAATCGCTGGAAGTGATGTCGAAGAAACATCTTGCAAACTCTCCGGGAGGATTCATATCGGGCCGGACATAGATTATCTGGAGCGCGCTTTTGACGCGGCGAAGTATGGCGACTACTCGTCCGCACCGTACATGGATATCACGATACCTTCTTTAGTCGATCCCGCTCTCGCACCAGCCGGCGCTCATGTTATGTCGGTTTATGTGCAGTATGCGCCTTACGCGTTAAAGAATGGCGATTGGAATTCGCGACGTGAAGAGTTTGCCGATACAGTCATCAACAGGTTGTCAGATTACGCGCCAACCCTGAAGGAGTTGATTGTGGCCCGGCAGGTCATCACGCCGCTCGATTTGGAGGAGACTTACGGATTGAGCAGAGGCAATATTCATCACGGCGAACAATCGCTTGATCAGTTTTTCACCTTCCGTCCGATCATTGGCTGGGCGCAATATCGCACTCCAATCAAGGGGCTTTATCTTTGTGGCGCTGGCACACATCCAGGTGGCGGCGTTACCGGCGGGCCAGGTGCAAATGCCGCCCGGGAGATCATCAAGGATTTCAAAGCAACTCGTATTTAGCTTTCCTCCGTGTTATCTCTGCGTTCTCTGTGCCTCTGTGGTAAATATTAGGAGCAAAGCAATTCACCACAGAGGCACAGAGAACACGGAGGGTGCACGGAGAAAGCCCGGCGGTACTTGTGGAGTTAGATTTCACTCTTAGAAGACCGATAGATGAAAAACACCAAGCCATCCCGCAGTTTTGCCAGCGATAACAACTCCGGCGTTCATCCTGAGATTTTGGAGGCGATAGCTGCCGCCAACGACGGCCACGTCGTTGCCTATGGTGATGACCCGTACACAGCGCGTGCAATCAAGTTGTTTCGTAGCCATCTTGGGAAAGACGCGCAAGTCTATTTTGTCTTCGGCGGCACCGGCGCAAATGTCTTAGGTTTGAAAGCCGCTACCGCCTCGCATCATGCAATCATCTGTGCTGAGACGGCGCACATCAACGTAGACGAATGTGGCGCGCCGGAAAAGTTCACCGGCTGCAAACTTCTTTCCGTAAGCACGCCGGACGGGAAGATAAGGGTTGAGCAGATTAAACCGTTACTTCATGAAGTTGGTTTTGAACATCACGTACAGCCCAGAGTAATTTCAATTTCGCAGGCTACGGAAATGGGCACAGTCTACACGCCGCGCGAATTAAAAACCCTTTCCAACTTTGCGCATGACCACGCCATGCTGCTGCACGTTGATGGCGCGCGCATAGCAAACGCCGCCGCCAGTCTCAACCTCAAACTCAAGGAGATTACCAGTGATGCCGGCGTAGATATTCTTTCCTTCGGCGGCGCCAAGAACGGAATGATGTATGGCGAGGCGGTGGTGTTCTTTGACAGCAGTTTGGCCAGGGATTTTAAATACACGCGTAAACAGGGCACGCACCTGCCCTCGAAGATGCGCTTCATCTCCGCCCAATTTCAAGCGCTGTTGACAGGTGATCTCTGGCGCAGAAATGCGCAGCACGCGAATCGCATGGCCCAGCTCCTGGCACAGGAACTTGCCGGGATTCCTCAGATAACAATCACACAGAAGGTTGAAGCGAACGGTGTGTTTGCGCTGGTTCCGAGGCAGCATGTCCCATCGTTACAGAAGAAATATTTTTTCTACGTCTGGAATGAGGAGACTTCGGAAGTGAGACTGATGACTTCGTTTGACACTACCGAAAAAGACATCAGGGATTTCACTGCCTTGTTGAAGAAGATCATCAAATAGACCGGATGGGTGTTCACACGGAGGCAACATTTGCTTACTCCTTCGCGTCTGAGCCATACTTACCTCTCAGAGGTCCCTCCCAAAATTAGTTCCGGCAGACGCATTAGGAGTTCGTAATGAGAATAATTGTATTTGCGACATGGGCGCTGTCCTTTTTAACTCTGACGACCGGCAACAGCTTTGCCCAGGCCCAGCAAAGTAGCGCATCGCAAGCATCTGCGACCCAGAATGGCGTGGTCGGTGTGGTTACTGCCGTAGACAAAGCCACTAGCCAGTTGACGATAAAGACTGATACTGGCGTAAGCATAGCGATTGCTACTGATGACAAATCAGCAGTGCTGCGTTTGCCTCCCGGCGAAACTTCGGCCCAAAAAGCAGTGAAGATCACGCTGGGAGACATTACCGCAGGAGATCGAATGTTTGCGCGCGGCACGACTTCCGCAGATGGAAAATCGGTCAATGCGCGGCAGGTCGTAGTAACCAGCGGGGCAGCTTCACCGGGAGTGGCACAAGATCCGCAGCGCCAACGCCAAGACTTCCGGCAGCGAGGCTTGGTCGGTCGAATCACGGCGCTCGATCCCACTAAGAAAGAGATCTCACTACAATCTCGTTCGCGAGAAAATACCGGGCCGATTGCGGTTGTCGCATCCGATGCCACCCGCTTCTTTCGCTATGCGCCGGATTCATTTAATCTCAAGGATGCCAACCGAAGTTCTTTTGCCGACTTAAAGGTTGGGGATCAACTGAGAGCTGTCGGCAACAGAAGTGAAGACGGCACGCGATTCACCGCCGATGAAATCATAGCGGGTTCCATGACCAGAAACGCCGGACAGGTAGTCGCCGTTAGCCCGGGCACAAACGAGTTAACGATCAAAAATGCCCAGGGAAAAACAATTACGGTGGCGATAGGTCCGCGCTCGTTACTCCGACGCGTGACTCCGGAGGCTGCGGCTGCGCTGGAAGCAAGCAGGCCACCACGTCAGGCTTCAGGCGCCGGACGCAGTGGACCAGGCGGAGAAGGTAGACCCGAGGGCCGGCAGAGTGAACGGCGTGATCGCAGCGCCGGCCAGGATGGTGAACAGAGACGGCCCCGCGCCGGCCGGGGCTTCCAGGAGATGCTCGAGAGCTTACCGGCCATTAGCGTTAACGATTTAAAGAAGGGCGACACGGTTTTTGTGTCCGGCTCGGAGGGTACTAACCCTTCGCACATGACTGCGGTCATGCTGGTCACAGGCGATCCGGCATTCATGAATCGCTTCCTGCAGACTGGCCCAAATGGTGGGCCACAGAGTCCGGGCCTTCCCGGGGACGTGATGGGTGGCGGTGTTGGGACGCCCGAGCGGCCGACAAATCCTTAAGTTGCTCGTGAGCTGCTAATGGAGTTTTACAACCAGCCCCCGACTAACGTTTTCCAACTTTCCTGGGAAACGATTTCCCCTGAACAATTTAAGTGAGCACTAAAGAGTCGCCCCCGAGGCGACTCCGGAATGAAGAATTGCTTCTTGAGAGGGTCAGGCCGATGAGAGCGATGGGATCGAGTTTGTTTTCAAAAGCGGGCGCGAAGCCGCTGATAATAGCAGTGTTGTTCTTATGCGCGGTTACGGTTGCTGCACAACAGTCGTCGGGAACACTTCGCGGACAAGTGGTGGATGAGTTGGGTGGGTTGATTATTGATGCCACCGTAACCGTGAGCGATCAGAATGGTGTCGACAAGACGGCAACCACTGATGCACAGGGTAACTATGCATTTCCCTCTTTGCCGCCCGGACGTTACAGCGTGCGTGCGACTGCGCCAGGCTTCGCCGTTTACGAAAACGCCGATTTGGAGGTCGCAGCCGGACGAACTATTCCACTTAACATCACGCTGAGCGTGGCCATCGAACAGACGGAGGTCACTGTAACCGCGGAAGCTCCGATCAGTACGGAACCGGAAAACAACGCCGGCGCTTTGGTGTTGCGGGGCACCGATCTCGAGGCGTTGCCTGACGATCCGGCCGATCTTGCGGATGCTTTGCAAGCGCTGGCTGGTCCATCGGCCGGACTTGGAGGGGGCGACACCTACATCGACGGATTCAGTGGTGGGCGCCTGCCGCCAAAAGAATCTATTCGCGAAATTCGTATTAACCGCAATCCGTTTTCGGCTGAATACGATCGGCTCGGCTATGGCCGCATTGAGATTTTTACTAAGCCCGGGACTGACCACCTGCGCGGGGAGGCGTCGTTCAACTTCGGCGATGAAAGCCTCAATTCACGCAATCCCTTTGCACCAGCGCGCGCAAAGTTTCAAACACGAAGATATAGCGGTAACCTGAGCGGCCCCATTAGCGCCAAACGTGCGTCGTTTTTCATCGATTTCGAACGTCGTGAGGTTGATGACAACGAAACCATCAAAGCGATTATTCTCGATCCCGCTTTCAACATTACACCGTTCAGTCAGGTCGTGCTGTCGCCCTCTCGCCGCACGACCCTCAGTCCGCGGCTCGATTATCAGTTAAATAGCAATAACACTTTGATCGGCCGCTACACCTACACGCGCTACATCACGGAGAACTCGGGAGTTGGTGATTTCAATCTCATGTCGCGCGCTTTTGACACTGCGAGTCAGGAACAGACCGTGCAACTCACCGAGACTGCCCTCATTAGTCAGAAGATCATTAATGAGACGCGCTTTCAGTACATACGACATCGTAGTGAACAGAAAAGCCAGAACGCCTCAGTCATTACGCGCGTATCTGAAGCTTTCATTGGGGGTGGCGCGCAGGTTGGTTTTTCCTTCAATAACGAGGATCGATGGGAGTTACAAAACTTCACTTCGTGGAGCGTGGGCCACCATTCACTCAAGGCGGGATTACGCATTCGCGGAGTGAATATTACCGACGTGTCGCCGCAAAACTTTTTCGGCACGTTTACGTTTGGCGGCGGACTGGCTCCGCAACTTGACGCCAATAACCATATTGTCACCGATCCAATTACGGGTAATCCGGTTCTGAACTCAATCACCAGTATCGAGCGATATCGGCGCACCTTGCTCCTGGGAAGTCTGGGGTTCAGTCCGGCCGCGATCCGACTGAGCGGCGGCGGGGCGACTCAGTTTTCCATTAGTGGCGGAAATCCTGAGGCGAACGTGTCGCAAGTGGATTTTGGCCCATTCATCCAGGACGATTGGCGGGTGCGGCCAAACTTCACGTTGAGTTTGGGACTGCGATACGAAACGCAAACGAACATTCACGACCTGACAGATTTTGCGCCTCGCATTGCTTTCGCCTGGTCGCCGGGGAACTCGGCGCAGGGGCGGCAGCAGAAAATGGTGATCCGAGGCGGCTTTGGCATTTTCTACGATCGTTTTCGAGAAAATCTAACGCTACAAGCGAACCGCTTTAACGGATTGAATCAGCAAAATTTTGTAGTGACGGCGAGCCAGCCAAACGGTCCGGCTATTCTTGATCGTTATCCAGTTGCGCCTTCCACCGCTGAGCTCACGGCGTTTAATGTACCGCAAACGGTTCGCCGCGTAGCTGCCGACTTGAGATCTCCCTACACGATGGAGACCGCCATCAGCGTCGAGCGGCAATTGCCTTACAACGTCACGCTTTCCGTGAGTTACATTGGAGCGCGAACTCTTCACGTGCTGAGATCGCGAAACATCAATGCGCCCTTGCCGGGCAGCGGCGTGCGTCCCTTTGGAAACGTGGGCAACATTTTCCAATACGAATCGACGGGCCGTTTCAATCAAAACCAGTTGATCGTTAACTTCAACAATCGTCTCAGCCGCGCGTTTTCTCTGTTTGGCAATTACGTTTTGAATTTTGCTAATGGTGATACTGACGGCGCTAATACTTTTCCCGCCAATCAGTATGATCTCAGCGCAGAATATGGCCGCTCAGCGATCGACGTGCGCCATCGCTTCTCGCTTGGCGGCGTGATCAATGCTTTACCTTGGAAGCTCAGGCTTAGCCCCTTTCTGATTGCAAATTCTGGCCGGCCTTTTAATATCACCACGGGCCGCGACAGTAACGGCGACGCCTTGTTTACAGAACGTCCGGCGCCGGCGTCAGATCTTTCGCGGCCTGGTGTACGCCTCACGCGGTTTGGAGCGTTTGATACCAATCCGGCAGCCGGCCAGATCATCATTCCTCGCAACTTCGCCACCGGTCCAGGATTCTTCACAGTAAACCTCCGCGTTGGCCGTTCGTTTGGTTTAGGTCCCGAGATCGCAACTACTCCACGAGGCGGTCGAGGTGGAGGCGGCGGACGAGGCGGCGGACGCGGTGGCGGAGGTGGTGGCCGCGGAGGCGGTAGCCGCGGAGGCGGTGACAGAGGTGGTGGTGGCTTCGGCGGAGGCGGAGAGGCTGGGGATGGCGCGGGTAAGCGTTATAACCTGGGGTTGTCGATTAGCGTGCAAAACCTGCTCAACCACACGAACCTGGGAACACCAATCGGCAATTTGAGTTCCCCAATATTTGGTCAGTCAAACACGACCTCAGGCGGATTCGGCGCGGGTGGCGCTAATCCATCGGCCGGAAACCGGAGAATTGAGCTTCAGGCGAGATTCACCTTCTGAGTTATCAGCAAAAGACAGCTTGCGAAAGCGTTTCGTCTTCGACTTGAGTTGGCACAACAGGCAAATTGAAGTTTTGAGCTCAGTTCACTGCAGGAGGAATTTCAACAAGCCGCGCGTTGACGCGATTCCCGTAAGTCGGTGATCATCCCAGTCACCGATTCCCGAAGTCGCTGAGTCGTGCATTTCTACAACGAGCTGTTCCTGACGCAGTCGTTCCCGCTGTTCAGCAATCTCGATCTTTTCTTTTGCCCGTGAGGCGTTCAGACCGCCACCGTGTATGAATTCAACAATGCGGCTCAACTCGTCGCGATCAAACCAGGTTCCGTGTTTCTTGCAAACATCTACAATCACGCCTGAGCAGCGAGCGAAATTCATTCGATTCATTAACTGCGAACACTCCGGGCAGGGCACATAATTCACCTTGCTGGTTTCATGCGCGGCGCTGGTGGGTGCTTGTGACGCAACGCCAAGCACCGCTGACTGCTGTTCACGATCCGCGCAGATCTTTTCAAATGAGGGCACGTCGAGCCATAGACCCAGGCATTGTTCACACTCGAGGACCATGGTTGCACCGATCGTCACCAGCACCATCTCAGTTTGACAACGAGGACACTTGCGATCTTTCGAATCCTTGATCTCCGGAACTGCCGCAGTCGCCCCACAACGCTGGCAGTGTTTGCTGCCAATGAACATCATTGCGAAGCAGGACGGGCAGGCAACAGTCGCCAGACGCGAACCGCAAAATTGGCACCACGGTGCCTCTGTAAAACTCGCGGCGCCACAATTTGGACAGTTTAGTGTTGCAGCCTGCATCCTCGTCATTCTACCAGCTAAGACAAGAAAAAACGTGAGGCATGCGCGTAATCTCGAGTGCTCAAACTTAACCAGAGCAGCCACGCGCGGCGCGGCCTTGCCTGCGCTCGAATCGGCGGGCAAAATACGGAGCATCAGAAATTCTTTGTGACTGGAGAACGTCTCAGTACGTCCCATTATGTGCTGTGTCAAAATGGACTCGGCCATGAACATCGAATGCGAACAAGTAATCAAACCTAACTCAGAATCAGGACAGGTGAAATGAGCGCACCAGTGCAGCAGGAAAACATCACACCAACTTCCGAACTTGACACGCTTTGCATTAACACAATCCGGACGCTTTCGCTTGATGCGGTACAGAAGGCCCAATCAGGTCATCCGGGTCTGCCGCTGGGGGCCGCGCCGATGGCCTATGTGCTTTGGACGCGGTTCCTGCGACACAATCCCCAAAAACCAAAATGGGAGAATCGAGATCGCTTTCTCCTTTCCGCGGGACACGGGTCGATGCTGCTCTATTCGCTGCTGCATCTGACGGGCTATGGCCTTCCACTTGATGAGCTCAAAAACTTTCGCCAGTGGGGTTCGAAGACCCCGGGACATCCCGAGTATGGGCTGACACCTGGCGTGGAGATTACGACCGGCCCGTTGGGCCAGGGCTTTGCTAATGGAGTGGGCATGGCCATGGGCGGGGCTCATCTCGCAGCGAAATTCAATAAGGAAAGTTTTCCGCTGATCGATCATTACGTCTATGCAATTGTTTCGGATGGCGATTTGATGGAAGGCGTCGCGTCGGAAACAGCTTCACTGGCCGGGCATCTTCAGCTTGGCAAACTGATCTATCTCTACGACGACAACAACGTCACGATAGAGGGCTTCACCAAGCTCGCCTTCAGCGAAAAAGTGCCGAGGCGTTTCGAGGCTTATGGCTGGCACACGCTGACGGTTGAAGACGGCAACGATCTCGACGCGATTGATGCTGCGATTCGCGAAGCGCAGTCGGTGGGCGCCAAGCCGTCGCTGATTTCAGTGAAAACAATAATTGGCTACGGCATGCCGACTGCTGGTACGCGCAAAGCCCACAGTGATCCGCCCGGAGAAGAAGCGGTCCGCGAAACTAA
>DASXSC010000113.1:0-8061 GCA_036506215.1 Pyrinomonadaceae bacterium | reverse complement strand
CGACGGGACGATTAGCACCCGGATCGTCAGACTGCTCGATCCGCAGCAATCCAGTTCGGGGAATACCTCCGCCCAACACTGTCATTTCTCACAGTTCAAATGTCTGCTACCGAGACGTAAACGGGAATCGGAAGATGAGGGAGATACGTGGCAACACGAGCGTGGGAATCTCAGTTAGAGGCGCCGCCAACGAAAGGTTCGGTGATTGAACGACTGTTGTCACCCATCACGGAGGTTCGACCTGGGGAGGCCAAAGGCAGTGTGCTGATGGCGCTGGTCATGTTTCTCATCCTGGCGGCCTATTACATATTGAAGACCGCTCGGGAAGCACTGATCCTCTCGGAAGGCGGCGCCGCAGTAAAGAGCTATTCAGCCGCAGGGCAGGCCATTCTGCTGCTCGTCCTTGTTCCAGCTTTCGCCGCCCTTGCCTCGCGCGTCAATCGGATTCGATTGGTGCGATGGGTGACTCTTTTCTTTGTGGCTCATCTAGGACTGTTCTTCTTGATTGGGGAATCTGGGACGCGCATCGGCATTGTCTATTTTCTCTGGGTAGGCATCTTTAGTGTCATGGTCGTTGCCCAGTTCTGGGCATTCGCCAATGACCTCTACACGCAGGAACAGGGCAAACGGTTGTTTCCGCTGATCGGGTTGGGCAGCAGTGTCGGCGCATGGGTGGGGTCTCTTTATGCCGGACGCCTCATCCGTGTCCTTGGAACGTATCCGATGCTACTGGTAGCCGGGGCGATCCTGGCCTTCACAGTCGTAATAGCAACGTTCGTGCACAAGTCGGCTGCACGATTAATGTCGCAGGAACAGGCAGCCATGGCGGAACAACCACTGGGTAAGGAAGGCGCTTTTGGGTTGATCAGGAAGGATAAATACCTGCTTTTGATTGCGCTCCTTGTCGTCTTGCTGAACCTCGTAAACAGTTCGGGTGAGTACCTGCTCGGCCGCAATGCTGTGACGAAGGCCAACGATACCTACGGCACCAGCCCCGAAAGCAAGACTACTCGAGAAGCATTTATTGGCCAGACCTACAGCCGTTTTTTCAGCACAGTGAACTTGGCGGGTTTTCTTTTACAGTTGTTCGTCGTGTCGCGCGTTTTCAAGTTCCTCGGCGTGGGGAAGGCACTTTTCATTCATCCCTTGACAGTCTTCATGGGTTACTTGGCAGTGGCTTGGAGCCCATCAATTGGAAGGATCTATTGGCTGAAAGTGGTAGATAACAGCCTCGACTACTCCCTTGGCAACACAACCAAACAGGCCCTTTGGTTGCCGACCAGCCGAGAGGCTAAGTACAAGGCCAAGCAAGCGGTGGATTCATTTTTCATGAGGGCGGGAGATGTGTTGCAAGCTGGCGTCGTGTTCGGGGGGGAGCGCCTCGCCTTCACGACCTCTTCGTTCTCCATACTCAACCTGGTAATGACTGGCGGATGGCTCTCGGTGGTGCTGATGCTCAACGTGCTTCTGCACCGGAAGGCGCAGGAGGCAAGCACAGCCGACCTCTAGCTGACGGGACGAACTCCCGGACTCTTCCGCCACTAATAGCGAGAGATAGGGTCTGATAAACATGTTGCGATCAAGTAAGCGACGTTTTATAGCGGTACTAAACCTTTTGCTGACCTTCAGCATCGCTGGGTTCACACAGCAGAGTGAGGACACGAGCAGGACCAGCGAGCAAACCCGTCTTCAATCCGAGAAAGCCCTGAAGCTGAAACCCATGACGGAGAATAAGGCTGAGGAGATTCTCCGCGAAGTTGAGAAGACTGGGCTCATTGGTGGGGCGCCTCGTGGACTGTATCCCTGGTTTGGCAGCATCCTTGGTGGCGGCGGGGTCTCACTGGGAGCGGGATACCGCGTCCCATTAGCTGATAGTGGTTCTTTTAACATCCTCGGAGGATGGTCGTTCCAGAACTACAAACTGCTCCAGTCCGGATTGGAGTTCCCGGAATTCGCGGATCGCCGGGTGAAAGTGACCCTTGATGTGAAGTGGTTGGATGCCCCGAAGGTCAGCTTTTATGGGATTGGCAACAACTCGAGCAAAGACAATAAGAGCAGCTATCTCTATCGTCCGACACGTGTTGGGCCAAATGTGACGGTGAAGCTCGCAAAATGGTTCTCAGTGGGAGGCGGAGCAGAGTATCTAAACGTACAAACCGGACCAGGTGACGCGGGTACGTCGATTGAACAAATCTTCACTCCGCCAATAACTCCTGGTCTTGGGCAGGACGTGTCATACGGAGTAACACGGGTCTTCGCAGCCGTCGACTGGCGTCAGTCTCCCTTCTATACACGACGTGGGGGCCTTTACCGCGTCGATTTTGCGAACTATGGGCAGGGCGGCAGTGATTCCTTCAGTTTTCGTAAGCTCGATCTCGAACTTCAGCAGTATGTTCCTTTGCTTCGTGAGAACTGGGTACTGGTGTTTCGTGGCTTAAGCAGTATGACGATGACTAGCGGTAACAACCAGGTCCCATATTTCATGATGCCGTACTTGGGGAGTGGCGATACGCTGCGCGGATTCCAAGACCGGCGCTTCCGTGATCGGAACATGCTGCTATTCCAGGGTGAGTACCGCTGGACTCCTTCGCACTTCATTGATGTGGCCCTTTTCGCAGATGCGGGCAAAGTGGCGGCGAGACGCGGTGATCTGAACTTCGACAGCATGCGCACGGACGGTGGTATCGGCATCCGTTTTCATGGTCCTAAGTTCATGGCGCTCCGAATAGACGCAGCAAAGAGCAATGAGGGCTTCAATTTGGTTTTCTCTACGGGCCTATTTTAGGCAAAGGAACGAACCGACATGAAAACACCCGTTCCAATTGTTCGAGGCTGCGGGCGATTCGTCGCCATCAGCTTGATGGCAGTCATCTTTCTTTCTTCTGTGAAGTCATCAGCCTCAAACAGGTTCTACGGTGACGATCCGATTTGGGAGGAGGTTAACTCGCAGGACGCTTCGGGGGTAAAGTTTTATGAGCCTCAGCTTATCTACGACGTGGCTGAGAACATGTTTGCGCGCCCGGGAGACAAGGACTTTAACCGTCGGGCGCAGAATATCAACACTGTCGACGAAGTCCCCGATGGAAGCTGGTTTACTAACAGAGCTGGCCGGCGGACGCTAACTCCTGAGGAAGTTGCACGCGGTAGCAATACGGGCAGCGGTCCTTCGGCGGGTAGGTGGACTATCATCGCTGCCAAGACGGACGGTGTCACTCCCGGCTTCACAATCCGGGACTCGTCGGGCATAGTCTGGTTCCTCAAGTTTGATCCGCCGGGTTATCGGGGAATGGCAACCGGGACGGAGGCAGTGGTCGCCAAGCTGTTCTGGGCGCTCGGTTATCACACTGTTGAGTACTACATCTCCCAACTTCGACCCACAGACCTTGTGATAGACAAAAGCGCTGTCTTCACGCCACCTAGCGGCATTAAGCGCGAAATGCGTCTTAGCGATATTGACTGGCTGCTTGAGGAAGCAAAACGCGATCCCGACGGAACGTACCGGGTCATAGCGAGCCTGGCAGCCCCGGGAAAGATGGTGGGTAGGATCCGATTCTACGGCACGCGCCCCGACGATCCGAACGACTTCGTTCCGCACGAAAACCATCGCGAACTTAGGGGATATGGTGTCTTTGCTGCCTGGTTCAACCATGTAGACGCGAAGAGCATCAACACCCTGGACACTCTTATCGTTGAAAACGGACGCACACTGGTGCGGCATTACCTGCTCGACTTCGGATCGACACTTGGCAGCGCAGGTGTTGCGCCGCGTGATTACTGGGAAGGCTACGAACACCTGCTCGAGCCTGGGGCGCAGATCGGGAAGGGGATTGCGGGATTTGGTTTCTACATTCTTCCTTGGAGGACGGATCCTTTCTATGAGTCTCGAACGATCGGACATCTTCCGCTGAATAACACCGAGTGGGACCCGGAAAAGTGGAGGCCGAGGGTGGCCAATCCGGCCTTTATACGCTCCCGGCTTGATGACAAGTTTTGGGCAGCCCGAAGGGCAATGGCTATTACGGATGAAATGATCCGTGCAGCAGTTGCGGAGGGGAAGTTCGGTGATCCCGCAGCGGAGAGATTCTTGGCCAGCACCCTCATTGACCGAAGAAACTCGATTGGCCGCCGCTATCTGCCGGCCATCAATCCGATTGTGGATCCTGCTCTCGACCCTTCTGGCGTGCTGACCTTTGGCAATGCCGCTGTAGAGGCCAAGTTTGCAGCGCCTCCGGTAAGTTACAAAGCAACCTGGTCGACTTTCGACAATGCAACCGGGGAAGCGAATCGGATTGGGGAGACAACCAGTCAAGAACAACGAATGCAGGCACCTGTGCAACTGCCTTCCTCGCACGGTGCGTTTATCAAGGTTGAGTTGAGCGCAGCCAGTGGCACCCATCCCACGTGGGCTCAACCGGTGACCTCCTACTTTCGTCGACAATCCGATGGGTGGAAACTGGTCGGCTTCGAGCGAATGCCCTGAAGTCAGGCAAAGGAACGGTACGCTGTTCTTGTTAGATCGAGATCATGTTTTCATTTACACGACAGATTCTCATTGGGCTCATCTTGGGTACGGCGGCTGGACTTTTCCTGGGTGAGAGGGCTGGACTATTTCGACATGGCGTGGACGGCTTCATTCGCCTGCTCCAAATGACGGTCCTTCCCTATGTCACCGTTTCACTGGTTGCTGGGATCGGCAGTTTGAATGCGGCGAAAGTCAAAATGTTGGTCATGAGGGTGGGGGCGTTGACCCTCGTGCTCTGGGCTATCGCGTTAGGCGTCGTTTTCCTGATGCCGTTCGCCTTTCCCCGCGTGCAAAATGCTTCCTTCTTCAGCACGACCCTTACTGAAGAGCGACCTCCATTTGACTTTCTGTCGCTGTATATCCCGTCGAACCCCTTTTACTCGCTGGCCAACAACATCGTTCCCGCGGTAGTTCTCTTCAGCAGTTTCCTAGGCGTGGCCCTGATGGGCATAGAGCGCAAGGGTGGCCTCATTGAAGTCCTGTTGACCCTGGAGCGTGCATTGGCAAGAGCGAATCGGTTCGTGGTGCGGCTTACGCCTCTCGGTTTGTTTTTCATCGCTGCGTATACCGTCGGCACCACCGATCCGGAACAACTGGCCAAGGTCGGTGTTTTTCTGATCAGTTACGGATCCATGGCCCTGCTTTTGACATTTTGGGTCTTGCCCGGATTCGTCGCATGCATTACTCCGATCCCTGCACGACGGATTCTTGCTGCCACGCGCGACGGTCTGATTACAGCCTTTATGACTGGCGATCTCTTTATCGTCTTACCTATCCTGATTGATCAGTCGAAGGCTCTGCTCAGTCAATATGGATTTCAGGAAGAGGAAGCAGGGTCTTCCCCAGAAGTAATCGTCCCGGCGTTCTACAACTTGCCACATGCGGCCAAGATACTAACGCTGAGCTTTGTGCTCTTTGCTGCCTGGTATTCCGAAACTCTGCTGCGCGCATCCGACTACCCCGTGCTTGCCTTGGCCGGAGTTGTGAGCTTGATGGGAAGCGTGAACGTCGCCATCCCCTTCCTGTTGGACCTCGTGCACGTTCCTGCAGACACTTATGAACTATTCCTGGCGACGGGTCTCGTAAACTCTCGGTTTGGCACTCTGACCTCGGCGATGTACATGATCACGCTGGCTGTAACCGGAACATTCGCCCTTGCGGGAAAGCTTGACCTCCGTGTTTCACGAATTCTCCGCTATACCCTCGTCACATTGGGAGTCACGGCGATCACGATGGTGGCACTGACGGCGTCTCTGCGTATCTTAGGCGCGGGTACGTACGATCGGGACCGCATGGCCATGGCAATGCAGTTCCTGCATCCTTCAGAAGTTTCGACGGTCGTGCTGCGCGAACTGCCACCCAGGTCCGGCCAGCTGCCGATTAAAGGTGCGTCAGTCCTTGATGCCGCGCGAGCCAGAGGCCACCTCAGGGTGGGTTTCAGTGCTTCCCAACCACCCTACAGTTTCTTCAACGATCGCGGCGACCTAGTTGGCTTTGATGTGGAAATGGCTAACGTACTGGCGAGAGAATTGGGCTTGAGGCTTGAGTTCGTGCCCGTCCCCCGAGAGCGAATTACTGAGGTTCTTGATGATGGCCTTTGTGATCTCATCATGGGAGGGGTCGTAGTAACAACGGATCGCGCCGAACTGATGACGTTTTCTCCTTTCTACATGTATGAAACATTCGCATTTATCGTTCCCGACAGTCGCCGCGTTGAATTCTCGAGCGCCGAAAGGATCCGCAGGTCCGTGGGGCTACGCATTGCGGTTCCCGACCTGCCGTATTATTCGCAGCTCCTGCAACGTGAATTCCCCGGCATTACGGTCGTCCCTATCAAGAATCCGGAAGACTACTTCAAGGGACAAAATATGTCATTGGATGCTCTGGCTTTTCCTGGCGAGAGAGGCTCATTCTTAACATTACTTCACCCGGCGTTCTCGGTGGCTGTCCCTCACCCACTGTCGGTCCGCATACCCTTAGCCTACCCTGTAGCAAGCCATGACGCGGAGTTTGCGAGATTCCTGGGCTCTTGGCTCGACCTCAAACAAAAGGACGGCACAATCCAGTCCCTTTATGACCATTGGATCCTTGGGCGCGATGCTAGCCCCCACCGACGGCGTTGGTCGATTCTGACAGATGTATTGCATTGGGCGAATTGAGTAAGTGGGCGAGAACCGCCCGTTTGGTTCGCGAAATAGATATGGAGATTTTGTATGAAACTGCGCTATGACCCTTCTCAGTCGGCAGGGATAAAAATGACGGGCAACTCCAGTCAGCGAACTCTGCGATTGCAACGGGGCGCGACACCTTCCATCGGCGAGGGGCGGCAGTGCATGTTAGCGGCTGTCATCATTCTCGTTTGGGTGTGTGCGCTCGCCAGAGCAGACGGTCAAAATACACCCTCACGGTTGCCCGACGACACTCCACCTGAATACACCAGCATCAAGCGTTTCCCACAGAATCTGGGCGGGAACTTTCTCGCGATTTTCAGCACGAAGAACATTGCTCCCCTGCTGATCGGCAGCGCTTCAACCGGAGTCATCTCTATTTGGGATGAAGACATCAAGGAGCACTTCTCTGTCCAGGACGGTTTTTCCTCAGTTGGCAAGGCTGGATCGACGCTGGGATCGCTCTACGTAGTTGCGCCAGTGGTCGGAGGTCTTCTATTGGCGGGGAATCGATCTCAAAACAATCGATTTAATTCCTTTACCTATTCGCTCGCCCAGGGCCTGGTTATTGATCAGGGCATCAACCAAGGACTGAAGTACGCCATAGGTCGGACCCGCCCGGATAAAAGCAACGATCAATCGTTTCCGTCAGGGCATGCATCCACTTCCTTCATGTTTGCGACGGCCTTGCAACGATACTACGGGTGGAAGGCAGGGATTATCGGTTACGGTGTTGCCAGCTTCATAAGCATTGCTCGGGTGAGGGAAAACAAGCACTGGGCCAGTGATGCCACCGCAGGGGCAACTATAGGTTACATCGTGGGAAGCAGTGTCTGCCGCCGCACCGGAATCTCTATTCAAGGGGCCAAATTTTCGATTGCGCCCACGGTCGACCTGGCACACCAAAGAGTTGGAGTCCTCATCACTCCGAATTAGTTCAGGTGGAACTGCGGTGACTCTGTTGACCTGATATGTTTCCGTCCTCACGAAGCTGCAAGGACACCTTTGTGAGCTTCCTGGGTCACCAAAGATCCACTACTTGCGATCCGTGCCGCCATCTCCGCCAAACGGGCTGAGTAACTCATTTCGTTGTCATACCAGGCCGCCACGGATCGCAATTCCCCTTGAACGGCTGTCAGCGGCAGGTCGACGATCGATGAGTGTGAATCTCCGAGGATACGAGAAGACGCCCATTAGTCCTCCAGCCCCCCCATAACGCCTTTGAGTGGTGGCGTTCACCGCTTCGCCGAGGGTTGCGAAGAAGGTTTGTTCGCCGAACCGCGTGAAAAGCCCGAAGCGCTTCAGTTTGTCCTTGACCGGATCCTTCACCTCGGCGAAACACAACTCGATTCCGGCGGCATGCAGGGTGTC
>DASXSC010000112.1:0-62885 GCA_036506215.1 Pyrinomonadaceae bacterium | reverse complement strand
GATGCAGTCCTCATATCAGAACCGAGAGCGGTAGCGACCGGCCCAATGCTCAACTGAATCGTGAGTAGTGGAAAGAAATGCCGACATTCAAGTTTACGTTTACGGCCGGTCGCTACCGCTCTCGGTTCTGATATGAGGACTGCATCATTACGCTGAAATTGACTCTAGCATCCGGCGCTACCGAGCCCGTGTGAAAACTCAGTGTGGCACTTTCAGAGTTGATACTAACTAACCAGCGGAGGTAAACCACCCTTCCTGACCCGAGAGGTTTTCAAAATTGAGTGATTTCTTTTCTGGTTGAAAGCTTGAATCATAGCGCCGCCTCGCAACTTGAATCATCTCTCAGGTCGGGAAGGGCGGTTTACCCCCCGCTGATCCGTTACCACACAAGTCCGACAAATGAGTTTTGACACAAGCTCGGTAGTGGGTGGGTCATCGCACCGAATGGATCTGATATGGAAACCACCGAAGCGTTGAGTTAAGTGCTCGCGGCGGCAGCGACCCACCTGCTACCCGCGCTCGGTTCTGCATGGCGTACGTTGAAGTTGACTTTAGCATCCGGCGCTACCGCGCACGGTTCTCCAAAGAATCCGACCTCCCCACGCTAAACTGACCCACTACGGGAATGTACCCTACTGGACAAAGCCCCCAAGCCCTCGCTAGACTACGCGTTTCTAAACCAGGCCCGGATGCTTACCAGTGAGTTTTGGCAACAAAACAACAAGTTCGTGGTAACAAGTCAACCCTCTTGAGACGGAGATTGAAAATAAGTTTATGGCTATCCCAGCGACTCAAATTCGGCGCGGAATGATGATTCTTTTCGAGGGCGAACCGTGCAAAGTGATTGAATTTCGCCATCACACGCCAGGCAACTTGCGGGCGATGGTTCAGACAAAACTCAGAAACATCAAAACCGGCTCATCTTTCGAGCACCGCTTCCGTTCGGCTGATACTGTAGAGCGTGCCCTGCTCGAGCAACATGAAATGGAGTTTATGTATTCAGATGGCTCGCATCATCACTTCATGAACACGGAAAACTACGAGCAGGTTGCGCTGAGCGGCGAGGAATTAGGTGATGCGGCGCAGTGGCTGACTCCGGGCCTCAGAATTCAAGCGGAGTTTTATGAGGGTGCTCCAATCGGCATCGACCTGCCGCCGTCGATGGAACTAACCGTCACGCGCACGGAGCCCACCATGAAGGGTGCTACTGTGTCAAATGTAAACAAGCCGGCCTTACTCGAAAATGGAGTGACAGTTACCGTTCCGCCATTTGTGAATGAAGGAGACCGCATTCGCGTCGACCCCACCGAAGGACGTTACATTGAACGCGCAAAGTAAGCGGCCCAAGCTGGGCGGATCTGTTGTCTGTCACTGAACGGAGACAGGCAGGATGCCTGTCCTACCTATGTACTTCATTTACAGCCTTCTCCTGGGTCTGGCCTTTCTAGTATTACTACCGCGCTTTCTCTTCGACGCCTTTCGTAAGGGCAAGTATGTTGCAGGCTTTCGCGAGCGCTTAGGCTCGCTATCACCCATACCAAACGATGGCCGCCCGGTAGTTTGGATTCACTGTGTTTCCGTGGGCGAGGCACAAGCAGCGCGGCCTCTGGTGAAAGGCATACGGAAACGTTTCCCCAACCATCTGATTGCAATCTCAACTACTACTCTGACGGGACAAAATCTGGCGCGGGAGGTTTTCAACCATGACGCGGCCAGGGTTTTTTACTTTCCTTTTGATTGGCGCTGGGTGGTCCGCCGGACACTGAAGGCCGTTAACCCTACCATTGTTTTGGTAATGGAAACGGAATTGTGGCCAGGCTTTCTTCGGGAATGCAAACAGCAACAAATTCCGGTCGCTATAGTTAACGGTCGACTCTCGGAACAATCATTCCGGCGCTACCGCCTGATCAAAATATTCATGAAGCGAGTTCTAAGCTCGCTTAGCCTGGCCATTATGCAGACAGAAGCCGATGCCAATCGACTACGCGCGCTGGGCATGCACCAGGGTAAGACCTTTGTTTCCGGTAATCTTAAATTCGATGCCGGGACTATGCGGGCGAATGATTCTCTCGCCAAAGAATTTCGCGAACGCTTTCACCTGACTGAAGAGTTTCCCTTGATTCTCGCCGCCAGTACGCATGCCTCGGAGGAAGTGCTAATTCTTAACAGTTTCAGGCAGGTAATCTTGAGGGGTGAATGGAAACCGCGTCTAATGATCGCGCCCCGTCATCCGGAACGTTTTGCGGAGGTCGCCGATTTGCTCAAGGCATCGGGATTGGACTGGGTCCGCAGAACTGCTCTTCCAGACCCGCGAGATCGGCAAGCTGAAATTGTCCTGCTTGACAGCATTGGCGAGCTCAACTCCATCTATTCCTTGGCTTCGATTGTGTTCGTCGGCGGCAGCATTGCTAAGACTGGTGGACATAATATCCTTGAGCCGGCAGCTGTGGGTGCCCCAGTAATTGTCGGCCCTCACACTTACAATTTTCAGTCAATCGTGGAGACGTTCGTAAAAGCCGGGGCGATTGTCCAACTACAACCGATGTCGGACTCAGCGGCAATCGTTGCTTTAACAGGTGTCATCTCGGAGTTGCTCGCTAACTCTCCCAGACGACTCGAAATCGGCGCACTCGCGCGAAGTCTGGTGAACGAAAACCAAGGCGCCACGGAGTGCACGCTCGAATCAATAAGCTCCTTACTAGCCAGACCTGCTACTGTTGCTGAACACGCCGGACCGCGAAGCGCTACCAGCGCGCCTATCGCATGAAGCCGTCTATAACACTAATGCCTCTCGGCACGTTCTATAGTGCGATTACGCGGACGCGGCTGGCAGCTTACCGGCGGGGCTGGATGTCCGTCGCCAGCCTTCCCGCGCCGGTCATCAGCGTCGGCAATCTGACGACGGGAGGTACCGGGAAGACGCCGTTGGTGGAGTGGGTTTGCCGCGTCTTAGCAAGCGGAGGCGCCGGCGAAGAGCGGCACGAATCAAAAGGAGTGTGCGTACTCACGCGGGGTTACCGTAGAGACAATCCTAAAACTCAGGTGGTAGTTTCCAACGGGGTTGAGATTCTGGCAGGCGAGCGGGAGGCCGGGGACGAACCTTTGCTCCTTGCCGAAAATCTGCTGGGAATCGCGGCGGTGGTTGCCAATCCAAATCGGGCCGCGGCTGGCGAATGGGCCATCAAGAACCTGAACGCTCAATACTTTGTTCTCGATGACGGCTTTCAGCATCTGGCCCTGGCGCGCGATCTGGATATTGTGACTATCGATGCCACCAATCCCTGGGGCGGCGGTAGCCTGCTACCTTATGGACGGTTGCGCGAGCCGCGCGCCGGGCTGTCTCGCGCGGATTGTGTAGTTATCACCAGAGCGGACCAGGTTGAGGATCTGTCGTTAGTCGAGAGAGCCGTGAAAAGCCTGGTGAATGCCGCTCCGATTTTCTCATCGCGTATGGTGACCTTAGGAATTCGCAAACTCGGCGGCGGTAGCGCCAATCAGGAAAGCCTCCGGTCACAAACATTAGGCGCGTTCTGTGGGGTGGGAAACCCGCAGTCGTTCTTCAATCATCTGCGCCGGGAAGAGTCTGCACTCGCGTTTACCCGGGCGTTTGACGACCATCACAACTACAACCAGGCAGACCTCGAGGCGCTGGTAAAGGAGGCGAAGTCATGTGGGGCTGGAGCGCTGATAACTACAGCAAAAGACGCGCTCAAGGTTTCGGCTCTTAACTTGGAACTGCCCTGCTATGTTCTCGAGATTCAGATCTCAATCGATGAGGAAAATCGACTGATAGATATCATCCGCGCCACCGCTTGTCAGAAACGCGAGCGTTAATGACCGAAACTATGGCGAGTCCGGAAGCGGCGCGCTTGGTGGTGATTGCGTAGGCTTAGGCAAAGGGGGCTTGGTAGCGGTTGGCGACGGTGGCGGAGGTTCTACATCCACCGATCGGGTAGCCGAGGGCAAGGGCGAGACCCCCTTCTTCGTGTTTGAATTCTCGTTGGCATTCTCATTGACGTTAAGGTTCACGCCACCGATGTCGTTCGGATTCTCCCCAGCCTGAGGCGACGCGGAAGTATTTGTGTTGGTGTTTGCACTGGCGGAGTGACTTGTAGTGCCACCGGCTGGAATTCCGGCTTCAGACTCGCCCGTCGCGGGTTTCGCCGGTTCGACTGGGCTGCTATTTGGATCGGCAGCGAGGGTTGAACCCGACGTAGTCGCGTTGGTTGGTTGAGAATTGCGCGTAAATGCGTAGATGACTCCAAAGATAACAAGAAGACCAATCATCGAGGGAATCAAAACTTTCCAGGGATTAAAAGTAGTTGGAGCTGGCACCTCACCCGACATACCGCGTGCAAACGATGAAACATCCGGCGAAGCAATCGGTGGCTCCATCTGCCTCGTAACTCTGCGTCGAATCAACGTTTCTTCGTCCGCATCGTCAATCAATGGTCGAGCTGTTTCCACGGACTCTCCGGTTCGCATGCCGTTCACCGTTGATGAAATGCCGGCGGGTTCCATTCCCGCCGCAATCGTAAAGTCTTCGACCAACTCACCTACAGTCTGGTAACGATCTTCTGGCTGCTTTTCCAGCGCCCGTGCCACTACGCGGCCAATCTCATCCGGCAGGTCGCTTCTTTCAGCTAACACAGACGGCGCCGGCTGCTGTAAGTGTTTGACCATAATCGATGTTGGCGAGTCGCCTGTGAACGGCACATGCCCAACCAGCATCTCGTACAGGATTACGCCCAAAGAGTAGATGTCAGAACGCGCATCGATATCCGGCGACTGCGAAGATTGCTCCGGCGACATGTATTGCGGCGTGCCGATTACGAGGTCCGGCGCAGTCAGCCCGGGATTGTAGGTCCCCTCGGGCTCGTTGATCTTCGCGATGCCAAAATCCAGCACCTTCGAATAGTCAGTGCCGGAGCTGCTGAGCAGCATGATGTTGTCGCTTTTAAGATCGCGATGCACGACCCCTTCGGCGTGAGCTGCATCAAGCGCCCCACCTACCTGGCGAAGAATTTCGACGGCCCGCGGCAGTGGCATTGGACCTTCGCGCCGAATAAGTTCCTTGAGCGTCTGTCCGCTCAGGTACTCCATTACCAGAAATACGACACCATTCTCGGCTTCGCCAAAATCGGTAACACTTAGCGCGTGTGGATGGGAGATTTTGGAGGCAGCGCGCGCCTCTCTCGAAAAACGCGCCACAATCTTTTCATCAGCGGCAAGCGAAGGACGCAATACTTTGACAGCCACTGTCTTGTCCATCAACACATGCGTGCCGCGGTAGACTGTGCCCATGCCGCCTTCACTGAGACGTTCTTCGATGCGATATTTTCCGGCGAGAGTCTGACCGAGCAAAAAGTCATCTGTCTTCTCGAGAGCAGCGCCGTCGGAAGGACACAGCGTCGTAGTGTCTGGATACTCTTTTCCGCACTTCGGACAAGCTTTCATCGAATGGTAACGTCCTCGCTAACCTATTTGGAAAGGTATTCCCCCCATCATTTTGTCTCCAATAAAACGAAGCAAGAAATGTGTCCTACTTTGATCCAGAGAATGCTTATTCTTTGGGAGGATACAAAGAGCGTACCACAGACGTTTATATGGCGGCAAAGATGTGTGGAACCCAGTAAGTTAGCTTGGCGCCAACTAACATTTGCGTTGCAGATCAAAACAGAAATGCGAGCGAAGCCCGAAAGCCACGCCCGCATTTATGCTTAGTTTAGTCGATCAGCTTGACTGCGCTTAGACTTTCACGAACACAATCACCAGCGCAAATAGAACTAACGATTCAATGAGCGCCAGCCCAAGGATCATCATCGTCTGAATCTTGGGCGCCGCACCGGGATTGCGTGCCGCGCCTTCGCAAGCCGCTGCCCCGATGCGGGATTGTCCCAACGCGCCCCCAAACACGGCGATTGCAAAACCAACGCCCGCCGCGATCGCTTTCAAGCCCGCGCTGTTATCAACCGCGGTTCCCGCCGGCGCCTGCGCCAGCACCGGCATTGCCACCATCATTACTCCGACTAAGGCAAAGAAAAGTAAGCTGAGTTTTCTCATTCGGTTTCTCCTGCTGAGGCGTTAACCTCAGACATCATTGAATGCTTGATCTGCAACACCATAAGCAATCCGGCTGTTATGATTTCGCCTGTATCCGGTATCCACCGCCCCTCTTACAACGGCGCTCCAGCGAAACAGACATTAGCTACCCAGCAAAGTGTTATTAGTTGCCACCCTGCTTCCTGTTTTGCAGTGTGCATTCTTTTTAGGTTTGCGTGCCAACGTGTGTAGAGGCGTCTGTCTGCACCGCTCAACTCGCGCTAAGGTTTACGATCAAGAAACTGCCAGAGCCGCATCCGTCGCTCGATGACCCTCATCGGATGTCTCAACAGTTTCCCCATGCTCCACATGTTCTTCTTCGTGCGACCCATGCGAAACTTCGCTCAAATAAAGCTGCGAAAGAAGCACGAAAACAAACGTTTGAATAAAGGCGACGAAGACGCCCAGCGGCATAAGAAATACGGGAAGCAACCAATGCGTATATTTGGGATAGAGACCGGCAACCGTGTGGGACACCTTCTCGTCGGCAAACATGTTACCGAAAAGCCGAATGCCGAGGGAAAACGGACGTATGAAGTTACTGATCAATTCGATTGGGAAAATCAATGGCGCAATCCACCAGATTGGTCCCATCAGATGTTTCAAGTGCCCGATGAGTCCGTTCTCCTTTATTCCAATCCAGTTGTAGTAGAGAAAGGAAGAAAGACCCAGGGCAAAGGTGACACTAACGGCGGCGGTGGGCGACATGAACAGGGGAAACTGTCCCATCAGGTTTGAAACGAGAATCAATACCGCAAAGGTCATAACGACAGGAAAATATTTCAATCCCTGCGGCCCGATTATGTCTTCCAACATGTTGCGTACCGCCAGCACACTGACCTCGAGTGTCTGTTGCCCATAACCGGGTTCTTCTTCGGAAAGCTGGCCCTTAAGTATCCAGATAATCACCACGCTGAGAATGCAGGCAATAACAAACATCACCGTGTACCACGGGATCGCGTTCTCAGGTGTGTAAGGACCAAACACCGCTTCCGGCGTCGTATTAAATTTGGCAAAGAATTTTGTCCAGAGCGGGTAGGTGTAATTCATCTCAAACCTGTAAGCCCACTCGCCAAAGTAGTGATTAACAAGTTGCACGATGATTGGAGCCTGCTCGGCTTCTGCGGCGTGTTCGGCGCCCTTTTCGGCAGCTTCCTGTAACCAGAACATCAACTAGTTTCCTCTCGGTGAATGAATGCGAAATAGAATTCTCGAAAAGCTTCTACGAACAAGGCAACAACAAAACTGCATAACCCGGCGATCGTCGCGATAAGTGAAACGATATTAAATTTGTAGGCGAGGAAGACGACTGTAGCTACGACAAAGTACCTGAGAATGTATCGCGTGACCCTGAGCTGCGGCTTGCTGCCATGCGCAATGACACTGAAGGCCGCTGCCGTGGAACTGCTCAGCCAATGATAGTTAAGCAGTGAAAGAAGACCGCCCAACAACAAACCGGTGGTAATGCGCCAGTGAGCCAGGGGTAAACTAGCGAGCACTGCAACGATCACGGCGCAGACCATCGCGCGGAAAATACGACTCTCGATTCCGCTACCGCTGCCTTCCGGCGACATAGTGGCACCCGCATTGTTCGGATTTTCTTTCATTAGCAAAGCTGGCGATTTTACACAGGAAATCGCCTTACTGTCGAGTTGAGTTGTTTCTCCTCACTCACTCATGCAGTTTGAATTTTCAATTTAGGAGACTACCTGTTTATCTGATTGCTAAAGTTTTGCAGTCAGCCGGACGAACTGGTAAAAACCCGCCGCGGCGCCCAGCACAATCCCGATTACCAACAGCCAGGGCTTCGTGCCCAGCCAGCGATCCAATAACCAACCAATACCGCAAAGTGAGACTACAGAAGCGAATAGCGTCAGGGCAGCGGCGTAAGCGATTCCACTCTTGAGATTGGTTTCTTCTTTCTTTGGCTCTGGCATTACGACTGCCAATTCTCCCGGGTGAGATAATTCTTCGGGAGTTCATACAACATCGCGCGAGTCGAGTGGCGCATGGAGTCGTGTATGAAACAAACATGGGTGCACCAACAAGCTTTTCCACCATTGATCGCATTAAGCTCGAAGCCTCGTTCACCGGCAGCCCAAAGCGCGCCGAAGTCGTAATCGTATTCGGCTAGAGTGGCAAACTTCTCGCGTAACTCGCAGGCGCGCACGTCGCCGTTGTAATCGATGACAGCCGTTGTTTCACCGGCCGTGCAGGGGAAGGGCCAGGCAGTGGATGCCTGGAAGTTTGCGTGTTGAGTGCGGTAGTGAGTGGTAATAGCGCCCACATAAGCGACGTTTTTGACAAAGCGCTTGCTCGCTTCATCATCCGCAAACATGCGATCGCCGTAGCGCTTTGTCAGCCGGGAAATGTATTCGTACATTTCCGGCAACACTTCCGGCGGCACCCGTTTGATCTCGTCGCCAACCAACGTTTCCCCGCGAACAATATTGAAATACTGCCCGTCCAGTTCAAAATTTTCCCAAATGAATTCGCCCAGCTTTTTTATTTCTGAGTAGTTGTCAGCGCAGATGACCGTATTGACGTTAAGGCGAAAGCGGTCTGCATACTTCGCCTTGAGTGGATAAAGCGACTCAATGCAGTCGAGCGTCTTTGCCCAATTCCCCGGTACGCCGCGAATCTCGTCATGAGTCTTGCCGTAACCGTCCAGTGCGATGTTCAGGTAGAGATCGAGTTTGCGGTGGCACTCAAGGGCTCTGTCAACAATCTCATAAACGCGCGCTTTGATCAGACCATTGGTGGGAATGATGACCCGCTTAACGCCATTCTTATTTACAAACGCGTCGATGATTTCAGAAACATCGCGGCGCAGGGTTGGCTCACCGCCTGACAGCCACAGGTCAGTGATTGGAGGCATTGTACGTGAGACTTTCTCGATTTGGTCAAACGTCAGATCGCCGGGTTGGTTCAACTCTGCGTGATAGAAACAGGTCTTACAAAAGGCGTTGCAGCGTGAAGTGACAAAAAGAATGACTGTGCCCAGACGCTTTTCGCGTTGCGTGGAACGCAGGAGTTGCACCAGTTGAACGGCTTTGTTTGGCATCCGTAGGACAGGCATTCCTGCCTGTCATTCCCTTACTCTCAATCGGTCGCTCAGAGTGGAGGTCCCTGCATTTGTCGAAAGCAAAGACAGACCGGGATGTCTGTCCTACCACTCGCGCGAGATGATGACAGCTTCGGTAGCTGATTTCAATTCGTAAGTTATGCCGCGCCATTTGATTCGCCGCGAGAATCCCGCAACCACGGCATTACACAGATAAAGCGCCGAGGAAAAGGGCCACAGCAACAGGTGCGAGGGCAAGCTCCTCCAGAGCTGCTTCCGGTAGAGCGTCAGCGCTATGGCAACCGTTTTGAGACGGATGTAAGACTTTGCCGCGCCCAGCACATAAATGATAGACAGCATGGCAAGGGGGAGAGCATAAGGAAGGCGAAGAATCGCGCGAGCGATTACGAGAGCCAGCCCTCCAAAAAACACTACGCAAAACAACAAGCTGCCGATGAGCACCGGCTTCCATAAGTGTGAAGCGTAGACCCGGGTGATTTTTAATTGCCGGTTTGTGAATTCGAACAGTTCTTTGAACGTGCAATCATCCAGGGAGGCAACCAGGCAGAGAGGCACGAAATGTATCGGCAGCTTTGCTTCCTGCAATGCTCGCGTCATAGTGAAGTCGTCGGAAACCGTGCCTCGCCAACGCTTCTCGATTTTCAGGTCGTCGAATGTTCCCTTTCGAATCGCAGTCGAACCACCCCAGCAGAAATTCTTGTCGTCACGTTCGCCTAACGCTGAAGCAATCGATGCATTCCATACCGAACGGAGGTTTGCAGGGAGACCACCATTAACAGGAATGAACCAGCGATATCCAGTTGCCGCGCCGATTCTATGATCGGCCAAGGGCGCTACCAGAGATTGCAGCCAGTCAGGCTGCGGTCTAGCGTCAGTATCGATAAAAACGAGAACTTTGCTGCACGCGTCCACTTTCGCAAGGGCCGCCCTCAAGTTGTGCACCTTCTGTCCGCAATCAACCGCCTCCCCGGCTACAACAATGCTGGTGGAAACACGGTCCCGGCGGTTTTCAGTTTGGATAATTTGGTTAACTACGGCGAGCGCCGAGTCATCCGGGTGATCGGTAACGAAGATAACCTCGTACGCAGGATAGTTTTGCTTGAAGAGCGCCGCGATATTATCTCGCAGGCCATCTTCCAAACCGCGGCAGGGAGCGACAACCGAAGCGAAAGGCGAGAAATCAGGAAGAAGACGAGCTGTGTCGCGCCGCACGTAGGCAGCGAAGCTAAGACCACTGCGAAGAGAAGATATGCCGAGCCAGATTACGATTGCGGCAAGTAAATAGAATACCAGCATCACGCTCTAAGCGAATGGAGCGTGAAACTGCATTCGTTCACAAATGGTCATTTTTATTTTCCGGAGGAACGTCGATCAACATATCTCGACTTACTATTTGGCAGTTTGACCCACAAAGAGTTCAACAGCCCGGCGAAAGGCACGAGCATTGAGGGCGGGGTACTTGGCAATGTCCCCTTCAATTCTGGAGAAAAGCTCCAGCAGGCGCCCTGGGTCAACTAAATCCCTCTTAATCATTTGTCGTATGTCCCGCAAATCCGCTTCGTGGCCTCGCTCAATTTTGGCGAGCGCCTGGGCATAAAAATCATAGTGCAGAAACGTGAGAGTTCCTTCCTGCCGAACGAACTGGCTTCGGTCTTCCCAACCCGGCAGCTCTGGAATAAAGTTATCAGGCGAAGCCAATTCAATGTTGATTTCGAGACGTTCCTTCAGAGCTGATAGTTGCCTGAGAATATCGTCGCGCTCGGGAATAGCCTTGAGATCGATGTCGATTGTCGAATCGCGCCAACCCAGCAGAACGGCAGTCGCGCCCCCCACGAGGAAGACCCGGGCCGGGCTCGTAACTCCACTGCCCAGAGCTTTCATAAACTCTTCGACGCGAGCGGCGGTTACCGGTTGACGCATTCAGCGGCCCGTTCGTAGCTGACTAATCTTCTAATAAAGGCATTGTACCGGGAATGCGCTGAATCGGGGTCATCGCGGGCCAGCAAGTCGTACAGGCGGTGTTCCGGATTTTGGGGGAGTTGCTCAGGTAGCCTGAGGCCCAATCGTCTTAATCTCGGCGACCCTATCGCGACCAGCAAAGCGGCAATCGTCTCGCGACCGCCGTTCAGATCTCTAACGCCCGCTTCGATAAGATCCTCACCTGGCAAGGCAGCGTTCATAATTTCTATTTTAGGGTTACTGAGGCCACCGCTACTAACGGTGCGACCAGCCTTTGAACAATGTCAATCAAAGGCTGCGGGTACACACCGATGAAGATAATGCCAACCAGTGAGACGATTAGGGCCGTCTGTAAAGCGGGAGAAAGCGATAACGGTTTGTCGTCGGCAACGCGGTCGTCCAGATACATTACCTTGATGAAGCGCACGTAGTAGTAGAAGGAGACGACAGTGTTGATAATCGCCCAGCCGGCCAGCCAGTAGTACCACGACTTGCCGTCTGTCTTGCCGCGCTCCAGCAGGCCGCCAAAAAGAAAATACTTGCCAATAAAGCCGCCGGTCATCGGCAGTCCACCCAGCGACAACATAAACACTGCCATCATCGCTGCCATGCCGGGCGCCTTGTGCGCCAGTCCCGTCATATCATCAACGTTGTCACCAATGATTCCCCGCCTTCGCAGACTGATGATGATTCCAAACGCGCCCATGTTCATGAGGGTGTAGACCAGCAGGTAGATTAGCAGCCCAACATAGCCATAACTATTTCCCGCTACTAACCCCAACAACAGGTAACCAGCATTTGAAATTGAAGAGTAAGCCAGTAGTCGTTTCGAATTCTCCTGCGTCACCGCTGCCCAGTTCCCCACCATGATCGTAAGGGCGGCAACCAAACCCAGCAGCGGCGCCCAGTCAGCCCTGATGCTATTCAGCGCTTCAATAAAAATGCGCGCATAGAGGGCGAAGCTCGCGGCTTTTGAGGCGGTCGAGAGAAATGCAGTCACTGAAGTTGGCGCCCCTTCGTAGGCGTCTGGCGCCCACATGTGAAATGGCACCGCCGCAATCTTGAAAAACAAACCCGCAGCCAGCGCGATCATTCCCAGCAACAGCATTGGTCTCAGCGAACCTGATGTCTGGTCGCCCGCTTGTCCCACGGTAGCTGCAATCTCGGCAACGCTGTGTCCAATCTCACCCAGATTGGTTGAGCCGGCGACGCCATAAAGCAGCGACATGCCATACAGCAACACGCCGGATGAGAAGGCGCCCAGGAGAAAATACTTCATCGCCGCTTCGTTTGAGCGCTTCTCGCGTTTCGTGAAAGCCACCAGGACATAGAAAGTAAGCGCCATCAATTCCAGGCTGATGTAAAGGGTAATCAAGTCGAAGCCGCAACCCAAAAACATCATGCCGACCGTGGCAAACAAGACGAGCGCGTAGTATTCGCCGTGTTGTTCGCCCTCAATGTCGAGATAGCGTGTGGAGATAGCGATGGCCAGAGCGGCGCCAATCAGGAAGATGCTCTGAAAGACTAATGCAAAGCCGTCGATGCGGATCATCCCATAGAAGCCATCCAGCGGCAGAAGATCACGGCTGACCCAAAACTGAAACCAGAGGGAAACGGCGGCAAGTGCTACGCCGAGCAGCGAGAAGTAGGCAATGAGTTTGCTCTTGCGATAAGGGAGAACCACTTCCATCACCAAGGCGATGCAAGCGCAGACAGTTAGGATCAGCTCCGGCACAATAAGCTGTAAATCTGCGAGGTTGAATGACCCGGTCGCGTTGGCTTGGAGTAGAAACATGGCGTTGAAGGGATGAAGGATGAAGGATGAAGGATGAATAAGAAGTAGTATTAATCCATGTGTCATGCGGTTAATAAAGCCTCCGAACATCAATCATCAGCTGTTCATCCTTCATCCCTCATCCTTCATCCTTTTCATTTCGCCGCGCGTTGCGGAGGCTCAGCGCCCGGTGGCATGCCCGGGATTGGATAAGTTGGCCGGACCTGACGGACCACCGCATTCACGGGCCGCTCGACGTAGGCGAGAAACGGCTTGGGATAGACGCCGATCCAAAGTGACATGATGACGAGTGGCACCATGTAGGCCCATTCACGGGGACTAAGGTCGATCAGCTTTTCATTCTTCGGATTGTCGATCGTTCCAAAAAACATTCGCTGATAGAGCCAAAGCATATAGCCGGCATTCAGGATGATTCCCAGCGCCCCCCATGCGGCCCAAGCCGGATTTGCTTCAAAAGCGCCGCGTAGTGAAAGAAACTCTGAAATGAAAACGCAGAGCAGCGGCAACCCGATGGCTGTCATCACCATGGCCAGGAAGACGGAGGCGTATCCAGGCATAACATGCGACAACCCGCCAAACTCCGCTACATTGCGCGTGTGCCTCCGTTCATAAATGATTCCCACTAACAGGAACAGCGCGCCGGAATAGATTCCATGGTTGATCATGTGGAGGACGGCGCCATTTAGCCCATTGGGATTCAGCGCAAACAAGCCCAGCATCACGATGCCCATGGATGACACCGACGAATAAGCTACGAGCTTCTTAACGTCGCCGTCTTTTTTCACCACGAAATACATTGCGGCCAGGGCGCCATAGATGATTCCCACGATAGCCAGGAAAACCATCACGCTGCGCACGCCAAAAGATCCGAAATAGGATTCGTCGGCGGAGGCAGCGGGAAACATCGGAATATTGAAACGAAAGAAACCATACGTCCCCAGCTTAAGAAGGACGCCGGCGAGAATAACTGAACCGGCAGTCGGCGCCTCGACGTGCGCATCGGGAAGCCACGTGTGAAACGGAAACATCGGCACCTTAATCGCGAATCCGAGAGCAAACGTAAAGAACAGTAGCACCTGCATCAAGCCCATCGGCATGACGGATCCCATTGCCTGCATCCAGATGATGTTGAAGGTGCCGGTTCCACTCGTGACAGCGATTTGGTAACTGTTATTAACGAGCCTACTCGCTTGCGGATTGCCCGCAAGTAAGTCGACAGTTCCCAGTGTGATTTGGTTGGTCAAGGCTGTGTCCTGGGTTAGGAAATACATCTTCAAGACGCCGAGCAGCATGACCACCGATCCCACCAGCGTGTAGAGAAAGAACTTAATCGCCGCGTACAAACGGTTCTCGCCGCCCCAGATACCAATCAGGAAGTACATCGGAACGAGCGACACCTCGAAGAACAAATAGAACAGGAACAAGTCCATGGAAGTAAAAACGCCAACAACTGCTGTCTGCAGAAGCAACAGCAGGACGTAGTATTCCTTTTCGCGTTTCTGGATGTAATTCCACGAAGACAACGCGGCGATAACTCCAAGAAACGTGGTCAGCACAATCAACAACACCGCCACGCCGTCGACGCCCATCTGATAACGCGCGCCGATCACGGGAATCCACTGGTGATCCTCGAGAAACTGCATCCCACCGACGGTGCGGTCATAGGCGAAGAGAAACAATGAAGCAACAAACGCGAGACCAAACCAGGCGGTGGCAAACTTCCTGATCAGCACACCCTGATCTTTCTTAAAAAGAGCGAGAATAACTATCGCTCCCAGCGTAGGCAGCCACGTAACAATGGAAAGTATATTTGTCTTAAGCACTTCAGTCCTCGTTGTCAGATTCTTTTTCTTCTGACGTCAATATCCTGACGTCCTCCAGATCAACGTCGCGCCCCGCGGCGACAAAGATATTCATCCTTTCTTCAACAGACAGTCTTTTAAACCACTTTGCCTTGGCGTCAATGCTCTCGTCAGCAAAACTGTGGGATACAGATTCATTCATAGAGAACACGCGTACGGCCAACAATCAGAGAAGGAACGCAAAAACATTCCTGAACGCCTTCATGATGTCGGCGCCGAAAAACATCGCCACAGCTGCAACCAGACCCAGCACCATCACGAGCGCGTAGTTTTGTGTGAAACCCGTCTGCGCCGCCCGGAAGAGCGGCGACATGAGACGAATGACAAAGCCCGCAATTGCATTAACAAGTCCGTCGACAAAATATTGGTCGGTGCCGCCGGTTATGCGGCTTGAGAGTCGAGTGAACCAGGCTGCCCCATTAACACCGCCATCGACCACTTTCGAGTCAAACGCAAATACAGCGCGCGCCGCATCCATCACTCGACGCGTCACCGCCCAGCCAAAGAATTCATCAACCCAATACTTGTTGTAACTCGCCTCGTACAGTGGACGCAGCCGTACCGCCCAGATGTCCGGGAGCCGCGTGTCCTTCACATAAAAGAGAAATCCAAGTCCGATGCCGATGCCAGCGACCAGCAATGAGATGATAATGAACACCCACTCCGTGGCGGTTTCGGTGTGCACCTTCGACTCGACCGCGTGCGCCAGATTGAAACCCTCGCTGCCATAAGGCGGCGGTGCTTCCGCTGCCTCCAGCTCCGTGGTGCCGAAAACGACCTGCGCTTCGCTAGTCGCTCCTAATGTCTTGCCGTAACTGTCAACCACTTGATGAGTGCCGAAGTAATGCGTGGTGGGATTCCAGACGATCGGATCGAGAAAGTTAACGATGTTCATCCGCCCGCCGATGTGTTTACCCCCCGTGAAAGCAGTACTGATGCCGACAAAGCCGCCAACTGTCGCCAACACCGCCAGCACCGCCAGGGGAACCCACATCGAACGCGGCGACTCGTGGGGCGTATCGCCATGATGTGCAGGCGCGGGATGATCGTCGACCAGATGCCCCTCATGTTCAGGCGTGTGTTCATGGTGTTTGCCCAGGAATCTCTCTTTGCCCCAGAACGTCATAGCCACCAGACGGGTCATGTAAAACGCCGTACAGGTTGCGGCGATCGTGCCTACAATCCACACCAGCCAGCCAACCGGGATGTATCGCGTCGCTGCTGCATTCCACAGAATTTCATCTTTGGACCAGAAGCCGCTAAACGGGATGATGCCGCAGATCGCGAGCCACCCTGCCAGGAAAGTAATGTACGTATAGGGCATGTATTTCTTTAGTCCGCCCATACGTTGCATGTCCTGTTCGTGGTGCATGCCGTGAATGACGCTGCCCGCGCCGAGAAACATCAGCGCTTTGAAAAACGCGTGAGTCATCACATGAAAGATGCCGATCACAAACGCGCCCACACCGCAGGCCATAAACATGAAACCGAGTTGCGATACAGTCGAGTACGCCAGAACCTTCTTTATGTCGTTTTGCGTGATGCCGATCGTAGCCGCAAACAAGGCTGTGGCGGCGCCGACCAGGGCCACGATCATCATCATCGTTTGCGAATGCTGGAAGATGACGTTGGTGCGGGTAACCATATAAAGACCAGCGGTGACCATGGTGGCCGCATGGATCAGCGCTGAGACCGGAGTCGGACCGGCCATGGCATCGGGTAACCAAACATGCAAAGGAAGCTGGGCAGACTTACCACAAGCGCCGATGAAAAGCCCCAGTGCAATCCACGATAAGAGTCCCCAGTGTCCCAGTGTCTCCAGCGGGTAATTTCTGGCTTGGGCGAAAACGTCGCCGTATTGCGCCGTGCCGAAGGTGGCGATGACGCCAAAAATCGCGAGCGCGAATCCGAAGTCGCCAATGCGATTTGTAATGAAAGCCTTGCGCGAGGCGTTTGCCGCTTCCTGGCGATCGAAGTAGTAGCCGATCAATAGATACGAACAGAGGCCCACTCCCTCCCAACCGACAAACATCATCAGAAAATTCGAGCCCATCACCAGCATGAGCATCGAAAACATGAACAGACCCATGTACGCAAAAAAGCGATAGAAGCCCGGATCGCCGTGCATGTAGCCGGTAGCAAAGACGAAAATGCAGAGGCCGACGCCGGTGACGATCAGCATGAAGATCGCTGACAGCGCATCGAGCTGGTAACTCCATTCAACATTTAGAACGGAGCTTCGTGGCTCGTTGCTTACAACCGTCAGAATTGGCTCGTTTCTTTGCGCAGGTGGCAGCGCCGCACGTTGACGTTCTGCCTCTTCGAAGCTTTTGATAGTCGCTCGTTGTTGATCGCCCTGCGTTAAGCGCAAGGCCCCGCCGGGAATCCAGGTAAACTTGAGCTGACTTGTGACGTAGGTCTCCGGCCAGATAGCGTGACTGCTAAACGCGTAGGAATAGACCGCGACCAGAGTAATGAGAAAAGAGAGCGCGACCGACCCGACGGCGATGCCGCCGATCAGCTTCTCCGAAAAACGAAACTTCCTTCCAAGCAAGCCATTGATGGCTGCAGCCACCAGGGGCAAGAGCGGGACTAACCAGATGTAACTATGCATAGCGCTACGGGTCTTTGGTCTTTGAACTTTGATTTTTGGTCTTTGAACTTCCGTCCCTGTCAGATCAAAGACCAAAAGCCAAAGGCCCAAGACCAGTTCTTACCATTTCAGAATATCAATCTCATCGATCCAGATCGTTTCCTTGTTTCGGTAGAGCGCGATCACAATTCCCAACCCAATGGCTGCTTCGGCAGCAGCAACAACGATGATGAATACCGCAAAAACCTGGCCCGCCGCGGCATTCACATTACCGGTATCCTGCAAGTAGCGAGACATGGCGATGAAGTTCAGATTCGCGGCGTTGAGAATCAACTCGATTGACATGAAGATGACGATGATGTTGCGCCGCGTCAGCACGCCGGCAACGCCAATGATAAAAAGCAACGCGCCAATAGTCAGAAACTTGGATAAGTCAGGGTGCTGCGCTTTTTCCCAGGCGGTGGCGAATCGTCCGGTCGTCACTTCCTGAAACAACAGAACAAACGCCGGAGTGAAAAATTTGAACATAAGCATCTCGCGTCTACGCTGCCGGTTCCGCCGGGACTTCCGCCAACTCCGGATCGCGTGCAGCCTCTTTGTGCAAGATATCCGGATCGACATCATCGACCGCGGCTTCCTGTTTGAGCGTTCGGGCTAACATCACCGAACCAATGATTGCGACGAGCAAAAGCACACTAGCTATTTCAAATGGCAATGACCCATAGCGATAAAGAATGCCACCCAGTCGTTGGGTGTCGTTCGTAATCCCTGAAGCGCCGGTTGCTGATTTGGCAAGGTTCTGGTCGCGAGTCTGGCGTTGTTCGGCGGCTGTCAGGATCTTATCGCCGTCTCTCTTCATGAACCCCATGTAACCCTCGTTAAGGGCGTAGATGAGTCCGGCAACGAGCAAGGCGCAAAAGATAACGCTGGTCGTTACCTGGCGCGGGCGGTTAAAAATCTCTTCACTGCCACGCTCTTCCGAACCCACGTTTACCAGCATGATAACGAACAGGAACAAGACCATTACGCCCCCGACGTAAACAAGTATCTGCACGCCCGCGATAAACTCAGCCTGAAGCAAAATGAAGAGTGCGGCGACGGAGAGGAGCGCCGAGATCAAAAAGAGTGCGCTGTGAATGGTGTTGCGAGCCATCACAGTCAGAAGGCCTGCAAAGATGGCCGCGATGGAGAAAACCCAGAAGAAGACCGCTTCCCAACCCGTTAATATCATTGCCGATTGCCGATTGCCGATTGCCGATTTGAAATTATTTTCGAGTCCCGATTGCCACTTGTCGACTTGCCCTGTTTTAGAGACCTTGAGGCTGAAATGCGAGAACTCGCCATAATTCGCCTGAGCTCAATTGCCTCAGCGAGTAACGGTTCCACTTTTTGGGCTTTCAACAGTTCAGCTTCGATAATCAATTCCATCCAAAAAGCGCTTTCCCTCTACGATTTAGCAATTGGCAATTGGCAATCGGCAATCGGCAATTGGCAATCACCTTGTGTATTTAACCGTCTCGCGTCCTTGTTCGAGCATCTCGCGGTTCCAGACGAAGCCTGCGCGCGAATAGGTTGCCAACTCGAAGTCCTGGGTCAATTCCAGACATGACGTTGGGCACGCTTCCTGGCAAAGCGCGCAAAACATGCAGCGCGACGTGTCGAAGATAAACTCGTCGAGCACCTTCTTCTTGCGTGGCTTGCCGGCGACAATGATCTCGACGTCCATCGCCAGCACGTCAATGCAATCCTCGGGACAGGCTATCGCGCAGAGGTTACAGGCAATGCAGAGGGTGTCATGAGTTTCCGGGTCCATGTTGAGCCGCGGCGCGCCGTGAAAACGCGGCGCCACGTCAGGACGAACCTTGGGATACTGCTCGGTGTAGATTCCCTTCCCCCCGACCGAGTCTTTGTCTGTAAGCGCGCCAAGATTGTACTTGAGCGTGAGCCGCAGACCCTTCAACAGATCAACCATGAAAAAGCGCTGCAGCTTCTCGATGAACTTTGGTTTGGGAACTTTAACTAAAGGCATAATTCATTTCCGATTGCCAATTGCCGATTGCCGAACTTCAAGCGATATACCGAATCGATTGCGATTTCAACCATTTCGATCGTTGCCCACACTCAATGCCCCAATCGGCAATCTTTTAGCCCTCGCTTGGCGCGGGAGCAACGACGGGAACGGCCGGTTTGCCTTGCGGCACATTCACCAGCTTGATGTTGCGCCGCTGGCTCTTCAAGTTGAAGTCGCGCGAGCGCCGGTTAATTCTCGCCAATAGCAGACCCGTAATACCAAGCCCGGCAAGTCCTATCACAATCATCACGGCTTTGCCGGTCGGAGTTAAATCCAAACCATTGGCAAGCGATTCAAGCGTCTTGATTCCGTGCCAGCCGTTTAGCGCCTGGACCACAAAGACCGCCAGCGCGGAAAGCGCGATGTTAATCAGGGTCGACGGAATCAACCACTTCCAACCGATGTCCATCAACTGATCATAGCGAAAGCGCGGCAGCGTCCAGCGCAGCCAGAAATACAAGTAAAGGACGAACGACAGCTTTGCCAGAAATATTAGAAGGCTGACTATAACATAGAGGTTGTGATAACCCTTCGCTTCGGTCAGCCGGTACACAAAGGGAAAATACCAACCGCCCAGGTAAACAGTCGCAGCCACCGCCGACACAATAACCATGGCTGCATACTCCGCCATAAAAAATAGCGACCAACGAAATCCAGAGTACTCGGTATGGAAACCTGCAACTAATTCCGATTCAGCTTCCGGCAGATCAAATGGCGCGCGATTGTTTTCGGCGATACCGCTAACGAGAAAAATCAGAAACCCAAGTGGTTGATAGACGATATACCAAATGGAGTCGCCCTCTTGTGCGCTCACGATGCCGGAAAGTGAAAGCGTACGGGCAAACATCAGCGCGCCGATCAATGACAGACCCATCGCCACTTCATACGAGATCATTTGCGCGCTTGAACGCAAAGCCCCGAGCAATGAATACTTGGAATTCGATGACCAGCCGGCAAGAATCAACGCCAACACGCCTACACTCGACACGGCCAGCACAAACAACAAACCAATATTGACATCAGCAATCACGCCCCAGTCAGGCGCAAACGGGATCACAGAGAAGGTGATGAATGCCGCTGCTACTGCGATGTAGGGTGCAAAGAAGAAAATCCAGCGGTCCGCCTTCTCGGGAATGAAGTCTTCTTTGGTGAGCAGTTTGATACCATCGGCGATAGGCTGCAGCAATCCCCACGGGCCGACGCGCATGGGTCCGAGTCGTGCCTGCATAAACGCCGAAATCTTTCGCTCCAGGTAGGTGGCGTAAGCAACCCAAATCGCTACCAGCGTCACGACCAGGGCTATCTGGATGAAGGGCCAGATGACGTTGTTGATGGTAGCTGCACTGAAATATTTCAGCAGCACTTCGTCAATGAAATTGATTGGAGCCAGGAGAAGCACAAACGCACCCATATTCTTCCTGCTTTTCTCCGTGCTTCCTTTTGTGCTCTGTCGCTATGGTGAGTCCGACCTGGAAAGCATCCACCACAGAGCACATAGAGGTCACAGAGAAGACTAATCCATCACCTGTCTATCTCACCAAGAACAATATCCAGTGTTCCGATTATCGCAACTACGTCCGCCACCAGGTGTCCCAGACAAAGTTTCTTCAATGCCTGAAGATTAATCAAAGACGGCGGGCGCACGCGCACGCGCCAAGGCTGCGCTGTTCCATCGGAAACCAGGTAACAGCCAATCTCGCCTTTCGGTCCTTCGATAGAGTGATAGTAGTCACCAACCGGAGGCTTCACTATCTTCGGTAACTTCGCATTCACGGGGCCGTCTGGCAACTGATCGAGCGCCTGAACGATAATGCGTCGCGACTGTCGCATCTCTTCGAGACGCACGAGGTAGCGATCGTACGTATCCCCGTTCTCTCCGAGCGGAATATCGAAATCCATGTCCGCATACGCCGCGTAGGGACGCGCCTTGCGAATGTCCCACGCCACTCCTGAGCCGCGCAACGCCGGGCCCGACAATCCAATCGCAACCGCGTCTTCTCCTGAGATTACGCCAATGCCGACCGTACGACTCAGCCAGATCCGGTTTTCCGAGAGCACCGTCTCATACTCGTCAAGACGCTTGGGAAAGTTACTGACGAAGCGGCGCACATCGGCGTCAAAATCGTCATAAGCATCATTAGGCATGCCGCCTACGCGCCAGGCATGACACGTGAGACGCGCGCCAAACTGTCGTTCGAAAATCTTCAGAATTTCTTCGCGTTCGCGCAACGCCCAAAGCAAAACTGTCACCGCGCCAATGTCGAGTGCGTGGGTAGCCAGCCACAGAAGATGAGAAGCAATACGATTAAGTTCGGTAAGAATCGTTCGAAGGTAATGAGCGCGTGGTGGTACGACCAGTCCCATCATCTGCTCGACTGTCTCTACCCAGACGAGGCCATTGGAAACGGCGGCGATGTAGTCGAGGCGATCCCAATACGGCGCGATCATCGTGTACATGCGATTCTCGGCAATCTTCTCCATCCCGCGATGGAGATATCCGATGTCGCAATCGAGATCCATTACCGTTTCGCCGTCGAGTTTCAGGATAACGCGTAGCACGCCATGCGTTGATGGATGCTGCGGCCCCATGTTGAGCACCATCTCGGGGCTATCGAGCAACGTTTCTCTGGTTGTGGCGATCTCTACCTGGTGCATAAGAATTTCGATCCAATTCTACAAAACTTCAGTTCGTCGCGGTCTAACGTCAGCGACAACTCTTGCTTTCAGCTAAGCCGCGGCCGGTCCCGGTTCACCCGGAACATAACAACCCGTGACACTCCACGGTTCGATAATTAATCCAATCTCTTTTGCTTCTCCGCCCGCGCGCATCTTTGCAAGTTTGGTGACGATGGCCTGTGCAGCGCTGGCCTTATTCCAAACATTGCGCGGCTCCATTGTTTCCGTCAAAACGAAACCAGCCACCTTCGCCGCCTCGGGAGCGTCGAATACTTTCGCTTCATACTGCGCGGCAATTTCTTTTGGTGTCATGGCAACTGGCCACTTGTAAATAGTAAATGGTAAATCGTAAATGGTGAAAAGCACATGACGTGTGTGGGGCTATTATTCACCATTCACCATTTACCATTTACCATTTACTTGTCTTTTGGCATTACTTCTTTACCACTCTGAAGTATTTCGCGCATCATGCGTTCCTGAGGCACCGAGAGTATCTCGAGCCCGTAGGCGCGTCTTTGTTCCAACTGTTCGCGTTGCACTTCGGTCATCTCAGGCAAATGTTTCTTCGTCCACGCGTTTTCGATAAACTCCAGCGGATAATCCTTCCGCAGTGGATGCCCTTCCCAATCCGGTGGCAACAAAATGCGGCGCATGTCGGGATGGTTTCTGAAGGTCACGCCGAAGAGATCATAGACCTCGCGCTCCATCCAATTTGCGCTGGGCCAAACATCTGTCACGCTATCAACGCTTGCGCCCTCAGCTATCGCAACTTTCAAACGCACGCGTTCGTTCCGTGAGATCGAATACAGGTTGTAGACGATCTCGAACGGCCTTTCCTGAACCAACGGATAATGAACGCAGGTTAAATCGGAAAGATAGTTGAATTTAGTGTCGGCGTCGTCTCGCAGGAAATTGCAGACTTCAACAATGCGACTGCCTTCGACACGAATCGAGAGCTGACCAATAAACTCCACCGCCTCGAGCACGGTTCCATCGAATGTGGTTTTCAGTTTCTTAACTAGTCTATTATCGGAAGCATCGACGGGCTTCGGACCCTCCTCTTTCTTCTTCACGGGAGGTTTAGGGGCGCCCGGTGCGGCAGCTCCTGCGGATGTTAATGGCGGGACGGTCTTTTCGCCCAACGACTCCTTGACGGCAGCCACGCGGGACTTGGCCTGCTCGACCATCGCGGCTTTTTCCGCATCAGCCCCGGCCGCCTCGCCGGCGTCGGGAATAGCAGACGGCGGCGGCGTTCCAGCTGACTCCTCAGGCACCACTACGCCGGGAGTTTCTGCGGTCGGCTTCTCCGGCTTGTCGTTCTCGTCCACCATCAGGTTTCCATTCCCATAATCACACTCTGACTAAAGTGCGATCGCGTTTGGTCGCTTGATCGCGCTCACAGTTCAGGTGAAGTGTTAATGCTATTACAAAAGGTCGGTAGAAATCGATTTAAACATGGCGCTAATTTACTGTCAACAAACTTGTTTTCGCCCGATCCTCATAATACAAACTGTCAGTTTGCGCCCAGAAACAATGGTAATCCTTATCCAACCGGATTATCCAACCGACCGCGCGCCTTAGCGTGTCTAGCCCGTGCTTGAGAATGTCCGATAAACTTTAGTTTGTCGTGACTCAGCGACAAGCTAAAGCTTATCGGACATCAAACCGAACCCACGTTGCAGCGCCCCAACTTGACGGTACAACTACCCAAACCCTATCATTGTTTGTTTAAAAAATCGGGCATTTAGCTGTCTATGTAAGGGTCAGGAGAACAATGAAACCAGAGATTCATCCAGAATATAACGAAATTACAGTTAGTTGCGCCTGCGGCGAGACTTTTAAGACTCGCTCCACCAAAAAGGGCGACCTGCATGTTGAAATCTGCTCCGCTTGCCATCCGTTTTTCACTGGCAAACAGAAGTTGGTTGATACCGCAGGACGCGTGGATCGCTTCAACAAACGTTACGGCAAGAAGACTCCCGTGGAGAACACTGCCACGACTCAGTGAACTATGGCAGACATTCCTGTCATTGTTTACGCTGATTTCAACAAGTAAGGTCGAGAGAACAGTTGATTTCAAAACGCCACTAGCAAACTTTCAGAATCAGACGCCGGCGAGTAGTCGTCGGTCGCTATCAGTGTCTCGACACGCCTGCGACCGCTGCCAACGCCGGCGTTAGTGTTTGTAGGACAGACATTCTTGTCTGTCCAAAGTTGAAAACCGACAGGCAGGAATGCCTGTCCTATCGAGGAAGAAACCATTGAGCACAAACGAAAGAGATTTAATAGTCGGCGGTCAGGCAGTCATTGAGGGTGTCATGATGCGGACGCCGAACGCTTACGCCGTCGCGGTGCGCAAGGCAGACGGGACCATCGTCAATATTGCAGCTCGGCTACCAAAGTGGAGCGACAAGTATCCGCCGCTCAAGCTGCCAGTGCTGCGCGGCAGTGCCGTGCTGGTTCAGTCGATGGGCCTGGGGATTAAGGCTTTGAACTATTCTGCTAACGAAGCATTTGGGGACGCTCAGGAAGCCAACGCGAAGGAAGTTAGCGTTGCGCTTACGCCGGCTGTAATCGAAGGCGAGGGCGACTTTGCCGGATTGACCGGGGCCGTTCCCGGACTCTTTCCGGTGCCCACCCAGCAGCGCGCCAAAGATGAAATGAAAAAGGGTGGCACTGCGGCTGCGGCCGGTTCGATTATTTTTGCGATGATTTTCAATATTCTCCTGTTCGTTGCGGCGCCGCTGCTTTTGACGAATGCGCTTTTTATTGGCGCAGGTTGGGCGCCTTCTCCGAGCGTTAGCACTGCGATCAGCGCGCCGGCGAGCGGTAGTCAGGAAGTAAGTCCGACAAACTCAAGCTTATCGAACAACGACGCGTGGTACTCAAGAGCCTGGCGCACGGTCAAAACTTATCTCCATCCGGTTAGACCGTCGGTTGGTTTTAATCTTATCGATGGCCTGATTCGCATGAGTTTTTTCCTGATCATGATATTCAGTTTCTCCCTGCTGAAAGACATCAGGCGTGTTTTTGAATATCACGGCGCGGAACACAAGACTGTATTCACGTGGGAAAAGGGTTTGGCATTGACGGTTGAAAACGCGCGGCCACAACCGCGCCAGCATCCGCGCTGCGGCACAAGCTTCCTGATGGTAGTGATGCTGGTTTCGATTGCGCTCTTCTCGCTGATTAAGTTTGACTCGCTCGTCTATAACTTTCTGGTGCGTTTGGCGTTGGTTCCGCTCGTAGCCGGCCTCTCGTATGAAATTATTCGTCTCTCCGCAAAGAAGGAGAGCGGCTGGTTTTTCAAATTGATTACGCGTCCCGGTGTTTGGCTGCAAAACATCACAACGCAGGAGCCGGATGATGGACAATTGGAAGTCGCGATCGAAGCTTTGAAAGAGTCGCTGAAGCTCGAACCGCAAACCGGAGAAGCAGCACTGGCGCCGTTGTCTTGAGGAGACTCGTTTTTGCGACCGTTTAGAAACGGTACTTGTGCCGCTAGGCTGATGCCGGACAAGTCCGGAATCTAAACAGAGCGCAGTCCGTTTAGAAACGGCACTTGTGCTGCTAGGCTGACACCGGACAAGTCCGGAATCTAAACAGAGCGTAGTTGGGTGTGTATGTTAGAACGACTTGAACAAATCGAAGCTCGTTACGAAGAACTCGCGAACGAACTGTCCGCGCCGGAGTTGCTTGCCGACCAGACGGCTTACACAAAGGCCGCGAGGCAGCATCGAACTCTGGGCGAGATAGTAGAAAAGTATCGGACGTGGAAAACGCTAAAAGCCGAGCTGGCGGGAGCGCAGGAGCTGGCGGACAGCGCCGACGATGAAGAAATGCGCGACATGGCCCGGCTGGAGGTTGAAACACTACAAAAGAAACTTGAGACAACCGACACCGAGTTAAAGGTTCTGTTGATTCCTTCTGATCCCAACGACGAAAAGAATGTGATTGTGGAAATTCGCGCCGGCACCGGAGGCGATGAAGCGACGCTCTTCGCGGCGGAGATGCTCAGGATGTATGGCCGCTACGCGGAAAAACAAGGCTGGCGTTTTGAGGTTCTCGATGTCTCGGAATCCGGAATTGGGGGAATAAAAGAGGCCATTATTTTGATCGAAGGCGATAAAGTCTATTCCAGGATGAAGCACGAATCGGGCGTTCATCGCGTGCAACGCGTACCACAGACGGAAGCGAGCGGACGAATTCACACGTCCGCGATTACGGTGGCTGTCCTCCCTGAGGCGGAAGAGGTCGACGTAAAGATCGATCCCAAGGATCTGCGTATCGACACATTCTGTTCTTCAGGTCCCGGAGGCCAGTCAGTTAATACCACTTATTCCGCAGTGCGCATCACGCACGTGCCCACGAATGTTGTCGTTTCCATGCAGGACGAAAAATCTCAGATTAAGAACCGTGAGAAAGCAATGCGGGTGTTGCGAGCTCGCTTGCAGGAACTCGAGGAACAAAAACAACATGATGCGGTTGCCAGCGAGCGTCGTTCGATGGTGGGATCAGGCGATCGCTCGGAAAAAATCCGCACCTACAACTTCAAAGAAAACCGCGTTACCGACCATCGCATCGGCCTCACCATTCATCAGTTGGATCTGGTGATGGAAGGTAACCTCGATGAAATCATTCAGGCCCTCATCACGCACGACCAGGCAGAAAAACTAAAGAATGAAGCTGTAGCCGCTTAGATAGTTTCGATTCCCGAGCTTCAGATTTCAGGTTCATCGGATTTGAAACTTGAAACCCGGAACTCTAAACTCGGAACTGTGTTATCGACTCACATCATTATCATTCGGCACGGCCAATCACAGGGAAACGCCGAAGGGCGTTTCGGCGGCCACACTGACACGCCACTCTCGCCGCGCGGACGAAGACAAGCGGAAACTACTGCCAAAGCGCTCGCGTTAGAAAAGTTTGATGCAATCTATTCCAGCGACCTGCCGCGCGCGATTGAAACCGCAACCCCACTAGCCAGGCTAACCGGCGTTCCCCTTGAAACTACTGAAGCCTTGCGCGAACGCAGCGTCGGAGTGATGGAAAGTTTGACGTTCGAAGAAGCTGCTGAGCTACACCCGGAACAATACCAGGCGCTGCTTCGGCATGATTTCGAGCATGTGTTGTTGGGCGGGGAAAGTTACCGGCAGACGCTCGATCGTGCCTCGCGAAAACTCGACGAAGCAATTGAGCGAGACAAAGGCGGCCGCCTCGTGCTCTTTGCCCATACCGGCACCATCTGCATTCTGATACTCCATTTGCTTGGCGCACTAGATGCGCCCGAGCTGAAGCCTGTTTGGATCGCAACTGCAAACTGCGGGATCGCGCGCTTTGAGGTTCGTGACGACGGCTTCGTGCGCGTCCTCGCTATCAACGACACGCGCCACTTGGTTGGAATCTAAACTTTATTAGCCGCGGATGAACGCGGATGAGCGCGCTCAGCGTCAGTCCAGTCGCATAGAATCTTTCGATCTTCTGCAGAGAGTTTTGAGCCGGGGTGCAGTGGCGTATAACTGCTGAGTGGCATCGCTCCAGCCTTCACTTCCCGACAGATTTGCTTGAGCAACCCGTCAACATCACGCTGGGTATACCGGCCCCATTCCGAGAAGTTCAAATTCTGGCGTCCTTCATCCACGTGGCCGATGACAAACCACGAGACCGGTGCAACATTTGAATACCACGGCCAACGCGTCTTGTTTGAATGGCAATCGTTGCAGGAGCGTTCAAGGATGCCGGCGACTTGCGGTGTTACCTGCATGCGGTACTCAATCGACTGTGCTGGATCTAGGGCCGGATTGGTTTTTCCCGGCCCGAACAATTGTGAAACTACCAAGCAACAGATCCCGGCGATGGCAACCCAGCGAAGAATTCGAAATGCTCTTTTCATGCTCGCTGCCTTTTGCGGCATCGCCACACAAAAACGGCTGTGCAAAGAAGGCCGGCGCTCAGAATTAAGACACCGTACTTGATTCGCTCGCCGACCAGGAAGAATGAAAGGAAACTTTCGACCGATGCTCCCGCATTACGAGCGACAGTTGCCTTCAAATGTGCCCCATCAGTTTCCGATCCAACTATCGCCAGAATCGTGCTTTTGCCATCGGCCTAAGTACGGAAATCAGCGGCCGCTACAATTCTTCGAACAGCGCTCGACTATAATGTCGCGCACTCCTCTCAATACGCCGTCGCTGCCGCGCGTTAGTCTTAGGATCAGCTTTACTTTTTGCCTTCCGGGCCGTGTACTTTTCCGAGCCCGCGCGTCCAGAACTTCACCCAACTCTTATGCAGAGATGACTCGTTGTTCCACGCCGTTTCCAATTTATCTCGCCACTGTTGCAGCATCTGCTCATCAAGCTGCAAAACTCCTTCGCGCTTAACGCCATCCGGCGGCGGCACGAGCGCGGCCATGCGCTCATAAACTCGCACCCGATCGTTTCCTTCAACGCGACCAAGCAGATGCCACAACGTCAGGGTGTCGCGCGGCCGGGCTTCCCGCAATAAGGTATCCAGCATTGCAGTCTTCGATACGCTCGGGTCAGACGCTTGAAAGTCAAACTCCGCCAGCGTGAAGCGAAAGTTCTGCGCCGCGTCCTCGAAGTAGGGTGTGCCCGGTCCAATCCCGGGACGAGTCAGGCACGCTGCTCCCGCCGGCACCATCGATTCACGATCCTTCAACTGCAACGCGACCCAACCGGAGGTCACGTGCAACAGGCCCGCACCCTGGTCGTCAACTTCCAGTGTGTAAGCGCAGCCCAGATCTGCCGCCACTCCAGCCGGAGTGTCTACAAAAAACAGTCGCGGCGGCGCCCAGATCCTCGCGCTCATCTTGCCTCGTTCGAGTTCCAGCCGGTGTTCGGTAGGTCTCGTTTCCACTAGACGCACTCGCGTGTTCGGATCGATCTCCACCTGTCCAATCGAGCCAACCTCAATCTGCGCGCGCGAATCGCCGTCAGTCTCCAACCATTGACCCACGGCCAGGCGTCCTTTTTCGTTCATGCGCGAAGAACCAATTCGGGGCGCGCCATTGAGCCGGGCCACTTCCCAAAAAGGACGCGACTCGCGCAAATAAAACCACAAGGCTCCGAAGCCGGCGACAATAAGTAGTCCCGCCGCCACGCCTGCAAAACCAGGCTGCCAAATCTTGAAAGAAAATACAGACGGCTTACGTGCTGCACGCCTGCTCATCTTAGTTTCCGTTTCGAGGCTGGATTGCAGGTCGGGCCAAAGTGAGTCAGGCGCAGAGAGTTGTGGTAAATGTTTGGCGAGTTTCACCCCAAGTTTGATTTCTTCAAACTGCGCGCGGCAGCGATTGCAACGAATCAAGTGTTCCGCAATCTGCCGCGACTGATCGCTTCCAACCTCGCCTTGGCAATAGGCTGACAAGTCTTTGGTAACGTGCTTCGAAAACATATCCGGTCTCCAAAAATCAAGCTAACAAACGGCGCGCGAGGGCACGGGTCGTGACAGGCAGCCTTGCTTGTTTCCTACTCGGTAATTTCATTCCGCAGATGAACTAACTTCCGAGCCAGGGCCTGGTGGCCTCGATTAAGGCGCGACGCTACCGTGCCCTTCGAGCAGCCCAGCACACTCGCGATTTCCTCGTAAGAAAGATCCTCGACGTATTTGAGCAGGATCGCCATACGCAGTTTGGGCCGTAGAGTCTTGATCGCAGCTTGCACAGAATCGGCAATCTCCAGCTTCGCGTAACGCTTCTCCTGCGGTCGTCTCTCTTCAATCTTGCTCATCGCGGCCGGCTCTCCAAACGGAAGAAAACGGCGGCGCTTTCGTTGTTCATCGATGCAGGCATTAACTACGAGTCGATAGAGCCAGGTAGTGAAAGCCGAATCACCGCGAAACTGGCGGATGCTTGTCATCAACTTGAGAAAGATTTGCTGCGAGACGTCGCTTGCCGCCGTTTCATCGCCACCGAATGAATAGACCGCGATCGAAAACACGCGGTCTTTGTAAGTCTCAAACAACAGACGGAAAGCTTCCCGGTCGCCTGCCTGACAGGCTTCAATGACGCGCTCGTCAACATTTGGATCCGCCATTACCGCGCGCTGCTCCATCCGGCCCCTCCGAATCACCTAACAAACGTTAGACGGAGAAGCTTTCGACTTTCTTCCAACTAAATTGCCTACGAACAATGGGAAATACAAAGGCGCAAAGAACACCGCTGAAAGGTTTCTTTGCGCCTGTAATGCTCTTGCGCGCTATATTGCGTCTACTGAAGCTTGTTTTATCGTGTGACGCGCACGACCATCTCGGTTCCTGACTGCAGCTTTAATTCTTTGCTTCCCTGTACCGCGAGTGAGCCCGCGCCGCCCGCGCCACCGAGTATCAAACCAATCGCCGCGCCTTTACCGCCGCCCACAATTGCTCCAAGAACAGCGCCGGCCCCGGCCCCAATTGCCCCACGCTTAACTGTCTGCTTCGTACGGCTGCCGGATTCGATTCCGCCTTCGTTGTCTGCCGCCCCAGAGTCGCTGCCATAAACGCGCGTCACGTAGCCATGCAGAGTTCCGCTACGACTATCGCTCAGGCGGATCGAATCGAAGGCCAGATTCATACTGGTCCGACCTTTGATCTTGCCTGACTTCTGAATCGAACTGATGTGGCCGGTGATGGTCGCTTCGTTAAAGCGAACCGGATCAAGCACCGTCGCGGTGAACCGATCGCCAATGCGAGAGTCTTTGCTTGACAGCGTGTCTTCAAGACGGACTTTCAAGTTTGTGTCGACAGGCACTAAGGGCTTAACCACCGTCGATTTGCGAACGGGACGCCTGAGCCTGGGCTTAGTTTGCGCGTGAACCACTAGCGGCAGGATGAGCAAAACCATCGCCGTCACGAAAGAAATCAATCGCTTCGAAACTCTTAATTTCATTACTGAACCTCCGCGGCGCCGCTGGAAAGCGCGCCTTAAAGTGAAACTGCTTTGGTTATGTAAACGCGAGGGGCGGCAAAATTCTACGGACAAAGCTAGTCAAATAGTTCGGGCCACTAACCAACACCAGTCGCAACCGGCTCTGCATCTTGGCGGTCGGCCGTGAGATCTTCCGGATCTCCCAGCTCCTGCTGTCGGTGCACAGTGCCATCTGATTCAAAGATATAAGCCGAAGGCGCTTCGCGCATGATAATGTCCTGCAAGCGCATCAGCCCGTAAAGGAGTGCTTCCGGACGCGGAGGACAGCCGGGAATGTAAACATCCACCGGGATACAGCGATCGACGCCTTGCATGGTGGAGTAAGAGTCAAAAGGTCCACCGGTCGAGGCACAGGCACCCATCGCGATCGCCCACTTCGGTTCCGGCATCTGTTCGTAAACTCGACGCACTACCGGCCCCATCTTCAAGGTAACCGTACCGGCAATAATAATTAGATCGCTTTGGCGCGGACTCGGACGAAAGACGCCGGCCCCAAAGCGGTCGATATCAAAGCGTCCGGCCCCAGTGGCAATCATCTCAATGGCGCAACAGGCCAGCCCAAATGTCATGGGCCACAACGCGGATTTACGTGCCCAGTTTACGCCAAAGCTAACCGGCTTTGTGTTCATTATTGGGGCCGCGATGTTACGCCGAACAGCGTTCATCAGCGAATCAAATCTGGTAAGTAGAAAACCTTCTTCGTGTTCAGCCATGACATTCAAGGATGAAGGATGAGGGATGAAGGATGAAAATCTCTTGACTTCAGCGTTGATTCATCCTTCCGCCTTCCGCCTTCATCCTTCCTTACGCCCATTCCAGCGCCCCTTTGCGCCAGGCGTAGTAATAACCAACAACCAGTATCCCGATAAAGACAAACATCTCGATAAGCGCGAACTTGGTGAACGAAAAATCGTCGCCCATAAAAATAATTGCCCACGGCAATAGGAAGATCGTCTCGACGTCGAAGATCAAAAACAACATCGCGACGATGTAGTAACGAACTGTGAATCGCGAGTGGGCGTCTGTGGTGGGGTCAATGCCGCATTCATACGGCCGCATCTTTCCCTTGCCATAAACCGCGGGCCGCAGGAACCGTCCCAGAACGATCGGCAACACAGGAAAGACGATCGCCACGACGAAAAAGATCATCACCGGCCAATACGCTGTAACTGGGGCACCGATAGTTTGCGCAGTCGTTGTGGTTGCCTGGAGCAGCATTCAATTCTGGAGTGGAGCGACTTGACGCCGCATTCGTTCCCTTTCGGAGTTTATTGAATTTGAACTCGCTTATTCACAAAAATCTTAAGCGTCGCGAAGATCAATGTCAACGAGGACTTTGCCAAGCAGTTCAGAGTTCAACCTTCAAGTTGGGGCTAGGCAGCAAGCTAAAGCTTGAAGTCTAAACTACATGCTCGTAGCGCTTCGCCCATTGGACATCAGCCGCCCAGTTCCAGGATCCTGGCCCGCGCTTCTTCGATTTGCTTTCTTAGCCCAAACCTCTGGGCGGGATCGGCAGCCGCTGCTTCTTGTCCCTGAAGGAATGCCAATTTTTCGTTCCAGACTTTCAGCGCGCCCGGAGAGCTGGTCGACTGATCGCGCTGCGAAGCTTTTATGAATTCTCTCCGAAGTTTGTCCATTTGCTCGATGGCGCGAATCCGCGGGCCATCGACCAGGTCATTAATCTCATCATCAATTCCCTTCGTGAACGGCTTCGGCGCCGGCAAGCTTCGTAGAAAGTCATCCTTGCTCACAATATCTCGCAGCTCGGAGACCTTGACCGGCCCCCGAAACAAATAGGTGGCCATTGCCAGAGAGTATCCATTGACCTCATCCATTAACTTCTCGTACGTCCGGTCTTCGGGTACCTGGTCGGAAACGAAAGGTGCGTAGCTGCGCAAAAGTTCAAGCGTTTGCATCGCCGCCAGCAGCCTTCTACTCCATTCAAACGTGATGCACTCTCTTAGCGGCTCAAACCGAAAGGTCCCTCTGTTGAATAGCCCGTTTAACTCGAGAACCAAAGCGCGCATAGTTAGCGGACTCTTTTGCAATAAGGCAGCTGCCACGCCGGCCACAATCTCATCGATGTAATCGCCGGTGGAATTCGCCGGGGGCCTGGAACCGGTAATGCCCCAGATCAACCTCGCCAAGCCCTCCTCATTGAAGCCGGCGTGTAGGTCAACCCACGTGCGGTTTCCCAGGAACATCGGTAACTGTGGCTTGGGAGGAGATCCGGGCAGCAAGACGGGTATGACGGCACGCCCATTGTTGACGGCCAGGCGAAGCGCTCCCTGCATTTCCTCATCTTCCCAGGGACCAAGGCCATCACTACCCACGAGCACAGCGACGCTTTCTGAACTCGTGATTCCTGCCTCGAGTAGTCGCTGCCAGGGAATACCCGGACGCAGTTCGTCTTCGTCCAACCAAACTTTCAACTCCTTCGCCGCTAGCAGTCGCTTCAGTTCGCGCACTATAGGCTTGTCGTTACCGTTGTGGGAGAGGAAGACGTCGAAGTCCATGTTTCTTGAGTGGTTGATAAACCGCAGATGTTCTGAGGCTGATTTACGCCAGTTGGCCGACGCGGCGCGTAAGAGGCGCTATCCAAAAAAAGCGAAAACGGGCGCAGTCTATCATGATCTTAAGGGGAAACTTATTAGAATGTCGCGCACCAGTAAAGACTGATCAGTGAGCTGAGCCCTCCGGACTTCCGGTGAGAAGTGCGATTGCGTGATGCAAGACCGGCGCGATTACGGCGAAACTTTCGCGGACGGCCTTGGGTGAGCCGGGAAGATTGATAATCAGTGTGCGGTTACTTATACCGCAGACGCCGCGCGAAATCATTGCCATTGGCGTCTGTTTAAGCGTTTCGATACGCATTGCTTCCGCGAGGCCGGGCGCTTCGCGCTCGATGACTGCGAGGGTGGCTTCTGGCGTGTTGTCGCGCGGGCTGAAACCGGTGCCGCCGGTTGTGACGATGAGATTTACATCGCTCCGGTTGGCGTAGTCGAGCAACGCATCAGCGAGTGGATCGGGATCGTCGGAGAGAATTCTTGTCGCAACAATTTCAGCGCCAAGCTCGCGCAGCAGTTGCACCAGCGCCTCGCCCGACGTGTCTTTGCGCTCACCGGCGAAACTTGCATCGCTGACCGTGATCACTACTGCCTGAAGTTGAGTTGGCATTGCGTGATACCTACCCGCTGCGGCAGGTCGTACTGACATGGCGTTGTTACCCACCCGCTATAGCAGGTGGTACTGACCAGAGCACTTCCTGACCGTCGGCCTGCTTTCTGCTAACTGCTTTACTGCCTACGGCCCGGTGCCGCTGTCCATCGTTCTGCGGGCGTGTTCCTTCAACCAGCAACGGTCCATGACGACGAGGAGTCCCGCCGCCTGCGCGCGTTGTGCTGCCGCGTAATCGATCACGCCTTCCTGTAACCAAACTGCCTTAGCGCCAATGGCGATTGCTTCGTCAACCGCGTTTCCCGCTTCACTTGGCCTGCGGAAAATGTTGACGAGATCGATCTTGTCAGGAACTTCCGCAAGCGAGCCATACGCCTTGTCGCCAAACACCTCGCTCTCATTTGGGTTGACCGGAATCACCTTGTAATCCCGGCGTCTCATGTATGACGCGACGCCATAAGAAGGCCGCCCCGGATCGGAAGAAAGTCCAACCACGGCAATTGTTTTACAGTCTTCCAGGACCGTCTTTATCGTCTCGATGCTATTGATTTCCAAATGGTTCCCCCGTGGATTGAGAGCTGCGGTTCTGCCGCCGAACAGTGCCGTAAGGGAGTGCCTTACCAGAATCACTCAAAAAGTTCTTGAGGCTGGATTGCGAGCCGTGGTCTTCAGTCACGGAGGCTCCGATTCCTATCAGCCTCTACCGCACCGCTGCACTTACCGCATGCAATTCCTGCAGCGAGCGAACCTTAACTTCGCCGTCGGCGTCGCGCGCGGCAATGGCTTCGACGATTGCCTGCGCGCCGGTCATAGTTGTTACACAGGGAACGTTGTATTGCAGGGCCGCGCGACGAATTGCCTGCTCATCGAAATGGGAGGCGCGTCCCAACGGTGTGTTGATGACCAGCGCAATCTCTCCCCGCTTGATGTGGTCTACAACGTTCGGGCGTCCTTCGTTCACCTTAAAGACGGTTTCGACCTTCAAGCCAACCTCCCGCAAGCGATCCGCCGTTCCCAGCGTGGCCACCAATTCAAAACCGAGCCGCGCCAGTTTGCGAGCGATAATCACCGCCTGGCCCTTGTCTGAATCATTGACACTGATAAACGCCCGGCCCGTCTGCGGCAGCGACAGGCCTGCTGCAGTCATCGCCTTTCCATAGGCTTCGCCGAAAGTTTCGCCGACTCCCATCACTTCGCCGGTGGAATGCATCTCGGGACTCAGTATCGGATCAACACCGGGAAACTTGGCAAATGGAAACACCGGTGACTTGATGAAGAAGCGATTCACCGTCAGGTTCTCAGGTAGATCAAAATCGGCAAGAGCTTGCCCGGCCATTACCAATGCGGCGACACGGGCAATCGGTACCCCGGTGGCTTTAGATACGAACGGCACGGTTCGCGACGCGCGTGGGTTTACCTCGAGCACGTAAACCCGATGGTCCTTGATCGCAAACTGAAGGTTCATCAAGCCGCGCACCGACAACGCAGTCGCCAGCAAGCGCGTGTAATGTCGCATCGTCTCGATGTGTTCCGGGTCAATCTTAATCGGCGGCAAAACGCAGGAGGAGTCACCTGAATGTATTCCTGCTTCTTCGATGTGCTCCTGAATCGCGGCGATTACGCAGGTGTTTTCATCAGCTAGAGCATCGACATCAAACTCGGCCGCGCGCTCGAGAAACTTATCAATCAAAACCGGCCGGTCAGGCGTAAAACCAACTGCAGTGCGCACATATTTGTCGAGGCTCTCTTCGTCGTAAACGATGGCCATCGCGCGGCCCCCCAACACATAACTCGGGCGGACCAGTACCGGATAACCTATTTGCGCGGCAACCCTCTTCGCCTCTTCTCCAGTCGCGGCCATTCCATTTTCCGGCTGTGGAATGCTCAGCTTCTTGAGTAGTGCGCCAAAGCGTTTCCGATCTTCGGCCAGGTCGATTGAGTCGGCCGCGGTGCCAATGATTGGAACACCTGCCTGGTGAAGGCGCATCGCCAGGTTCAGCGGCGTCTGTCCGCCAAACTGCACGATGACCCCTTCAGGCTTCTCGACATCGATGATGTTCATCACGTCTTCAAAGGTCAACGGTTCGAAGTAGAGACGATCCGACGTGTCATAATCCGTCGAAACTGTTTCCGGATTGCAGTTGACCATGATCGTTTCAAATCCGGCGTCGCGAAGCGCAAACGAAGCATGGCAACAGCAATAGTCAAACTCGATGCCCTGGCCAATGCGGTTTGGCCCGGAGCCCAGAATCATGATCTTGCGCCGATCAGTGGGCGCCGCCTCGTTTTCAGTTTCGTAGGTTGAATAGAGGTAAGGCGTGAACGATTCAAACTCGGCGCCGCAGGTGTCAACCCGTTTGTAGACGGGGACCACGCCCAGGTTCTTTCTATACGTGCGCACTTCGTCTTCTGATTTTTCCGTGAGGTAAGCTAGCCGGCGATCCGACAGCGCAACTTCTTTGAAAGATCGCAAGAGCCGCGGCGAAATTTCCTCGAGCTTCCGGCCTTCGATTCCTTTCTGGATCTCCATCACGTCCTGAAGCTGTTCGAGAAACCATGGGTCCACGCGCGACAGCCGGTAAATCTCAGCGATGGGCCAATCGTGCTGCAGGGCATAGGTGATATAGGAAAAGCGCTGCGAATTTGGCCGGGCAAGTTTGCGTTGCAACTCATCATCGGAAACGTCTTCCAATCGCAGTGGCTTTACGGCTTCCAATGAGCGCAGGCCCTTGAAAAGCGCTTCTTTGAACGTGCGGCCAATCGCCATTACTTCGCCCACAGATTTCATCTGCGTGCCCAGCACGTCTTCGGCTTCGCGAAACTTCTCGAAGTCCCACTTGGGAATCTTAGCGACAACGTAATCGATGGTCGGCTCAAACGATGCCGGCGTTTTCTGTGTAATGTCGTTGGGAATCTCGTCAAGCGTGTAACCGACCGCAAGCTTCGCGGCGATCTTCGCAATGGGGAATCCGGTGGCTTTGGAGGCAAGCGCCGAGGAGCGCGACACGCGCGGGTTCATTTCGATGATACGGATATCGCCGTTTTCCGGGTTTACGGCAAATTGAATATTTGAGCCGCCCGTTTCTACGCCAACCTTGCGAATAATGGTTATCGCCATGTCGCGCATCCGTTGATACTCGCGATCGGTAAGGGTTTGCGCCGGCGCAACGGTGATGGAGTCCCCGGTGTGCACACCCATCGGATCAAAGTTTTCAATGGAGCAAATGATCACGACGTTGTCGGCAATATCGCGCATCACTTCGAGCTCAAACTCTTTCCAGCCCAGAATTGATTCTTCGACTAGTACCTCATGCATCGGCGACGCAGCCAGACCGGCACGCACGATCTCCTCAAACTCTTCCGGGTTATACGCCGTGCCCCCTCCCGTTCCTCCCAACGTGAATGATGGTCGAATAATCGCGGGATATCCGGTGTGTCCCACAATCTCTTCGGCCTCAGTCCATGATTTCGCGAAACCTCCGCGTGGCATTTGCAGGCCCGCCTCGTCCATCGCCTTTTTGAAAAGCATGCGGTCTTCCGCAACCCGAATCGCCTCGCGCTTGGCGCCAATCATTTCCACGCCACACTCCTCAAGCACGCCGGAATCATCCAGTGCAATCGCGAGATTCAGCGCCGTTTGGCCGCCTACCGTTGGCAACAAAGCATCTGGCCTTTCTTTTCGAATTATCGCGCCAACCGCTTCGACGGTGAGCGGTTCAATATAGATGATGTCGGCAGTCTCGGGGTCAGTCATGATTGTGGCTGGATTCGAATTTACCAGCACAACCTTGTAGCCTTCCTGCCGCAGCGCCTTACAAGCTTGCGTCCCGGAATAGTCAAACTCGCACGCCTGTCCAATAACGATTGGACCAGAACCGACGATTAGAATTTTGTGGATATCAGTGCGTTTGGGCATGCTGGAGCTAACTGGAACTACCAAAAACGAATCGTGAAACAGGGGTCAAAGCATTATACATACCAACTTGAATGGACGGAATTCGGCGCACAACTTTGAGTCGTTGTCGAAGCAGGCAAAGACAGTGTGAGACGAAATGTCAGCGTTGTGGGGAGTCAAACCTTCTTTGGTCAACAAGTCTGCGGTAGTCTGTTCCCTCGATAGGAACTTTAGTGCACATCTCGTAGATCCGTGAGCGTAAGCCTGGACCGATCCGATCCTCGAGCGTCTTGGCTCCTCGCAAAATCGCTAGATGCTTGTCAATTCTCTTTTCCTCATCAGTATTCTCCTGACTGTATCCGCGTCGGCGAATTTCTGAGCGCTTGGATTCCAGACTCTCGATTTGCTCCTGACTATTAAGCTCGTCCAGATAGTTTGTCGTAAAGATGGTGAGTTTCTTATTATTGTAACGAGTGTTAATGATTTGATATAGAGTGTCCCGCACCCAATCCGTTGGGACTGTAGCTCCTAACTCATCTAAAACGAGTACTTCAGCTTGAAAAACAGGGGCCAGTACTCGCATTTCAGAAGTTTTCGCTATTGGGTTGTAGGAGTCTTGAATTGCCTTGAGCAACGAGCCTGACTCGTAAAACAAACAGCCAAAGCCCTTCTCGATCAGGCCCCTCAAAATCGCCGCGGCTAAATGAGTTTTTCCGACGCCTACCGGTCCCATGAACAACAATCCGGTTTCAACCCCCGGATAATCTCCAACCAGCCGACAGGCATAACTATGCGCGAAGAACTGTGAATCGTTTTTGGGATAGTAGTTATGAAAGTCGCAGTTATGGTATCGAGGAGGGATACGTGCTGACTCAAGCAATCGAGTTGCAGTGTTTGAACGCCGACAATCGCAAAGTACAGCTCGTCCATTCTGCGGATCGATTTTGGTTCCTGTCCCAAAGCAAAACGAACAGACCTCCTTTTCAATGGCCGTTTGACTCCCGCGTGATGCAGGAATGCCATGAGCAGTGTTCACGAATGGTAGAACCTTATTATCCTCGGATGACATTGTGAAATCAGAAATAGCAACGGGTCTAACGAGATTTTTTCAAGCCCTGCGCTGAATCAGCTCGGATTATAGCATCGCAAGAAGAGAGCGCAATGAATGGTACTGATCAAGAACGTTAATTCGATCCACAGAGATCTTAACTAGGCTCGAGGAGGCCAAAGGGTCTACCTGAAAGGCCGCCTGCTTCCAGCCTAACTTCTTCGAAAAACTGTCGTGATGTTTGTCACGTATCTTCCCAGGTATAGTTTTCAAATCTGGCAAGGGTGGACTATTGTTATATGACCGGAGGCTTTATCGAAACCGAAATGCCGTTGCTACATTCATTGCTGAGCAAACTCGGCCTCAGCAAAGTAAAAACTGAGCGCCATCCAATTCGGGTCTTTCTCCTGGACGACGATAAGAGAAGACATCGATGGTTTTCTATGCGTTTCAAAGGCGATTTTGTGGACGTGGCTGATAACGTTGAGCAGGCACAGGTACTGCTCAGTGAAAATTCTTACGATGCGATTTTCCTGGACCACGATCTACATCCAGAACACTACAACACTTCCAGCCGGGACGATGAGCGTACTGGCTACGCTATAGCTTCCTGGCTTGCTGCCAACCCCGAAGTTCAGGCCGCGTCGACCATTCTCGTCCACACCAGAAACGCGGACGGAGCAATGCGCATGGTCGAAGAACTGCGCCGTGCCGGAAGAACGGCTGACTACGTTCCCTTCCCACTGCTTGAAGAACGAATTAAGCACTACTGGCGACACTAGAAAGAGGAAAGACGGGAATAGAGGTTCACCCCAGGAATTCTCTCAACATTGACTCGCGGCGAGACTTCGGAAAGAATCCTGTTCGTTGAAACAATGATTTGTCCGAAGGTTGAACCGGCCTCAGTTACCTTCTTTGAATTCGCTTCTCAGCGTGCGGCCTTCGGCATAGACGATGTCGTGGATTCTCCAACCGGCCGCGCCCTTCACCACCATGAAAGTGATCGTTTTCTTCTCACCAAAATTCTCAAACGTGGCATCGACCAACTCGCGTCCTGGTTCGTGACGTGCTTTATTGATGACAAAGTGCTTGATCTCCATGTCCTGTGCGTCATAGAGCGGATCGCCCTCGATTACGCCCACCTCGCCTTTTGATTTAACCTCGTCGTTCCAAATTAGATTGGCCAGGTCCTTTTCAAAGTACTTATAGAGCAAAGCGCGGCTGCGGGTTTGAAAGAAGGGACCGCGCTTCTCTTTTTGGGCCCGGTAAAGATCCGCGACCAGAGCCTCGGGAGTTGTGACGCCCTTCGACGTGGATTGCGCCCGGATTGCCCAGGCGCCGGTGGCGCAGATACAGGCCAGGAGCCCGGTGATTAGTTTGAGTGATTTCATTTTCATAGCCTATTGTACGACAAACTTCAGTTTGTCGATGATGGACAAGCTAATAAAGCTTATCGTAGCGGAATGCCTATGTTAATCCGCCGCACCTCCACGCACATGACGAAAACAGGACCGTAACGGCACCTTTCCGTCACGTGTCGATCCGCTCCGTTTCGTACTCTGCCTTCCGCTCGCCACAGCCAGATCGTCGGCTGGCGGTCTCAGCGTTCGGCAACTCTGCGGCCGCTCGCGAGCGCCCCTGTCGACTTGAGTTACAGACCTTCTGATTGAGCGCCTTGCCACTCCGTGTTGAGGTTGAGCTCGCGTGTTACTTTTCCAGCCAGGCGACCCAGAATTCCCGCGTAGGTGGGAAATGACAACGGAACACGTGCCAGATCATCCACACGCATTCTCGCAGACATGGCCACTGCCGCGATCTGACTGATCTCGACGGCGCGTTCGCCAACAACGTGACAACCCACGATATTTCGCGTAGCTCGATCGACAATTAACTTACAGAACCCAGTTGTGCGCCCGTCGATTATCGTTCGCGTAGTTTGATCGAAACGAATAAAGTCGACCATCACATCGTGAGATTGTCGAGCCTTATTCTCGGTTAGACCAACTTGTGCGTACTCTGGATCAGTAAAACTTCCGATCGGTGCAAAGTGTTCTGGGACGGGCATAGTCGGACCCTGCACTGCGTTTGTACCAGCGACAAACCCGTCATGAATCGCCTGCGGCACAAGCATAAGACGGCCGGTTACGTCTCCTGCGGCAAAGATGTTTGAGTTGGAAGTTCTCAGAAACTCATCAACCTCTATGAAACCTCTGTGATTAGTTTCAACTCCGGCTTGCAGAAGATTTAACTCAGCAGTATTGGCAATCCAACCAACGGCGATGACTGCCAAACTTGCTTCTGCAGACTGTGGTTCACCTTCTTTAATAAATCGCATTCGCACGCCACTTGACGATTTTTCGAACGACTCGATTACTCCAAAGTTTTCCTTAACATCAATGCCGGAATTGCGAAACGCGTTGGCCATCGCTATTGATACATCGGAATCTTCAGTCGGAAGGATTCGTGGCCCACTATGGAAGAGCTGCACTCTGCAACCAAAAGCGTTGAAGATTGAGGCTACCTGAGCCCCTGTTGCTCCGCCGCCGATTACCAGCATTGACGGTGGCACTTTTTGAAGTTTCCACGCATCACTATGGGTTGCAGTAAGCTCAGCGCCTGGAACATCAAGACGTCTACTCGAGCCGCCAGTACAAATGATAATGTTCTTACCCTGAAGGTGAAGCCCTGAGGAAGATCGGACATTGTGGGCATCTTCAAAGTGTACTGAGCCTGCGTTTTCGTAAACGTCCACTCCAAGTTCATTGATATTTGTTCGCCAGGAGGAATGTGAGCGAACGTCGTTTGTCACCTCACGGACTCGTTGAAGCAGTTGTGAGTAGTCGAGGATAGGTTCGCCAGTGGTGATCCCGTATTGACCTAACTGTCTCGCTTCTCTTAGCAGTCTGGCCGCATGAGCCAGCGTACGCACCGGCACTGGCCCATCGTTGGCAGCCATGCCACCAAACTGACCACTCGTAACGAGTGCCGTCTTTGCTCCCAAATCACCGGCACGAAGTGCTGCAAGCACGCCGGCAGGCCCCGCTCCGACAATTATTACATCAAGCATTGGTCGCTCTTCGCCATCGTCGGGCAATACGGTTCACTGGACCACGAATTAACAGATAAGGCACGAGCGCCAGTACAACCGCAACGATCAGCACCTCACCGGGATAGATCCAGCGCAGTACGATCAGTTGGTAGATGACATCCATGATAATTGCCAGGAAGAAAATCCTGGCGATTGCTTTCCACCCCTCATGCAACAGCGCACCGCGTTGAGTGGAATCAGTTAGGATGGTCCAAAAGAAAGGGGGACGTCCCTCACGTGCATCTCTTAACCCTGCTAGAACCGCAAAAATAGTGGCCATCAGCGGTTGGAGGATAATTCGAAAAGTCATCGGCCCGCCTACGCGGTCAACAATGTTCGTCCAAACACGTGCCAAAAATTCTTCCATGCCGTCCTGTTCTTCTGTCCGAAGAAATATCACTTTCTATCTTAGAACTTGATGGCCCCTGAGAACTGAATTGAGTGGCCCTGAAAGGTCGACCTGTTCGAGAATTCCTGGAACCACTTGAAGCCAATACTTATCTTCCTCGGCAGGTTTAAATTTGAAGCGAAGCCCAGAGCATTGACTTTGTAGTGTGCTGTACCTTGTTGGGCAGTAATTGCGGGTCCGGTCTTATCCGTGGTTTGCCATTGATTGTAACCAGCCAATCCCAACTGCAAACGTAGTTCCTCCCCGAATCCAACGGTTCGTGTGAGCGAATAGTCAAGATTTAAGGTTTGGCCGGGATGAATCCTTGTCCCTTCCTGCACAGTGTGGAATTCATACATCTGAAAAATAGAAACGGACGTTTGTTTGTCCTCAGTCAGATAGAACGTTTGACCTGATGAAAGCGCATGAGTCCAATATCCGGAACCCACATTGTCGCTTGCTCCCGCTTTAAAGCTACCGGTGGGCGCCAGGAATCCGTAGACAGCACGCACTGCGGCGCGTTTTGTTTCCCAGCCAAGAATGAATGGTTGATAGTAAGAATCCGCAAAACCCTCACCACCGCTGATTCGTCCAGTAGTGTCTGAAGTAAGGGAATTATTAGCGACCGGCAATGTCGCAGACGCTGAGAACTTCGCACCACCAAGAATCTTTTTCTTGCTTACCCAAACAAATGAGTTCAGGTCCATCACCACGGACTGGTTTCCTGTATCGATGATTTCGCCGTGTGTGCCTCGAAGTGTGTCACGGGAGTAAATCGCCAGCAGGTTTGAATAACTAAACCCCGACTCAGGTGTGATTCCGGAGTTTGTAGCGCTCATGCCCACAGGATATACGCCACGTACCTGCGCGTTGGCAGTTTCATGCTCCAAGAGGATACAAATGACAGCAAACAACATCACCCCCTCAATGGCCAGTTTCCTGTTCACTTGCACTACCTAGGTTTGCAGGTTGGCAAGCCAACGCAAAGCCTGCAATCCAGGCATAAAGCAGTACTCACCACCTCGATTTACGACAAACTGGGGAATACCTTGAAGCCGCTTGCGCACGGGTTTTCGCGGCACGGTGAAATTAATTGGCTTGTCACCGGAAGCAACAATCGGGTCTTGATCGTCGCCACCACCAAAGAAGACCCCGTCATTAATCCATTGAGATTGGACAAACTCAAATTGTCTCCCAAGATGTGCGCCCACAAATGCGAACATCAGGCCTCTGTCAGCGCCATCGTCGTCAAGGACGCCGTCTGGCAATGTTGGGCCATATGCAGTTCCGCGACGGATCATCCGGTGAATTCGGGCAAATCCAGCAATCGATGCGTCACGTGGATTACTGCGACGTATATGGCTCCCTGCCGGAGTTTTCATGCCCGAAGGATCGTCATCCTGAAATAGGAAGTCGTTATTGCGTCGGGGATCCGCACCAAGTACTGGATCATCATGTAAGGGACATAGTGCCAGTGGAGCGCCACTGCGCCAGCGACCCATCATTTTTGCGGCTAGCAGTTCTTCATCCGCGAGATTTGTTGACTGCTCTTTTAGATACCGGCGGAACTCCGCGACCCGTTGCTGAAGTTTGCGAAACACCACATAAGTGCCATTTCGACCAAGAAGTTCCGGAGTCGTTCTCTGGATGCTTCCCATTTCGTCTGGGTAGCCAATTACAAACTCTCCAGCTTTGAGTGGCTCTTCGTGAGGATTGCTACCTGGAACGCCGCTACCTTCGATCGCGGGATGACTAATCCCGTCTCTGAAACCGAACGGTTCCTTATCGTTGGCCAGCGCATGACAGTCCTGACGCCAGATTGCCTTGATGCCTTGCATGGCCTGATAAGTTTTTCGCGCACGATCGAGTGCTGCTTCCAAGCGCTCAGCGTTTGGCGACACCGCAACAATGATCACGTGCACATCCGAGGAACCCAGCGGCTGTTCCCAATGTTCCGGACTACTCTCTCCAGTGTCACCTAAATCGCGGAACCGCGCCGCCATGCCTTGTTGAAACTCCCACGAAAAACTATCGAGCGATTCCTCTGGTACACCGAGAGCTTTGAGTCCCTGATAACTCAATGCAATGCTCACCCACGTATCCGACAGAGGGCTTTCGGGATTTGCAGCCGAAGTAACGACCTTCGCAACGCGTTGCATCAACTCTCTGCCAGCTTTGCGATCATCGATGCGAAGCGCGATGTAAGTCGCCACATACGGAGAGGGACGTGGCCGTAAAACGCCGCTCTGGATGTCGTCGAGCTCTAAGATGGTGTTTGCTTTATCGCTCACAATCTTACTGCTCACTTTGCGGTCGCCAGATTCTTCCAGAAATTTACGAGACTCTCTGTGCCACCAAACAGCGTGGTGAAATTTGTCGAGTCAACCATCAGGATGTCTCCAGCGCGATCGCCTTTTGGTGGCAACCAGAGAAGGCAGTTGAATTCCGTGTTGCCTGCTGCTGTGAATGGATGAGGACGATCTAGATCAATCGGCTGCCGGGCGAGCACTTGAACTGTGTCCCCGCCGCCGTTGATCACGGCGTAGTGTGGTAAGTGTGGGTGGAAGTTAAGTGTTGGCACACTGTTAAGAAGTCCCTGCTTGTCGAGATCTTTGAAGGCGGTCAAAGGAGCAATGTCTCTGGTCCCTTTAACGAGAGCTGGCCGCAATCCCCATTGGTTTATGACGGGAATCTCGAGCGCCTTAATTAATGAGCGAGTGTATTGACTGAAGCGTTGTTGCCTCGGTACCAATGCGTCGCCATGGTGCTTGTGTTCCACCTGACGTTGCTTGAAGTCATCAGTAAACCCAACGTCGTGGTGTGGACCGACCATCAGGCAAACATCCTCCCGTTTAAGCCACTCGTTGATCGCGTCGATCTCTTCTGATGTAGCCTCCTGTTCGGAAGGCAGATGATCGAGTCCGAAAACCAGCAGTGTGTCGGTGTCAGCGAGTATGCGCTCATCAATTGGAAGTTTGTAACCCGCCTGATCAATTCGTTGGAACACTGCGACTGGATGACCGGTGACTTCTTCGGCTACCTTCTGGAAGGAAAGTGTTGAGCGATGGAATAGTTCGAGGGTCCCGGCAATGCCTTGAAGAAATTGTGCGGCGCTCCACTCCGGCGTCTCGTAGTTTGGCCATAATACATTGCGCACCTCGGTCATGGTCGAAAACCGGTTTTCCATCGCCGCTGGGTCGCGTTGCGATTCCCAGGGATAGCTCCACGACCAATAAATACTCAGACGTCGTTTGCCTGCAGTGTATTTGCGGGGAATGTGATTCTGGTTGTATGTGCGCGCCGGTAGTTTTACTTCACTCATCGCTTCGATTTACCTTCACTGCATCTGATCCAGCATTTCCGAAAAGCCTGATTTGATCGTGAGGGCCTTCTTAATCTCGTCAGCGCTGGAGAACGGATATTCACCGTATTCCAAAAAGCTTGGACACTGATGATCGCGAACGAATTTGATAAATGCTGGCGCATTGGTTTGCCAGTCTTCCGGAAAGCCTTCCAGGTTTTCAAAAACCGTCCGAACTCCTAACTGTATGAAAAGCGCTACAGCGTCCTCCGTGTACTTATCGAAGTCTGTATCGAATATTCCTTGATACATGAAATAGGTCTCTCCATTAATAGGGAATAGTACCCACCGGAGATAGTGCAGCTTGAGAGGCGCAAGCACGTTCGGTTGAGCTGCGACAGCCTTCTCAATATTTTGCGCGTATTGGTAGAAGACAGGCTCTCGCCCGCGGATAATCTTTGCAATGATGGTGAACCCATAACATGCCGGGCTCTTGGGATAGATTGGGCCATACTTACCTTGTGGTAGTTGATCCGTCTCTTTCGGTATCGCCATCGCCTGCGGCTTGATCTCCATGGTCGAATCTCCTTTGCTGGTTGGAACCAGAATCCACTCGTTCGCGCAAGTTCGCCTTAGCTGAGAAGCCGATTGAACCTCCCATTAAGTTTTGGGGGAAGTTTTACCCAGCTGCGGAATATCTCATACTGTCATTATTGACAGTTATCGATGGACGCTGAGGTCGACGAGATTTTCCTGAACGTCAAGCGCGAGAACACACAAGCCGCGAAAGACACTTGCAATCTCGATCATCCCGGCTGCAAGCCACTAGATGAAGATCCATCGCAAGGGTACGAACGATTTCAACAAGACGTTTTGTGGTCGCAGGGCTGATAGTGCTGGTACAGGATGAACGGCGGCGATCCTTACGAGATGGCTAAAATCTTGGGCCATTCGAATCAAGTTGACAGAACGCTCTGCGTAGCTTGGCAACACATTGCTAGCACCAGCAACACTGTGCGGGCAAAGTAAAAGCTATTCAAACCAGCGGCGCCAAAAGCACAATTCAAGTCATCCGATGTTCGTGTATTGTTCGCGCGAGAAATTTTTACAAGCTTTTTCGCCGTCGCTAAGTTGTTGAAGGGATTGGTGGCCAGGGACGGAATCGAACCGCCGACGCCGGCCTTTTCAGGGCCGCTTACCGATCTGCCGAAGTGGTTTGAAATCAACGCCGTATAATGCAATCCAAGTTACAGTTAAAGGAAGATTCGCGAGCGGCGCCACCTACAGTACTACGGGGCGTGTGCGAATTAATTGCCCATAAGCTGGATGCGGAAGAAAACCAATGCGATTTACTTTCTTGTTGCTCTTATGCGCCGGTGCCGTTATCGCCGTTAGCGGTCAACAGGTCGATTCTCCGGATGAGCATCGATTTGTAGCCGTCCCCGGTGATCAGGGTTTAATACTGGTGGTTTCTCAGCCCGACTGCCCATTGAGGTTTGAAGATGTCAAACTCCTCGTAAACATGAAAGGGGCATGGGTAAAAAGCTTCAAAGTACGCAATCAAGGAACGAAGCCAATTCGCAACTACACGATTGCCGCCATAGCTTCCGATGAGTGGAGTTGGGAGGCTCCTAACTCGGCCCATCACATTATGCCCGGGCAAACAGCCCCGCCCTTAGGACCGGACAATAAAGTTGAAGTCGTTCCGCTAACAAAGGCCTTGCGCGAAAAGTTAAAACTACAGGGCCCGATGAAGGGAATTGTAGCTCTCATAGTCGTGCGGCTTGAGTATGACGATGGGTCTGTATTTGAGGAGGAGGGATATGAGTCTCAGAAAGAGTACTTTGAGAGGTTATATGGGGTAATGAACCCAAGCGAAGGAAAGGCTAAACGTTCAAAATTGGCCCAAACGGGGCCAAGATGGACCACAAAGAAAAAAGGCGCGCAGAATCACGAATGATTGCGTAGCGCGCCAAATTTTGCGTCTGCTGTGAAATTTGAAGCCTTACTCGGCTTCTGTTGTCCTCCTCAAACTTGTGACGATATTGTGACGGGAATTCCTATAAGGGCGCTTGTACTGCGAAGCAAGCCATATAGAACCATATAAAACCTCTAAAAAACCGCCGTGGCTGTAACCTTAAGAATTGTTTTGAGTTACCTAAATTCGCGAGGTGGGATTCACCAAGAACTATTTCCCATGTAAAATATATCCTGTACTTGACATATAGTGATCTCTAGCGTAGGGTGGTGTCGAATCGAGTCCAGCTTACTCCGCTCTCAGCTCCTCTGGAATCTTCCAGATCACCTGATAATCCACAGCTCAAAAACCTAAGGAGCTAAAAAATGTTTGCACGCCACGTATCTATAAAACTTAAGGCTAATTCCGCCCCGGAGTTTACCGGCATTCTCGAGAACGAAATTCTTCCGCTGCTTCGCAAGCAAAAGGGATTTCGCGATGAGCTGACTTTTGTTGCCCCGGAACGCTCGGCGGCCGTAGCCACCAGCCTCTGGGACACGAAAGAGGACGCGGAGGCTTACAACAAGACGAGTTATCCCGAGGTATTGAAGGCCCTGTCGAAAGTGATCGAGGGAACGCCAAAGGTGGAAACCTTTGAGGTTGCCAGTTCGACGCTCCACAAGGCTGCTGCCAAGGGTGCTGCCAAAACAGCGTGAAGCTTGAAAGCTTTTCGATTACGAAGGGCGGACCGGTGTCCGCTCTCTGATTAAGCTCTGGAAAGACCGAATGAGGAGAATGAGATCAGTTATGAAGACGAACATCACACCATTACATGATCGCGTGATTGTAAAGCGGATTGATGAAGGCGAGCAGGTTCGCGGTGGCATCATCATTCCTGACAGCGCGAAAGAAAAACCGCAGGAAGGCGAAGTAATCGCGGCCGGAGAGGGAAAATACAAGGAAGACGGAACCCGACAACCTCTGGATGTTAGGAAGGGCGACCGGGTCCTCTTTGGCAAATACAGCAGCTCGGAAATCAAGATCGACGGTGAAGAGCTGTTGATTATGCGCGAGGACGAGATTCTCGGAATCATCACGCGCGCTGGTGCGGCTGTTGGCGGAAAGAAAAGCAAATAGGTTCTGACGTAACGCATACTAGGCAGTCTGCGTTAATAGATCCGCAAATTGACAATTTGCGCTACAACTTTTGACTTGGAGAAAAGAAAAAGATTATGGCAAAGCGAATAACACATGGTGAAGAGTCCCGTGCGGCAATTCTGCGTGGCGTCAATCAACTCGCCGACGCAGTGAAAATCACTCTCGGTCCGAAAGGACGCAACGTCGTTCTCAGCAAGGCATATGGCAGCCCGACGGTCACCAAAGACGGCGTGACCGTGGCGAAAGAGATTGAGCTTAAAGACTCGATGGAAAACATGGGCGCACAGATGGTGCGCGAGGTAGCGTCGAAGACCAGCGACGTCGCGGGTGACGGCACCACCACCGCCACCGTGCTGGCGCAGGCGATTTACCGCGAAGGTGTGAAAACCGTCGCCGCGGGTGCAAACCCGATGGCGTTGAAGCGCGGCATCGACAAGGCAGTCGAGCGCGCGACTGAGACAATTAAGAAACTGTCCAAGCCGGTCGCAGGCGAAATGATTGCCCAGGTCGGCACGATTTCGGCCAACGGCGATGCCGCGATCGGCGAGTTGATTGCCGAAGCGATGGCCAAGGTTGGCAAAGACGGCGTAATTACCGTCGAAGACGCGAAGACGATGGAAACGGATTTGGAGTTTGTCGAAGGGATGCAGTTTGATCGCGGCTATCTGTCGCCTTACTTCATTACCAACGCCGAAAAAATGGAATCACTCCTCGAGAATCCAGTCATTCTATTGAGCGAAAAGAAAATTTCTTCGATGAGAGATGCGCTGCCCATTCTGGAGCAGGTCGCAAGACTGGGTAAGCCGCTTCTGATTATCGCGGAAGATGTTGAAGGGGAAGCCCTGGCGACGCTGGTTGTCAACAAATTGCGGGGCACAATCAACGTGGCGGCAGTTAAAGCGCCAGGCTTTGGCGATCGACGCAAAGAGATGCTACAGGACATTGCCATTCTGACCGGCGGCAAAGTGATTAGTGAAGACCTCGGCATCAAGCTCGAGAACGTCACAGTCGAAGACCTGGGACGTGCAAAGAAGGTGACGATCAACAAAGAGAACACGACCATCATCGATGGCGCCGGCAACACAGACGACTTAAAAGGTCGTGTGAAAACGCTCAAGTCCCAAATTGAAGACAGCTCGTCAGATTATGACCGCGAGAAACTGCAAGAGCGACTCGCAAAACTCGTCGGCGGCGTTGCAGTGATTCGTGTAGGTGCAGCCACTGAAACTGAACTTAAAGAGAAAAAGGCGCGCGTTGAAGACGCTATGCACGCGACTCGCGCGGCTGTTGAAGAGGGAATTGTAGCCGGTGGGGGCGTGGCCTTCGTTCGCGCGGCCAAGGCGTTGGACAAGTTCAAAGTCTTTGAGACGGACGCCGATGGTGAAATCACCGGCGACCCGGACGAACAGATTGGCGTCAACATCGTGAAGCGCGCGCTTGAAGAGCCCTTGCGTCAGATCGTGCAAAATGCCGGCCAGGAAGGCGCGGTAATAGTCGAGAAGGTTCGCGCCAACAAAGACCCAAACTTCGGCTATAACGCCGAGACCGAAACTTTCGAGGACCTTGTGGCCGCGGGGATTATCGATCCCGCGAAAGTCACGCGTTGCGCGTTGCAAAACGCCGCGTCAATCGCGGGCTTGATGCTCACAACTGAGGCCCTCATTTCTGAGCTACAGGAAGATGATAAGCCACGGGCAATGCCCGGCGGCATGGATATGTAATCCCAAAGGCCTTTAGCAAATTGGGAAGCTACCATGTTCGCATGGGCTTCTGTTGACTCGCCAAAGGAGAAGTATCCCGAGGTGAAACCCCATCGGGGGAAAAGGTAGAAACTATGAGTATGAAACTCTATGTCGGTAATCTCTCGTTCAACACGTCGAGCACCGAGCTGCAGACCCTGTTCGCGCAAGCGGGCACGGTCGAAAGCGTATCCTTGATTGAAGATCGCGAAACGGGTCGCTCACGCGGCTTTGGATTCGTCGAGATGCAGACAAAGGAAGAAGGCGCTGCTGCTATCCAGCAGTTCAATGGCAAGGACCTCGGCGGACGTGCGCTGAAGGTCAACGAAGCCAAGCCCCGCGAAAATCGCGGCGGCTATGGCGGCGGCCCCAACGGCGGCTCGCGCTACTAAGTAGAAGTTCACTGCTTCTCACCAGGCCCCCGGCGGATTATTGCTGGGGGCTTTTTGAGTTTTGCGCTCAACTGCGTTGTCCGCTTCGCGGTCTCTTCTTCGATATTCATCAACTTCATCATAGGGTTGAGCCCTGAAGGAGCGAAATAGTTCGGCGGAAAATTGACTCTTGCGTCAAAAGAATCATTTCGCCGCGTTGCGGATTTAACGGAAATCTTTCTGACGTGTTCCTTGGCCGATGGCCCAGGCTATTAGATACGCTTACCGACTTCAAGGTCACGTCTCTCAATTCCGGAACGGCGTTGCTGACCCCAAGGCTAATCCGCAATGGCACTAATCAGGCAGTCATTTTGAGACGTTTGCGCCAGCCAAAGTCGACAGAGGTGCTATCGTCAATCCAAAGGTTTCCGGATTCTCGCCAATGATGGTGGCCGCAAAAAATTCCGGCACGTAGCCCGCGCTTTCGTTCCGAAAACTATCATCCAGGGTTTCGCGGTTGGCCAGAAGCGTCCAGAAATTTCTTTCGTAATTCTCCGTACCTCTCAGTTGCCGCAAAGTATCCCTTACCCATTCCGCCCCGCGGTTATAGCTAAGTAACACCAACGTCACACTCTCCGAATCCTCACCGAGTTCGGCCATGCGATCGGCGATATATTGGGCGGCAGCGGGCGTCATCTTTTCTACGTCACAAATGTCCTGACGCGGCACACCGTAGCTTTCCGCCGTCTCGGGCATGAACTGAAACAAACCCTTCGCTCCACCACTATCCTCAAAACAGTTTCGATACCGCGATTCAATCACCGGCAAATAGATGCCGATAATAAACGGAACCTTGCGAGCCGCGAATGAACGAGCAATTAGCGGCACGTAGGGCCGCGCGCGTTCATAGACAACGCTTAAACTTTCCCGACCCATGTCCCTTGATACACCGTTCCGAGAAACGTAGCGAATCGACGTAAGCCTTGATGGACTGCACGGCATTTTCGTCAAGCTTCGCGGAACGGTCGCCCATCATCGTCGAAATCCGCTGCGCTTGAATGGACACGAAATCGACTCGTTCGGCCTCGCTCATTTTACAAATAAAGTTTTGCGGGTCTGGCGGTAGCTTCCGTTACCGCAGGAATACCAGGCTGACTCACCGCCACCGATCGCCGATAAAGAATCGTTCCAGTTGTCGGTTATCGGCAACATAACTATGCCAAGCAATGGCCAGAGAAAACGGCGCGAGAACGGTGCCGTTAGCCTCCAATGAACGCGCCATCTCGTCCAGGGTTTTTGAGCGCCACGCTAGCTCGAGAAGATGGACTGTTGAGCTGTTCTCTGACCTTCTTCAAATCCACAAGCAGCTCACTGACCGTGCGATACCGATCCGTCCTTTCCTTGGATAAACATTTGTTGACGATGAACTGCAACAACGGTGAGTATGAATAATGCTCATTCGCAACCTGAGACAGCAGCGCGGGTTCGCGATCGAGAATAGCCACCATCGTATCCATGCGTGTCACGCCGTCGAAAGGCAGACGCCGGCTCAGCATTTCATAAAGCACCACTCCCAGGCTCCAGATGTCGGTGCGTTCGTCAACTGGAAGCGCACGCGCCTGTTCCGGCGACATGTAGTTGACTGTTCCCATAACCAGGCCCGCCTCGGTGTGTATTCGAAGGCCGGTAGTTTCATGCAAGCAGTCAGCGGTCTCACTCTCCATCAGTTTGGCGATGCCGAAGTCAAGAATCTTCACCAAGCCGTCGGAGCGCCGCATAATGTTCTCGGGTTTGACGTCGCGGTGGACAATGCCCGCAGCGTGTGCAGCAGACAGTGCCGAAGCCACCTGCTCTACGCTGTCAGGTACGACGCGGTTTCGTTGGGACAACTAAAAGAAGGAGTTTGGATTTCAGAAACTACTTCGACTAATCGAAAACGTTCTAGTTACTGTTGTGAAGATAACGTCATTTTTGAGGTGTAAACATGAGTTTGGTGCCGAAGGAGTTTGTCCGAGCGGGCAGTAGAATTTGCGCCGCCGCGTTTGATTCAACAGAAGTACACACCTGCCATTCAACTCTGTCTTCACTAACACACACCTTCGTCACCCTACCGGAAGTCAAGTCTTCTTTATTCGCCTAAAAGCGACGGAATGAGATCGATCTCTTGATTGGTATGAGTATTGCTCTTTAATTGCTCTTTATAAGAGCACGACGCTTCACGCTGATATATGTACATTCACTGAATATCTGCTGAAGTCCGACATCTGGCGAGAATTAGCGACTCCCTCCTTATGCCACAGAGCTAGGGTTGCATAACTCTATTTGTGCAACCTTGAAAATGACCACCCTATTGCCTCACGAAAGTGAGCCCTCGTAAAGAAAGGAGAACGACATGATTAAGAGATTTGCAGCAAGTGCGTTAGGGTTCGCGCTGATTACGTTAGTTACATTTCCGAGTTTCGAGAGCCAGGCAAGCGCGCATGGAAGCGGTGTGCTGGTTGCCGGAGAGAATCTATGGATTGACGCCAGACAGTAACGGAGTTTACAGCTACAACGGGACGCCAGAATCGTGGACGAAGATTGGTGGCCCAGCGGTGAAAATCTATGGCGGAGATGCCACTCTTTGTGCTACCAGCCCCGGCACAGGAGACATCTACCGATACAACGGGACGCCGATGTCCTGGACAAAGATTGGCGGCCCCGGAAGTGATTTCATCATCTCCGGCTCACAGATTTTCGGTGTCACTCCGAATGGAAGCGGAATCTGGCGGTACAACGGGACGCCAATGTCCTGGACGCAGGTTGGTGGCCCAGGCAAGGCTTTCGTCATAGCAGGCGGTCAGTTGTATGGCTTGACTCCTAACGGCGATGCTGTTTACCGCTACAACGGGACGCCAATGTCCTGGACGCAAGTCGGTGGGCCAGCAAGTCAGATATATGGTGGAGGTACAACCCTCGTAGCGACCACCCCCACTACTGGCGATGTTTACCAGTACAACGGGACGCCAATGGCCTGGACTAAAATCGGTGGCCCCGGTAAAGACTTCGTGATGGTGGGTTCAACCATTTACGGATTGACGCCAGACGGTAAGGGGGTTTACCGCTACAACGGGACGCCAATGTCCTGGACGCAGGTTGGCGGTCCGGCGAGTGGTATATATGGCGGAGCGAGCGGCCTCTGCGCGACCTCTCCCGCTACAGGAGATATATACAAGTTCAATGGAGCGCCTATGTCATGGACTAAAATCGGCGGCCCCGGCAAGAGCTTCGTCATAGCCACCAACTATGATTCAGGAAACAGAAGCCGGAATGAATCCTGAAGTGTCAGGTAAGGTAGCGCTCGCTGGGTGTTAGGCGCTCTCGCATCGAACCAATGGCAGGGTAATGACTGGAAATGCTACCCTTACCTCGAAGGAGTGAAGCCAATGAAGCAAATCATCACTTTAGTTGTGCTGGCATGTGTAGCTCCCTTTTGGCTCTAGCTCAAACGAGAAGAGAGAGAGCAAGCGATAATGCTGACACCCCACAGCTAATACTGCGGCTTGAGAACGAAGGCCGGCTCGAAAATGTGCCCGGCGTTCAGCGCGCAACCCTCCTGTCCTTCGCCCAATACTTGATCGGACACCGTTTTCATTGAGTTTCATCATGTTGCTCGCCGTTCATAACGGTGGTGGAGGCCGCCCAGTCCCCTTTACTCTGTATTCGACTACAGGTTTTAGAATGTCCTCGCCTTTGGAAGACGTGACTAAACAGACGAGGAGAATTTATGGAACAAACGCAAAATCGAAATTTATAGCGCCGGCTGCCCAGCGTGTGACGAAGCCATACAAATCGTGAACGGAATCGCGTGCTCGTCCTGCGACATCGAGGTCGTGGATATGCACCAACCGAATGTCGCGGCGAGAGCGCAGCAACTCGGTGTCAAGAGGGTGCCTGCAGTTGTGAAACTACTCATTCGATCTCGTTCCGTGATGAATCCCTGCTAGACTCCTTGCGCTGGTCCCAGAGCCTGCTTTAGGTTCGTTTAATTCCGGCATCGCGTATTGCTTTTGCTCCGGCGGCACAAAGGAAATCAGGAGGTCGAGTCGATATGAGTACTAGAAACGTCACGTGGGATCAGATAAGGAAGCAGTTCAGCGAGACAGATATCGAACACATGAAAAGATTCACGGGCGGCGATATGGATCTTGGGGATTGCAAGAGCGTCCATGATTGGGCGCAGCAAATCTACGAGCAGGTCTCCGCGGGTAGCATGCCTCCCGGAGAGCCATGGTCTCCGGAGTGGATCAATAATTTCAAAGCATGGATGGATGCAGGCGCTCAATGCCCTAATCAGTGAAGAGAGCGCACGCGGGTACTGTCAACTTAACTTCACTAAAGCGGCAGCACTATCGAGTGAGACAAGATCAATCCACCTTTGGTCATCCAGTTAATTGATTTATGATCGCTCGACGCGAATCACCTGTTCCCAGACGTTGAATCTCGCCTTTATTACTTCCCGATAACCACTAGCTCTGTACCGATGTCTTCCCACTCGGAAGTGAGAGCTAATGATCCCGAAGGCTGAGAGAAAGCGCTGTGCTTGGCCTGCCGGCTTGAACAGCCTCATTACCCGCTCGCGCAACCTCGTGGGCTGATGCGAATTCTCGGCTCGGTTGTTCTGATACTTCTGCTGGCAGTGCGCGACGCTCGGCAGCAATTCGGCCTTCGCTGCACTGTAGCTCCTCAGCTTGTCTGTGACGATTACGCGCGGGACATATCGCAACTCCTTTAACAGCTTGCGAAAGAATTTCTTCGCTGCCTTTTTATCTCTGCGGCTCTGAACCAGAATATCCAACACGTCACCCTCCTGATCCACCGCACGCCAAAGGTAATGGAGGCGTCCGTTGATTTTGAGGAACGCTTCATCGAGATGCCATTGGTCGCCGGGCCGCGGAGACCTACGACGCAGGCCATTGGCATAAGTCTGGCCGAACTTGAGGCACCATTCTCGTACCGTCTCGTAAGAGAGTGCGACGCCGCGCATGGCTAACATCTCTTCGACATCGCGGAAGCTCAGGGCGAAGCGAAAATATAACCAACGCAATGACTGATGATCTCGGCGGGAAAGCGATGCCGATGGTAGGGAAAGACGGAAACGTGCATCAGCGGATTATGCCGGTTGAACAGCTCTGATTAAATCTTTCGTCCGTTAACCTGACAATACCAACGGTACCCGTTGCGTACCGATATACAGAACCTTGTCATCGCCCCCTACCGAGCTGCGCGAACTATGGTGCCGCTTTGGTATAGCTTAATCTAGCTTCCAATTTAAGTTTCTTTGAAGATAAGGCCGATAGGCGCAAGTTAATCTAAGTCAGAATGCGATCATCGCTAGGCTGCTTAGCCTAAATTCCAAGGATCTCGACGGTGGGCTAAACTACCGACCTCAGATAACGGGATAGCTGCGGCGTGGTTCAGAACAAGACATGAGAAGCATCTCTCGCGGAATTGTGCTGTTTTTGATTGCGACTATGCCCGCGTCGAATTGTATTAGCGGAACGAAATCGGTGACGTTGACTGTTCGTTTCAGGCCGGGTCGGCCGCTGCATCGTTTTCTTCCCTCACATGCGCTGGGCGCGGGTATCGACGGACACAACGGCGGCGCTCAGGAGCGCCAGCTTACCCCAGCGAATATCCAGGCAATGTTATCTGCCGGCCTCATGTCTCTCGATTACCGGCTACGCACCGAATTAGCAATCGATGCCTGGCACTGGAATCCGCTGGGCACTTGGAGTGACGCTACAAGAAAACAGGGATACTGGACCTCAGACCACAATTCAGATAAGCCAATAATACTCTCCTATGGTTACCACCTACCACGGCGTGGCAGCACCATAGACCAGGCAGAGAATGACGGCTACTCGCGCCTCGATGATGGCGATCCTGAAACGTTCTGGAAAAGCAATCCTTATCTTGACCAGCATTTCACCGACGACGCCAATAGCCTCCACCCACAGTGGATCGTTGTTGATTTTGGGGCGCAACAATACATCAATACCGTACGCTTACGTTGGGGTGTTCCGTTCGCGACGAGGTATGAAGTTCAGTTTGCCGACTTCGAAGACATTAGTGACATCAGCCTTAACCCGCCGGCGATGTGGCGAACCTTTCCGAAAGGAACAGTTATCGCCGGCAGAGGTGGTGATGTTCCAATGCTTGTGGCCGAGCATCCCGTGAGGACCAGGTTCATTCGCATTGCGATGAGCGAAAGCTCCGAAACATGTCCACCTGGAGCCAACGACATTCGCGATCGTCTCGGTTATGCAATGAGGGAAATTTACGCGGGATTAACGGATGACCGCCACAATTTCAGCGACTTCATTAATCACTCGCGCAGTCATGAGGCGCAGACAGTAATTTACGTGTCCTCAACAGATCCCTGGCATAGCGAATCTGATTTAGACGACGAAGTGGAACAAGCAGGCTTTGACCGAGTGTTTCAGAGCGGCTTAACCAATGGTTTGCCAATGCTCGTAGCAACCGGGTTGCTTTATGACACTCCTGAGAATGCCGCGGCGGAGATTCAATATCTGGAATCGCCGGGCTATTCCATCAGGCGCGTGGAGTTGGGAGAAGAGCCGGACGGGCAGTATGTCACTCCTGAGGATTACGGTGCCCTGTACCTTGAGTTTGCCAGAGCGATTCACCGGGTCGATCCGGAATTGCAACTTGGTGGTCCAAGCTTTCAAGAGATTTTACCCAACCAGAACAGAAGGCCCGAGCGGTTGGGCAATAGTGCCTGGCTAGGACGATTCCTCAAGTATCTAAAACGGCACGGCGGCCTCAGCCAGTATTCTTTCTTTTCGTTTGAGTGGTATCCCTTTGACGACGTATGCGAGTCCCCGGCCGCACAGTTGGCGCAGGCGACCGGCATGATGGATTGGGCACTGGCAGACATGCGACGCCGGGGACTCTCTCGACAACTGCCATGGATAATATCGGAGTATGGTTATTCCGCGTTTGCGAGTCGCGCAGCTATTGGAATCGAAGGAGCTCTACTTAACGCGGATATCGTCGGACGCTTTCTTACACTAGGTGGCGATCAGGTGTTCCTTTACGGCTACACACCGGATCAACCGGCTGCCGAGATGACATGTAAGACCGGTGGCAACATGCTGTTCTCAATGGACGACGACGGGAATATCACGCACCGCTTCGCCGCTTATTTTGGCGCACGCTTATTAACCCAAGCCTGGTTAGGTGCGCCAGACGCGTTTCACGAGCTGTATCCGGTGACTCTCCGTCCGCGACAGCGCCGGGGCGAGTCCCTTCTCACTGCTTACGCCGTTTATCGTCCGGATGGTGTGTGGAGTTTGCTCGTAATCAACAAAGATTCAAGACGAGCGTATCGCATAAATCTCGAGTTTTTCAACGCGTTGACGGGAATAACGATGCCGTTACAGACCGCAGTGGATCTCTATCAATTCTCCAGAGAGCAGTACCAGTTGAGTGCGAAGGAATCCGATCCTTATCCCATCAGGTCTCGTCCGCCCACGCACCAGCTGCTGGATAAAGACAGCCTCAAAACAGTTGCCTTGCCTTCATACTCACTGACTGTAATTCGCGGCCGCGGGCCAAATCCTCACCCGGAGTAGCTGCCTGCTATCGCACCTAAACGATAAGGTCATCGTATTGATATAATCACGATCAGGCAGATCACCTAAACATGCGTATTCTCTTGGTGGAAGACGAGCCGAGTGCAGCCCGGATGTTGGCAAAGGGCCTGCGCGAGCAATCATACGCCGTCGATATTGCCGCAGACGGTGAAGTCGCCCTCTACCAACTCAGCGTCTACGATTATGACCTGGTCATCCTTGACGTCATGCTTCCTCACAAAGATGGGCTCCAGGTATGCCGTGAAATGCGTGGCTTGGATCTATCAACTCCGGTGCTCATGCTCACTGCACGCGACGCCGTTGATGATCGAATCGCCGGGCTCGACTCCGGCGCTGACGATTATTTGATCAAACCATTCGATTTCGGCGAACTGTTGGCGCGCACCCGCGCACTGTTGCGCCGCGGCGATACTCTGCAATCCGAGATACTCAGGGTGGCCGACCTTGAGATCAACACGCGCACCAGGAGCGTCAATAGAGGCAAAAGCAGAATTCAGCTTTCGGCTAAAGAGTACGCCCTCGTCGAATATTTCGCGCGTAATGCTGACCGCGTGCTCGGGCGAGCTGATATTGCCGAGCACGTGTGGGACAAGAACTTTGATATCTTTTCAAATCTCATAGAGGTTTATGTCCAGCGCCTGCGAAGAAAAATTGATGACGGGCACGCGGTGAAGCTTTTTCACACGAGGCGTGGCGAAGGATACGCTCTTACCGCAGATGAGGGCCCGAATGTTTGATTCCGTTAGAGCACGATTGACCTTGTGGTATGTCGGGGTCCTCGCGCTGGTGCTGGTCGCGTTCAGCATCAGTGTATACGCGGTGGTGGCTGCGATCCTTTACGACAGCCTTGACACAGAACTTGGCGCGACGATGGACGAGACGACCCTGTCGCTGGTGCATGAGATCGATGTGGAAAAGCAGGAAGAAAGAGCCGCAGCCACCAGCGTTATGGACGAACATATAGCGCCTCGACAAGCTGCAGCCATCTTTGATGCGAATGGAAACTTAGTTGCAGAAGAGACTGCAGATGGCACCGGTCATGCCTCCCTGCCCTCGATGGATCTTGTGCCGGCGACTGGCAAAGAACTGTACACACTGCCAACTACACAACAGGAAAAGGTCGATCAGCATAGGATTGCTGTGGGACGTATTCACACGGCAAGCAAGTCGTACATCCTGGTTATTAGCCAACCCTTCGATGTGGTGTGGAGGGAACTGCAGTTACTCCGGCTCACTCTGATCCTTGTCGTCCTCGTCGCTCTTGGTTTGGCCGGATTAGGCGGGTGGTTTCTGGCCCGCCGAAGCCTTGCTCCAGTGGTCCAGATGACGGAGCGCGCACGCCGGATCAGTGCAGAGAACTTGGATCGGAGGCTACCCGTTTCAAATCCACATGATGAATTAGGACGGCTCGCAGCCACCTTCAACGAACTCCTGACCCGTCTGGACGATGCATTCGAACAGCAGCACCGCTTCATGGCCGACGCTTCTCACGAATTACGTACTCCTCTTTCCGTCATGCGCACGGCCACCGGAGTTACGCTTGAGCAGAAGGCGCGTAGCAGCGGCGAGTATCGTGAAGCTCTACGCATCATCGATGAGCAGGCTCGTCGGCTCACGCATATTGTCGAGGACATGTTCATGCTTGCGCGCGCAGACGGTGGACGCCGCGTCTTGCAGCTGAGTGAGTTCTACCTTGACAAACTAATTTGCGAAACCGCGCGGGCTGCCGAAGTACTCGCAACTCGCAAAGGAATAACTATCGAGGTCGGCAAATTCCCGCAGGTCCTTTATCGCGGCGACGAAGGATTGCTGCGACAGATGGTTTTGAATCTCCTCGACAATGCCATCAAACACACTTCCTCCGGCGGGGTCGTTAGAATTGCTCTGGAGCGACGGTCAACAATGTATGCGATTGTTGTTTCGGACACCGGTACAGGCATACCGCCGGAGGCGCAGGCGCATATTTTTGAGCGCTTTTATCGAGTGGACAAGGCCCGCTCACGCGCCGAGGCGAGCGAAGTCGGGGGCGGAGCCGGTCTGGGTCTGTCCATTGCGAATTGGACTGCTGAGGTCCACCTTGGTCGCCTTGAATTGCAGCATTCGGATGCAACCGGCAGCACTTTTGTCGTCTCGCTCCCAGCGGACGGCAAACAATAAACCACCGGCAACAGAGACGCTATCAGGATGCTGAGAAAACTTTGACCGCCGGCATTAAACTAGGCGAAAGTCGGTGCCGGCGCACCTCACACTTGCGCGAGTTTATTGGGATCTCGGTCTGTCAAACAAGGATACACAGCGGTTCAGCTCGGACCTGGAAAAGTCGTGGCAAGAAGTAAATATCGCAATGCGGTTGAAACCAAGCCTGCCAGAAGCACACCTGCTCGCCGGCAATCTCTTGTTCAAAGCACATCGCGCTAAGGATGCGCTGCCTGAATACGAAAGTTACCTGCGATTGGATCCAAGCGGCGAGTTTGCCGCTCAAACCCAGGACTTGGTCCAAAGGATCAAGCAGGCGCTGGCCGAAGCCACTAAGAAATAACGTCTTCAGCCAGGCAGGCCACCTTGCCTTGTTCATCCGGCCTTGGAAGGGCACCCGGTCATCGTCTCTGATTCTTGTTTCCAGACTCAAAAAAATCGTGCTGCCGCACTATAATCGACGTGCGCGACACTATGCATTAACGGTCGAGATGTTATGAAGACCGAGAACAATCGTGGCGGAACAGCCCGCGGCCAATGCTATGAAATCTTAAAGTCCTGTTTGGCGCTGATTGCAGTAGCACTGTTGGTCTGTGCAAAGTCTGTGATGTCCTCTGTGCAGGGCCAAGAGCCACCGCGAGGCGTCAGGCTTGTCCTTAAAGTCGTCGATGAAACCGGAGTCGCGATAGCTGACGCGCGGCTCATTCTCGTGCAAAGTGCAACCCAGACACTTGTCAAAGGCGAAACTGATGCAGCCGGGCGGCACGAGTTCAATCTTACCAATACGGGTTCCTATCAACTCAAGATCGAGAAGGAAGGTTTTTATGCTTCTACCACTGATGATGTTAGCGTCAGCGAAACGTCGAGTCTCGAAGAAACGATCTATCATCAGCAGGAAATTGTCGAAACGGTGAATGTCTACGACTCGCCGCCAGCCATCGATCCAGATAAAACCGCCGCCGCCGAGGCAGTGACTAGCCGCGAGATTCTCACGGTGCCGTATCCGTCGACGCGTGATTATCGAAAGGCGCTGCCGCTCATCCCTGGCGTGCTGGCAGATGACAGCGACCAAATTCACCTTGGAGGTTCAGCCACGTACCAGGTCTTTGATCAGCTTGACACCTTTAACATCAGACATCCGGTAAGTGGCCTGCTCCAAATGAGAGTTAGCCCGGACGCTTTGCGGGCCATTGAGGCGCAATCGAGTCGCTTATCGGCTCAGTATGGCAAGGGTTCCGGCGGAAATCTGAGCCTGACAACCGGCATGGGCGATAATCGCTATCGCTTCTCGGCGACAAATTTCATTCCCTCGTTTCAAAACAGCAAGGGGCTGAATTTCAGTGAATGGACTCCGCGCGCGAGTTTTTCCGGACCGTTGCTTAAGAAGAAAGCCTGGTTTTTTGACGGGTTCGGCGGCGTCTATAACCTGACAATTGTTCCGGAGCTTCCTGACGGCGCAGATCGAGGCAGCTCTTGGCGCGTCGACAACCTTTTGAAAGCACAGCTCAACTTAAACGAAAGGAACATCCTCACGGCGGGTTTTCTCATTAACAAGTTCCACTCCAGTCGTGCCGGCCTGTCGCGATTCAACCCTCTGGAAACCACCACGAACCTCCACGAGTCGGCGTATTTGGCCACGCTCAAAGATCAGTTGTACGCGTCCAATGGCGCACTCTTCGAGATGGGTTTCGCAGTAAACCAGTTTCATGACGACGAGCAGCCAATGGGAAGTTTGCCCTACCGGATCAGCCCCGAGGGGACAAGCGGAAACTTCTTCAAGATTTCGAACGGGACTTCCAGGCGTTTGCAATGGATTGCGAGTCTGACGTTACCATCAGCG
>DASXSC010000111.1:0-48883 GCA_036506215.1 Pyrinomonadaceae bacterium | reverse complement strand
TCCTTGAGCAATGCTACTGGTCTGATTGCCGAGAGTTACGCTGAAGGAATTTGCCTTACCTGCCAGAAAGTCAGTGACTGTGGCGAAGTTGAACGCGCCGGTGACCTGACGGTAATTATTGTTCAAAAACTGCCGATACTCCCCGCCGAATTTGATTGAATGCGAGCCGTCGAGCCAACTGACCGTGTCAGCCATTATAAACGTCGTATCGCCGCGGCCCGAAGGCTGGTTGGCCGGCCCGCCAAAGTTGAGAGCTCCCCCCGCCACATTGATCTGCGGCAATCCGATTGGCTGATTAATGCCGTTGCGAATTCCAAAATCTAGAGGGTTGAGTTGCGCGTTGGGCGTGCTGTTTGAAGAGAACCGATTGAAGCCGGCGCGTGCCTCATTGACGACGGTTGTCCCGAACGTGTGAGTCTCGTTTAAGGTAAAGATCTGTCGCAAGGCGCGGCTGGTGTGGCCAAAGCCCGGTATGGTGTTGCCGGTCCTGCTAGGCTCTGTCGACTCAGCTTTTTGGACAGCGTGATATCCGTGTAGCTGGTCCCGTTCGCTCAAATTGTAGTTGATGTCGGTGGTCCACTGGTCGATGTTAACCGGGGCGCTCGCCGAACTGATGAAACGCGGCGTACCTGAAGCGTCGACGAAGTTCGCGCGCGGAATTAAGCCGATCAGTTTCGCAATCACTGGCTCAATCACAGTCGGGCGCTGCGCGTCCCCGGGGACGACACTGTTGAGGTTTAGTCCCTGACGTAGACGCAAACCTTCGTACGCAAAGAAAAAGAACAACTTTTTCTTGATGATTGGGCCACCGAGGTTGCCGCCAAACTGATTGCGTTTAAAAGGCGCGGGTTCGTTGGATGTGAGTTCGAAGAAGTTGCGGGCATCGAGTGCATCATTCCTAAAGAACTCAAATAATTCGCCGTGGAATTCATTGGCGCCGGATCGCGTGGCAATGTTGACGATGGCGCCCGAGCTTTCGCCGTATTGGGCGCTAAAGGTTGAGTTGTCGAGTTTGAATTCCTGGATTGTGTTGATTGGTAGCTGGAAGCTGATAGAACTGAAGGTCAGGTTGTTAAGAGTAATGCCGTTGACCATATAGTTAACGGTTTCCTCACGATTGCCTCCAGTGTTTATAGCCAGAGAGCCCAGGCCGCGACTGGGGGCAGCCGAAAACGCGCCTTGCGGAGGTGTTACTGATCCAGCACTTTGCAGCCCAAGATCCAAAAAGTAACGTCCGTTAAGTGGCGTCTCCTGGACCATTCGCGGATCCACGATATGACCCACGGCCATCCTTGCTTGCTCGAGCAAGTCATTATCAGTCGGCACGGTTACGACCTGCGAGATATTACCTACACGAAGTTGAAAATTCTGAGTAATCGTCCGCCCCACTTCGAGCCTGAGACCTTCAACGATCTGTGTTTGAAAGCCTTTGGCTTGAGTTTCGATACGATACGAGCCAACGGGCAGCGCGGTGATTTGATATCTGCCGGCGGCATCGGTCACGGTCACGCGCTTGAAACTTATTTCGCCGCGCACAGCCGTGATCTCGACTCCCGGTACCGTGGCGCTGTTCTGATCCGTGACCTGTCCCTCGATGGAGGCAGAGGATTGAGCCTGAACCTGGATATTGAGTAAGAGAACGAAGGAGGCGAAGCAGAAGAGTTCTTTGATTTTCGAGGCGCGCCCTCTTGCAACTTGATACTTCAACGCGCGGGCTAAGTCAGAATCCAGGCAGCTATTTTGATGGAGATGGCTGGCGAGACACACGAGTCAACCCTCCAGTCCGAGTAAGAATCTCCCCCGAACCGTCTAGGTTGATCCCTGGCGACAAGACCTGCATGAGGGGAGAGGCGCTGGTATCAAAAGCATATCGCAATTGAGTTGGCTGCAGTCTAGCACTGTGTACGGAAACTTACAAAGGGCTTTTTAACGCTCTCGATGCTCGCATCAGTCATTGACCGCTTAACAAAAAGCCGACCGAAAAACGGTCGGGGATAACACAGGATTCATAGACTCTTATTAGAAGGCCTCACCCACTCCGATTGAAAGCGACCGTCCCTCCCTGCCAAAAGCGAGGTCTATGCGATAGTTGATGTGATTCTTTTTATCAAGGTTAAACCGCAAACCCACTCCCCCAGCCGGTAAGAGGTGATCCGAGCGGAAGTCACTCCACGTTCGCTCGACTCCGCCTACCCCGCCGAAGGCTACAAAACCCAATCGCTTGCGCCACTCGAGGCGATACTCAGCCTGAGTGGCAAACATGCGGCGATTCTGAAACTCGCCGGTGGTATATCCGCGCAAGTCACTGTTGAATCCAAAGAGACAGAGATCGTAAAAAGGTACGCTGCCGTTCGCTGAACAGGCCATGAGGCGATAGCCGAGAATTTGGCGCGTCGCAAGTTTCTGAAATCCGTTGTAAGCGATCTTGTAGGTTTGATATTCGCGCCGGCTGCCCCAGACCTGATCAAAAAAGTCGGCCGTGAAGTCGAACAGCGATCCTTTGGCCGGATAGAACGTGCTATCTCGCAGGTCGCGCTGGACATGAAATCCGAGCGCCGCAGAATTGGACTTGATGTCGATCGGCGGTATCTCAAAACCACCCGGAGGTGACGGGCCATCGATACTTGCCGACAGCCGGCGATACTGATAGCGGGGGCCCACAAAAATATTTTTTCCGATGTTTCGCATCCCTTCGCCAAAGAAGATTGTTCCGTCCATCACCAGCGGAACTGAAATGGGGGTTCGACCCGGTATTCGACCAATTCCAAAAAAATCCAGTTTGACCTTACCTTTGGCCACGGCAAACGTAGTTTGGTACTTGTTCTCTTTGAGATACAGCCTGCCACCCAATACCAGCCCGCGCGTTCCGTTACTGGTAAAGGCGCCGGCCCCGCCAAGCCATGACGGCGGCGATGTCTTGTCCTGCTCGTCGAATTTGAAAACATAGCCTGTGATTAACAGCAGACCAGATCCGAAGGCTGGACTCGAAATGGGGATCGGCGCTATGACGAGCGAGCCACGCTTTTCTTTCTTCTCTTTCTTCGGTTCAGGCTGGTGGTCTTTTCCTTGTTTGGTTGGGGGTTCAGACGGTTCGCTCGCATCACTCGGGGGGCCGGAGTTTCTCTCAACTGCGGCGATTTCCGCTTCCGGCGTCGGGCGTGGGCTCTGACTCTGTGCGAATGAGTTTCCGGCCATGGACATTGCCACCGCGAAGACGGTGGTTGAAAAGGCCCGACAAACGCTGTAGCCCGTCGCGTTGCCGCGGGCGCCGTAAACAGGTTGCGCGCGAATCCTCAAGGACATGTTCATAGTGGTAGCTTATGACGAATCGTCACCTTGGATAACTCGCACTTTTGACAGGATACCGACGTCGCCCGGCGGCGAATGTCGGGGCAGCACCCCAGTCGGAATCTTCTTTGAATGGGGTGCTGCTTGTTTGAGCGTGAGCGAAATAAACAACAATCGCAGAATAATGGTTGGACCAGCCAATTGCGGCAGGAGATCGATGAGAAGTCTGGCGTCGCTTAAAACTCGGATTTAACTATAACGCCGGTTCTCGCGCTGGCCGGTAGCCTCCCCAGGTTGATCCCAACCGGCAACCGCCCAGAGCGAGAACCACGACACCCCCGCGTTCTCAGCGACGGCGGCCGCCTCCGCGGAAGCCGCCTCCGCCTCCCCTGGAGAATCCGCCCCCGCGATAGCTACCGGCACTCGAACTGCTCCGGCTTCGATAGGTACCCTGGTCGCGTGTGCGCTGTGCACCTTCCATGCGCCCGGCACGATCTCGCTCGAGATTCCTGAAGGTTGAGTTGTCCATTTGTCCCGGTCTCGACGCAGTTTGGCTTGCCCGTTCGCCTCTCGCATTGTCTCTCTGACCAGCATTATTTCGTTCCCGTCTTTCTCGCTGCCGCGCCTGATCATTCAACATGCTGTCTCGGGCCGAAGGAGCGCCGTCAGGTCTCTCGACCTTATTCCAATTACCGTTATCCCACTTGCTCCAGTTGCCGTTTTGATCGCGCCGGTAAGCATTGCCGTCTCTTCCGGCATAAATATTGTCACCTTGTTTGCCGATAAAACCCTGTCCGCGACGATTGATCATTCCGCCTTGTTCGCCGCGAGTTACACGCGTGGTATTTCCGGCGCTGCTGGTGAAACGCTTGGTGCTCGCCCAATCATCGCCGCGCTTCACCTGGGTCGATCCCCAGCTACCGTAAACGCCGGAGCCTTGCCGCGTTTGCGCGTAGTTGCCGGTGCGTGGATTGTAAGCTTGCGCTGCCCCACGGGCTCCGTATGGTCCATAGGCGAAGGCACCGCGCGCATACGTGCCGGTGCTCGGGTTATATCTGGCGCCGAAGCCCGCGCCACCATATGGCCCGTAGATTCTTCCAGCGGTGCCGTACACTCCCGTGTAAGGGTTGTACCAGGATCCATATCCGTAGGTGCGCCAGTAGGGATAGTAGATGCCGCCATAGTAGTAGGGCGGGTAGTACCAACCCGTGCCCCAGACTGCGCAGCCCCAGCCAATCATCATCCCGCTGTAACCCGCTACTGCTGCGTAGGTCACCCAATCGTCGCTATCGTTATCATCCTGTTCGAGTGTGACGTACGTTACGTCATAAGCAGGAGAGCTGGGAGGGATCTGATATATCTCTGGCGGAATGTTCGTCGCTAATGTCCACGAGCCGGTGGGACTATTCGACATGAACCAGATGCCCTGGTAACACATGTAGTATGTGTCGCCGAACTTGATGATTTGCTTGTCTGTGTTTACCGCGCGGAAGAGCCGTGTCGGAGCGACGGCTTCGAACTTGGGCTCGCCCTGATAGATAACATCCGGCGCTTTAATCTCTTTTTTGTTTACCCGAGCAATCTGCGGCACTTGCGCGAGTACCACGGCCTCAGCCGCTTGCCGCGTCCCAGGCACTGAAGCGAGGACGCGCGAGCGAGGATGATCGAGCGAAATCTTCTTAAAGTCTTCCGGCAAGTTTGGCGTAGCAAATACCCAATTGCCATTCCAGTTTGGAGCCCGGAACCATCTGCCGGCCACCAGATAGAAGAGTGGGCCGTCCTTTCCCATAGCAAACAGGTCACTCTCAGTGTTGCTTACCCAAAGCAAGTTGGTTCCGGGAACCGGAACGAACTTTGGTGCCCCGTCGATAAGGATTAGCTCAGCAGGCGCACTACTGAAATAGACGTGAGGCACGTTGGTTAGTGACTTGCCCGGCAAGTTCAAGACGACATCTTTCCAGTTGTCATCGGCCGGCAGTTTCTTGAAGCTCTCAGGCAATTTTCCCGCGAACGTCCAAGGGCCTTTCAAGTCGGTCGCCTTAAGCCATGACGCATCATCACGGAGGTAGTAGGTGTTCGTCGGGCCATGTTGGAAGAGATCCCAGTTGGTATTGACGGCGAACTTCAGCTCGTTATCCGCTATCGGACTCCATATTGGATCGCCGTCAAGGCTGAGGAGGATCGCCGGCTTCCGGGTGAGAAAAATCTGCGGGGGATCTGCCTTCAGGCCCTCGACATTTTTCGGAATAATCAGGCTCTTGTCCATCTGTGAAAGAACGCGATCAAGCCCGATCATCCGCTCCTGGTCGGGGATGGTCTTTTCGATCTCGCTGGTGATCTCTCGTGTCTGATCTTTTGATAACGTTTGAAAGTTTGCCTCGGTGATCTTTAGCGTCGAGAACTTTACCAGCCGCTCTTGTAAAGCTACCGAGGTGTCGGCTTCTATTTTGATCGTTCCGAGGGTTGGCTTTTGTTCGCCCTTTGGCACATACGAAACCGCTGCCAGCGCGACCATGTGCTTCTGATCGTTCCAGGTGGCAACTTGCGGCTGAAAAATAATGATTTGGGACTCGCTCGGCAAGCTATAGCCGCGCGGCCAGCCGCCATCGCTCGCCTGTTGAATTGATTGGCCTCGCGCACCTGTCGCCGTCGTGTTCGTGCTCTGAGCTTTGGTGACGAATGACGCCGGCAAGAAGAGCGAAAAACACATCAGCAGGATAAGGAAAATTGAAAAACGAGTTCGTTTCATGGCTACTCCAACCCTCCTCGTGCAGCCACGAACAATCGACGGTGCGCGGCTGCGTTCACGTAGTATTTCAGGCTGATTGTAGGTGGCGGTCGAAGGCTGGGTAACTGTCAGTTTTTACAGGCGGGTATCAGAAACCCGACCATGAAAGAGGGCTACTGTTCGGCCGGCATTATCATGAAGAGGTGAGGCGACTAATCGAAGCCCGAAGATTGTCGGACTGAAGATTGTCGGACCGAACATTGTCGGACAGTCACTTGCTTGAATCGATCAGTCTATCCAGTATCAGTTTGTATGGATTGGACGAAACGCTGACGTAACCATAGAACGGCCGGTCATTGATTACGATCATGAAGAGGAGCATCGCCAGAAAGCCTGCCATCATTGCTATCAAGATCCAGTGAATTCTCCAATCTTCAATTCGATAGAAGTATGCAACTCCAATGCTGATCACCGCCCCTACCCAAATTACTGCCCACATGACGCCCGACAATCCGTTGTCCACAGCGTCGATCCGCAGCCGTCGATACTCGATCAATTGGTTGTATGCGGCGAGAGTTTCGCTGTGAAGCGCCACCTGACTCGACGTAGTAGGTTCGAAGGCAAAGAGTTTCGCCTGGAACTCGTCCATGATTGTCGCGCCGCCGCCCAGGCTTTGGCCGTGGCCTTCTTGCTGTGCGGGCCACGCCTTTTCGATGACGAACACGGTGTACTCGCGCAGCCTTGATTGCAACTCATTCCTTATTGGCTGGGGATAACCACTCACATCCCGGTACAGCGCGCCGATTGAGGTAGCTTCCCGCGAGACCAGATCTGAAGCGTTCGAGTTAGTGTTCCACACCCCTACCGCGATTAAGCCAACGGTGATGCCATAAAAGACTCCGATTGCCTGGACTGTTCCGCTGACGGCGTCATTGACGCTGTCATGATAACGTAGCCGCGATATTACAAAACGTCTGACCAAGAACAAGCCGATCATTGAGAAACTTTCGATCAACACGACCAGCATCAGCGCGGCGTACAACGGCCGTATTTCATAAAGCCAGATCGGCATTCGCTTTCCTCGTTATCAGTTGCCGGCAGAAGCCCGAGCTTCGTGATTTTGTTCGTAAATCTCGTCGTAGCTGCCACCGATGCCCTGCAAGTCACCTGAATCTGCTAAGACCTGATCGTCCAAATCCGGAAACACTCGCTTCGACGATGTCGTCAGCAAAGTCAACTCTTTGCTGAGCACCGGGTGTCGTCTTTTTGGCAACGTCGCAATCAAGTTTTCCAGCATTGCACGCAGTCGGCGTTGCACCTGGATGCTGTCGCGGCCGTAATGTCGAATTTCAGTGATACCCAGAAGCACAAAGTCTTCCCAATTTGGAGTGCGGTAAATGAGACAAACCCGACCGGCGCCATCTTTTTCCTCGCCTTCCCCCAGATACCGTTTGCCGACATCGCGCAGTAAGTGATGAATCTGATCGATCGCCAGGACCGCCGTGGTCGGATCGTTAATAGCCGGGGACAGTGCCTTGCTCGCGATGTCCACGATTATCCGAAACGCAAACATTGGGTCCTGCTCCAGCGTGCGTTCCTGGCCCATGGCCACCACATTTTGCAGCTCAACGTCTGTCAGATCGTCGCCACCTTGATAGATCCGAAACAAGGGATCACCAACTGCGATGAAATCGCCCACTTCCGGTACCAGTTCGATAAGACAGTTTGATCGCTCACCCAGCGACACCAGGCCCTTCAGGTCGAAGGCCAACACCGCTCCATCGATCATGTTTGGCACGATTCGTGGTCGTTGATCGCCGATAATCTCGATCGGCTCAGGAGGAATGAAGTCTTCTTTCAGACGTGAAGGATAAACCGACTCGATAACCTCACGTCCTGCCAGGGCCACGACCCGCACCGCTGAACTGGGCCGCAGCGTCTTTCCCATACCATCCATGAACAAAATGAACAGCGCCAGGTTCAGAAGAAAGCCATAGGCTGCGAGGTATCCTGACAAAAGCGGCACTGTCCCCTCTTCGATTCTAACCAGAACGCCGACCGAAAACGTAAAGGTAAAAACAAAGAGCGCCAGCGCCAATTTGCGGTAGCGGTTGCGGTACACCAGGCCAATGATCCGTGGTGTCAGTTGGGCACTTGCAAGTTGCACGGCCACGAGCACAGCGGATGAAACCAGAACCACCAGAGTGAACGTCGAAGCCGCTACCATACTCAGGATGATTCGAGCCGTTTCCGCGCTTATGTTCATCCGCCAGGACATGGCTCGCTCGAAACGTGTCAGCAGAGCGACCGATACTAGTGCCGCCACAATGCTGAGCGCCGGCCAGATCCAAATTGAATTGCGGAAGTACAGTCGAATGCGGTATCGCTCAAGCCAACTCATAAACACACCTACTCGTGGCGGGGATTCTGTTGCTTTACTTGAGCTTACGTATGCTGAAGCAAGCAGCAAACTGTCAGTTTTGACAGGAGCGTGGAGTTGCAAGAAGGGAAATGAGCATGCCAGTTATCCTGAAGCATGCTCAAATTGACGATATGTTTTTGATCGTTGGTACTGACGTAGAGTCCTGCCGACTCAAAATCGAAGAACGCCGCCAACGAACGGACCATGCTCTCTCACTCTAATGAAGTTATCGTCATTCACAACCTTGTAGCGACCAAATTTATACCCACCGGTGGCTCCGAAATGGGGCGTCGGGAAATACTTCACTCCGCCTTCGGTGTGAAAGAAGTGTTGGCCCTGAAAAGCTATGGCGCCGAGATTGTGAAAGATATTTATCTTTTCAGTCGGATCAAAATCCAGGTCGTAACCGATTGTTGCGGCAAATTTGGAAATCGAACCCTCCGCCGATCTAATTCCATTATTGGTAGTACCTGTGAGCTCGAGACGAGTTGTTATGACACCCATATCGACCATCGGTCCAAATCGGAATTTGTCGTTCCCCCAACGATAAGCGTACATTCCGCGAATTGTTCTGAGTTTCAGATCGCCAGAGATACTGGCGTTAGCGACGTAGGTTTCTCCCCGGAAGGTAAAGCTGCGGCTCAGTGTAGTAGTGCGGTCCCAACTCGTGTCGTCGTAGTCAACAAGGAATTTATGCTTGCCGTTTGAAGTCCGATAGGCATAACGCACTTGAAAACCCCATTCGTTCTTGAAATCGAAATCTCTTGCAAAATCCAAGGTTGACCCGGAGCTTGTAGTACCGGAGAAATTTGCATCGCCCGACGGTATCGAGAATGTGGCACGAATTTCAATTTCACTACTGGGACGATCGGATGAAGACTGAGCATTTACTGCCTCAACGATCGTTAGCACGGTTGCCAAAACAAATATTGGAGCTAAGAAACTTTTTCGCATTCTAGTCGGTTCCTTTCCCTCGAGCGATGTCATAAAGAAGTTGAATGAGCAATTGCGTTTTGACTCTAGCCACCTGCATCTTCTGCTCCCCTTTAGTTCGAAAACAAAGAGAAACGCCGATGGCTACCGGTGGCAGCCTGGCAGAGTTGATTATTTTGGGTGGGGGAATTGTTTGAACATCTTGGCCACAGCTTTCATGATGGGTTTCTCGACAGTCTTTGCATCTTTGGCGGGATTACCTGATGGCCCATACTCCAGCGTATGACTCGCCGTTGCCCGCCACACACTGTTTTTTGTCGCTGTATCCACGAGACTGACCACGAGTGTTCCTTTGGTTACTGGCCAGCTTAGAGAGCCAGCGGGCATCGCGTTCGCTAGCGAGGGATTCGACGCGGTCGGATGAGCCACATGCAAATCGCTCTCGGTGGTGGTCCAAAACGCGATTGTGAGTTCCGGTTCAGTGTCGACCAGCTTAAGCCCTTTCGCCGCCATTGCCTGGTCAACCGCATTGACGATGGTCTGCAGAATTATTGGATTCCCCATCGGCATCGGTTGGGCCCACGCGTACGTTTTGTACCGCGCAACATCGACGCTCGCGTCGGACGTTACCTTTACTCGTTGCGCACTAGCCGGCACGGCCCCGATAAGGAGTACTATGAACGTAATTAGCTTCTTCATTGCTTTGCCTCGCCCAATCTCGTTCCAACCACAAGCTCGAACTGTCTCCAGTTGTATCGATAAGCAACGGCGAATGTAACCGCCGTCGAACCGCGCCATAACTGTCAATTCTGACAGTCGCCGGCACGATTCCGCAGGATGAGGCGGTCCGCTCCACTGTCAGTATTGACAGTATCCACTGGCTTTAGCGTCGCTAAGATAATGCAGCGTGTACCGGACGCTCTCCAAGAAGCGATGAAAACGAGATCAGCTTGAACCGAAAATTTGCGCAACCAATCCTTAGTAAGGATTGATGTCACGCGGCGAAAACTTACAGTGCTCATCTCTCAACGAGCAGCTTTGAGATCCGCTGATGTGATTGCGCATTAGTTTGGTACGAGTTGTGGCCAGCGGCTCGTGCTGAAGCTGGGAGGTGTACAGGTGCATTCTTTGGCGACAAGAGGCATCGCGTTACACTTTCCTGATGGGCCGAGGCGCACGTGGGGCGCGACCTCGGCCCATCGCTGTTATTAAGGCGAGTCTGGTCAGAGGAGCGATTAGACTTTCATCGGGCGACGCGAGTGATCAAACCTCGAAGTATGACCTACGGAAAGAGTGCTAGAGTCGCAGCGACGATCAGAGTCTCCAACCGGAAGAACCAACCAAAGAAGATGATTTGATAAATGAGGTCCACAGTTAGAGCCAGAATGAAGAGCCCGGCAATGTCTTTCCAACCTTCCTTGATCAGGCTAATTAAGAGCGGTAAGGCGATAACTAGTGCCCTCTAAGTCTGAGCGAGGAAAACAAGCCGAAGCAGCACGGGCCGTCTATTTCGCGACGAAGTCAACCATGATGGTTTTCTTGGAGATTTTGTTAAATATTTCCAGCTTGAGACCAGCAATTGACTTGCGGTCTTCACCAAAAAATAGTTTTCCGCCGCCTTCCATGTTACTGGCCGTAGTCGTGAGCTTGATCGACTTGTCGGCATCGTCGCCACGCGACCATGTTCCAGCTACAAAGACCGTAATATCCGTTATCAGGTGGATTTCCGCTTTTCCATCTTCGAGGAGCTTAACCACAACCGCGTGAAGCTTGAACTCTTCCTTGCCAAGCCTGATAGTACCTTCCCCGTTGGCGCTGGCGACTATGGATTTTGGTTGTTGGCCCCGGGCGATGCCGGGCAACCCAAGCAGAAAAGCACAAACACAGATCGTGATCAGTTTTCGTTGAAGCATCTGGCTCTCCCTTCGATCTCGTCCGCTGGAGATCACCATTCTTTCCAATTAATAGAAGGCTAGCCCGCAAGAAAAGTTGCGGTAACTGTCACTTTTGACAGGCCTTTTACAGATCGTGGCGAGCAAAAACGCTAACTCAAACCACCCCACAAACCAGGGCGGCTCTTGGCGACGAGCTGATAACTGTCAGCTTGAACAAGGACGGAGTTTGAGCTCGGCGCAAAGCGTGGGTAACTGTCAGTGAGTGAGCCGGGCTTTCAAGGCTTTGCGCTTCATCTGAAGCCTGTTTCGACTGACTTTGAGGCGGCCAGTTTGCCCTGCTGGTGGATTCCGAAACCGAAATATTGCACTCACGATAGCGAAAAGAAAAGCGGCTGAAAGTCCACACAAGAGCACTCCCGCGATGCCTTCAATCGTTCCCAGCAAACGCCAGTCATGCGACAACAGAACATCACCATAGCCAACCGTGGAGTAGCTTTTCATAGAGAAGTAAAGCGATGTCTCGAAATTTGGGAAGAGGTCATACCCAAAATAAAAGGCTGCCCAGACACAGGACTCAATAACGTGGAGCAGGATTACGATGGAAAAAACAGTTATTAGGAGCAGACTGGTATACAGGAAACTCACCTTTTGCTGGATCTTTTCTCGCCTCTGAACCAGTTGTTGCCCAAGGAAAACCATCCCCGTAACGTGAATTACAAGGCAGATTCCCAAAATGGCAAACGCAATGAGCAGTTCCTTCAGCATCGCTCTCGTCTTCACTAGAGTCTCCCTCTTTCCGGCGCGCCAAAACTGTCACTTTTGCCAGTACTCCCGAACCTGCCTCGAACAATAGAATCCGTCAATGGTAGCTGGCCAGGTTTCTCTTTGGCCGGTGTCGAAACCAAATTTATGGAGGCTGAGTGACGACGAAGGATTAAGGAAGAAAGTGGGAACATCGCTTGTTCCGGGTTCCGTCGCCGCTGCCCAGAAGTCAACGATGAATATGCAGCATAGTCGGAAGATTTTATTTTTCGTAACCACCTCGATCGCCGCCGCGGTCTTGATTAGCGCCGCCTGCAGCAAGAAAGATTCATCTAAGGCTCACTTTGCGCCTCCGCCGCCAACTGTCGTCGTCGAGGCCGTGGGTCAAAGGACAGTTCCCATCTACAGCGAGTTCGTGGGCCAGACTCGGGCTGAAGATACAGTCGAGTTGCGGGCGCGCGTCGAAGGGACACTACAGAAGGTTTACTTCCGAGAGGGGACAGCGGTAAGGAAAGGCCAGCTCTTATTTACGATTGACAAGCGCCCGTTCGAGGCGAACCTGCAATCAGCAAAAGCGATTCTGGCAAAAGCCATATCCGACCTGGCCCAGGCACGACAACGAACTGACGTGCTTCAGGCACAAGCGCAATTGGCGGATGCCCAGGCTGTATTCAGCAAAACTCAACAGGATGTGAACCGGATGAGGCCTCTGGCCAAAGAAAAGGCCGTGACTGAACTTGAATTGGACGCGGCGATCGCGGCTGAGAAATCGGCACAGGCACAGGTCGACGCTAAGCAGGCAAATCTCATCAACCTGGAGGCCTCGGTCAAATACACCATCGAGCGAGCCACGGCCGAGGTTTCCGCCGCTAAGGCACGGGTAACACAAGCCGAGTTGGACCTGAGTTATTGCAGTATCTATTCCCCGATGAACGGCATCATTGGTTTTCTCGCTGTCGATGAAGGCAACCTGGTCGGCCGCGGTGACGCAACCCTGCTGGCCACCGTTTCTTTATCCAATCCACTGCTGGTTGATTTCAATATCAGTGAGATGGACTTCCTGAAGTTGACTAAGTCCGGCGGCACCGGCAAACGAGCCCGCGATGCCAGGTTCGACTTGATCCTTTCCGATGACAGCATTCATCCGAACACGGGAACCTTTAAGGTAGTTGACCGGACCGTCGATCCGGCGACCGGCACGATGAAGGTTGAAGCGAGTTTCCCAAATCCCGGGAGCTATCTGCGGCCCGGACAGTTTGCGCGCGTGCGCGTAGCCGTCTCGGAAGAAGAGGATGCCATCCTCGTTCCGCAGCGCGCCGTGCAGGAACAGCAGGGCGCAAAGATAGTCTTAGTCGTCGACGACCAAAACAAAGTGCAATTGCGCACCATCACCGTTGGAGCCAAGTCGGACAATTATTTGATCGTGCTCGAAGGTCTCAAAGCTGGAGAGCGAGTGATTGTCGAAGGAATGCAAAAGGCGAGACCCGGCAGCGAGGTCAGGTTATCAAACGCGTCAGTCGCGACAGACAACTCCCCGAATAAAGTAGGGAGTTGAGCGATGGCAAATTTCTTTATTAACCGGCCGATAGTTTCGATCGTCCTTTCGATCCTAATGGTGCTGCTCGGAGTGGTAATCATCCGCGGGCTTTCGGTTGAGCAGTATCCGTTTCTCGCGCCACCGAATATTCGAGTAACCGCCACCTACCCGGGGGCCTCGGCTGAAGCCGTCGAACAATCAGTGGCCGCGCCTATCGAACAGGAAGTCAACGGCGTCGATCGCATGATCTACATGAAGTCGTCGAATACCAGCGACGGCCGCATGCTGCTGGACGTAAATTTTGAAGTCGGGACGAATCAGGATACGGCTAACGTCCTTACTCAGAACCGCGTATCCACCGCAGCTGCGCGCTTGCCGGCGGAGGTCAATCAGCAGGGAGTCACAGTCAAGAAACAAAGTCCCAGTATCCTGATGTTGATCTCGCTTTACTCTCCAAAGGATGCCTACGACGCAAATTATCTGATCAATTACTGTGGCATCAACCTGCGCGATCAGATCTTGCGTATCCCGGGCATCGCCCAGGTGGACCTCTTCGGTGGCACAGACTATGGCATGCGTATCTGGTTCAAGCCTGACATGATGGCCAAGCTTGGTCTGGTTCCGGTCGATGTGATCTCGGCCATCAAGGAGCAAAACCTACAGGCATCGGCGGGTAAGATCGGCGGCGCGCCCACACCTAAGGATCAGGAGATGACCCAAACGCTCAACGCGCCGGGCCGTCTGATCACTACTGAAGAGTTTGAGAACATCATCATTCGCCAGACAGCGACCGGCGCTGTAGTTCGGATCAAGGACATTGGGCGCGTCGAACTCGGCTCGCAGGATTACAACTCGTTCGGACGGCTCAACGGCAAGCCAGGCGGAGCGATGGCCGTCTATCTACTTCCCGGCGCGAACCAACTCAAAGCGGCCGAAACGATCTACGAGACGATGGAGCACGCCAAGGGGCTGTTTCCGCCCGATATGGATTACAAGATCGTCTATGACACGACGCCGGCAGTCGAAGCATCGATACACGAAATCCTGAAGACGTTTGTCGAAGCGCTGATACTCGTGACCCTGGTGGTCTACATTTTTCTTCAGAACCTCAGGGCTACGATCATTCCCCTACTTACCATTCCGGTGTCGCTGGTCGGAACTTTCATTTTCTTTCCGGTGCTCGGTTTTTCAATCAATACATTGTCGATGTTCGGCCTGGTGTTGGCGATCGGAATTGTCGTCGATGACGCGATCGTGGTGGTGGAGGCGGTGATCCATCATCTTGAGCATGGGCTGTCGCCGAAGGATGCGACCATCCAGGCCATGAAGGAAGTTTCAGCGCCGGTAATAGGTATCGCGCTAATCCTGTCAGCAGTGTTTGTTCCGGTGGCACTGTTAGCCGGACTGGTTGGCAGCATGTACAAACAGTTCGCCCTGACCATTGCCATTTCGGTGCTGCTGTCGGCTTTCAACGCACTGACACTGACTCCGGCGTTGTGCGCCCTGCTGCTGAAGCCGCCAAAACCTACGCGTGGTCCGCTCGGAATTTTTTTCCGCGGCTTCAACAAAGTGTTCGACGTCACTACCAAAGGCTATGTCAGTATCGCTACTCTGCTGGTGCGTCGTTCGATCGTAACGATCGGCATCGTGGGGGTAGTAGTACTTGGCGCGCTTTTCTTTGCGAAGAGGATTCCGGCCGGATTCATTCCCGATGAAGACCAGGGCATTCTTGGGGTCAACGTCCAGCTTCCTAATGGAGCCTCGTTGGCGCGCACCAATACCGTGCTCAAGGAGGTCGAACAGATCCTCGCCAAGACTAAAGACATTGACTCGTTCCAGACGATCGGCGGATATGGCGTGGTCACCAACACTTACCAGCCCAACTACGGCTCGCTCTTCGCGCGGCTAAAGCCATGGGACGAACGGAAAGGTGAAGCGCACCACATCAAAGGCATTATGGCGGAACTGCAGAGAGAGTTTGCGGACATCCCGGAAGCGGTGGTGTTCTCATTCAATATCCCGACGCTTTCAGGATTCGGCGCCTCCTCGGGATTCAACTTTCTGATCCAGGATCGCAGCGGGTCGATGACCGTTGATCAATTAGGAGAGGAAACCCGTAAGTTCATCACGGCGGCGCGGCAACGACCGGAACTGGGTAACGTCTTTACTTCCTTCGACCCGAACTATCCGCAGGTAAAAGTAAATTTGGATCGCGAGAAGGCGCGCACGCTCGGAGTTCCGGTCAACGAGGTATTTCAGGCGCTGTCCGCGGCGATGGGCGGAACGTTCGTTAACGATTTCAACCGCTTCGGTAGGCTTTATCGCGTCTATGTACAAGCGGAGTCAGGTAGCCGGTTGAAGTCAGAAGACATCGGCAGGGTCTACGTTCGCTCGAGGACCACCAATCAGATGGTGCCGCTTTCGACGCTGGTCTCCATCAAGGACACTGCCGGCACTGAACTAACCACCCGATTTAATTTGTTGCGTTCGGTTGAGCTTCAAGGCGCTCCCGCGCGAGGCTATACGTCGGGTCAGGCTCTGGCCACGCTCGAGCAGGTATTTGCCGAGACGATGCCAAAGGAGATGAGCTTCTCCTACTCGTCATTGTCTTACCAGGAGAAGATTGCCCCGCCGCCGGCGCCTACTTTCATTATGGCGATGGTCTGTGTGTTTCTGTTGCTGGCCGCGCTGTATGAAAGTTGGCGGCTGCCCTGGGCCGTGTTGCTGGGATCTCCGCTGGTAGGACTGGGCGCGTTCTTTGGGGTCTGGATGATGGATTTTGACAACAACGTCTACGTCCAGATTGGACTGGTGATGCTGATTGGTCTGGCGGCCAAAAACGCCATTCTGATCATTGAGTTTGCCAAAGCCAAGCACGAGGAAGGCGCTTCTCTCGAAGATGCGGCGCTCACTTCGGCAAAACTCCGCTTCCGGCCAATCCTGATGACCGCATTCGCTTTCATCCTGGGCGTGATTCCTTTGATGAAAGCCAGCGGCGCGGGCGCGGGCGCACAAAACGTGATGGGCACCGGGGTGTTCTTTGGCATGTTGGTGGCCACCTTTTTGGGCGTATTCATCATTCCCGGCAACTATACCTTCATCGAAGGATTGGGCCGGCGACGACGAAAAGTTGAGGGCGTCGCACCGCCACCATTGCCAATTGTGGACGTTGAGAAACATAGACCGCCTTTGCCGGCGCGGGCGGCAGGTGGGCACTCATGAAGCGATTGATCACTATTCTGTTAATCGTGAGCATGGCAGGGGTTTTTTCGCTTGGTCAAAAGAAATACGAGAGACCAAAAGTTGAAACTCCGACTGTTTATCGCGGCGTTGCAGACCCAAATGCTCCGCCCGATCCGCAAACGTTGTCCGATACGAAATGGTTCGAAGTCTTCAAGGACGACAAGCTCCAGGACCTCATTCACGAGGCGCTGCTTCACAACTACGACTTGCGCGCTGCGGTAGCTCGCATTGATGAAGCGCGCGCAATCTACGGCCTTAACCGGTCTAATCAGTTTCCGACTGTCGCTGCCTCTGGTGACCTCACCACAATCGGCCAGTCCCGAAGTGGGCAGTTTGATATTCCCGAGCCGGAGAGTCGTAACCGAACGTTCGGGAGCGTGTTGCTCAACCTGCTCACCTTCGAGCTGGACATCTGGGGACGCCTGCGCAAGGCGACCGCGGCTGCGAAGGCAGACGTGTTGGCCACTGAAGAAGCGCGGAGATCGGTGTTGACAACTCTCGTTAGCGACGTCTCGACTTCATACTTCAACTTGCGCGAACTTGATTTCGAGCTCCAAATCGCACAGCGCACGCTCTTGTCACGCCAGGAATCTCTGCGCATTATCAAGCTGCGACAGGACCGCGGAGTATCAAACATGCTGGAAGTTCGTCAGGCCGAAGAGCTCGTCTACGGTGCTACCGAGGTGATACCCGATCTGGAAAAACAAATCGAACAACAGGAGAACTTTCTGAGCGTCCTAGTGGGCAAGAACCCGAGTCCTATCAATCGCGGTCTGGAATTGACTGAGCAGCCGATGCCGCCCAACGTGCCGGCTGGCTTGCCTTCCGACCTGATTGAACGGCGTCCTGATATTCGCAGCGCCGAACAAAGTTTGATCGCCGCAAATGCTCGTATCGATGTGGCAAAAAAAGCATACTTTCCACGCATAACGCTCACCGGATTTTTGGGCTTTGAAAGCACCTCACTCTCGAGCCTGTTCAGCGCCTCGCGCAGCATTTGGGGCTTCGTTCCCCAGGTGACGCAGCCCATCTTCACCGGCGGACGACTGAAATCCAATGTCCGTTTTTCTCGGGCCGAGCGCGATCTATTCCTGGTTAATTATGAGCGAACCATTCAGAACGCTTTTCGCGAAGTATCAGACTCGCTGATCGCGTATCGCAAAGTAAAGGAGGTGCGGACGCAACGCGACTTGCTGGTTGAAACACTTCGCGATCGCTCGCGCCTTGCCTACCTGCGATACAACGGCGGAGTTTCAAATCTGCTAGAAGCGCTCGATGCCGATCGGGAACTGTTTGATGCCGAGCTGAGCCTGGCCCAGGCTCGTCGTGACGAACTATTGACGGTGGTGCAACTCTACAAAGCTCTGGGAGGCGGCTGGCAGCAGTAACGAAAATCATGAGCGCCAAAGAAATCATAAAGAGAGCTAAATCGTTCGCTGTTCCTTTTCGCGTCACGGACGGAAAAGGCTTCCGGCTTAAGGACATTGACCCCGGCGACACCCTCCATCTGAAGTCCGAGGACAAGGCGGCCGCTAAAGAAGCGTTGACTAATGGCCTCCAGGCGCTGGCGGAATTGCAGGACATGCTTTATGCCCAGGATCAGTGGGCAGTCTTGCTTATCTTTCAGGCGTTGGACGCTGCCGGCAAAGACGGCGCAATCAAGCACGTCATGTCCGGAGTAAACCCACAAGGCTGTCAGGTCTTTTCGTTCAAAGGTCCATCCGCAGAAGAACTCGATCACGATTATCTTTGGCGTTGCATGAAGTGCCTGCCTGAACGCGGGCGTATCGGCATCTTCAATCGCAGTTACTACGAAGAGACGACGGCCGTGCGCGTTCATCCTGAATTTCTGCGTGGTCAAAAGTTGCCGGACACACTTGTAACTGAAAAGATTTGGGGTGAGCGCTTCAAAGACATCTGTAACTTTGAGCGCTACCTGACACGCAACGGTGTGGTTGTCCGCAAATTCTTCCTTCACTTATCAAAAGGCGAGCAGAAAAAGCGTTTCCTGGCGCGACTTGATCGGCCCGACAAGAATTGGAAGTTTTCCATTAATGACGCGAAAGAACGCGGCTATTGGAATGATTACATGAAGGCTTACGAAGAGACGATCCGTAACACTGCGACAGACGACGCGCCCTGGTACGTCGTGCCCGCAGACAACAAGTGGTTTACGCGCGTGGCCGTGGCGGCTGCAGTTATTGATGCTTTGGCCTCACTTGATCTTGCGTATCCACAAGTGGGCAAAGAAAAACGCCAGGAGCTCGAAAAAGCCAAACAAGCGTTGATGGTCGCCAAACAATGATTGAGCGACGCCGCCAACTTACTTCATGAACATGGCATGGCAGAGACGCTCGCAAGTTCATCGACCCGGTGCTCTCATTTCGCTCATTCAGCTTTTGCGACGAGGGTCTCAGCCCCGCGTAGCCTCACTCGGTCGCATTCCCGGCACGCTCCGATTTTCAGATCTCGCGCGGAATCCTGATAACCAAACTGTTCCCGGCCTCATGATCTTCCGCGTCGAATCCAGCCTCCTTTACTTCAACGTAGATTATGTCCGCGAAACGATACTGGCGCGCGTGCGCAGCGAGACTACGTCGCCCAAATTGGTCCTGTGTGACCTCTCAGCTTCGCCCCACGTGGATTTGCAGAGCGCTTCGAGTCTTCACGAGTTGGCCGACGAGTTGGCCGCCAGCGGGATAAGCATGCAAGTGGTCGAAGCGCGCTCGTCAGTGAGAGACCGGCTGCGAGCGGCGGAGCTGGACGAAAAGCTTGGTGGCATCGATCGGTTTCGGATGGTGGCCCAGGTGGTCGCCGATTTTGAACATAGACAAGCAGTGTGATGCCAAGCTCATGACGCTGCAATCGAAGGAGATAGAAATGAAAACTATGAAGACTCGGGTTTTGTTAACGCACCTGGCCGTGGTAGCGATCCTCCTTTGCACGACGATCGTGAGAGCGCAAAAGGCTGCTGAGCTGGACCGGAAAGTCGATGAAGCGCAAGCGAAACTCTTCGCGACATCGCCGGCGGCAAAGAATCTCTCCAAAAGTGCAAAAGGGATCCTTATTTTCCCTACTGTTAAGAAGGCTGGTTTCGTAGTGGGAGGCCAATATGGCGAAGGCGCCCTGCGCGAGGGCGGGAAGACAGTTGGTTATTACAAAACGACTGCCGCTTCATTCGGTCTCCAGGCCGGAGGGCAAAAGTTTGGATATGCAATGTTCTTTATGACGGACGGCGCTCTGGAATATCTGAAGAGTAGCAAGGGATGGGAAGTCGGCGTCGGTCCCAGTGTCGTCGTGGTCGATGAAGGCGTGGCCCGATCACTCACTACCTCGACCGCGAAAGAAAGCATCTACGTTTTCTTTTTTGGCCAGAAGGGCCTGATGGCCGGTCTGGGAGTACAAGGTTCGAAGATCAGTCAGATTCATCCGAAGTAACGGCAAAGATCGCGGCAGACCTGTAAGCTAACCCAGCAGGCTAAGCTACTTCCTCGACCTAACCGTGATTTCGATATCTTCCGATCCCACGAGCTTGGCCTAAACCGTGGTGCGGTTTGGTTTGAAACCTTAATGCCTGTCACTTTTGACAGTAGTACGAACTTACTCTCGAAAATAAAATTCGCTAATGAGAGAGGGTCTCTCCGGACTGCACGCACTGCAAGTCAGGGGTTGAGTTTTCGGGAGTGAGTCGGAACATGCACAAGTCGAAGGTTCAATGCCTCGGGTTGCTGATAATTGCGGTATTCGTAGGTCTCACCGCGCAGGGCGTATTCGGAGCACCCGATGAATCGCAGGCATCTTCCGCCACCCCAGCGCAAACCGCGGAACAGGTCAAACCAGTTGCGGCTTCTGAAAAAGAGGAACACGGCTTACCGCAAAAGGCCGTCGAAATCGGCCGTGTCTTCGGGCTGCCGATCACCAATTCGATGGTGGTGACTTGGATCGTTGCGCTCGGGCTCATTCTTTTTGCGCGTATCGCCACCCGTCGCATGGACCAGGTTCCCGGTGCTGCACAGAATTTTTTGGAGTGGCTGATTGAGAGTCTTTACGGTTTTCTGGAAGGACTGCTGGGAAAGCACCTGTTAGATCGCACATTTTGGTTTTTCGCGACTGTTTTCATCTTCATACTTTCCGCCAATTGGATGGGCCTCATCCCGGGAGTGGGTGTGATCGGCTGGGGACACCCGACTGCTCATGGCTTCAAGATCGATCAGCCGTGGTTTCGCGGCGCCAATGCTGACGTGAACCTGACTCTTGCCATGGCTCTGATCTTTTTCGCCTGTTGGATCGTATGGGCCTTCCGCGAAGTTGGACCAAAAGGATTTGTGAAAGAACTGTTCGCGCCCAAAGGTGACAGTACTGGGCTGCTGAAGATACTCATGATGGTTGTCTTCTTCGTGGTCGGATGCTTAGAAGTCGTTTCAATCTTGTTCCGGCCCGTCTCTCTGAGTTTTCGTCTCTACGGCAATACGTTTGCCGGGGAGAATATGTTGGAAACAATGGCCAATCTGGTTCCCGGGTGGGGCTGGCTACTGCCGGTACCTTTTTATTTTTTGGAATTGCTTGTCGGCCTGGTCCAGGCACTGGTCTTCATGTTGTTGACAGCGGTCTTTACCCTGCTGATTTGCCAACATGAGGGGCCTGAGACAGCGCAGTAATGAACTGATGCTGAGAAAGGAATGATAGAGATGAGTGGCAACTTACACATAGGTTTTGCGGCTCTCGGAGCAGCCATCGCGGTGGGCTTGATTGGCATGAAGGCTTCGGACGCAGTCGGCCGCAATCCCGAAGCATCCACCAAAGTTCTGGTGCAGTCGATTCTGGCCATCGCTTTCGCCGAGGCGATCGTTTTCTACACGCTGTTTCTTGTGAAGTAGGTGCGGCGCAATTTTGCCACAGAGACACAGAGGCACAGAGAAAGGACAATAAAGGAAATGATTTTGAGCCCTCAACAGACACCTGCTCTTTCAGTTTCCTTCCGGCTCTGTGTCTCTGCGTCTCTGTGGCTTGGCCGAGTCTTTTAGTCAACGGCAACCGCTCCAACTGAAGGTGGGTGCGACTATGAATGCTCTTCTCTTATTTGCGGAAGCCGAGAGTGGCGGGCAGATCCAACAGATTGCCCGGACTTTCGGAGTGGACTGGCCGCATCTAATTTCCCAAATAATCAGTTTCTCGATCGTTTGTGTACTTCTTTATCTATTTGCTTATAAGCCGGTACTCAAGATGTTGGCGCAGCGGCGGCAACTCATAGCCCAAGGTTTGGCCAATAGCGAGAAAATCAAAGCCGAGTTGGCCAAGACTGAGGTGCAGCGCCAGGAGGTTCTGGCGAAGGCCAACGTACACGCAAATGAGTTAATCGAAGAAGCCCGTAGTGCGGCAGCCCGCCTACGCGCGCAGGAGACTCAGAAGGCCAGTGCTGCCGCCGAACAGATCATGATCAAGGCAAACGCGGCCGCGGCTTCTGAGCACACCCGCATGCTGGCCCAGCTCAGAAAAGAGGTTGGCCGACTGGTGGTGCAGACTACTGCTGCGATCGCCGGCAAGATTCTGACTACGGAAGATCAGAGACGGCTGGCTGAAGAAACGGCAAGAGAATTGACGGCACGGTAGGTGTGATGAAGACAGCCAAACAAATCAAGCGTGAAGCCAGGCACTTGTTTCGACTGTGCCTCGTGAATGGATCTGTGGATGAGAGTCGCGTTCGCCAGGTGGTGCAATCCGTCCTGGGATCGAAACGCCGTGGCTACCTGACTCTGGCGAACCAATTTGAGCGGTTGGTGAGAATCGAGCAGTTGCAGCACACGGCCACTGTCGAAAGCGCGACATCATTGCCCACCGACTTACAAGCAAGTGTGCGGGAGAGTTTGGTTCGAGTGTATGGCCCCGGGATCAGCACTTCGTTCACAGAAAGTCCCTCACTGATCGGTGGCATGCGCATAAGAGTGGGCAGTGATGTCTACGACGGCAGCGTCAGGGCAGGGTTGGCGGCGCTGGAGAAAAGCTTTTCAACCACTGGCGGAAACGGAACAGATCGATCCTCTCGATAAGAATGCGACTCTCGCGGCTGGTGAATTAAGGAAAAACATATGCCGGACCTATTAATGGAAATTGAAGCTCAAATCCTGGGTGCAAAGACAACCGCAGCCAGGCAAAACGTAGGAGTCATCCGCGAGATCGGCGATGGCATCGCTCGAATCGAAGGACTCAGCGACGTTATGCTCAATGAGATGATCGATCTGGGACACGGTATTACGGGTCTCGCCCTGAACCTGGATGAGACCGAAGTCGGCGTGGTGATTATGGGCGACTACACGCAGCTCGAAGAAGGCGACGAAGTGCGCGCCACCACCAAGCTTCTGCAAGTGCCGGTCGGCAAAGGTCTGCTGGGACGCGTAGTTAACATGCTCGGCGAGCCCCTGGATGATAAGGGCCCGATTGAAAGCGACGTCGCTTATCCGGTCGAAAAACTGGCCCCCGGAATCATCAGACGGCGTCCAGTCCGCCAGCCGATGCAAACCGGCATCATGCCGATCGACGCAATGATTCCGATTGGTCGCGGTCAGCGGGAATTAATAATTGGCGATCGTTCGACAGGTAAGACGACTATCTGCATCGACACCATCCTCAATCAGGCGCGGCTCAACAGCGCGGCTGCCGGTGACAAAGACTTTCGTCCACTATATTGCATCTACGTCGCGATTGGACAAAAGCAATCCAGCATCGCCCGAATCATAACCGTGCTTGAGGATGCCGGCGCTATGCCTTACACGATCATTGTGGCGTCTCCCGCCTCCGATTCGGCGACGAACCAATACCTGGCCCCGTTTGCGGGAGCGGCCATGGGCGAATGGTTCATGGACAACGGAATGGACGCATTGATCATTTATGACGATTTATCCAAGCATGCAGTGGCTTATCGTCAGGTCTGCCTGGTGTTGAAGCGGCCCTCTGGGCGTGAAGCTTATCCCGGCGACGTCTTCTATCTTCATAGCCGCTTACTCGAACGCGCGGCCCGAGTGGGCGAGGAGTATGGCGACGGCTCGCTTACGGCGCTGCCCATCATCGAAACGCAGGCGGGCGACGTCTCCGCTTACATTCCCACTAACGTCATCTCGATTACGGACGGACAAATTTATTTGGAGACGGATTTGTTCTATCAGGGAGTGCGTCCGGCCATTTCCGTGGGCCTGTCGGTTTCTCGTGTGGGTTCAGCGGCGCAGCTCAAAGCCATGAAGCAAGTTGCCGGACAACTCAAGGGCGATCTCGCTCAATTTCGCGAGCTCGCTGCCTTTGCACAATTTGGCTCGGAGCTGGATGCGAAGACGCAGGCGCAGATCGACCGGGGCAAACGCATCGTCGAAATTTTCAAGCAGCCGCAATACAACCCGATTCCCGTAGAGGTGCAGGTGGCGGTGCTCTGGGCCGTCCAAAACGGATACGTAGATGATGTGCCCGTGGATCGAGTCAAAGAATTTCAGGGCAAGCTGACGGAGTTCATGACGCTACGCAAGTCGGAGTTGCTCGAAAAAATCGCGCGCGAGAAAGCGGTTAGCGATGCGTTGGCGGGTGAGTTGAAAGCGGGGGTCGACTCGTTCAAAGAGACCTGGAGCTAAACGCATGGCCAGTACGCATGACATTCGCAGACGCATCCGATCAGTCGGCAGCACATCGCAGATAACCAAAGCGATGCAAATGGTGGCGGCGTCGAAGATGCGCAAGGCGCAGGAGGCTGCCCTCGCCGGCCGGCCGTTTACGGAGATGATCTACCGTTTCCAGCGTGAAGCGACGACGCAGATGGGTGAGTTTCGGCATCCGCTACTGGAAGTTCGCCCGATCCGCAAACGCGCTGTGATTCTGGTTGCCGCCGATAAAGGTTTATGCGGAGCGCTCAACAGCAATCTGTTTCGCCTGGCTGCCCAGTTCGATCCAGAATCAACAGTCTTTATTACGGCTGGACGTAAAGCCGCGCAGTTTGTTGCCGCAACTAAGCGGCAACTTATTGCCGAGTTTGCTTACGGTGATTCGCCTCAGTTCCCGGAAGCCAGGGCAATTGCCGCGTTTGCTCGCAACCTTTTTCTCAAGAAGGAAGTTGATGAGGTCCGGGTTTTGGCCACTCGGTTCATTAACACGCTCACACAGGAGCCGGTCTCAATCGAATTTCTTCCGGTGGGAGAAATCAAGGGAATGAAGATTCCCGGCGCTGAGCCCGAAGCAGAACTAGCCGCCCATAAAGAGGTTTTGTTTGAGCCCAGCCCCGAAGCATTCCTCGGCTATATGCTCTCGCATTATCTGAACATTTATATCTATCAAGTCTTGCTGAATGCGAAGGCCAGCGAGCAAAGCGCTCGGATGGTATCGATGAAGAATGCCTCGGATAATGCCGAGGGTCTTATCGAGGACTTGAAGCTCGAGTATAACAAGCTGCGCCAAGGCAATATCACTAAGGAGTTGCTGGAAATCGCCGGCGGCCAGGCCGCCTAAGGACGAGTAAATTTGAAAGCAGGTTTGATTATGGGTAAAGGCACAGTAGTTCAAGTAGCCGGTCCAATTGTAGATGTGGAGTTTTCGGACGCGCTACCCGGAATCTACAACGCGTTGTCGGTGAAATACAAGGTCGCCGACCAGCCGGTTAAGCTCACGCTCGAGGTTCAGCAGCATCTCGGGGACAAATGGGTGCGCACAATTTCCATGTCCGGCACCGAAGGTCTCAAACGAGGATTTGAGGTCGAGGATACCGGTGGGCCAATGATGATGCCCGTCGGTGAAGGTGTCATGGGGCGAGTATTTGATGTTACCGGAAACCCGGTCGACGAGCGCGGGCCGGTGGAGGCGGAGAAATATTACCCGATCCATCGCCCGGCGCCAGCGCTGATTGACCAATCCACTTCCCCGCAAGTGCTACCCACCGGAATCAAGGTCATCGATTTGATCTGCCCTTTTCTTAAAGGCGGCAAAGTTGGTGCTTTCGGGGGGGCCGGCGTCGGCAAAACCGTGGTCATCATGGAACTGATTAATAATATTGCCAAGCTGCATGGCGGAGTATCGGTGTTTGCCGGCGTCGGCGAGCGTACGCGCGAAGGCAACGACCTCTACAACGAAATGTCCGAAGCTGGGGTCATCAATCAGAAAGATCTTAAGGCATCAAAAATCGCTTTGGTCTATGGCCAGATGAACGAGCCGCCTGGCGCTCGGCTGCGCGTAGCCCTGTCGGGCCTGGCCATTACCGAATACTTTCGCGACGAGAAAAATCAGGACGTGCTGCTCTTCATAGACAACATCTTCCGTTTTTCTCAGGCAGGTTCCGAGGTCTCTTCTCTGCTCGGCCGCACGGCCAGCGCCGTTGGCTATCAGCCAACGCTTGCTGCCGAAATGGGCGCTCTGCAGGAGCGCATTACGTCTACCAAAAAGGGATCGATCACTTCCTTCCAGGCGGTGTATGTGCCCGCGGACGACTTGACCGATCCGGCGCCGGCCACGACCTTTGCTCATCTCGACGCCACTATCGTCCTGGAGCGCGCGATCGCTGAATTGGGTATCTATCCCGCGGTGGATCCGCTGGCCTCGACCTCTCGCGCTCTCGAGCGCGAAATCGTGGGCCAGGAACACTATAACGTGGCTCGTCGAGTTCAGTCAGTATTGCAACGCTTCAAGGACCTTCAGGACATTATCGCGATTCTCGGAATGGATGAGCTTTCGCCGGAAGACAAGATGACAGTGCTGCGGGCGCGCAAGATTCAGCGTTTTCTGAGTCAACCGTTTAGCGTGGCGCAGGTCTTCACGGGGCGCGAGGGCAAACAGGTCCCGGTAGCCGACACCGTGCGTGGCTTTAATGAGATCCTGGACGGGAAGCATGACGATGTGCCAGAGGCTAACTTCTATATGAAGGGGTCGATTGAAGAAGTCCGGGAAGGATGAGGGTGGTGGGGTGTTTGGCTCCAGAGTTGCCAGATGTTTATAGCCCTCAGCGGGTAGTTTTTTCTCCGCTCCGTAGGAGCGAGACGAAGAAACATTTCGCTCCTACGGAGCGAGGTTCGGGGAGGCTGCGGGAGCTATAAACAATTCGCCTCTACGAGGCGAGAAACGTTTCAGAGAGGTAAGGTGACGATTTGTTCAGATCTTCTTTTCGCTTGAACTCTACGAGGGCCGAAAGATGGCCAAGACTCTAAAACTGCAAATCGTCACGCCCCAGGGGACGGTCTACTCTGAAGACGTAGAGATGGTTGGACTGCGGGCGGTGGAGGGACAGATTGGGATCCTTCCCAATCACGTGCGGCTGATGACGCAAATGCTGCCCGGCGAGATGATGGTACGCAAAGGTGGCCGCGATCAGTTTCTGGCCGTAGGCGAGGGATTGGTCGAAGTTACCGGCGAGCGAGTGGCCATTGCGACCGATATGGCCGTTGCCGTCGAAGGCATCGATGAAGCCAGGGCCGAAGAAGCGCGCCAGCGGGCTCAAGCCCGACTCCGCGAGAAGATCTCTGACGAAGAAGTAGCTTCTGTTAATGCCTCGTTAGCCCGCTCGCTCGCTCAGCTTCACGTCAAAAGACGGCGGCATGGGCATTAGACCAAGAAATAAAGTCTGCCATGGTGACGCGCCCATTCGATCACAATATCTCTCTGCAAAGGCAACAATGGATCGGCTTCGCCGTCTGATGTGCGGAAGTGGCTTCGCCCTTCCGTCAGAGGCGTTTATCACTTTGGGCTACGCCCTTTAGGGGCGCAGCCCCAAACCGATCAGTCAGCTTACCGTGGGGCGGAGCCGCCACCGCACATCAGACGGCAAAGCCGTTTCGGACACAACTTTCGCTTTCCGTGCAAAGCAGCGAGAGGACTAGTGCTGGTTGGTGTTGCCGTGTTCTTAGGACGGTAAAGTTTTCGACGGCGGCCCCATGAAACTCGAACCAGTCCAGAGTGAATCCCCAATCGAAACCCGCTCCTTCAAGCGTGCGGCCCTCAGCAGCGAGTCTTACCGAATTTTCTGGTTGCTATGGCTGCTCGGCGCGCTGGCGCTGGGTGTGAGCTTCCGCAATTTTGCGGCTGGACAATTTAGACTGTTGTATTTGCAACTCGCGGTGCTCCTGTTGGCCGTTGCGTACGAAGGCTTCGCACTCGTGAAAGTTAAGAAGGCGCTTCGCACAGAGCACGAGCTCTCGCCCGCAATTTGGGTGATGAATGTCCTCGTCGAAGCTGCGCTTCCGACTCTTGGTCTCTTCACATTGATCCAAAGCAGGTTCCTCGAGCCTTATCAGGGACTCGTGGCACCAGCAGTGTTTCTCTATTTTCTATTCATAATTCTTTCAACGCTCCGGTTGAGTCCGCCACTTTCTCTGTTGAGCGGATGCGCGTCTGCTCTGGGCTATCTGCTTGTTACTTTCTATGTACATCAGCAGTTTCCACTGATGGCGACTCGCACATTCGCTATCCCTCCGACGTATTTCATCTACGCCGGCTTGATCGTAACCGGTGGGATTGCCGCGGCGGTGGTCGCCAGCCAGATTCGAGGTCATGTCTATGCGGCACTCCGCGAAGCGGAGTTGCAGCGCGAACTCGAACGTGTTAACCACGATCTGGATATTGCTCGTTCAATCCAACAAGGCTTGCTTCCCAACCGTGCGCCCGGACTGGCGGGCTTCGAGCTGGCTGGTTGGAATCAACCCGCGGACCAGACTGGGGGCGACTATTTTGATTGGCAAACACTCCCCGACGGTCGGTTGGCCATCAGTCTTGGCGATGCGACCGGCCATGGGATTGGCCCAGCGTTAGTCATGGCCTCATGCCGCGCTTATGCCCGCGCGAGTCTTTTGGCCGGCAACCATAACGATGGTGTTCTCAATATTCTCAATCAACTGCTCGCGGAAGATCTCCCGGCTAATCGGTTCGTCACTTACGTGGTCGTCCTGCTTGATCCGGCCAATGCACACGTCGAAGTACTTTCCGCTGGACATGGCCCAATTATTTGGTATCGATACGCTACGGACAAAATCGAAAATCTCGAGGCGCAGGGGATTCCGCTAGGCATGATGGCCGGAGCCAAGTATGAACGTGGAACGGAAGTGCGGCTCGAAGCGGGCGACACCCTGGCTCTTATTACCGATGGTTTTTATGAATGGACGAATCCTGAAGGTGAAGAGTTTGGACTGGTCCGACTGGAAGCTGTGATCCGCGAGGCGCGTGATTGTAAACCTGAAGAAGTAATTGCAAGGCTGCGATCGGCAGTCGAGACTTTCTGTCGCGGCACGAAGCAGCAGGATGATCTTACAGCAGTGCTGCTGCGACGAAATGTTAGCTAAGCTTGCTTTCGATTATGCTGACTTTGTTAGATCAGAAACTTCACGCGACCTGACTTCGTGACCTACGTCGTCAACCTGGAGAAAAGCGAGAAGACGGTGGTTACCGCAGTCGTATTCAATTTCTAAAACAATTAGCCCGAATCCGCGGCTGCAGTCACGTTAGTCGCGGCCCCTTCGCCAACCCAACGCGTGTGGTGCTCACGAATAATAGCAATGGCTTCATCCCCGTTCGCCACACAGTGCGGGATTTCGAAGTCTGCGGGACTGGCCAGCGGCTGCTCGAACAAGGTCATCTGCGTTCGTGCCCATTCAATGAATCCGGGCCACATCTTTCCGACTAGAATCAGCGGCGTGTCATCGAGATGCTTCACTTGAAGCAATTGCCAGATCATTGTCGTTTCCAGGACCGTGCCGATGCCGCCCGGCGCCACGATGAAAGCGTCAGACGCGAGCACGAAGTGATGAAGACGAGTAAAGAAAGTGCGATGCTCGAAGGCCAGCTCGACAAAGGGATTGACTTCCTGTTCGAATGGGAGGTCAACACGAATACCAAGAGACTTGCTGCTGTCGCCGGCGAGCTTCACGCCCTCGTTCGCGGCCTGCATTAATCCGGGCCCTCCACCGGTGATGATGTCGCAACCCATTTGGGCCAGCGCCTTTGAAACGCGTTTTGTTTCTTCATAGGCGACGGTTCCGGGTTTTGCCCGGGCTGAGCCAAAGATAGTGACGCGATAACGATCGCGTTGCGATGGATGTAGTCGAGTCAAGTTATTGACTACGTCCCAAAGGCCCAGGACTGAATCGACCAATACTTTTTTGACGCTCTCTTCGTCAGCGAGACTGACGGCGTTCGTGCGCTGGATTGGATCAGTTGTGTTCATATTCTCTCCTGTATGATTTGAAATCCTCTGCGCGGTCTCAGGTATTTGGCGCGCGTTGGGGCGCTACATCCGTTGATTTTCCAGCCCGCTAAAGCGGACGAGCATCTTTGTTGAATGAAAAGTGGTGATTAGTAAGGACTCCCCAAAAGTAGGAAGGACGGTTCTCACGCGCATCCCTCAATCCGGCCCTCAGCGCCAACAAAGCTGCCATCGTCGGTTGTAGGATGACGCGAAAAGTCATCGGGCCACCAACGCGATCACTCAGATTCGTCCACAAGCGGATAAGCATGTCCCTCATCGATTCTCTATCTCCCGTTTTTGCTTCGCCATTACTCAGCACACGTCAAAGACTAAGCAGAAACCAGAATTCGAATTGAGAAAATCTATTTCATTAAGGCAGGCAGGGGGCTACTGTCATTATTAACAGTTGGCAGGTGTACAGGAAATATAGGGACAGGATCAGTCCCGTGCCAGGCTCTTAACCCACTTCGGGCATCAGATAAAACATCAGGGCGATGATCGCGTAAACCGTGATCAATTGGACGCCTTTGAACCAATTGGATTGACCGTCGCCACAGACCATAGCGCCTATCAGCACTGCCATGAATAGCGCGCCGATTTCGGCGCGACCGAAAGCGAGCGCGAGCGGTTGCGGGGCAATAAAATAACTCGCCAGCACCAGCAATGGTGCCACAAACAGGGCGATCTGAATGCAGCTCCCGAGCGCGATGCCAACTGAGAGATCCATTTTATTCTTGCGCGCCATCGCCACGGCCGAACCGCTTTCGGCTGCGCCACCGACGATCGCTATGAAAACAATGCCAATGAAGACCTGCGACATGCCCAAAGCTTTGCCGGTTTCTTCGGCCGCGCCAACCAATTTTTCGCTCATCCAGGCTGCCAGTACGGACGCCAACAGCAGGCTGCCGACTGCGCGCCCCACGCTCCAGTGCTCTTCTTGATGACCCGCATCGCCTTCGCTCTCCATGCTGGCGAAAGCGCTTGAATGCGTTTTCAATGAGAACAAGATATAAAGGCCGTAAGCGAGCAAAAGCAGCACGGCAATTCCAAGGTTCAGTAGTTTCTCCTGTCGGATAACCCCTTGCGGCGCAAAGTAGCGACTAAACGCACTGGGCACCGTCATGCTGATAGCCGCCAGGAACATCATCGTGCTGTAGGCGCGAGCCGCGGTTGGATTGAATTTCTGATCGTGAAAGCGCAGGCCTCCCGATAGAAAAGCCACGCCGAGAGCCAGCAGCAAGTTAGCGAGGATCGCACCCACCAGCGATGCCCGCACCATTTCGAGGTAACCTGCCTTCAGAGCAACGAGGGCAATAATTAATTCGGGCGCATTGCCGAACGTCGCATTGAGTAACCCACCGACGGCATCGCCTGTATGTGAAGCTAACTGTTCCGTGGCGCGCACGATCATGGCGGCGATCGGAATGATCGCCACTCCCGCTGAAAAGAAAATCACGGGTGCGGGAACTCCGCCGATCCTTTCCAGCACGATCGTTATAGGAACAAAGATCAAGAGCCAATTGATGGGACTCCTGAGAAACCTGCTAATCGGCTGACCGTGAGGTAAAGCAATTTCGTGATTCATGTGCCCTCCCGCGTTAGTCTCGAACCGGATCTACCAGACAAGGAATTTAGAGCTATCAGGATTGCCGAGGCCATTGTTACCAGTCGGGCGTTGTACAAAAAGTCTATGCGGCGCAGCTAAGAAAAGTCTCATTCACACCGCTGCTTTAGCTTGGTGTCACGCGCGTCTCCTGCCACGACCAGGAACCGTTTAAATGGTTTCCAGGTCCATCGACCAAGTCCTGATCACCGCGCTAAAGCGGCGGTGTGAATGAGGGCATGTTCTTCGAACAGGGCTCTTAAACTGCTTTCAGACCTTCAGCTCGAAACAATCGGCAAGCCCAATCGGCCAGCTCAGGAGTTGCAGGCTCAACCGTCTCAAGGGTGTAGTTGAGTCCAAGCTCCTTCCACTTGTAGCGACCCAGCTGATGAAACGGCAGCACCTCGACGCGCTCAACGTTTCCCAAACCCGCAGCGAACTTCGCAATTTGTGTGATGTCTTCTTCGTTGTCCGTTAATCCCGGCACCAGCACAAAGCGCACCCAGACAGGTCGCTTGTGGTCGGCGAGGCGACGGGCGAACTTGAGAGTTGGCAGAATGTCCTTTCCCACCAGGTGTCGATGTTTATCTGCACCCCAGGTCTTAATGCCCAACATGACGAGGTCGATGGCTTTCAATTCATCGTCGCTAAGTCGCTCTCCCAGGTAGCCGTTCGTTTCGATACATGTGTGGATACCCATCGCCTTCGCGGCGGTAAATAATTTGACTGCGAAACGATCCTGCATTAGCGGCTCGCCGCCGCTCAGAGTAAATCCGCCCGACATGACCTGTAATCCACGACGGTACTTGCGGAGTTGGTCAATCGCTCTCTCCAAAGGCACGGGCATTCCATTCATCATGTTCCACGTGTCCGGATTGTGACAGTACAGACAGCGCCACTGACAGCCGGCGGTCCAACCAACGACGCGCACGCCTGGCCCATCCACAGTGGAACCGGTAGTGAAAGAATGAATAAAGCCTATATCGCCGGATTCGAGTGCTTTCTTGATTGCCGATTCCGGCACGCCGCTTTGGTTTACGCGAAGCTCAAATGGACTGTTCCCTTCCAGCGAATTAGTCGGTAAGGGTGATTGTTTGATCATTTTGTTTACCTCAGTAAAACGTGGGCGCAATTCGGGAGCCCATCAAATCACGGGCGCAAGCCGCGGCTAGCACAATTCAAAGTGCCTGAGCACCGTGAAAAGTACGATTGATTACGTCCATCTGCTGTTCGCGTGTCAGCCGCACAAAATTCACTGCATAGCCCGAGACCCGAATGGTCAGGGTCGGATATTTCTCCGGATGGTCCATCGCATCCAGCAGCATCTCGCGGTTCAGCACGTTAACATTCATGTGATAGCCGGTGACGCCGAAAAACGCGTCGAGCATGCTGCGCAGATTGAAGATCCGGTCCTCCGCCACTCGTCCCAAACCTTCCGGAACCAGAGTCGCGGTGAGCGAAATTCCATCGGCCGCATCACGATAGGGAATTTTCGCAACTGAGGCGGCCGAAGCATGTATGCCGTGCACGTCCCTTCCATGCATCGGATTGGCACCCGGCGCGAAAGGCTCGCCAAGGCGTCGTCCATCCGGTGTGTTACCAGTGCCCTTGCCGTAAACGACGTTCGACGTAATCGTCAGAATCGATTGCGTGTGAAGGGCGTTACGATAAGTAGGGTACTTCCGCAACTTGTTCATGAAAGTGGTGACCAGCCACGCGGCAAGTTGATCAACGCGGTTATCGTTGTTGCCGAACTGCGGGAAATCGCCTTCGGTTGAATAGTCGGTAACCAGTCCCGTGGCATCGCGAATAACTCGCACTTTCGCGTATCGAATTGCTGAGAGACTATCGGCCACCACCGACATGCCAGCCATACCAAAAGCCATCGTCCGCAAGGGCGCGTAATCGTGGAGCGCCATCTCGAGCCTTTCGTAGGCATACTTATCGTGCATGTAATGAATTATGTTCATTGCATTGACGTAGACACCGGCGAGCCAGTCCATCATTTTCTCGAACTTCTCGAGCACATCATCGGAGTCGAGGTACTCGCCCTGGACCGCTGCAGTCGCCGGTCCGACTTGCTCGCCGGTGATTTCGTCACGCCCCCCGTTGATCGCATAAAGGAGGCACTTCGCCAGATTGGCGCGCGCGCCAAAGAACTGCATCTGCTTGCCCATCAGCATGGGCGAAACACAACAGGCAACAGCGCCATCATCCCCCCAGGCGCGGCGCATGATCTCATCGCTTTCGAATTGAATTGCACTTGTTTCTATGGCGACTTTTGCCACGAAACTGCGAAAGCCATCAGGCAGCCGAGGCGAATACCAGATTGTCAGATTAGGTTCCGGCGCCGGTCCGAGGTTGTAGAGAGTTTGCAGATACCGGAAGCTTGTTTTTGTTACCAACGGTCGGCCGTCATCGCCCATCCCGCCAATCGATTCTGTTACCCAGGTTGGATCACCTGCGAACAGCTCATCATATTCCGGTGTGCGGAGAAAACGGACGATCCGCAGTTTGATGACAAAATCATCAATGATCTCCTGAGCTTGTTCTTCGGTGATCGCTCCTACCGCCAGATCGCGCTCGAAGTAAATGTCGAGAAAGGTTGAGGTGCGGCCCAGGGACATGGCGGCGCCGTTCTGCTCTTTCACTGCGGCCAGATAGCCAAAGTAGAGCCATTGCACCGCTTCGCGCGCATCCCGGGCAGGTGCCGAGACGTCGAACCCATAGCTGGCCGCCATCTGTTGCAGTTCCTTAAGCGCGCGAATCTGTTCGCTCAACTCCTCGCGATCGCGAATAATCTCGTCCGTAGACATCGCGGAGTCGAGGTTGCGTTTTTCGTCCTGCTTTTGCTTTACCAGCCTGTCAACACCGTAGAGAGCTACGCGCCGGTAGTCGCCAATGATGCGACCGCGACCGTAAGCGTCGGGAAGTCCAGTGAGAATGTGAGAACTACGACAGCGTCGCACGTCGGCAGTGTAAGCGTCGAAGACCGCCTCGTTATGTGTCTTTCGGTACTTTGTGAAAGTCTCCACCACGTGGGGATCAGGTTCGTACCCGTAAGTCTTAAGGGCGCTCAAAATCATTCGGAAACCGCCATTCGGCATAATTGATCGCTTCAATGGCGCATCGGTTTGCAAGCCAACGATAATTTCACGGTCTCGATCAATGTAGCCCGGTCCGTGGGAAGTGATGGAACCGGGAATTTGCGAGATGTCGAGCACACCCTTCTTGCGCTCTTGCAGAAATAATTCGTTCAGTTTCTTCCAAATCTTTCTGGTTCGCTCAGTTGCTCCGGCCAGGAAGTTATCGTCTCCTTCGTAGGGCCTATAATTTTGTTGAATGAAGTCGCGAACATCGATCTCCTTTTGCCAGAGACCTTTGGTGAATCCCTGCCATGCAGCAATTTCTTTCTCGCGCACGACATCTTTAACCGCTGAAGTGACCATGGTGTTTCTCCTTAAGATTTCTCCCATCAGCGCGCGGCGCCTGTCTTTGCCAATCCCAGCAACGACCCGGTATGCCGCGCGATGATCAGTTCTTCGTTCGTCGCAATCACCCAGGCCGAAACTTTGCTGTTACGAGTAGATATGAGCACGGCTTTGTTTGCGTTGGCCTGCGTGTCGAGTTCAACGCCTAACCAAGCGGATGCGTCGCAAATTCTTTGGCGAATCTCGGCTGAGTTCTCACCAATGCCGGCTGTGAAGACTAGTGCATCGATGCCACCCAATACCGCAGTGAGGGCGCCGATCTCCCTGGCAGCGCGGTACACGAAGTAATCGACCGCTAGCCGCGCTTCAGGCTCACTACGGCCCAATAAGTCGCGCATGTCATTGCTGATTCCGGAAATGCCGAGCAGCCCTGACTTTTTGTAGAGAACTGTTTCGACTTCTTTGGCGGATAGGCCGAGCTTCTGGAACAGATGCAGGACCACGCCGGGATCGAGTGCGCCCGGCCTTGTGCCCATACATAGTCCATCGAGCGCAGTGAAACCGAGTGTGCTGTCGACGCTCTTTCTGTCCTTTAGTGCGCAAAGGCTCGCGCCACTGCCGAGATGCGCGACGATGACGCGACCATCAGCGATCTGGGGAGCAACCTGCGGCAAAACGGAGGCAATGTATTCATACGAGAGTCCATGGAAGCCGTATCGTTGCAGCCCCGCTTTGCGGAAATCGCGCGGAAGAGGAATTAGTTCTGCAACTGCCGGTTGTCCGCGATGAAAGCTGGTGTCAAAGCAGGCGACTTGAGGCACACCTGGCAATCGTTCGAAAGCTGCTTCGATAGCTGCCAAATTGTAGGGTTGATGCAACGGCGCAAGCGGGACCAGTTCGTATAAGGCTGCGATAACCTGCGGGTTCAGGATTGTAGGAGTAGTGAAGCGAACGCCACCATGCACTACCCGATGGCCCACACCCAGGACGCGCGAGCCCCCATATTTGGATCGCAGCCAGGAGGCGAGGGCATTGACCGCATCGCGTCCGTCCGTGATCGCATCCAGCTTTTGGTCGGCGACACTTTTGCTTTCAGCATCTTTTACAGACAGGCGGGCCAGCGTGCCGATGCCCTCGATCTGGCCTCGCGCTTCCAGCCGCCAGGTCTCCCCTGCCGGGCGCTGGAAAACGCAGAATTTGAGGCTCGATGAGCCAGCGTTGAGCACCAATGCGTAATCATTCATCACAAATATTCCTGTTATGGTTGACGGCGCCGCGCATGAGCTACCAACATGGCGACTGCGCAACTGGCAATTCGCGACCGTACGCTATCAGCCCTGCTGGTGAGAATCACCGGCACCCTGGCGCCCAGCACTAACCCGGCACTGTCGGCATTAGCTAAAAAGCTGAGTTGCTTCGCGAGGATGTTGCCGGCTTCGAGATCAGGCGCGAGGAGAATGTCTGGATCGCCGGCTACAACTGATTGAATGCCTTTGGTTTTCGCCGCCGCTTTGCTGATCGCGTTGTCGAATGCCAGCGGCCCATCCAGGATGCCGCCCTTGATCTGTCCGCGCTCGGCCATCTTGCAAAGGGCCGCGGCATCAAGAGTCGCAGGCATCTTCGAAGTAACAGTTTCGACCGCGGCCAGAATGGCGACCTTAGGTCTTTCGCAACCGAGCGAGATGGCGAGATCGATTGCGTTCTGGCAAATGTCGACTTTGTCTTCCAAGGTCGGAGCGATATTGATCGCCGCATCAGTAATAATGAGCACCTTGTGATAAGTAGGAACGTCCATCACAAAGGCGTGGCTGATGCGGCGCGCGGTACGTAAGCCACCATCACGAGCAACAATCGACGACATCAACTCGTCGGTATGCAGACTTCCTTTCATTAAGACTTCCGCGCGGCCTTCGCGAATCAGTTCTACGGCCTTCGCCGCCGCCGCGACGCTATGGGGCACGTCAACAATTTCCAGTCTTGTTAGATCGATGCCGGCGGACTCTGCAGTGGCCGCGATCTTGTCAGCCGGGCCAACCAAAATTGGCACAATCAACTTTTTCTGCGCAGCTTCGACTGCCCCTGCTAATGCAGTCGCTTCACATGGATGCGCGACCGCGGTTGGAACCGCCTCTAAGGTCAGACATCTCTCCAGTAGCAGTTCGTATTTTCCCGTTCCGGTGCTCGTTGCTGTTGCTGGTTTCATTTGTAAATCTCCTGGTTAGCTCTGGCGGATAATCAGCGGACCGCGGTTCCGGTCTCTTTTAAGAGCAGAGCGAGGATGATCGCGATCGCCACTCCAAACAGAAGTGGCATAAATGCCGTCTGGTAATGCGCGAGTTCCATTCGCGCCGCGCCGCCAGACACGCGCAGCAGAATCCAACCAAAGACTGGACCCAACAGCGCGCTGAAAGTAAAATTCAAAAAGTTGATGACACCCGTGGCGGTGCCGCCAAACTGTGGTGGGTTGGCTTCCTTGATTACCGTGTACGGCAACATTGCCGCCCCCGATGCCAGTCCCGCGACGAGCCCAAGAACATAAGGTGGAAAAACATCGGCCTTGCCATAAAGAATCCAGGCGAGACACGCGAGCAGCAGGACGGCTGCTCCAATGATCACTGGTTTGCGCCGCCCGATTCGATCCGAAATGAAACCAAGCAGTGGACAGCCGATGATCCATCCGGTGGGAACCATGGCTGAGCGCATCACTGCAGTGCCGTAATCGAACCCGTGCGCCTCTTGCAGATAACGTACGCCCCAAATCATGTCGAAGATGGTGGTAGGGATGAAGAGCAGCCCGGCGATCAGACCGCACAAGATCGATTGCGGATTCCGAAAGACCGTGCCGAAGGCTGTCGCGGCGCTCTTTAGCCAGCCGGCTGGCTGTGCGGTGGCTTTCTCATTTGGGATCAGGAAGAAAAGGATAACGCCGATCAAAAGGCCGGCCACTCCCATGGCCGTCCAAAAATGATTCCAGACCAAGCCGCGACCGATCACGGGCCCAACTACAAACTGTCCGGCCGCGCCCCCGCCCATGCCGAACATCTGTGTTGCACCGATCAGAGTCGCGGCTTGCGAAGCCGGGAAATTTTTAGTGGCGATGTAAATCGCTCCGACCAGAGCAAAGACTCCACCGGCGCCTTGCAGAAAGCGGCCGACACTCGCTGCCCGGTTATTCCCCGTGGCAAACAAGAGCGCGCCGAGGCCAACTACAATCGCAGCAAAGGGCACTAGCCAGCGCGGCCCGAGCCGATCCATGGCCGCGCCCGCCACCAGACTGAAGGGTGAATATCCGTAGTAAAAAAGGCCCACCATGGAAGCGACGCCCATAGCGCTCAGGCCGAAAGCATCTGACAACTGCGGCATCATGACGGCCGGCGCCGAGCGCAACGCGTATTGGTAAAAATAGAAGACGGCCGTCATGAGCCAAACGACGACCGCCATCCGCGCGCGGGGCGAGGTGACTTCGTTGATGTAAGTTGAAAATACTTGAGCCACGCAACCTTCCTTAACCAGCGCGCTGTTTTACAGTCCACTGGGAGCTAACACCCTGGTTGGCGACTCAGGAAGCAACGCGAGCGGCAGAGTTCGAAACCGGCTACCTAACCGAGTAGTTCGCGTCCTTCCGTTCCAGGCCGAAGATTCACTTCAACTATCAGCAGAGCGTGACTGACAACGCCAGTCCCGCTTCACTCGTCTCTTTGTACTTACTGTTCATCTCCTTGGCCGTTTGCGCCATCGCGGTTATTGTTGCGTCCAGATCGACGCGATGTCTGCTGGCGATTTCGTTGCTGGCGATCATATATGCAGTCCATGCCTTGACTGCGCCGAACGCGCAGCGCTCGATGCACGGCACCTGCACGTATCCCGCAACCGGATCACAAGTCATGCCGAGATGGTGTTCCAACGCCGACTCAGCTGCGTTCTCGACCACCCGCGGAGTTGCATCGTTCGCGGTCGCGATCAAAGCCGCGGCCATTGATGAGGCCACGCCAATTTCCGCCTGACAGCCGCCCTCGGCCGCTGATAACGTCGCGTTGTGTTTGCACAGGTAACCGATTGCGAGTGCGGCCAGCATGCCGTCGCGAATCTTTTCTTTTGGCAACTTACGGCCGCCGTCGCCCAAGCCATAGACAATCGCCGGCATTACCCCGGCGGACCCGCCAGTCGGCGCGGTGATGACCAGGTGTCCGCGCCCGTTTTCCTCTGAACCGGCGAGAGCATAGGCCGAAATCGCTGCGATGGCTTTGTCGGATTGGAATGCGTCGTCCTGGGCGCGTTTGAAAACAGTTGCCGCTTTGCTATGCAGTTTGATGGGACCCGGTAGCACGCTGTCCTCGGGTGCGCTAAGCCCTGATTTGACGGTCGCGACCATCGCGTTAACGATTTTGTCGATGAACGCATAAACTTCTTCCTGCGTTCTGCCTGCTATCGCCATCTCGTTAGCGAGGATGACCTGCGCAATTGTCAGGTTGTTTTTCTCCGCGTGAGCTCGCAGTTCCTTCATTGTCGCAAACGGATACTTTGGCGGGTTCTTCTTCGGAGGTGTATAGCCTTTCCATTCGATGAAGCCGCCACCGACTGAGTAGTACTCCTGCTCGAGCAAGACATCGTTGCCGGCCAGCAACTTCACGGTCATCTGATTCGGGTGATGGAAATCGCCCTTGGTCGCGTCATAAATGACGTCCTTCAGACTTACGTTGAAGGTCGAGCTGCCAAGCTTCACGGGAAAAGTCTGATCGGGCTTGTCCTTGAGGCTGTCGAGAAACAACGGATCGACGGTCGCCGGTTCTTTTCCGATTAGCCCAGCGAGCGCTGCGCGCTCGGTGCCGTGTCCTTTGCCGGTCGCGCTCAGGCTGCCGAAGAGATTGACCTTAAGCGCGGTCGCCTTGGCGAGTTTTTCCGCCGGCAGTTTGGTTGCCCGTTGATAAAAATCGTAGGTAATGCGCATCGGACCGATCGTGTGCGAACTCGAAGGCCCGGGGCCAACTTTGTAAAACTCATCCGCCGTCGTCATCACCGGGCCCTTCTGCTTCTGAACCACATTCAGGTTGGCATCCAGCGGCGGCACCGACGGCGCTTGCGCAATGGAGCGTCGGGTCCTGGCTTCGGCTGGCATGATCTCGCCGGTAATTACTGCAGCAGCGCCGACGACTGCACTGCGCATTAGGAAGGTGCGGCGATCCACGCCGGGCGGAATCTCCGCGGAAACCAGATCATCCGTGCTACCCAAGAGATCATCGGTGGCGCGCGGTTCTGTAATTGATTGGGGGCTATTAGTTTTAGCCATGTCATCTCTCCTTTTGAAAACGTTTCCGCTTACAAACACTCAGCGCCTCCGCCAGTAGCTTGCAAATCCATCCAACTTCATTTGTCATCCATTACGGGAGTCCAGCTCCGGTCCGGATTGAACCGATCGATTGCCTTAAAAAGCTCGAGCGTTTTGGGCCCTAGATCTTTCTCGTAGACGACCCCGTCATGACTGACCATAAACGTCTTCACACCCGTGATTCGGTACTGGGCCGGTGCCGCGATCAGGGCAAATCCGCCAATCATCACGCCCTTCACTACAAAGTCCAGTTCGCCCAATGGCGCGGCGGGACCCTGGCCCTTCAAGACTTTGAAAAAGTAGCCGTGGTAGGGTTCGTTCCTGCTGTAGCCCTTAGCAATAGCCTGGGCAGCTTTTTCTCCGACTGGACCACCCCAGGTTCCATCTGCGTTTTGCCAGGCCAGGCCGTCCTGTTTGCCCGGCGTGCTAATGATCTGCTGCGCATATTGATTTACGCCGGAGCCGTCGTGTTTCATCAGCGCGTAGTCGTGCTGTGCCTCAACAAAGCCACGACAAATTTGGATCGCATCTAACTCGTCACGTCCGACTCGACGGTAGAGTATTTCCTGACGGCCTTCGTTTGCGTCGAACGCCCAACCACCGGCGCGCTTCACTATCGGTAGCGGAAAAGGCCATCCGTCTTCGCCAATAGAAAGAAAAGCGCGTCTTGGGTTTTTAGGTTGGAGTGAAACATTGTTCTTGAGGCGAGCCTGTGCCGCGAACGCATTAGCGATTTCGCGATCGCGAGCCGGCTCACCGGTATGAACAATGTCCCAACTGTTGGGACCAAGAATGTCCTTCAACTCGGCCTCATCAAATTTTTCCGCCGCAGCGATAAGGGCATCGGCCGCCAACTGAGGGGTTGGAAAAGTGCGTGCACTAGCAGGCGCTGTTTGTGCTTTCACTTGCACCATGACGGTGAGCAGCAAGCAAAGCGTGCCAATCAAGGCGACATATTCCGAGTAACCAAATTTCAAACGTGCTGATGTGATTTTCATTTTTTCGCTCATCGTCTTTACCTCCTTCTGCCACCGCCGCCTCCGCGACCGCCACCGCCACCGCCACCTCCGCGACCGCCACCACCGCCAAAACCACCCATGCTTGATGAACCTCGGCTGCTGCTGGCGCGCGCGCTACCGCCGCCAAAGCCTCCCGAGCCTCCGAAACCGCCGCCGCCTCCGCGACTTCCTAAGCCGGAGCCGCTGGAAACGCTGCGATTGCCAATGCGATCTCCACCGCCACCGCCGAAGCCGCCGCTGCCACCACGATTGGAAACTCGATCTCCCGTGCCGCCGCGATCACCAACGCCGCCACGACCACCGACACCGCCGCGATCACCAACGCCGCCGCGATCACCAACGCCGCCGCGACCACCGACACCGCCGCGATCACCAACACCTCCACGATCACCGACGCCGCCACGACCACCGACACCGCCGCGATCACCGACGCCGCCACGACCACCAACACCGCCGCGATCACCAACGCCGCCGCGATTGTTGCTACCGAGACCGCCTTGCCTCCCGATGTCTCTTTGCGCACCACGTTGGCGATTAGCCAACGAATCTCCACGCGTCGTGCCGCCGAACCTGTTTGCAGTTCCGCGGTCGCCGTAAGGCGCGCCCCCGCGATGCGTTGGATTGTGTTGCCACTTATTGCCGCTACCGATGTTGGCGCGGTTGCCGCCACTGATGTTGGTGTTGCGGTTAAAATTGTTATTTCGGTTTATGTTTATGTCGTTACCGCCCCAACCGCAGCCCCAACCCCAACCGCCTCCCCAGGCGGCGCCCATGGCCAATCCAACACCGAAGGAAATTGCGCTCGCCGCAATGACCCCGCCGGTTGGATAGGCTGGGTAATAAATTGGTGGGTACGGATAAGCCGGGGCACCATAAACAACAGTGGGGTTGTAAGACGGGACATAAACAACCTCCGGGTTCGCTTGTTCGATGACGATAACCTGCTTGCTCTCGACAACCTGGGTTTCCACTTTTTGTTGTTGGTTAGTCTGCAAAGATCCTTTGCTCTGGGCCTTCACACGCATTCGTTGCACCGCGTCCATCACGTCGCTTTGCTGTGCAAGAAACGCGTTTCCCAGGTCGGTGGTCCATTGCACATCTTCAGCCAGCCACTTCACGACATCGGGCAGAGCGGCCATAGCTTGAATACTCGGGTCCCACGGTTGTTTCTTTACGGCGTCGACCAGTGCCTTGTCCTTAAGACCTGGATTCTTTTGCAGCCACTGCTGAAGCTGAATGATTTCGAGCGGGTAGGTCGAAGCCACCAGCGTCTGGCTGAGCAGGTTGTCGGGATAGAGCGCGATGGGCGCTACCAGGGAATCCAATTGATCCGCCGGGATCTTTACAGTTTCCTGAGTGGCGGCTGCTTGCGTCTGTTGTAACGGAAGCGGAAACCCATTGCCGGGCAGCAGCAAAGCCACCGACATAAGCGCGATAAAATATCGAATCAGAATTTTTGACACTGATTGCAAAGTATTTGGTTTCATCTAAAGCCTCCTGTCGTCTTCATAAACTCGTTCAGAACTGCCGGACGACCTTCTTGAATCGTTAATGATTCAATTAAGCGTGCGCCTGTTCCCAACTCCGCACTTTTCGCCGCGCGTCATCAAATATTCTTTCGTAGTTCCCCCGAGATGGGCGCTCCAACAAATGTCGTCACAATAAAGATTGCGACCAGAATTCTTCCGTGTACTCTCTTAATCAGCATTACCTTTTCTTCTGGCGCAATTAAGCAAAAGCAATCAGATCGGAGTCACCCGATCAGAGTCTTCCAAACTTGAATTCCTTCGAGAAGTTGTATTTGAACGAGAACTGGAGATGAACATCCTCGGACGTGAAACCATCCAGAAAGTTCTCTCGTCTGCCCCATATCAACTCTGAGCCGATCATGACGTTGTCGACCGGATAGAACAGGAAGTTACCGGACGCATAATGACCACGCCGAAACGCGTCTGCCGTCTGACCGTCAGAGTTCGAGATGTTCAGCATCGAATATCCGATGGAGCTACTGAAGCGCTTACTCCACGTATGATCGAGATAGGCCATAAACGCCGTCACCGGTAAAGCCACACCCTTGATGGGCGTGCGCGGATTCGCAGAGTGGGTCAGCGCGATTCCCACATCGACCGGTGCATCGTTCATGTAGTTCTGAATGCCATGACCGTAAACAAAGGAGAACTTGCCTACATCTTTCTCGCCAAAGTTCAGACCTGAAGTTAGACCGATCCCGGCTCCTGTTGCGCTACCGCCCAAATCAAAATCGTCGTCAACAGTGTCGACCCATTTCATATGCCTAACTACTCCGGCGGCCTGGAAGTGTCCCCAATGTCTGTCGAACCGCACGTTTCCAGTTAAATCGGGCAGCGCAAACCTCGGCTTAACGCCCTGCAACTCAATTCGATCCGCGGCGCGGCCCAGGTCCGCGCTCGCCCCCGGACGCTCCAGGGCAATGGTGATGGAGTTTCTTCCCTTCAGGGGCATCCAGCGAAACTGCACATTGCGGAACCATGCGATTCCGTTTGGTCCCCAGTACTCGTTCGTATTTGGAAACACATCGGAGTCGACGAAGGCGCTCCAGTTCTGGCCGGCGCCGAAGTGGCCCAATTCGCCGTACGCGTGTCGCAGACGGAAGGTGGTCTGTCCCGCGTCAACGCCGGTACCGAACAGCTCGAATTCAAACTTTGTGGTTAGTTCTCCGTATTTCGTCGGGGTAGACGATTTAACACCGAAACGAGTCTGCCTCACACTGAAATACGCGTTTCCGTTAGGAGCGAATTGATCTCTGAAAGCCGGCAGCTTCACGGGTCGAACAGTGTCAAACCAATTGGTATCGGCTTGCTTGAACTGATAGCCTGCGTCGAGCATCGCGAATCCATAAACCTGAAAAGTGCTCTCGCCTTTCTTGTCGGTGTCTTGTGGCTTCGCTTCGGTGGTTGGAGTCGTTGCCGGGGTAGCAACTTTTTCATCCCTTGCTGCGGCTGTCTTCGGGGAGTCCTCCATTGACTCGATTTGCGCCTTCATTTGCTCAACGGTTTGCTCCAGTAGTCGGAGTCGCTCTTTGAGCTGCTGCACTTCTGGCGTCTGCTTCTGCGATTCCTGTGTCTGCGCCAACGCTGAGTGTGCCGGTATCACCAGCAGCACCGCGACGATAACGATGGACCACGCCATGGCCGCCAATAGGCGCTGCCGATAGATCTTCATGGGGACTCCTTCCGGTAAACCGCACGTTCCCGACGAGCGGACTTCTGATTCCTCAAGCGAATCCTAACGAAGAGGTGAAAGGCGAGAAACTGTCAAAACTTACAGGTTGCAGACCGAAGTTTTTGACAACTCGTGATGCGAAGGACACTGCGCAAGCGAAGTCGTTGAGGCCTAAGTGTTGATCCGCTGGAAATGATGAATCGACGCAATTCAGCTCCGAACTTGGCTTGTCTCCAAGGCTCAGAAAACCCTGCCGAACCTGTAAGTTCTGACAGTTATCCAGCTGCGGCCGTGTCTCTAAGCTTCTACCGGTAAACGCTGAAGATAAGTCTCGCTGGGAAGAGAATATGAATCAGATCGCAACCGGTAATTCTTCACGAATGCAGAGGTACGGCGCTCATGTCGCTGATGGCACGAGGGCCTCGGACTATGAGTTAGCACGATCGGCAGCGGCGGGCGCGACGGTGGCTATTGGAGATTTATATGAAAGACACAACCGGCGCGTCTATGCATTATGCCTGCGGATGACCCGGAATCCTGCAGAGGCCGAGGACCTCACCCAGGAGGTTTTCATTCATCTCTTCAGAAAGATCGGATCCTTCCGTGGGGAAAGCCAATTTACGAGTTGGCTGCATCGTCTTACCGTTAACCTCGTGTTGATGCACTTCCGGCACCAAGCCACTTTGAGGGAGAAAATCCCTGATGACATTGCGAAAATATTAATCCTTCACAAGGGCAAACAAACTGCAGCCAGGCAGGCGGTCGATAGAATTGCCTTGGACGCGGCTCTGGAGCAATTGCCCCCAGGCAGTCGGTCGGTATTCGAGCTGTTCAATATTGAAGGTTATTGTCATCGCGAGATTGCGACCCTACTTGGCTGTACGATCGGCACTTCAAAATCGCAACTGCACAAGGCGAGAAGGAAACTCAGGCGATTACTGAAAGGGAAGCGGATCCAAAGTGGTACCAGTTGCCTCTAGCCTTCACGCTATTCCCGCGCCTGGACAGGGACAGGTTCGCTGAAGTTCTTGAAGGCCTACTAAAGCCCGGAAAATGCCTGGCTGCGAGGCGGCAAACTTCTGAATCATTTTTTCTTCAAGGGTGGTGGATAATTCTTCAGCATCTTCGCCATCGCCTTATCCAAGTTCTTCTGCACCTTATTCGGATCTTTACCAGAGCCCAAAGTCTTGCTGGCCTCGCCTCGCCAGATTTGCTGTTTAGTGCTCACATCGTAGATGTCCAGATTCACCGTGCCAATATGAATGGTTGAGCTGGTGGTAGTGGTCGTCTGCATGCCACCGCCATAGCCTCCCCAGCCGCCCCAGCGCCCATAACCCCACATATCACCGCCGGTGCTGTAAGAATTCCACTGTTTTTCCTGATTAACCGCGGCCTGGTACGCAACGTAGAGATCGGCGCTTTCGCCTTGCGTATTGGTCAGCCCCTTGGTGGCCAGCTGCGCATCAATGGACTTCATGATTTGCTGATCAAGAATCTGATTTGGATACTGAACATTCGGTACTCGCACCCATTTGTAGGTCTTGTACTTCGCGAAATCAGTTCCCGGCAGGGAGTTATACTTAACATCCTGGGCGGTGGCAGGCACGCACCAGAAAAGAATCACTGCTACAACCATAATTAAAAAGCTCTTGCTCGGATTCCTCATCTTCATCACCTTCCTTTTTTGGCGCTCATCGATTGATTCAGAGCTTATGCGGTACGGTCTCGAAGAGAAACTGTCAGTTATTACAGGGACCGAGGAAAACCCTTGGTCGTGCCAGGGCCTAGAGATGCGGCCGCCGGCGCATCGCTACCCATAACATCAGCGACCCCAGCACCATTAACAGCACGCTAATTCCGACCAGGGTCGACGCCGTAGTAAGAAACTTAGCGCGCCGATTTTGATCCGGTTGCAGGGCTGCCACCGCCTGCGCGCTTTGTTGATAAGCCCTGGCTTGCGCATCAGTGATCGCCGCTACGAGTCGGGCGCGATCGGACGCCAGTTGCTCAAGTCGGGCGAGCAAATGGTCCTTTTCAATTTGCAACTGCCGACGGCGCGCTTCTCGCAGTTCTTCCGGGCGGGTTGATCCGTAACCGTTAAAATGTCGCTCGATATTTTCCGGTTTCAGATCAGAATCCAACTGTTGCAGGCGAATCTTCAAGTCAGCCTCTTTGTATTCGATGTCATTCAACTCCGCGCGCAGATTATCAAGAGTCTTAGCCGCGCCGCTGGGATTCTGCGCGCGAACTCTCTCGGTTGATATTAATATCAAGGCAATAGGCAGCATCAGAGCAACTCGGATTTTCATAGCGCACCTCTTCCCATGGGTCCGAGATCAAAGCTCGGGTTTCGCTCTCAGTTAATATTGCTCGCGGCTGCGAAACCATTTGAATGATTCGCAGCCGCTGCAACCCCGAACCCAGGGCCTCGGGCTCTGCGGATTTTGCGATCGTTTACTGTCCCGTATTTGCTATACCCTTGTTTGCTATACCCTTGTTCTGCAAAATCCGGATCTCTACGCGTCGATTTTTTGCTCGTCCCTCGGCGGTTTTGTTGTCAGCGACGGGCTTCGATTCGCCAAACCCAAAAGGTTGAACCAGGCGCCGCAAATCCAAGCCGTGTACGCCGACGAGATATTGAATTACAGCCTTAGCGCGGCGTTCGCTCAGGGCACGATTCTTCGCCGTGTTGCCGCTGGTGTCCGCAAAGCCGACCACTTCAACCAGCCAGCCGTTCGCGTTTCCCTTGGCCTTCTCTCCCTTGGCCCAGGCGGCTGCTTCATCGATCGTCTGCTTGGCAGCGGCATTGATGATGGAGCTGTTCACCTTGAAGAGAACTGGAATTGTCCGGATCGTTTCATAATCGTCAAGCCCATTGATGCGATTGTTGGCCAGCGCGGCATCCTTGAAAGCCTGGTCTGCCTGTGCTTGAGCCGCTTCCGCGGTGGCCTGCGCTCGATTGGCGAGAGCCGTGTTTTCCTCGATCTGGCCCGCCATCCTGCGCGCGTTCTCTTCGGCTGCAGCAAGCCTGGCCTTGTTCTCCTCGGCGAGTTCATTTGTCTGCTCCAGAGCCTGAGCGGATCTGAGATCCTGTTCATCGAACCTCACCCAATCCGCTACCAGGTTACCTTCGGCATCTCCCCGGCCTTGGGCTTGCAGCCGCAGGCCACGCATTATGTAGGTCACCGGATACTCTTTCTTGCCTCTTAGACCTCTAGAGTGCGAGGTGACGTCCGTTTGACTGGTCAATAACACCGTGGTCTCGGCGCCACCGACGTCACGAACTTTAAAAGAATCTCCACTTCGGATACTGACGACGCCCTGAATTTTCACCTTCTGGCCTTGTGGAACCTGGGAAGGATGCGTGTTGGACGCGTTTTGCGCCGAAGCCTCCATCGCTGCGGCCAAAAGAAAAACAAAGGCGACAGCCAGTAGCGCTGCAATTGATTTGTTGTTTCTCATTGTCGGTTTGCTCCTTTATCTATTTCCAAATTGGATCACAGCCGAGCTGTTCCCCGGTAATCTTCTCGACGACTGGGAGCGCAGGGGAGGTTTGACTTGGCCGAACTTCGGTGCTCCTTGACCCACTTCACTACTGATTCTCCATCCAACCTACTCAACGCCGTGTCCGTTTTATCAGTCCTGCGGATCGTATCTGGCTTTAGTTGCGCTTAACACTGTCAATTCTGACAGGATGATTGCGCTCAGAAAGTGAGGCGGCGCAGACCAGGCGGCAGACCTTAGTAGTCAGGACGGATTCACGACATAGGTTCGCGGGCTAGCCATCTCCAACCTCGCAGCGGCGCAGCGTGATGGGAAGGGCGGAACGGCCAAGGTCGACAAAAAAAGCCTAGCACGTGAAGCAGAGCGGATGTATGGGCAGGAACATGAAAACCATTGATTTTCTTCGGTGGCTGCAACTTTCGAAAAGGCAAAAACTTACATTTTTGCTGCACTATCGGTTCGGGACCGAGAGGTCGGAGGTTCGAATCCACTCGCCCCGAGCAGCCAATTTCACACACTTACGGCTGCCAACAGGGCAGCCGTATTTCTTGATATTGAAATAGAGGTGCCCAGTGCTATGGCATTCGAATATCAAGTTGCTTTCGATCATTCGGTAACAAAGTAAGGCTGGATCGCTGCTCACGAAGTGCTTTATTCATCGCGTCCCCAAATGCTGAGGAGCCGGCGTGCCATGCAATGACCAAATAGACTCCGGGTGCTGCGCTTAGGATGAAATTTCCCCGGTCATCCGTGACGCCCATCAGCTTTCCGCCGAACAATCGAGGCTTGTCATCGCCGA
>DASXSC010000110.1:0-69455 GCA_036506215.1 Pyrinomonadaceae bacterium | reverse complement strand
GAAGTAAGCGAAATCCGGGGGCAGATAGTCTCTGGTGATGTATTGGTAGAACCTCTTAGATTGGGAATCCTCGCAGAAATTGAGATCGTTATGATCGAGAAATTTTCGGAAGGCCAGCGACTCTATGATCGAAGTTTTATTTTTCTTATTGTAAAGCGCGCGCCACGGTTGGCTCTCGTCTGCAATCGAGCGAATAACCGCTGCTTCATCTGAGACCGATAAGCCTGAACTGCTACCGCTAAAGAGTTTTTTGGGAGTATTGTCACTCGGCTCCAGGGTGAAATCTTTCTTCTTGCTGGGATTCTCAACTGAAAAAACCCCGGCTTCCTCATTAAAGTCATCGCTATAGGTTTTGACCAGGGACGAAAGCGAGGAGGATACTTCGTTTGGCACGATGTAAGGTTGTCCACCCAGTTTTTCTTCCCACTTCGCGTCCATCTTATTCAGCAGGAAAAAATCTATTGCATTCCCTTCGAGCACAAAATAAGTGATCCGGAAAGGCGGGGCACCAGCGGGCAAGTTGATGGTCAATCCCTGAGGTGAAACCTTTGTCAGGTCAGCGATGATCTCCGCTTCATGAGTCTGCCAACTCGCTCGAACTCGCACAGTTTTTGACGGTTCATTGCTGAGGTCGACCCGGGGGAAGGAGAATTTTCCGCCGGGCGCCGTCACTACTTCCTGCCGCCCGCTGAGGATCAGTGTGACCACGGCATTGTCTGCCGGGTCGCCTGCGGCATTGAGTACAAGGCCTTCAATCGTCACCTTTTGGGCTTCAAGTACGCGTCTGAGGTATGAAACGTAGGTTTGTCTGACGCCGAAAATGCAGAGAGCGATAGCCGTAATCCAAATGCCCACGGTCGCAACCTTGAGAAAGGTATTTACATTTAATGTATTTGCGATTTTTGCCGGCAGGGAGTTGTTGCTTTTGTCGTCTCGATTAAGCAATCCATAGAGTGCATTTATTATGCCGATGGTAAGAGTGGCGCCACTAATAATCGCTGCCAGCGTAGAAAATCCGTAGGCCAGGATGGCGCCGAGCATGCAACCTGCGATTCCAATAAGAAATGCAGCTTGCCAAACCTTTTTGCCACTCGATTCCATTTCAAACCTTATGCCATGCAGGGTGAAGAGACGGGTTCCAATTCAGCTAGTGACGCGCATTCATTTTAATCTTCCGCAATCCGGAAAATAGAGCATTCACAAGTCAATCGAGCCAGCGATTACGAAAAGATTTATGAGGTTGACAAGGTGAAAGCCGTAAGAGAATGCCTGCGGTAAAGTACGGCCCAAAATATTCCTGACCGAAGCAAATGTCAACGAGTTTCGTCGCAAATGCGAATCCAGCGCTAGTGGACGATGCCGGCAGCACGTGTGGGATTTGTACGGTGGAAACTTGATAGATTTAGAATTTATGGGATGGGCTGCCGATATGAATATGGGCGCCCGTGGCGGCACCCGGTATCGCGCCCCGAAAGGCAAGGAATGGTATCCCGTTTTTTCGCAGAAAGCCCAACAACGCCTGCCCCTCCGGAGCATCGGGATGCAGAGAGACATCCATCGCGTTGTGATGATCGAGGCGCCAGCGATCGTGAATAGAGCCCTGGCCAAAAACGGCAATCGGCAGCGGTTTCTTAAATGCGCCAAGGAAGAAGCGCTGAACTTTCCAGGCGTCTGACAAAGCCCAAACAGCGCTGCCATTGTAGCGAATAAGGGAGGCAGTCGTTATTATTCCTCCCCTCGGCATTGGCTTGCTTCTCGCCAGTTTCGTCTCGGCTTCAGCCTCGAGCAACGTGTCGGCTATCTGCGACTCGGCGCTTGCCATCCGCCGGTCTACATCAGCCAGCTTATCTTGCTCCTGGGCGACCACGAGCTCGCCGGCTTCCACAGCCTTTTTGGAGATTAAACCTGCGGCGAACAATTCCCTTGATTTACTCAGTTCGCCTTCGGCTTGGCGCAGACTCTTCTCGTAGCTTTCCCTTAACTTCTGCAAGCTGGCTTTGTACTCGTTAGTAGCCTTGATGAACTCTTCACGGAGTCTTGCCAGTTCATCCTGGGGGCGCGTTTTCGTCACTTTCGTTTGAGGCGCCTTCTTCTGATTATTCCTGGACTGAATCTCCCTTGCTTTTGCCGTTCCAGATTTCGCCGCAGCGGAGGTCTTTTGGGCTCCCACTGCCACCGGCATCAGTAATAGAGGAAGTGAAAGCAAGACAACGGAAATCATTCCGTGGGCGATTTGCAGAAATGCCTCTGGGTGAACAATTCGAAGGTCGAGCAGCATATTCCTGATCTTCCGGCGCTCGGTTCCACCTCCGAGTTGATCTGTCCGGCAATGAGAATTTGCCAGGCCGTTAAAAAACAAGCATCGCATGAGCATAATCAGATCTCAGCGAGGGGACGGATTCCAAAACGTTGCGGATTTCGAGAATACCAGTTTTGAAAGGGGAGTTGGAGTGGGGAACCTTGTCGGAGCGTAGACTAGTGCTTGCGTCGTTAGCGGAAGGGAGCAGCACCTGAATGGACCGATCACTTCACGAGCGTGCCAGTCCGGCTCCAACGAGTGTTGTTGATGAAATCAGAGACGACGTTGAAGGGGAACGGAGCCGTGCTTGAAGGCGCGCTTTCATCGTAAGACCAGTAAACGAACATTGCTCGGCCAATCACCAGATCGCGCGGTACAAAACCCCAGAAGCGGCTGTCCTCACTATTTTCACGATTGTCACCCATCACAAAGTATTTGTTCGTTGGAACAACCAGTTCATGTCCATTTCCCTCATGTCTGAAGGCTTCATAATCTTCACTACTTTGTTCATCGCCCGAGCCGAGATGGTAATAGACATCGTAAGTTTCTTCCGGGTCACGCGCGGGATCATTCTTAATTATGAGTGGGGACTTGTTGTCGTTCTTATCTTCCACCTCGATGCGGTGTTCAGGTAAAGGCTTTCCGTTGACTATGACATTTCGGCCTTCAATCCTGATCTGATCGCCTGGCAGCCCAATAACTCGTTTGACGTAGTTGGTGACTATGGGCCTATTGTCGGGCCGATCGTCACGCTTTGGATCATAACGATTGCCGGGGTACTTAAAAACTATTATGTCGCCACGCCTGATCTCGCGCTGTGGTAGAAAGCGCGCAGACGGCCCAGGCGCAAAAATGAACTTATTAACTAGAAGATGGTCTCCGATGGTGATCGTATTCTGCATGGAACCAGTCGGCACCTTTACCGCCTGGACTATGAAGGTCATGCCAAATAGGGCCATGATCACAGTAACCACGGCCGACTCAAAATACTCCCGTAAAACAGACTTTGGCGGACCGGTTGGTCTTGTCTCGGGCGGGGGAGACTCTTTGTGTCCGTTGCGATTGAAAACTCTGGAAAAGGCAGACTTCTTTGGTTCCGCCTTCGTTTCCGAAACGCTGGTCGAAGCTTGCCCACTGGAAGGATTGCTAATCATAATCTTCAAGTCATCCTAGATACCTAAACCGCCGCGGTCAAGTTCCGCCTGTTCTGTTACAACTCCGGCAAACGAAGGTGCTGTGTAATCCCAACAAGCGCCGGAGGTGGCCAATCCTTTCTGGCGAGTGTCGAGTCACACCTCTTTCTGTTCGATCCTCATGAAGGCCAGGGCCTCTTTGGCCGCCGCCGCTTCCGCCGTCTTTTTCGAGCGCCCTTGCGCCCGTACGCTGCCATTGTCCCAACTCACTTCGACGTGGAACGTGCGGCGGTGTGGGGGCCCGACCGCCTCTACTACAGAATACTTCGGCGCCGGTCGCCGCTCCGCCTGGAGCCTCTCCTGAAGCATTGTCTTATAGTCGGCTTCCGCCGCAGCGCTGGGAGTGACCTTCTGTAACTCTTCGCCGAGCGCGTTCTGGACAAAAGCAGTTGCCGCAGGTAGCCCACCGTCAACAAAAATGGCACCGGCCAGAGCCTCTAAAACGTCAGCCAACAACGCATCTTTGCGACGGCCGCCGCTCTTCTCTTCTCCACGTCCGAAGCGCAGAAAATCGCCCAGGTTCAGGCGCAGCGAAGCTTCTGCCAGCGTTGGCGCACTAACTAACCGATGCTTCATCCGCGAGAGCTCACCCTCGGTACCCGCCGGGTAAGCCTTGCAGAGATAGTCAGCGACAACCAGGCCCAACACAGAATCACCGAGGAATTCCAGCGCTTCATTATGAAGCTGGCGGGCTTGATCTTCTGCTCCCGGTGCTACCTGTTCGTGTGCCCATGAGCGATGCGTGACGGCCCGCTCGAGCAATGCTCGGTTCTGAAACTTGTAAGAGAGAACGGTTTCCAGGAGGTCAAGATCCGGAAGTGTAATCCCCTTTTTCTTCAAGGTAGTTTACTTGAACAAAGCCGGAAGCATCGTCGAACTCGAGTGACAAAGCTTCCGGCTGATATGAAGAGCCCGTAACCGGCTAGTTTAGTTTTAGTGACGTCGATGATTGTTTCGCGTCTTAGGTTTAACGGTAGCCTTCGTGTTGGTTGTGGTCGTCGCCGCAGCCGTCGAGGTAGTTTTCGGTGTTGTCGTTAACGACGATGCTGGGGGCACCGCAGTTTTCCCAGGTTCGGTGGTCGCCGGCGTCGACGTTGAATTCGCGTTGCTCATGCTGCCCGTTGCCGGCGTCGTTGCTGCCGGCGTTGTAACCGGCAGGCTTGTAAGCGGGGTCGGCACCGGCGGCAACGGCTTTGACAGCACGCTGGCGATCATCTCATTCAGACCGGCATCGGAATTATTGTGGCGAAACTTATAAAGCTCCGTTAAGCGCGTGAGCCATTGGGCCTTGGATGCTTGAGACGCCGCATCCGTACCCGCTACGGCGACGGCGCGAGCAAGCGCGTCGATGATTCGATCGACAAGTTGGTTAATATTGGCTATTGCCAGCTTGCTTTCCGGAGTTTCATCCTTGCCCTTGTATTTCTGTTCATACTCTGCCGACTGCTTGGCATATTCGCTTTCATAAGCAGCGGCGATGAAAACATAAGTCTGCGAATTCTTCTTTATGTCACTGTCAAACTGGGCTGCTTTAATAAAATAAGAGAGTGACTCAGTCGGGTTGCTGGTGCGCTCAAGATACCCTACGGCGTAATAAAGATAACCAAGCGCATCGTTCTTAGTCTTAAAGGGAGACCAGCTCTCAAGTGTTTTGCCTGACTCGATAGCCTGAATCGATTTTTTCGCGTAGTTAATCGCTTCGGCGTTTGCGGATTCATTCTTTGTAGTTACAGCCAGAACATAGCCACCGTAACCGAGAGCTATGAGAGCAGTAAGATTGTCTGGCTCCTCCGCCAGGACTTCTTTGGCTACAGCATTGGCCTCGGCATACTTTCTCTGGTTAACGAAGAGGTCCGCGAGCTTGACCTTGCGGTTTTCTTTGTCGTAAGCAACAACCCACTTTTTAAGATAGGTTGGTATATCCCCTTCTTCTGTCGGGCAGGCGCCTAAATACTTCTTGGCGGCGTCATAAGCTTTTGGGGGATCCGTGGTGCGATATTTGGTGAAATCGGCATACCAGGCAGCCTTGCTGTCATCGTTGCACTGGCCCTGCGCCGGTGTCTGGGCTTGCGCATTCAGTACTGAAATAGTCGTGAACGCTGGTGCGGCCACAACGGCCAGACTAGCGTAAATTGCCAATGCACGAATAGTCTTTTTCATTAGTTATCAGAACCTCCAAGTTCTCTCTTATAGCTATCGTTTGCGGCCAACTTTGGCTTGCCTGCGTCGCAATGGGCGACACACTAAGATGCGGACTTACAAAAACCAGTTGCCGATCTGCGGTGCCATTCTGCAGCGCGCAAGGAGAGAACCACAGTTTCGTCCAGTTGAATATAAAGCCCAAAAAGAACGCCCGCAATATTCCTGCAACTCTCGTGAGCCTGTCAAGGCAAGAATAGCCGCAAGCGAGAGAAAAAACCTCTCCTAAAGCAACTGCGCCGGGCCTCGTCACAGTTTACGAGGCGCCGGCGCAGATTGGTTTTCCGGCGATTACAAGTTGCTTACAAATTAAGGCTGCATTTCCTGAGTGCGACGCGGTCTGCTGTCAGGTTGAGTCAGCGGCTTTGCAGAAGTCTTCGCTGGATCGGATTTCTGCGCCTCGGCCTTCTGAGGTTGGGAATTGATTGGCATTATTACTCGTTTGACCGTGTTAGGTGCTGTTTCCGGCAGAAGTTTATGAGTTGGGGAAGCAGTGGCAGCTGCGGATGACTCCGTAGCGCCCTCGGCCTCTGTGCCGTTTTGATCGGCGATCATGTCTTCACCCTCTTCCGAGCCAACCTCTTTTTCCTCGTCATCGGGCGTCGAGGCAATTTGCAGGTTTGTAGGAGTGCCGAAGCGTTGATGGAGGTCGCGGTAGATTTGGCCGGCCACTGCAGCGGGAAGATGACGATGAGCGTCTGTGCCGCGCGTGATCACGACTACAGCCAGTCTTGGATTAGCCAGGGGCGCATAAGAAGTGAACAATCCTACCCAGCTTCCTCCGCCTCCGATGCATGTTCCGGTTTTTCCCGCCACCGTCTGCAGCGGATCGTACGCCTTCCTTCCGGATCCGTAATTCACTGCACCAATCATGCCTGGGATCATTCGTTGCCAGACATTACCGTCAATATCTAACTTGCGGCGTACCTTCGCCTTAAACTTCAATCCATCCTCGTCGTTTGGAACCTGAGGCACGAGCAACTTCCCGCCGTTGGCCATCGCCGATACGAGACTGCCCAATTGCAGTGCTGTAACTTCGAACCCGTCTGCATAGGAAAACATTCGATGAAGAACAAAACCGGGTTTCATCTCCGGCAGGCGTCCCTGAAATTCAAACGGAACATTCGCACCCGTTTTTTCACCCAGGCCCAGTTCGCGCGCGTAGTGAATCATCTTGTCAAAGCCGAGACCGCCACCTACTCTTTCGAAATACGGGTTATCAGAATGGGCGAGTGCGGAAGTGAGATCTATGCGGCCACGATCAGAGGCCAGGGTTAACTCGGCCGGCGGAATCACGTTTTCGGAAAGGCCAGCTACACCGGTGACTAACTTAATTGTTGAGCACGGTTTGAAGCCTCGCCTCACTCCCCACTCCTGGTTCACTATCGAATACACTTTCCCGGTTATCGGATCCATCACAACAACTGTTCCAGCATGATTGCCCAGCGCGTTGATCGCTACACGGCGAACCTGCGGGTCTTCCCCGGTAGTAGTGTCTCTGGCGATCATGCCTTGAACTTCCTCGCGAAGAGCTTTGTCTAGTGCCTGCTGGCGAGCAATTGCAGCGCGCCGCGCGGCTTCGGCTCGACGCCTGGCTTCGAGTATTTCGCGGCGGCGTTGTGACTGAAGGCGCCGTAACTCGGCGGCCCGTTCCCGCCTGCTCAGCGGGCGACGTAACCTGCGCTCAAGTGCCTTTAGCGATGCACTCTGCGCCCTGGCGCTCTCGCGTCTCAGCTCTCGTCGCGACAAGCGAGACTTTCCGCGCCGGGAATCCCTGGCGGAAAGTCGGTCTCGACGATTGGCACCCCGACGGTCCCTTGCCGAAGCTTTTCTTCCCCTTTCAGAGCGCACAGCTCCGCGGCGGGCATTCTTCCCGCCACCATTGTTGTCGTGACGTTTCTTGCCGGCGTCTGCAGTTTGAAGAGGGAGGATGAGCAGAGCGATTAGTAGAAATGCAAATGAAAGAGTGCGGGGGTGGTGATTCGTCAAAGTCATCAGGGGTTTACTACCTTTCTTAAAGGTTTGTTTGCTCACTTGTGTGAGCCTCGCCGAAAAACTCTACGCCGCGTAACGCGATAGAAAAGGGTTGCGAACTCCCCGTTTCTTGAATGCAAAAGCTAACCTGGTAGCCCTGAGAGTTTTTAATTGCTCTCATAACAACTCCTGGTTTGTTATGGACCTTCGGTCCTTGCTACGTTGAGGCGGGAGAAATCCCAAATTGGCGGTCCCTGGGGACATTGATTCGAGACCGGGGGCAACTATACCATCTGAATTAACGGACGGCAACACAAAAGTGATCTTTTGTACATAACTCGTGACAAGAGGCCTTTACCGTGCTTGTTACTGGAGGAAAGGCTCAATGGTGCCAACGATTCCACTGAAAGACGCAGTCAAAATGCCATGAGGACACCTCAGCTCTTCAATAGTTTCCGCGCGCGACTGGTGCTCCTATTGGTCGTGCTTCTCGGATTAACGCTGGGTGTCCAGTATTACGTCAACCTGCGTTCAGTTCGGCAAAATGCCCACATGCTGGTGGAACAGGAGCAAGCCATAATGGCCGGCGTGGCGCTAGGCGTGAACAGCATCTCGAGCAACAAGTATCTCGATCAAATTAAAAGCAACGTCCGCGAACCACTTTTGGATGAACACAATGGACGTGTTCGGAATGTACTAGTGGTAGATAACAATGGTGATGTTTGGGATAGTCTCAGTAAAGACTATGCTCCGCGCCAGAACCCGGATAAGAGTACCCAGTACATTAAGATTACCGAGGTCCCTTTACCGCCACTAAGTAGCGCCGTCGAACTAACTGACGAAAGCGAACCACTCCCCGCATGGCTGACTGCGTCACGCGCCCCCCAAGCCGGCGAGCCGGGTGCGTTCTATTTTCCAGTGGAAACGCAAAAAGGACGTTGGTATGTGATTGTCGTACTCGGTTCGGCAAACACCATGAAAGATATTCTCGAGCGCCAGGCTTCTCGGTCCGCTCTTTATACGCTTTTGTTGTTACTAGCGACGACGCTCGTTACGGGTTTGTTTGTTTGGCGGTTTGCCCGGCCAATCAAATACTTGTCAGTTGCAGCGCGGCGCGTCGCTACCGGCGATTTTGACGTTCGCGTTCCCACCGACCGGCGCGACGAAATGGGTGCGCTTTCTGCCGCATTCAACGACATGATCGCCAGGGTTGGACGCTTGCGCGAGCTCGAATTGCAGCTTCATCAGGTTGAAAAGGCGGCCGTCGTAGGACGCCTGGCTGCCGCAATCGCACACGAAATCCGCAACCCGTTAAACTACATCAATCTCACTTTGGATCACCTTCGCTCCTCCTTTGCACCGGAGGACCCGGTTAAGCGCGAAACCTTCGAACGCCTGGCGGATCAACTCAAGTCGGAAGTGCAGCGAATCAATCGTCACATCACCGACTTCCTAAAATATTCGCGGCCTTCTGCGCTCGAGCTCGAGCCTCTCGACCTTCGCGTACAGGCAGAAGACGCGTTGCGAGTGATCACGGGACAGGCGATAGAGAGTGGTATCAAAACGAGTCTGGAAGAGCAGGGCAAGGTGCCTCTGGTTGTGGCTGACAAGGATTCCTTGCGGTCTGTTTTCACAAATCTTCTAATCAACAGCCTCGAAGCGATAGATGGCGAAGGAGGAAGCGTCGGTATCAGGCTGTCCGCTGAAGCAGCCAACCGGGTGCGCGTTGAGGTAACGGACACCGGAAGGGGTATCGACACTGATGACATTGCCAAGATATTTGAGCCTTATTATTCAACTAAGGACACCGGCACAGGCCTTGGGCTTGCCATTGTCAAGAAAGCAATCGATGATCATGGAGGCTCAATCAGCGTCACTTCAAAACAAGGAAGCGGCACAACGTTCACGATCATTCTGCCCGTTAAACCAGAGGACGAAGGAGGAAAGGCTGAAGGATGAAGGAAGGATGAATAAACCCCGGGGGTGCAATCTCATAAATTCGTCACTTGTTTTTCATACTTCATAATTAATTATCATGGCGCGCAAAACCATACTCGTAGTTGACGACGAAAAACCTCAGCGAGAGATCATGGAACAAATTCTGACTGAGGCTGGTTATGATGTGACAACTGCATCCTCGGGTGAGGCGGCAATCAAATTTGCCAAGGATCGGCAATTTAATCTCACCTTGACTGACCTTAAGATGACAGGGATGGACGGCATTTCCTTGTTAAAACATCTTCTTGCTATCGACTCTTCGATGATCGTCATATTACTCACCGGACACGGCACAATTGAATCTGCGAAAGACGCTTTGCGCCATGGCGCTTACGATTATCTGGAGAAAGTCTCCTACGATAAGGACTCTTTGCTGAAAACCATTAACGATGCGCTTGCAAAGCTCGAGTCACTAGACAGCGAGATCATTTCGGGTTCGCCGAAAATGGATGACGTGAAAAAGATGATCTTAAAGGTCGCGCGCTCCAACTCGACAGTGCTTATTCGCGGAGAATCAGGAACCGGCAAGGAACTCATCGCCCGCGCCATTCACAACCAATCGCCGCCTCGCCTCACGGGAATGTTTCAGGCGGTTAACTGCGCCGCGATAAACGAGAACCTGCTCGAATCGGAACTTTTCGGCCATGAAAAAGGCTCGTTCACCGGTGCCCACGCAGAAAAGAAAGGACTTTTTGAGATCGCAGACAGAGGCACGCTTTTTCTCGACGAGATTGCCGAGCTCGACGTTGCCATGCAGGCGAAACTCCTGCGGGCTTTGCAGGAGCGTAAGATTAGACGCGTAGGCGGCACTCATGAAATTGGAGTTGATGTGCGTGTAATTGCCGCCACGAATCGCGATCTGAGGGCGATGGTTTCTGATGGCCGCTTCCGTGATGATCTCTACTACCGGATCAACGTGCTCTCCGTTGATGTTCCGCCGCTACGAGAACGGCGCGAGGACATCCCAGTTCTAATCGACTACTTCGTAAAGAAGCACACTCGCAACACGTCGCGCCTCGTGCGCGGCCTTACACCGGAAACGCGCAGGCTCATGATCGATTACAGTTGGCCCGGGAACGTGCGTCAGCTCGAGTCAGCCATCGAGCGGGCAATACTTCTTTGCGAAGGTGACCAGATAACCGTCGAAGATCTTCCGTTGGAAGTGCGACAGGAATCTCGTCCCGTCTCGGAAGGCGCGTTTAAGCTGCCGCCGGAAGGCATTAGTTTTGAAGACGTCGAACGTGATCTCATCCTACAGGCGATGGAACACACTGACTACAACATCACCAAGTCTGCCAAGTTGCTCGGCCTGACTTTCCGCACTTTGCAGTATCGACTCGAGAAGTTTGGCATCAAGAAACCGGAAGAGAAGAAGGAGGCGGCTGGATAAGGTTGAACAATTCTTCGCCGCTTACAATTATTCTCCACGAATCCGCAAGGGCTCGTCGGCGCTAACGTTCTATCCCCGAAATCGATCCTGCCGACGGAGGCCAACTATGAGATCTCCCAAGTTCCTCTTTTTGATTCTTTCACTCTTCGTGTTGACGGGATGCGCCTTGTCACGTCGCTCGCAATCGGGTGATGGCGGATCAGCCAGGACAAATGCGCCCGAGGGCTTTATTGCACAAGAAGAACGAAAATCATCGGCAGAGGCACAGGACACGACAACTAATCAGGTTTCGCTTACCCAGGTCGACCAATCTCAGTCAATTGCCGAGGCGATGGATCGAAAAATCATTCGCAACGCCGATATCACGCTGGAAGCCGCAGCACCCGCAGACGTCCAACGGAAGATATCTTCGATCGCTGAATCGCTCGGCGGGTTCGTTGTTACTTCCGAGTCAAAGCAGCGTCAAACTGGAAACGGTGCAAAGGAGGAGCTCGAGGTCAGTCTTGTTATCCGGGTGCCGGCCACTCAATTTGGTCCGGCCCTCGAACAAATTCGCAGCGCCGGAAGTCGCGTGATTCAGGAGAAGATAACCGGCCAGGACGTCACCGAGGAGTTTATCGATCTCGAGGCACACCTTAAGACACAAAAAGCCCTTGAGCAGCAGTTCCTGGAAATTATGAAGCAGGCTCGCAAGGTGGAAGATGCGCTTGAGGTGCAGCGTCAAATTGCCGGCGTCAGAACAGAAATCGAAAAGCTTGAGGGCCGCAAAAGGTTTTTGGAAAACCGCGCCACTTTGTCGACCATCACCGTCAATCTACTGACTCCGACTGCTATCGTCGTTAATACTTCAGGCTTCGGTAGAGACATTCGCGAGGCTGTCGCGGATAGTGTGGAAGTCGCGATTGCGATCGTGCTGTTTCTTATCCGGTTCGTAATCGTGATGGTTCCGATCTTCCTGTTGGTCATACTTCCCGGTTATTTCATCACGCGGTACTTTTTGCGCCGAGCCAGGAAAATGCAAGCCGCTCGGGAAACAATTCCCGACTCTCCCTCCACTTCAGCGCAACAGTCTGACTAATCATCAATTCAGAGAAGAAAATGACTCGATCCACGCGTATTCTTATTAGTTGTTTACTGCCCTTGGTTGCCACTCCGGCCTGTTCCAAATCTATCCAGAATTCCGCGGGAGAACCGCCGAACACTCCGGCCGATTCTAAATCCGCTCAAAGAATCACATCGGAGTCGGTAGTCAAAGCCAAGTCACAGCCTGTCGAGATTCCCGCCGGCGGATCGGCTGAAGCAGTTGTTCGGGTCACAATCCAAAGCGGCTATCACGTCAATGCAAACCCGCCGACATACCCTTACCTAAAAGCAACCGAACTGGAAATTTCACCCGCAGAAGGGGTTTCCGTTGGCCTCATCACTTATCAGAAAGGGCTCAGTAAGAAGTTTGCCTTCGCTGAAAAACCGCTCGCGGTTTACGAAGGTGAGACCGAAGTGAAAGCGACGCTTAAAGCAGACAAATCGGCAACGGGCCAACGATCCATTCCCGGCAGGTTGCGCATCCAAGCATGCGACGAGCAGGTTTGTTATCCTCCGGGAACGCTGGAACTCGCGATTCCGGTTGACATCAAGTAATCGCTGCGTGGCCCTTGTGAAACTTTTTTGGATGATCCTGGCTGGTGTTTGCATTGTGGTCGCAGCCGTTTTCCTGCTCCGACGAGATTTGAATACAGCTTTTGTGATTGCGGCGCTGGGGCTGGTCGCATGGTTTCTTAATTACCGCGCCCAGATGAAAGCAATAATTGCCGCCGCAGATCTTCAGGAAAATAGTGATGATGGTAAAGAAGAAAGTACTACGGATTCAGATGATGACTAAGATTCTTTGGTTCAATACGCCAGCGATTACCTTGCTGGTAGCCGGACTGCTGTGGGTATCTCCTAACGTTGCCCGTGCTTCGGCAGAAACTGACGTACGCGCAGTCGTGCAACAAGTCTTCCAGCAACTACAGTCGCAGGACTACGCTGCGGTCTACGATTCCCTGCCCTCCACGACACGTAACCGAATGTCGCGCGAGCGTTTCGTTAACGCTTTGAAGCGTGTCCAGGATCGCTATGTGCTGGATCGACTCAATATTGGATCCGTGCGCGTTTCGGGAAACGTTGCCGTCGCCGACAGTGAGCTATACGGGCGACTCGTAAGGCCATTTCAGGCTGAAGGAAAGATAGTGGTGCAGCAGTATCTGGTTCGCGAAGATGGCAAGTGGCGCGTTGCCACGGGCGATGGTGCGACGATTCAACGCTTCCTCAAGTCAAATCCCACCTTCGCTCGGAAATTTCCGATTCGGCAACCGCGAATCTACGTGAAACGGGATGGCAAGTGGGTGGAATTCAACCCGCCTCGGAATAGTGTCCGATAAGCTAAATTAGCTTGTCGCTGAGTCACGACAAACTAAAGTTTTATCGGACACTTTCAACGAAACTGACCCACTACGATTTACCAGCCCTTCAGCTCAACACCGACAGATCGTCAAACGACAACTGCGCATCGTCGACCTGTTCAGTGAATTCTCCATGACGAATCCTGGACCGAGGCACGTCCAGCGCTTCGCGCACGGCGTCGAGATGGAAACGAATGATATGCGGTGTCACCCGGACGGAAGGGATGCGCCGCTTGCGAGCAAGTCGTCGCACGGTCGACTCGCTAACCTGCAAGATTCTGGCAAGCTGGCGAGCAGTAAGGAATTCTTCACGCTCTTCCATGGCTTAGGATATGTAATCCTATAGCAACTGCAAACTTCCATCCAAATATATAAAACAGGTTGAGGATTAGAAAACGGAGGTCCGAACCAGATGCCCGAGGTTCTGAGTTCAAGCTTTAGCTTGTCCTCCCTTGCAAAACGGCAAACTGGGTTTGTACTCTGAACTACTTGTACTCTGAACTGCGCCTGCGCTGGGGCTAGGAAGTTAATTTCCACTTGGCTTGACAGAGAGGGCTAAGCGGTAGACGGCGGCGCCATCGATCTCGATGTCTTTGCTGACAGGGTCGCCGCCGTTGGGTTTTGCGGTGATGCGATACTTAGCAGGGTCTGGTGAGAGACGAAACACAAAAGCGCCTATTTCGTTGGTGATGCGACCGTCAATCTTTCTCACAGTCCCGTCATCTTCGATCTTCGCCAGTTCAATGCGTACGTTGGGAACGCTGCGATCATCCTGGTTAAAGATACTGCCTCTAATAAAAGCGATGGATCCTTCGTCGATCGAGAGCACTAAACGATCGCCAAGCGAGCGAGTTTTCCCTGATTTGACTTCAATGTCTTCAATTGACCCGACGCTGAGTCCTGCTTTGCGAAGCGTTACGCCGTATCGTCCGGGCGTCAAACGCGAGATTAGAAACTCGCCCTTCTTGTCGGTAAGACCGCGGGCCACTTCCCGTTCGCCTTGTCTGACAATGACCGCAACTCCAGCAGGCGTGCCGGTCTCGACTCTGACCTTACCTTTGATTCCGCCCGTTGATCGGTCCTGCGCAAACACTACTCCCGCTAACAAACCCAAACCCAGGAATAGCGAAACTGATCTAAGGTGCTTCATTTCTTGTTATGGTATCACTTTCGCGGCGTGGTCACAGAATCAGAGCCTTATAGGGCACTGATGCAGTTTAGAGTTCATCATCAAGCTTTAGCTTGGTGCCGAAGCGGCAGCCTAAAGGCTGAACTCTGAACTTCCGGCTTGAAACTGCATCTGTACGCGTAATAGTTGATGCCTGCAAGCGCCGCGCCTGTTGCCTGACTTGTCCGAACTGGCGGAGCGTCAAGCGACAAAATCTCTCCAGCACCTTGGCGCAGTGAAATCCGGCTCGTATAATCCGGGAGACGATTTCCCCAGCCATCAGCAAACTCTAAATGAAGAAGTATCGCCACTCAAACAAGCTGCTCACTCTGTTGACTTTCGTCACTCTCGTTGGCGCAACTGCTTTACAGCCCAGCGTGGGGCAAGAGTCGAATCCCAAAGCTCAGCGCCCGCGGCAGGTGTTTCCTCAAGGTGAACAGCAGCCCGATGAGGTCGTGAAGGTGGACACTGATCTGGTTTCCATGGACGTCGTCGCCACTGATTTTGAAGGACGTCCGGTACGAAATCTCAGGCAGGAAGATTTCAGGCTTTACGTTGATGGTATCCAACAGCCGCTCTCGTTCTTTCAAGTCGAGCGTCGCAGTGGTGAGCCTCGTCCATTAGCAGTTGTGTTTGCACTCGACATTTCCGGAAGTATGACTCCGGAAGAAATGGAGCGTCTCAGAAGGGCGCTGAACGCCTTCTCGGCGAAGCTCGCCGGGCACTCTGCCCTTTACGCTGTCATGTCTTTCGGTATGAACGTCAAGATTCTCCAAAAGTTCACCTCCGAAACAGATAAGCTGGACCGCGCCTTCGAGCGAATAGCGCGCGAACCAAATGGACTCTCGACCCACACCTACGATGCCGTTGATGATGCCATTCGTCTGTTGGTGCGTCATGCACCGCGCACACGCGAACGGCGCCTGATGAAACGCGCGGTGCTGGTGGTGACGGACGGCTTTCCGGTTGGCGACACGGTATCAGCGCGTACTGTCATCGAGCGTGCGAATGCCGCCGATGCCAGCATTTACGTGGTTACCCTTCCTTCTTACTCGCGAATGTTACCGGCCACAACCCAAACTCCTTTGCCGACGCCGTTGGACGTTAGCGGATTGGCCGACCTGACCGGCGGGAGGAGTGTTTACGCAGACGAGAATAATTATGACCCGTTATTTCGCGCGCTGGCTGAGGAGGTCACGTCGGCGTATGTGCTCGCTTTTTATCCAGCCGAACAGAAGCGTCGTGATGGCCTGTTTCACAATGTCAGGGTTGATGGGCCGAGCGGGTTAACTCTGCGGCAAAGCCGGCCAGGTTTTCAGGCGGACAAGACCAGGCGGCAGGGGCAATAGACAGGCAGCAGCCCAGGCAGTTGGCAGAAAGCAAAAAGCAGTAGGCAGACAGCGGATCTCAATCGGGGATACTTTGCTCTCTGCCTACTGCTTTCTGCTTAATGCTTTCGCGCGCGCTCCATGTCGACAGGCCAAAACATGTGTTGCTGCGACTGATTACAGCCACGCGCCACGCACTCGATAAGCAGCGCCTGCCTGCTGCTTAATGCTCCCGCCGACTGTCTTTTCAGAATTCGTCTTCGTCCTCATCATCGTCCAGGTCATCTTCTTCAACGATGTCAAGCTCTACCGGATCTAATCCGACTACTTCAAGTTCGACACCACACTCCTCACAAGAAACGCTCTCGCCTTTATCAGTGTCTGTATCCACATGGACATCAGCATCACACTCGGGACATGTTCCAGTCGGCACTTCCTTACCTCCAACGAGTTTGTAGGCAGCAATACACCCGGCCCACGCGGCGATCCTGCCTGAGGTTATGATTGACTAATAACAATCTACCCGCGGCTGTCGGTTTTTGCAACAGTCTTTTTCCGCGTATTTGCACTGTTAGGAGGGGGCATTCATGCCGCTCAATTCACCCTGAAAATAGACGGCGAGGAATGTCTTTCCCGCCTCCCAAGCAGCATCGCGCTTCTCTGTGGATTTCCACAGCAACTCGATCCGTACCAGACCGTAAAGGCGGACGTGTTAACATGGCAGCCGACTGTTTAGCGCCGCCTCGTAGAGTTATTAACCAGGACCAATAATCCCCCCATGCTCGCGTTCATAAAACGGCGACAGTTTGGTTTGGCGATACTACTCTGCTTCGTTATCGTTTTCCTGGGTTCTTATTTTTCGCTGGCCACGAACCGGAAAACTGCACGTCCCGCCAGCTCCAGGCACACCAGTTCCACTTCTTACAATCCTGCCGCGGCTAACTCGCCAACCCACTCGGTTTCGTTAGATTCAGACAACGACGGCATACCTGACTCTGCTGAGCTGCAAAGTTTTATGGACCGCGAAAACTTTCGCAAGTGGTTCACACTAATTGCTGAAGGACAGTTTTACCATTTGAGCGAGCAATGGAACGCCGAGCAAAGAGACTGCGGCGGACTGGTGCGCTTTGCCTGGCGCGAAGCGTTGCGCCGTCACGATCGGATGTGGTTTCAAAAGATGGGCCCCAGCTACACCGAGATTGCGCCCGATGTTACTCGTTACAACCTCGAGCAGGGCCCGCTTGGCGAAAAACTCTTTCGCACCAACTTCGGCTCATACAAGGATGGCGAGTTGTCTAACGGAACTTTTTCGGAATTTGCTGATGCCCGTAGTCTCAAAAGTTTCAATGCCAAATTCATCAGTCGTGATCGCCATTATGCCGAAGCGGGCGACCTTCTTTTCTTCTACCAACCCTGGGTGCAGAAGTTTCCCTACCACGTAATGGTTTTTTTGGGACGCGCCCAGATGGACGGCAAGCAGTCAAGCGACTGGGTGGTCTATCACACCGGCTCCTCGCCGACTGACGAGGGAACGGTGAAGAAGGTTGAGCTTTCGGTTCTCGATCATCACCCAAGCAAGCGCTGGCGGCCGCTTGAAAGTAATTCTAATTTCCTGGGCTTCTATAGATTGAAAATCCTCGATTGAACTTCCGAGTTGAACCTTTGCTGGCCTGAAGGAGGCTGCGACCGTGTTTGAAATGAACTCTCGTTCTTATCGTGTCCTGACCGGTTCTTTGATCTATCTCGTAGCGATTGCCGGGGCACTTACCGTCGCCACGCTGCGGTCGCGAGCAAAAGCGAAACCGGAAACTGCAAAGCCCGTTTATTTAGAGCCCGAAAGGCGGCCATCCGACAAGCCTTTCTTCTCGCTTTCAACTCATCGCACCTACGGCACCAGCGACAACGCCCGTCTCTGGGTCGACTATCAGGGCGTCGACCATCTGGACTTCCGCGTTTATCAGGTGAAGGATCCGCGCAAGTTCTTCACCCAACTCAAGAACCCTCATCAGATGGGCGAAGACGAAGAGGTAGAAGTTGCCAGCTCATTGCCACATCGGACGTCGTTTGTGGAAAGGCTGCGCGGTTTTAAGCGTTGGGCCTACTCGAATATCAAGACGTTCGTCCGCGGCCAGCTTCAGCATGATTCGCGCCAGGCCTTCAATCAAAAATTTCGCCGAGAAGCCGACCAAATACGCACGCCGTTGAATGTTTCCGACTATGCTCGCGTGCCGCTGTTAAACCCCGATCTACTTGTCAGTAGTTGGCGCGAGCCATTGCCGCCGCTGGAAAACGAATACGACAAGCGCATGATTCCTTTAGGCAAACGTACGCCGGGCGTCTATCTAATAGAGGCCGTTGAAAATGATTTGCGCGCTTACACAGTCGTCGTGGTCACTGATCTGACCATGATCGACAAAACCACCGGCGATGGAGAATTGCTGATTTACACAGTTGACCGCAAAACCGGCGAGCCTCGACCGGGGGCAGAGATCGAAATCGTAAAAGAGAAAAAGACGGTTGCCAGCGGCGTCACCGACAATCAAGGCATTCTGAGAACGAAGATCGAAAAGAAAAAGCCGGCGGCACGCAACGAGGGCGGTGATGCGGAGGCGGATCCTGGCGCTGAGCCGCCGGAGGAAACTGACTCCGAGTCTCTGCTAATTCTCGCCAGACAGAAGAGCAACTTCGCCATCTCCGATCTGGGCTCGATGTATTTCGGTGGTTATGAAGAGGAGGAAGACGGACAAGACATCAAGGGTTACATCTACACCGACCGTCCTGTTTACCGGCCCACGCATAAAGTCAGTTTCAAAGGAATCATTCGGGCCGTCGATGAAAACGGCGCATACAAAGCCGTCTCCGACAATACTGTTAATGTCACCATTGAGGATCCTAACAGCGCCAACATCTACAACAAAGACCTCCCGCTGTCTCCTCGAGGCACCTTCAATGGTGAGATAGAGATTACTGAAGCAGCACCGCTGGGAAGCTATCGCATCGGTGCGGAAGTTGACGGAGGCACAGCAGCCGGCAGTTTCGAAGTGGCGGAATACAAGAAGCCCGAATACAAGGTGACCGTTTCCGCGCCCGGAAAATTTGTGCAGGCCGGCCAGAAAACCAACTTTTCTATCGATGCACGCTACTTCTTCGGTTCACCTGTCGCCAATGCGGAAGTGAAGTATTACATCTACCGCTCGCGTTTCTACGCCTGGGGTTTTGGGGAAGACTACTCGGACGAAACGACTGACGAGTCGGACACTGAGGAGGATGAATACTCACAATTCTATCGTGGTGGCGACGACATGGTTCAGGAGAGCGAGGGCACTCTCGATGCGCGTGGTCACATGAATGTCGAGTTCCAGGTTCCGCAAACAGATGAGACCGACACGACGGATTACCGCTATCGTCTCGAAGCACAGGTAACGGATTCAGCTCGCCGGACCATAGACGGCGCCGCGAGCTTTGTAGCCACTCGGGGCACAATCGTGGCCAATGCCAACCCCGATCGCTATGTTTACAACAAAGGCGATGTCGCCAAGATTCGCGTTACGACCAGCGACTACGAAGGACGCCCTGTTTCTGCGAAGGTGCAGCTCCAGTTTGTTGAGCGCACCTGGACTAAGAAAGAAAAGAAGGCTGATGATGACGAGTATTCATATCCCGAGTATGAGATGCACGAACGTCAGATAGCCTACGCTGATGTACAAACCGATTCGCAAGGCCAGGCCTTCTACGACTATACAACTACCGAAGACGGTAACATTTCGATCAAGACGGTCATCTGGGAAAACGGCAAAGCGGTAGCCTCTATTGGCGGCTATCTCTGGGTTACCGATCGTCAATATCCCTGGTCTGATTCTTCCTACTACAGCGAAGACTACAATTCGATAAAGCTTGTTGCGGACAAGAAGTCGTACAAACCGGGCGAGACTGCTCACGTGTTGGCAATTCTTCCAACTGACAATGCTCACCTTCTCGTCAGCACCGAGTTGACCAGGGTGATGTCAGTTCAGCACGTTAGCTCGCCCGGCAGATCAATCGTGCTCGACATTCCGATCCAGGCGAGTTATGCCCCCAACGTGTTCCTCAACGTGTCTTACGTAAAGGGTGGCGACATGTACACGAGTGATCAGCGACTGGTCGTGCCCGCGCGCGACAAGATGCTTAACCTCGAAATCATCTCGAACAAGAAAGAATACAAGCCGCGCGAAACGGCGTCTTACACGATCCTGGCGCGCAATGCCGAGGGCGCGCCGGTGTCCGGCGCCGAGGTGAGTCTGGGCGTGGTTGATGAAAGTATTTACAGCGTTTCGCCAGATTATTCGGGCAACATTAAAAGCGAGTTTTATGGCATGCGCTATAACAGCGTGCAAACGCACCTTTCCATCAACTACACCTTCACCGGCTTCGCGGGCGACAAGCCCATTGACCTCGCCAGGAATAAGCCGGCATATCAGCTCGCTGACTTCAAAAATGAAGGGGATCTGGTTCAGCCGACTATCAGAAAAAACTTCAAGGACACCGCCTTCTGGCAACCCGATGTCGTGACTGGCGCTGACGGTCGTGCCACTGTCAAAGTTGACTTGCCGGACAACTTAACCACCTGGCGCGCAACCGCGCGTGGTGTAACGGCCGACACTAAAGTTGGGGCGACGAAATACAAAGTTGTCGCGCGTAAAGACGTAATCATGCGGCTCGAAACGCCGCGCTTTGTCACCCAGGGCGACACGGTCACGCTGTCCGGAATTGTTCACAACTACCTCAACGCTGATAAATCAACGCAGATTTCGTTGGAGGTCGACGGAGCACAACTGCAAAATTCCGGGAAACAGACGGTCACTATCGGCAAACAAGGAGAGCATCGTATTGACTGGCAGATCTCAGCTCCAAATGTGGGCGAGATCAAACTTCTCGCCAAGGCCCTTACGGACACCGAATCAGACGCAGTCGAATTGCCGTTAACCGTGGTGCCACGCGGGCTGCATCAAGTGAAGAACGAGTCGGCGGCATTCTCCGACGAAAATGTCGAGAAGACTTTTTCCGTGAATTTGCCACAGGGCGCCGATGCGCGCGCCCGAAGTTTACGGATCGATGTCGCGCCCTCCGTCGCCGGCTCATTGTTTGGCGCCCTCGATTACCTCACGACCTATCCTTACGGCTGCACTGAACAAACGATGTCGAGCTTTCTTCCCAACGTCATCGTCTCGCAGGCTCTGAAGGACGTGAAGTCGTCATCAATAAAAACCTCAAACGACCTTTCGAAGAAGGTGCAAAAGGGTTTGGATCGGCTCTACGCCTATCAGCACAACGACGGCGGTTGGGGCTGGTGGAAAGATGATCAGAGCGATCCCTTCATGACCGCATATGTTGTCAGCGGGCTGGCGCTCGGGAAGCGGGCTGGTTATCAACCGGATGACGGTCGCATAGCCAGCGGGCGTGAGAAGTTAAAGCAGATGCTCGACGCGGGCACGACTGAAGCGGGAACGCAGATTGACTTGGAAACGCGTGCTTTCATGGCCTACGCGCTCGAGGAAAGTGGTGACACTGAAAGCCGTCACCTTGAGAAGATCATTAGCGAGCGCGGCAACTTGCAACCTTACGGTCGGGCGCTGCTGGCATTGACTTTGAAACAACGCAAGGACGACAAGCGCGCGCGCGACGTAGCAACTGAGATCGAACGAACCGTTACGGCCGACGATTTCTCAGCCCACTGGGAGTCGCGCCGCAAAGCAATGCTCGACTTTGCTGAATCAAACGATACGGAAGCGACGGCGCTATCGCTGAAAGCGCTTGCTCGGATCAAGCCCGACAGCCCACTGTTGCCCCGCGTGGCACGTTGGCTGGTTTCGAATCGCGGCCATGGTTATTACTGGGCCTCGACCAAGGATACGGCCTTCGCTATTTTCGGACTCATCGATTACCTAAAAGTAAGCCGCGAATTATCGCCCAACTACGACGTGGAAGTTTACCTGAATGGCGAAAACGTACTCACTCAGCATGTTTCCTCGGGAGACCCTTCGCAGACTTTCTCCATTAATCGCAAAGCCGGCGACGTGGCAGGTACAAATGAAATCCGTGTGGTGAAGCGTGGGCCAGGCATGGTCTATTTTTCGTCATCGCTCGACTATTACACCGGCGAAGAAGACGTCGCGGCGCGTGGCTCAGCGGATCTTAACCTGACACGCGAGTACCTTCGTCTCCAGGTTGTTGAAGATGGCTACAAACTGAAGTGGAAAACCGAACCATTGAGCGGCGAGATTCATTCGGGCGACGTGATTGTCGTCAGGCTAAAAATAAACGGGGCGAAAGCACGTCACTTGTTGATTGAAGACCCGATTCCAGCCGGCGCCGAACAGGTTGAGAGCGTTGGTAATCTCAATCTCGATTACTCCTCCGGTAACGATTGGTCCGACTGGTATAGTTCCCGCGAGTTTCGCGACAACCGCACGGTCTTTTTCCTGGACTACTTTGATGGAAGCATAACCCTGCAATACGCAATGCGGGTCCAGGTGCCGGGACAGTTTCGCGTGGCCCCGGCGCGCGCCGAATTGATGTATAGCCCGGCAACGCAATCAAACACCGCAAGCGGAAAGCTAAGTTTCCTGGAGAGGAAATGAAGAACACCGCTGCCTGAAGTATTTTTCGTTTAGACAGCGGACTTGTCCGCCAAAGCTTTGCTTCCAAGTGAACGAGGGCGGACAGGTCGCCATCTAAACGGGTCGATGTTCTTTTGCAGAGGACAAATCAATGCTGACTGAAACTTTCCATTCAATGATCAACGCCACGCGTAAGCTGTTTACAAACTGGCGAGCGATGTTGCTGCTCGCAATTGTGTATGCTTCGCTGCTGGCGGCTCTTTACATTTTTGTGGCAGTAAGGGAGGCCAGTATCGGGCAGGTGATACTGACTTTCGCGCTCGCCGTTGCCGCACCTCTCCTTTTCTTCATACTTCAGAGTATGGTGGCCACGCAGACGGATGAAATAACCGCAGGATCTTTGCTAAGGCGATCGCTGACCAGTTTTTGGAAGTTAATCCTGATCAGTTTGCCGCTAATCGCGTTGGCAGTTCTCATCGCTTATCTCTTGTCGAAAGCACAAGCTCATTGGGGGGCAACTGTTAACAATCCCGAAAGCGATATTGCGCGTCAAATTGCCTCGAGGGTTGAGGCGCAGCGGGCGACCCGACCAATTGATTGGAAGGTTTCAATTCTTTCCACCATTCGCTACCTGACTTTTGGACTTGTATTGCCGCTCGTCGCAATTCACTTGTGGCTCGCCACTGTTCATGAAGGCCTCGGCTCAGCTGTTAGACGAATAAGAACACATCTCGCACAGGCGTTTGCGCCTCAGTCCGTCCTCATCTATGTCGCGGGCTTTCTTGTCTTTGGGGTCGCTCCCTACTTCCTGCTTTTCAGAACCACTCAAACGAAGCATGCATGGCTGGAGCTGTCGTTGCTAATCGCGCGGCTTGTCGTAGTGTTTGCGCTGACGCTATTTGGCTGGGCAATCACTGTGCGAGCCCTCGGCCAATCTTCCACAAACCCGCTGCGAGACCAGGCAAACGAGACGGCTTGATGCAGGCGCGACGTTCATTGGCCACTGATCTTTCCACGCCACGGTTGAATCCCGTGCGCTTTCAGGCGCTTGCCGCCGTGACGATCTGCATCGTGACCTTTGGTTTGGCAGTGGCGCTCAAAGCTACGCTGCCTTCCAATTGGTCCTCTTATTCTTCCGAGTCAATTAGCGCGGATGACCTCGATCAGCGACTGCAACGAGCCGCAACTCTCTCGCTGGGCGACCGGCGCGGCGCCGTCATCGTCATGGATCCACAAACCGGACGTATACGCGCAGTCGTTAATCCCCAGCTCGCCTTCGGGGAAAATTTTCCGCTCGGTTCCGCAATCAAACCCTTCACTGCCCTGGCGGCGCTGCGGTCCGGGGTGATCGACGAAGACTCGCGCACGCTTTGCCACGAAAAATATTCGCACCACGCTTTTCAAACGACGTGTTCGCATCCCCGCGAACTGCCGCCGTTGAATCCGACGGAGGCGATCGCCTATTCCTGCAACTATTACTTCAGCACTTTGGGCGAACGCCTCACGGAGGCGAGCTTCACTGGTACCCTCAGCGAATTTGGTTTTGGCAAAAAAACCGGGGTCAACGCCCGCGGAGAGTTAGTGGGACAACTGCAGCGCAGCGATTGGCGTCCGCAAAATGCAATCGGTGAGGGCAACTATCTCCAGGCAACTCCCATTCAAGTCATGAACGCCTACACTGCCCTGGTCAATGGAGGTCACCTCTTTGCGCCGCGCCTCGCGAGGTCGGCAGGCTTCGAATCGAACCTGCAGGCAAATGTCGAAATCAAAGATCGAGACCGGGAACTAATTGTCAAAGGAATGCGCGGAGCCGTTCGCTATGGCAGTGCTGAAAAGGCCAGTCTTTATTCGCTTCCGGTTTATATCTTTGGAAAGACCGGCACCGCCACCGAACTCAACGGTTTCCGCACGCATGGCTGGTTTGTTGGTTTTGCCTCACAGCCGCCCAGCCACACGACGTCCGACTCTGAAGCTGCACCCAAGAATGTCAACCTGGCGGTGCTTGTTTTTCTGACTAAGGGCCACGGGTTTGAAGCCGCCCAGGTGGCGCGTCCGCTCTTTGACATGTTCGCGTCTGAAATCTCAAATCTCACGTCGGAAGTGCAACCCGAGGTTGCCGCCGCTGCTGCAGAGCTGACGGCTCAGTCGCCCGCACCGGTGAGTCCATATCAGAACCCAAATTCGAAATCTCACCCGCTGTCAATCACTGTTCACCTCGTGCGCGAGAACATCAATCGCACCATGCCGCTTGAGGATTACGTCCGCGGCGTGGTTGCCGCTGAGGGCAGCATGGAGAGCGAACCTGAAGCACTGAAAGCTCTGGCCATCGCCAGCCGGACTTATGTCCTTAAGAACCTGGGCCGGCATGCCAGGGACGGATACGATTTTTGTACCTCCACGCATTGCCAACGGTACCGGCAGGTGGATCTGGATTCTGCCGGCTACGTCTCCCCCTTGATTGTCGAAGCCGTTGAAGCCACTCGCGGAGAAATCCTCCGTGACGAGAATAATGAACTTGCTGATTCTTACTTCAGCGCTTCGTGTGGTGGGGCAACTGCGGACCTAGCAACGCTATGGGGCGGCAATGCGCCTCCCTATCTGAAAGGCGTTCATGATCAGTATTGCGCGAGCGGGGCCCACCATAGTTGGACCGACGTCATTTCGCAAAAGCAAATGCTCAAAGCGCTCCAGACTGATCCGCGCACGAACGTAGGTGAGCGGCTCAATAGCGTAAGCGTCTCACGGACCGACGCCAGTGGTCGCGCTGAGTTGATTACCGTCGAAGGCAATCGCCGCATCACGATAAAAGGATGGGATTTTAAGATTATAGTTGGCCGAGCGCTTGGTTGGAACTTGCTTAAGAGTTCGCGTTTCAAGATTTCGAGTTCGGGTTCGAATTTCGTATTTCGCGGCAGCGGGTTCGGACACGGCCTGGGGCTTTGTCAGGAGGGTGCGCACGTCATGGCGGCCCGAGGAGCAACTTACCGGCAGATCCTTGCGAAGTATTTTCCCTCTACCAATATCGCGAACGACAACCGTTTGTCAGCTTCCGCAGATTTGTTGTGGAGCGGTGTCTTGATCTTTGATCGCGGATCTCCGCAGGCAATCATTAGCGCTGAATCCACTCTGGAAAATGTCAGAACCGCGCAACACTTTTATCAAAAACCCGGGGCGGTTCGTCGAATGCTTTCCAGCGAAGATTTTCGCGTCGACTACCCCAACACAATCGGCCAGCAGGAAGCCGCAGGACTGCTAAGCTTGCTTCAGTCGAGCCGCAAATCCTTAATTGCGCGCGTTGCCGCTGCCGGAGTTAACGCTCAAATACCGCCTCTCGAAATCTTCATTAATGAAACAACCGGCGACTTTGTTGGTCGAACGGGACAACCGGCGTGGGCGGCTGCGGCGACAAAGGGTAGTCGGATTGAGATCCAGCCGCTCGAAACGCTCAAGCGCCGTCGAATTCTCGAAACAACATTGCGCCATGAACTCGTACATACTCTAGTCGACGTTGTTGGGCGCGGCCGTGCACCGCGTTGGCTCGCAGAAGGGTTGGCGGTGCATCTTGCAGGAGAGGGACCGCTGGTAGCACGTTACCAGCCGCGACGGCGCCTGACGACAGGTGAAATCGAGAAGCAACTCAGCGGCAGCGGACTCGCAAAATCGGCCACCGACATGCGGGCCGCGTACGCAGCGGCATACAGCGAGGTCAAACGTCTCATTAATAGCGAAGGCGAGGCGAGTGTCTGGCGGCGAGTGGCGAAATGACTGCGAGCCACATCAGAACCGGCAGCACTAGTGACCGGTCAAGGCATCCAACTCTCGCCAAAAGGGTCTTCTATTCGCGAAACCGTGGATTTCAAGCTGACTGTAGGGGCCGGTCGCTACCGCTCGCGGTTCTGATGCAATGAGTTTGCGATCAATCTCTTTTTATCCTTCGTAGCTTTTGTTAATCTTGATTCCAATGCTCACATCAACACATCGTCTTATCGCAGTCTCGCTCATTCTTCTCTGCATCTCCTCGCCGCTCATCGCGCAACAGAGGCGCGGCGTGCCGCCAAGGAGACCAGCGCCGGCGGAAATCCCCGAACCACCTGCAACGTATGACACCCTGCTCGCTGCCGACAGTTACAAAGTTTATTGTGAGATAAGGGCAGTCGGTGGATTGATTCGCTCATCCGCAGTTAACGATCTAATCGATCCGGTGATGAAGCTCGGCGGCCCTCCGAAAGAATTTAAAACACTTGTGAAATGGCTTAACGCTCATGCAGAGGTGCTCGCGGGCTCACGAATGCTGGTGGCCGGCTGGCCATCGAGACCCAAACTGCCAGCCATTCTGGTGGCCATAGAGTTTTCGTCTCCCGAGGAGGCGAAAAAGTTTTATCCGGAGTTGAGTGGCTTTCTGCCGACACTTTTGCCGACGCCCACACCGACGCCGTCGCCAACCCCAGTGACTGTCCCAAAATCTACATCGGTTGTTGGCCCGGGTGACTCACGAATGACAGCGGCTGACCCTAAACTCGTTACCCCAAAACCTGTTTCAGCGAAAGATCCTGGACAAGAAGAAACCTTTGCCGAAAAAGAAAGTGCTGGCCTGCCGCCCTATCATATGAAGCAGTCTGGTGCTCTCGTTCTGATCAGCAACACCGACTTCACCTTTCGAGATCTAAGACCGCGCGGCGCCAAGCTGCTTGAAGAAGATCCGAATTTCACTCTGGCGCGGAATCGATTTTCGTCTGAGTCCATTTTTCTCTACGTCGATGTGAAGTCGATTGAAAAGGAAGAAAAGGACCGCCAGAAAAAATGGGAAGAGGAAGAGAAAAAACGAGTTGAAGCGGAAGCTGCCACTCCACCCAAAGCGGAAGAGTCTCCTGAAACGGAAATTAATGCTTCCTCCGTAGAAGAACAACTCCCGCCCCCGCCGCCTGAGCCCGACCAATCGCCATCTTCACAGCCGATTTTGGTAGCAGCTACGGCTGAGCCGCAGGCTGCGAACGATGCCACCCTGTCGAGCGCGCCACAGCGCAATACGGATGCAGTGGGTCCGATGATGTTCTCTCTCTACGGTGCGCTGTTTGGCGGCCAAGCCAAATGGCCCGAAGCCGTCAGTGCGGCCCTGGCTTTTGAGGGCGATACTTATGTTCTTCGCACTTTGATCGTGAACGGCGACGAGAACAAGAGCAATCCGATTCCCTTTGTGCCTCAATTCGTTTCGGGACCGGCCCTGGTGCCGGAGTCACCCAACATATTTCCCGCGGATATGGATCTCTTCGTGAGTGTTTCGCTGGATTACCCGCAAGTCTACGACGGCATGTTGAAAGCGATTGCCAATGCTGAACAGCAATCGAGAAAGTTTAGCCGCCAGACTGTCAAAGACAGCCCGCCACCTGAGTCACCATTTGCTGCCTATGAAAAGAAATTGGGACTAAAGATCAAAGACGACGTGCTGCCTCTATTGGGAAACGAGTTGGCTCTGGTGCTGCCCAGGAAAGCAAAGAAAGCGTCCAACGAAGCTGCGAGAAACCCGGGAAATGAAGGCCCGACAGCGGGCACCAACCAAGCGGATACCAATATCGCTGGTCCCAATCCCGTGATCGCCATCTCGGTGAAGGACCGGGAAGCTGTTGGTCGATTAATACCAAAGATTATTGAAGGGTTTGGATTGAAAGGGGCGAACTTATTAGCGCAAACTGAAAAGCGCGAGGGAACTGAAATCACTTCTTACGCAAATCTCTTCGCTTATGCATTCGTGGGAGATTTTCTGGTAGTGTCGCCTGATGCTGCCGCCACACGACACGTAGTCGATGCCTATATAAACCATCAGACGCTTTCCTCCGATAGCCACTTCAGAAACTTCACGCGTTGGCAGCCGCGGCAGGTGCTGGGACAGGTTTATGTGGCGCCCGGATTGGTCGAACAATATACCGCTGCGGGAAACAGCTCTCCAGTCAATGAAAAGATGAGCGAGTTTTTGACTCGCGTTAACCCCGTGATCGATCCTCTCACTTACGCGCTGTCCAACGACGGCCTGGGTCCGCTTCACGAACTGCATGTGCCAAAGAATCTGCTTCAATTGTTCATTGCGGGAATTTCCAGCGAGGCTGGTAAGGCGCCGCCCGAAACCAACGAGGCGATGGCGAGAAGCGCGCTGCAATCGGTAGCCGTCGTCGAGGCTTCATTTCAGGCCGACAAAGGCAAAGGACGCTATGCGACACTCGACGAATTGCTCTCTGAAGGCTTAATCAGCAAAGAGTTCATGGAAAGATACGGTTACACAATTGAGCTAAGGGTCTCCGGAAACAGATTTGAGGCGACTGCAGTACCCAACGAGTATGGCAAGACTGGTCGACTATCTTTCTTCATCGATGAAAGCGGAGTACTTCGAGCCGGCGATCACGGCGGCGGAGCCGCAACCGCTGCGGATCAGCCTATGCAGTAGAATAATTCTCGCTGCCGTGTCATAACATCAGTACCACCTCGCGGGTAGCGGATGAGTCTCCCAGATAGATCGGTCCGCGCATCGAACTTGCTCAGGAAGGGTTGGGTGAAGCGGCGACAAGTCTTTGACCTCCGATGCGCGGTAAGTCTCCGACTTACCGAAGACCGTACCCCGGTTTTCCGGTCTTTGACCGCAGTCTCAAAGGTCGGAGACCTTAAAGAATTTTAGAAAGGTCGCTGGCAAGTCGGAGACTTGCCGCGCATCGGAGGTCAAAGACCTTACCTGCAAATTGAAAACCCGAGGGAGACTCACACGCTACGCGTGGTAGTACTGACCTCATGCTACCGAACGTTCGCACTGGCGGCAGTATTCAAACTGACCCAGTAACCCGTTTTGCAATAGGGTTACCGTTTGAAAAGATGCATGATACTTTAAAGGGAAATTCCCCCATCAAGTTCCGATCAAAACCGGCAACCGCGTGATTCCGAATGATCGTGTTGAAAGGAGGCGGTATGTTAGTCAACCACCGATTGCTGGTGCTGGAGGTGCGAGACCTGCGCGCACTAGCTGCGCCATCTGACCAGCATTCAGGTCATTTATGAGTATTCCAGAAGTTATTCGACTCAAAAATCCAATAAGCCAACGCGACCATGCGTTGGGCCCGGAAGGCGCGCCCGTTACGCTACTCGAGTATGGGAACTTCGAGTGTATTCACTGCGGCCGTGCCTATCCCATCATCAAGCAGGTGCGAAAACTTCTTGGTGACAATTTGCGCTTCGTCTTTCGTCACTTCCCCACCGTTCAAACGCATCCTCATTCTCTGCGTGCGGCGACGGCGGCTGAAGCTGCCGGCGCGCAAAGAAAGTTCTGGGAGATGCACGACGAACTGTTTACGCACCAAACGGCCCTCGAGGATCGCGATCTCTCGCGCTACGCCCGACGTATCGGTGTTGATGGGGAAAAATTCGCTCGCGACATGACCGAAGGTACGTTGCTTAAACAGATTGAGGCTGACTATCAGCTCAGTCTCTTTGACGAGCACATAACGGGAACGCCGACGATCTACATTAATGAGATCCGCTACACCGGCGCCACTGATTTTGAACGTCTTTTGGACGCTATCAGAAAGGCTGATACGGAAGGTCGGATTCGTTTGCCCGAACAAGCGCATGGTTTACGCAACATTCTGCACCGCCGGCGGCGCAGTTCTAATCACTGAGATGTATCTTTATCAGAACCGGGAGCGGTAGCGCCTGGCCAAGGAGTCAACTCTACCCAGGGGGAGTATTTCAATCGCTAGACGCGGTGACTCAAGTACTAACAACCACGGTTGAGTCTCCGGCCGGTCGCTCCCGGTTCTGATTCGGAGTATTAGTGCTTCGCCAATCCCGTGCGAGCAGCCCGCAGGTTCGACTTGGAGGTCTTGCGCACCGCTCCGGTAATATCCGGGATATTTCGATTTTGCTCCGGTTTAGTACATAGTCGATCGCTGCCGCAACGCTGCGCTCGTTCCATAGTCGTCGCTTGCTATCTTTGTCTGCCCATGGACTGAATGAGTAACTCCAAAGTCCATCTTCCCTCAACTGCCAGGTCGCGTTGGCCTTAAAGGCGTTAAGGGCAACTTTTGGTTTCTTCTGACCTGGCGACGCTGACGATAGCATCCGCAAAGCAGACCACTGACACACGCCTGCGGCTATGCCGCCGCACAGTGCGGTAAGGCTCTGCCTTACCGGAGACAGCTTTTAATAATTAGGGAGGCTACGCCTCCGATTCATTACAGATTCATGAGGCACAGCCTCATGAAAGAGATGATATCGCCAGCCGGTAAGGCAGAGCCTTACCGCACTGTGCGGCGGCATAGCCGCGGCGCTATCGCGCTCGGTTCTATGCACAAGTCGATGGTGCGATCAGGCTTGGGGGCGCGACTGAAGACTACTGCTATAATTGAAACGCCCGGACATCACGAATCAATCCTGCCCGAGTTCCCCATGCCTACTATGATTTTATTTAAACCAATCGGTGTCAGATCATGAACTCAACTCTCGCCTTAGCCTGTCTTACCAGCAAATGGCACCGCGTCGCGCTCTTCATTCTCATTGCTTGTAGCTCTGGCGCATTGGCCCAAACCCCAACTAACCCATCGCCGAGGCCGCAAGCATCTCCGTCGCCGACGCAAGCTCTGGAGCGACGTTTCTTCAAAAACATTCTGCAGGACCAACGAGCAATTTGGACCTCACCACTGCATATTGACAGCGACGATAGCAAGTGGCTCGTGCCCCTGGGTCTTTCAACCACAGCACTTCTGTTTACTGACCAGTACACAGCCGCAGCTCTTCACAGCGATCGTACCCGACTAAACGTGAGTCGCGACGTTAGTTACCTTGGGTCTGCTTATGCTACGGGCGCAATCAGTGGCGCGTTCTATCTTGTGGGGCGAGCAAAGAATGATGCGCGAGCGCGTGAAACAGGAATCCTTGCTGCGCAAGCGTTGCTTAATGGTGTGAGTGTAGGCCAGGCTCTCAAGTTTGGGACGCAGCGCACGCGGCCGCACCAGGACATACAGGGGGAGTTCTTTGAAGGCGGCAAGTCCTTCCCGTCGGGCCATGCTATCAACTCGTGGGCATTAGCGACCGTAATTGCTTCCGAGTATAAGCATCGTCCGTTCGTGCGCTTCGGCGCCTTCGGTCTGGCAACACTCGTCAGCGCATCTCGCTTCACCGGGCGTAACCATTTCCTTTCTGACGTGCTCATCGGCAGCGCCATTGGATACGGCATCGGAAGGTACGTGTACCGAACGCACCATGATCCCAACCTGGAACGGCACCACGACAATATGTCAACACATGGCCACTCGAAGCTACTGCCACTCATTTCGCCCGCTTACGAGCGTAGTTCACGGAGCTACGGGATTAAGCTAGCTTGGAAATTATAGGGAAGCTCGCCAAAGTAGGACAGATTTTCCAGTCTGTCTCTTCTTTGGAGTGTGGTGACTTTGGAGTGCGGTGACTGAAGCTATTTATCCGCAGACGTATCCTCATCAATCTCTGCACGATTTCGCTCTTCTCGTGTGTCGACATCCATTTTCTGCAACGTCGAATGAACTTGCACAACGATATCTTTCAATTTCCTCAATTCGTCCGGCGATAGATCGCTGGCTGTTAAGATGGCAGTGGCAATCTCGCTGCTTAGTTCGTTTGAGATCGCCATGCGTGATTTACGATTGGAAAGCATCCTGGGTGTCGAAAATGACGTAGCAGCATCGACGGGCAGTTTTGCCCGTTCGATTAGTGCAAGAGCGATGTTACAGTTGAGTGACAAGGTTGGTTTTATTTATTGGAGCAAGCAAAAGTCAGAACCGGGAGCAGTAGCGACCGGGTGTGAGCTTCGTAACCAAGGCTGGCGGAGTGGTTGATTCAAGCATGAGTGGCTGCAATCCATGACCCGGTCGCTACTCTCCCGGTTCTGTATTCGTCGACCCACCATGCGAAGATTTTTATCTTCGCCAGAAACAACCAAATTTCGCGAAAGAACTTGCCGATGATTCAGATTGCGTTAGACTACGTTCAGTCACTTCCTGGGAATTACGCTTGTGGAATCACCTGGTTGAGTACCCTGAGGCGAGAAGAACGCCGGGCCTCATGCCAGCAACAAATCTTTAACACGCCTCATGGCATTGAAGTGGTTAGAACCGGACGACAGCCTGGAATCAAAAATGCTCCTCACCGCCGTGGAGTTGTTCCAGTTTCGTAGCTGAGCTATTAATCTGCAGAGCAGTGTTGAAACAAAACGCGGAGGTATGGATGACATCACGCACGATAGTAGTTGGAGACATTCACGGTTGCCACGATGAACTAATGGAATTGTTGGAAAAGGCGGATTTCAGCGATGAAGATCGCGTCGTAGGTGTCGGAGATCTAGTTACAAAAGGCCCAAAGAATCGTGAAGTACTTCAGCTATTCATGTCCGACGCGCGGTTTTCAACCGTGATTGGCAACCATGATCTTGCATTGCGCAGGCGCTGGCTGGGCGAGGAGATCGAGTTGAAGCCTGCGCAGAAAGAGGCGCACAAAGAGCTTAAAGGAGAAAAGGATGCTTACACGGCATATTTCTCTACCCTGCCTTTCATTATCGATCTCGGTACTCATCTGGTTGTGCATGCGGGCCTGCGGCCAAGCGTGGAGTTACATTCTCAGACGACTGGTGATTTGACGCTAATCCGCACTCTGGGAGCTGACCGTGAGAGTGACGAGGGAACGCCGTGGTATCACGTTTACTATGGCGAGAAGGTTGTGCTCTTTGGACATTGGCCCGCACCCGAACCACGTCGCGGTAAGAAAGCTATCGGGCTGGACACGGGATGCGTCTACGGATATCAGCTGACCGCGTACATCATTGAAACGGAGGAATTCGTCAGTGTCTCCGCACACCGTGCTTACGACACAGCTTGACCGTTTGAAGAGCTTGAAACGTCGGCTCCATTCACTGGTCTTTAAGCTCCCTTGGTGTCACTCGATACTTTAGATGTCCCGACCCGGCTCGCACTTTGTTCCATTGGTCCACGTCCAGGTCTATGCAAGCGAGAGAAGCGGTGGGAAGTGTGGGTGCTTCGCCCGTCAAACTTTCCAACAACTCTTCGAAACCAGGATTATGGCCAACCAGCATCACGGTATTGGAAGTATCCTTGATTTGCGATAAGACTTTGACGAGAACGCCAGGACTTGCGTCGTAAATACGCTTGTCGAATTTCATCTCGACCTTCAGGCGTGCGGACTTCAGAGCCAGGTCTGCTGTTTGTCGTGCTCTTTCTGCCGGCGAGCCAACGATCAAATCCGGCTTGATTTTCTTCTTGCGAATCAGGTCGCCGATCAGTTTGGCATCTCCAATGCCCCTTTCGTTAAGGGGACGATCGAAGTCTCTTAGACTTTCATCCTCATGGCTCGATTTTGCATGTCGCAGCAGTAGTAAAGTTTTCATTTTGTCTTCCCATGCCGCAGTGTTGTAGGCTGGCGCGTTACGCTAGTTGATCCTTAACAGCTACTTCAAGCGGCAATTTCTGTTTGAAGTAGAACAGGATCGTACGAGCCTGAATTCACTTGACTGTAACATAATCGTGTTAGAATTGTTTCGAATGATCTCTTACGGGCATCACCGCTATCCCGGCCGGTTATTTGTGGTCGAAGGGACAGACGGGAGCGGAAAATCAACTCAGCTTTTACTGCTCTATCAATGGCTCAAGTCGGAAGGTTACTCGGTTTTCTTTTCCGAATGGAACTCCTCGCCGCTGGTAAAGGACACCACCAGACGCGCTAAGAAACGCCGCTTATTTACCCCCACTACCTTTTCATTGTTGCACGCCACCGACTTTGCGGACCGAACTGAGCGCAACATCATTCCACCGCTGAAGGCCGGGGCGATTGTGCTTGCGGATCGCTACATTTACACAGCCTTCGCCCGCGATGTCGCGCGCGGCTGCGATCGCGCCTGGGTGCGCGAGGTTTACAAATTTGCCGTCAAACCAACCGCGGCTTTTTTCTTTCGGGCGCCGCTTGATGTGGCGATAGAGCGCATCGCTTCCGCTCGTCCGCAATTGAAGTTTTATGAGGCAGGCATGGATATGGCCTGGGCGGACGATGAGGAAGAGAGTTTCAAAATCTTTCAGGGCAAGATCCTCGAAGAGTATGATCACATGGTGAACGAGTTTGGTTTGACGGTAGTTGATGCCACCCAACCGATCCGCACGCAGCAGCGCCAGATGCGCGAGATCGTCAGTCGCCATTTGAAAGAGAAACTCAAAGAGAAGGCGGTGCTGGCCAAATGAGGGAAATGAAGTTTTACGGCACCGCGCTGCCTGGCATCGAGATCGAGCCGTACAGTGGAAAGTTGATTGTAATCGAAGGAACTGACGGCGTGGGACGTTCGACCCACGTCACCCTTCTGCGTACATGGTTAGAGTCGGCCGGGTACGGCGTGCTCGACACTGGCATGACGAGGTCAGTGCTCGCCGGACGGGGGATCAAAGATGCAAGGGCAGGCCATACTCTTGGTCGTCTCACTACACAACTTTATTACGCGACAGATTTCGCCGATCGGTTGGAAAACCAAATGTTGCCGGCCCTGCACGCCGGCTTCATCGTTCTGACGGATCGTTATCTCTATTCGGCTATCGCTCGCGCTGTGGTCCGTGGCGCCGATCCGGAATGGGTGCGCGCGATTTATGGTCTCGCGCTTGTCCCTGACGCGGTGTTCTATTTGCGCGTTCGCTCGGCTGAGGAATTGGCCGGGCGCGTGTTAGCTTCGGGACGAGGTTTCGACTACTGGGAGTCGGGAATGGATTTAGGTCTCGGAAACGATTATTACGATAGCTTTATCGTCTATCAGAGATTGTTGCTCAAGGAATTCGATCGCATGACCGGCGAGTATGGCTTTCGAGTCATTGATGCCTCACGACCGGTTCGCCGAGTTGCTGCCGCGCTGCGACGGGCGATCTCCCGAGTAATAGAAGATGAGCCTGCGAGCGTAAGTGCGCCGCCGGTGAAGGCGCTGAGCGGAAGCCCCATCACAAGGGAAAGCTCCAGGATCGAACCACGAGGAAAGGCGAAGCTGGCATGAAGGTCGCAGCCATAGATGTTGGCTCAAACTCGATTAAGCTAGTGGTGGTTGATGCCTCTGCCAGCGACTCTTTCGCCGTGCTCGCTCGTGAAAAAGACACAGTGCGCCTGGGCCACGAGACTCTTCGAAACGGGCGCCTCGCCACGGAAGCGATTGAACGCGCGGTCGAATGTATCACGCGTTTCCGCTCGATCGCTGAAGCGCGCGGCGCTGAACGAATCTTTGCGGTTGCTACGGCGTCCGTTCGCGAAGCAAACAACGCGGCCCAGTTCATCAAAGAAGTCGAACGTAAAGCTGGAGTCGGTGTGGAAGTTCTTTCGGCAATCGAGGAAGGCCGACTGATCGGTCTGGCTGCGGCCCAGGGATGTCCTGGCCCAGGTAACTCGATTCTGAACGTCGATATTGGAGGCGGTTCAACGGAGATTTCGCTAATGCGCGACAGCGCGCCTGCGAGCCTCTTTTCTGTCAAGCTGGGAGCAATTGGACTCACCGAGCAGTTTATTGCCAGCGATCCGCCGAAGCCAAAAGAGTTGAAGGCACTGAAGGAGGAAATACAGGCCGCGCTGGAGCGCACTGCTCGCGAATTGCGAGGTGCACGCTGGCATCAAGCGACGGGCACTTCCGGCACTATCCTGGCAATTGGTGCTGCCTTGCGTTTGAGCGCTCTCAGCGAAGAAGATCGCCAAGCCGAAGGCGCACGTCCGGCGGGGGATGAAATTGATCTTACAAAGCTCGCTCGTTTTAATTCACGTACGGCGGAAATGAGCTCGGCCGAAAGACGGGGGCTGCCCGGCATCAGCACGCAGCGCTCCGAGATTATTATCACCGGCGGACAAATACTCGAAGGCGTGATGCGGGCGCTGGGTATCAACTCTTTACGCACCTGTAGCTGGGCCTTACGCGAAGGGGTGTTGATTGATCGATTGCGTGACATCGAAGCTGAGGCACATCCCTCGCTGGCGGATGCCGATTACCGATTGCGCGGCGTTCACGCAGTCGGCCGGCGTTTTGGATACGAGGAAGCACACGCACATCAAGTAGCACGGCTAGCTGAAAGAATCTTTGACTATCTTTCTAGATCCAGCCTGCCCACGAGTCTTGATCGCCATCGCCGTACATTGCTCTCGGCCGCGGGCTTGCTTCATGATGTTGGCTACCACATCGCGCACGAGTCCCACCATAAGCATTCTCTTTACCTGATAAAGAATTCCGAGCTGACCGGCTTTTCTGAAGCTGAGCGGGACGTGATAGCAAACGTCGCGCGCTATCATCGCGGACCTGAACCAAAAGAGCGCCACGAACACTATGCAGCGCTCAATCAGGCCGACCGGGACACGGTGAATTCCCTGGCCGCCATATTGCGGATAGCCGACGCACTTGATCGACGCCACGATAATCGCGTCAGCGATGTTCGCTGCACGCGAAATGGACAGCTTGTGCAGCTTGAAATGCAAAGCTCGGCAAACTGCGACCGAGAGATTTTTGAAGCTGAGCAAAAGCGCGGCATGTTCGAGCAGGTCTTCAACTGCCGCTTGGCGTTTAGTCGTGGTGCCGCTCTAAAGCGTGCTTGATCTTGCTGCTTTGGAGCGCTGTTCCTCGCTTAAACATCATGGCGAAAGTTAAACGGATTGCGGGATTGCACTGCTTGGCTCCGGCCGACAAAATGCTACCGCTTGTCCTGCGCGCTCAACTCAAAAAGATGTGCGCATTGGGTGATAAGGCGCTTGACTGGAAGGATCCCGAGGGTGTTCACGATATGCGCGTACTGTCGCGCCGACTGCGCAGCGCCATCAGCGACTTCAAACCCTACGTTCGCAAATCGACTTTGCCGCGGCAAAAGCTGGTAGCAATTGCTAAGAGGCTAGGCGCAGTGCGCGACGAGGATGTGGCCCTGGCTGCGCTTGAGGAGTTGAAGACGAAAGCGCCGGGACTTGCCGCAGAGGGCATCGAAATGCTTGCAGAAGAGCGCAGGCAACGAAGGAAGGAAGCGCGAACGGCACTCAAGGCCGTGATCAAGGCTTCTGCAGTCAGCGATTTTCGCAAAGAATTTACGACCAAGCTGCGTGCAATTGCGATAGTGCCTCAAAAGAAGTTGGCCGGAAAACAAGTGGACGAGACAGGCGTGTTCGCTTGCGTTGGGGCCGAAATCATCAAGGACCGGCTCAAGGAACTTTGCGCTGCGAGCTCGCACATCTACCTTCCCTTCGAAAACAAAGAACTTCACGAGTTGCGCATCCTGGCTAAAAGGTTGCGTTACTCGATCGAGCTGTTTGGGGCGTGTTGGGGCGATGAAATGGAAGAAATCGCCAGGGAGATTGCTCTACTGCAAACATCTCTCGGAGAACTGCACGACTGCGATGTTTGGATGGGTAGTCTGGGAACCCGGCTCAAACAAACTGCTCGAAAAAACAGGAAGGATGAAGACAATATCCGGTTAAGAGAAGGCGCGAGCTGGCTTCTCAAACACTTTGCCAGAGAGCGCATGGAGCATTATCGCGAGGCTCTCACGCGTTGGCAGCACTGGGAAGCCGGAGGCTTTTTGGAGAGGCTAAAATCAATCCTCGACCAGGACTTTGGTTCCAGCCAGAAACGCCCGCCGAAAGTTCAAGCCTCATTAAGTTCAAGTCCGGCCTCTAACATCAAGCCAATATGATGTTTTTCCCGTGACCTCGCTGTCGTTTACAAACTGTTCATAAACAGGTCACGCGTCGTTAACCCACAACCCTTATTTTCTCGATCCGCAACCGCAATTTTTATCAAACCAACTTCCGTGAAAGGAGTAATACGCATGTTACGTCTCCTGGGCACCGCTCTGGCCGTTCTCGCGCTTACCACTTGCGCCCTTTCTGTTCCCGTCTCAAGTCCACCACCGGTGAGTCCCGGAGTTACGCTGATTGGCAAAGGCCTGGTGAGCGGCTCGGCACTCGACAAGTCTGGGCTTGCAGGAAACATTTGTCAGCAAGGGGCGCCGGCCAATTGCGTTCCGAAGGCGATTTTTGGCGGCTTTGGGTCTGACCTGACTTACACGGGACATGACAACGTCTTTATTGCGGCGCCCGATCGGGGACCATTTGATGGTTTGACTGATGTTCCATACCTCGATCGTTTTCATTTTCTGCACATTACAACTGACCTGGGCGCTCCATTTCCAAACATCAACACAGTGCTCCTGGACACCCGCTTACTCAAGAACGAATTCGGTCAAACATTTGTCGGCGCGGCTGGCGCTTTTGTCGTGAACGACGACCTTGCTACGCTCAGGCTCGATCCCGAGGCGATTCGAGTCGGAGCCAACGGAACGTTCTACATCTCGGATGAGTATGGTCCCTATGTCTTTGAGTTCGACCGGCAGGGTCACTTGTTGCGTCGAATCGCTGTGCCGTCCAGGTTCTTAATCTCGAATCCAAGTTCCGATCCAACCGCCGAGTTGCTCAACAACACTTCCGGGCGCCAGGGCAATCGTGGCATGGAGGGGTTGGCAATTAGCCCCGACGGAACGACTCTGTTCGGGATCATGCAAAGCGCGCTGCTTCAGGACCACGGACTCAGCCCGGGTAGCACGGATCGGCTGGGTTTGAACAACCGTATTCTGAAGATTAATCTCCTGACCGGCGAGACACATGAATACGTTTATGTATTGGAGGCAATCAATCGTGGGCAAGGTGTGAGTGAGATTCTCGCGATCAACGATCACGAATTTCTGGTCATCGAACGAGACAACAGATCCAACCTGCAATCGCCACCCCAGGCGCCAACGAGGAAGAAAATCTACAAGATCGATCTCACCGGAGCGACAGATGTTTCGGGAATTGACAGTCTTCCCGCCGGCGCATTGCCTGTGAATGTAGTGCCCGTCAACAAGACATTGTTCATTGACCTACTCGACGCAGCCTTCAACCTGACGCCGACCATTGCGGAGAAGATTGAAGGGCTTGCCTGGGGTCCAGACCTGGACGACGGAAGGCATGTGCTCTATGTCGTCAGTGATAACGATCTGAATCCCGGCCTGGCAACTCAAATCTATTCATTCGGCATTGATCCTGCACTTCTGAACTTTGAGGAGCAGTTCCTCCCGGGACCTCTCTATCCTCCAGGGCAGGTTAAGAAGGCTCTTGCTGAAAATGGCCAGTCGGATTAGCGCCTGCGGCTTTGCTGCCGCACAGTGCGGAAAGGCTGTGCCTTTCCGCCGGGCGATATTATTTCTTTCATGAGGCTGTGCCTCATGAATCCGGAGGCATAGCCTCCCTAATTATTAGAAGTTGTCGCGGTAAGGCGGAGCCTTATCCCACCGTGCGGCGGCATAGCCGCGAAGCAATCGTTTATGCAGGCGCTTTGAGCACGCATAAGTTTAGGGGGAGCAAAGAGGCGATAGATCCGTTTACCGTCGCGACTCGGAGGCGCGGAGCCATTTGTTCGAGATCAATCACTGGCAGCGCGCAGCCGAGCTTCAGATTTTCGCGGGCATCACAAAGGACTCTGGCGCCGCCATAGCCTCTTCCAGGCTGGTTAAGAACGTTCCCACATGTAGTCCGTCCATAAGGGCGTGGTGGACCTCCACCGAAATCGGAAGCATTAGGCGCTTGTTATCTTCGGTGAACTTCCCAAACACAATTCTCGGGATCGACTCTCCGCGGCCCTTATTGCGCGCGTGCGCAAAGCTTGTAAAAGAGATCCACGGCAGCGTGGTGAAGTAAATCACGTCGTCACGCATGGTCGGCTTCAAGGAACCACTGCCGGTTCGCAGACTGTCTACTGCTCTCGCGGCATCAGTAACAAACCCTTCGAAATCGAGTTGGTAATCAAAATATGCGTAGGCAAAGCTCTCATTTGGCAGCAGCACGGTGGTGCCCGCGTTTATCGCGTCATAAACGAATACCTTTCCATCTTTCAGTCGATAGCGGAATGGTTCGATCTCATTTGCGATCCGCAGCGCGAAGTAATGTAGGACCAAGGAAATCCTGACGCCAGGGCGTTCGCGAACGAGGGTCACGAGTTTGGTAACATCGACGTGGGCGCAAACGTTGAAGTAAGGATTCGTATAACCAATGAAGAATTCAAACAGCTCTCGCCGCGACCAGTTTGCTAAGTCAAGATATTGGGCCACGCGGGGATTGTAGCAAATTCAGTGTTACTTAAGCGTAGCTTCCATATTAGATTCTTCGTTGCGAAGACCCACCCACTACCGCGGGCGTGTAAAAATTCAGGCTCAACTCCTTGGAGTGCGCCGGCCTGGCGGCGCTTTGGCCGGCGGCGGCCCCGCGCCGCTTTGTTAACCAACTCTTCAACCCAAAAGTTTTTGACATCTCACATCAGACCAAAGCGCCGCCAGGCCGACGCACTCCAGGAGTCGACGCTGAATATTCACACAGTCTCTACCGCGAGGTGATACCATTTCATAGCTCCTTTTCCAGGGCGGCTTTAAAGCAAAGGAAGCATCCGATGAAAGAAACAATTAACCATTCCCATTTCGCCCCTGAAGGTTGGCACACCGTTACTCCGCGAATTGTGGTTCACAACGCCAAACAGCTCGTAGAGTTCCTCAAAGAAGTGTTCGGCGCAACGGGAGAATATAGTGAGGCCCGTCCAGCCGTGGTCAGCATCGGCGACTCGATGGTCATGATTAGCGACGCTGGAATTCGCAGCCCAATGACCGCCTTTCTGTACGTATATGTCAACGACACCGACGCGACTTATCGACGAGCCCTCGATGCCGGTGCGCGTCCAATCGAGGAGCCATCCGAGACGCCCTATGGAGACCGTCGCAGTATGGTGGAAGACAAATGGGGTAACACCTGGCAAATCGCCACGCATAAGCGAGACGACGCGCAGCATTTGCCGCGTTCGGGCTGATGAACGCGACCTGTCGTCAATGACGCCTGGTTCGGCGCTATTACTGGGCTGTTCTCGTCAGGGGTGGCGCATCAAGGGGCAAACGACCACGCTCAACCCGAACGACGAGGCTTTGCACAAAAAGTTGCGGAAACCCCCATCCGCGAAGCAGACCATTGACAAGCGCCTGCGGCTTTGCCGCCGCACGGTGCGGAAAGGCTATGCCTTTCCGGCGGGCGATATTATTTCTTTCATGAGGCTGTGCCTCATGAATCTGTCATGAATCGAAGGCGTAGCCTCCCTAGTTATTAAAAGCTGTCTGCGGTAAGGCGGAGCCTTACCGCACTGTGCGGCGGCAGAGCCGCGCAACAATTGTTTATACTCTGGTCCCCGAACCCAAGTGGTCTCCGTTTGCTGCATCCGAAGGACCTCGGGCTGCATGATCTTTCGAGCTTTGCCATATCCGTGTAGGTGCGCAAGGAACCAAGGCCAAGTCGAAGTACGTGGCGAAGCAAAGTCAGAACAGGGAGCAGTAGCGACCTGGTCGGATCCTTCGGGCTCAAGCATGGTGGAACCATTAATCACAGAATGTGTGAGTGGAGCGAATCACCCGGTCGCTACCGCCTCCGGTTCTGACTTTGTGTCTCAGCTGTTGAAGGGTTCGCGTTCGCCTAACGCCGCATTTGTTTTGTTTCGAGGTTCCTAAGATCCGTGCCCCGTCAATGCTTTAGGAGGTGAGTAAAGCAAAGTCAGAACAGGGAGCAGTAGCGACCTGGTGTAAGTTCCGTAACCAAGTTTCGCGGAGTGGTTGATTCAAGCATTAGTGGCCGCGGCGCATTACCCGGTCGCTACTGCTCCCGGTTCTGTATTTGTTGACCCACCACGCGAAGATTTTGTTTCTTCCAGAATGTACATATGCTCATACGCCAGGCAAAGTCAGAACCGGGAGCAGACCGGGGTCCCCAGCGCGGCAGCCGCGCTGGGGTGGTAGTAGCGACCGGGTGTAAGTTCCGTAACCAAGTTTCGCGGAGTGGTTGATTCAAGCATTAGTGGCCGCGGCGCATTACCCGGTCGCTACTGCTCCCGGTTCTGACTTTGTGTCTCAGTCCGCGCGGGGCAATAATGTTCCTCGCTGCTCTTACTCCTCTTCTTCAATCCCCTGGCTGATTCTGAAGACGTGCCCGTCCGGATGTCGCACGTGCATCTCGCGAACATTCCACGGCATGTCGGTTGGCGGCCAGGTGACCTCAAGACCCTCCTCAAGGCAATGCTGGTGCACGTTGTCGACGTCGTCCACCCAGATCGACATCCAGACTCCTCTGTCGGCGGTCTGGTTGCCTTCCGGGCCAAATGTTATTTTGTGAGTGCCCTTGCCTCGACCGCCCTGGCCACCCTGGCATAGGAAGATCTCGCACTCGCCAGAGCAGACGCTCCCAAAGTTGGCTGGACTGCCCCAGTCCCAGGCCTTCTTCCACCCGAGCCGCTCAAACCAGGCGAAGCTCTGCTGGATGTCCGAGACGTTCAGTATAGGTGTTAGTCCTTTCGCGATCATGCTACCCATCCTCCCAGTGTGCCATCACGACATATGGTTGCCGCTTTGCTGCAGCCATGATTACTGACTGCTAAACTTCACGGTCGCTTGGTTCTCTCCACTCGCCTTAGTTGCGTCGTGTTTGCTCCATGCTTGAGCGCACAACCTATCGTCTTGCCGGCCTCGATGTTGAAAGTGACGGTTCCATAGTCATCAAAGGCAATGGGTCTGAACGTGGTCGTGTCCACTGCCATCAAGCTCAACGGCTGTTGGCGGCCCACTGCCGCGAAGAGTTTGCCATCCTCAAAGGTGACGCTGATCTCAAATCCCTCCTCGCCTTTGTACTTGCCCACGTAGGATTGCAATGTCTCAGCGTCAACTTCCGGCGGCGCCACTGCACCGGCCTGCTTAAGCATCTCTCGGATCTCGGCATTCTTGTTACCGCCTGACTTATTATTCGCTGATAGGGCAGCGGCCATTGCGGCGGTGAGCGTTTCCGGTTTGAGGCCGCCGCGGTCAAGGGCAACTCGCACAATTTCACTGTCGCCTTCGCGTACGCCGGTCATCAGCACCTCGAAAACGCTCGGTTGCCCGAACGTCACCCAAAACCGGTTAAGGTCGCGGATGATAAACTCCCGCATCCCGTAAAAGGTGTCATGAAGGCCTTCCACCACCTCCACTCGATACTTAAGGCGCTGGTAAAGATCATCAACGTTGTCAGCATAGACGTACAGGTCTACTTCGCGGCGTCGGCGCGTACTTGGCTGCCCGCCCGAGTTGAACATGACCTCACTACTTCCGAATGATAGCAACGCAAAACTAAGCCCGTCACCGCTATCGCCGTAGGTGTCGATAACCGTGAAACCGATGCCCTGATACCAATCGACGGTCGCGCGCACGTCGGGCACGTGGATCATCGGCACGACTTTCTCTGCCATCGCTTTCCTCCTCTCGATTTGGTTAGCGCTATTTCTGTCAGACGCCCGTTTCCGCGGGCAGGAGTGCCCTTCGCTCCGCTGCTGAAGACTTCATTTCCCGGAGTCAAGATGCCAGCCCACGTTGACCAGATCATTGCCGCGCCGCACAAAGATCTCCGTGGCGCGGCCGCTCTTTACTTCGCGCTTTCCGTTGGCTTCTATCTCATAAGCGTAGGTAGTGTAAATGACGACCATATTGCCATAAACCTGCATCTCCGTCCTGGGAAATTCCAAACGCACTAGTTTCGCTCCACTGCCGGCGAAGCTTTGGGCCCCGGCTAAAATGGCTGCGCGGTTGGACCATTGTTCGGAACTTTCGATCGCAATCGCCTCTTCAGGAATCAGCCTTTCAAGCGCCGGCCGATCGTTTGCGAACCAGGCCTTCCAAACGGCATCACGCGCCGTCAGTATCCGTTGGCGCATTTCGGTTGTCACAGCCATTGGTTTCGACGTTTGCTCTGCACGCCACGCAGGGTCGATGACGGTATGCGAAGCGACTTGAATCCAGGTTCCGTTTCGTTTGGCATAAACGTCCATGATTCGAAATCTATTAGTGGTTACGTTGTCAGCCTTCCTATAAAATTCCGCGTTGAAGGAAACCACCGCTAACTCGGGAGCATAGAACTTCGCGTCAAAGTCCATCAGCTTATAACCTCGCGCAGGATCCGGGTAGGGCTTGGAACCCTTGTCTTTGGGCCAGTCGATGCCGTTAGCTCTCATGTATTCATCGATGCCCTTTATGGGTACGCGAGAACCTTCGAGGAACCCTCGCCAGTCTTGCGAATGGGTCGCGTAGATCTTATCGACGTCCCAGTCAATAAATGCCTGGCAGATGCTTTCTATATGCGCACGGATAGCCGCTTCGTCTGTGGAGCGATCTGATTGGGACGGATTTTGCGCGGCAACTCTGCCCGTGACTATCGCCAGGGAGAAAAGTGAAAAGAACACAAGTCTTCTGAACATAGATCCTCCTTTTGTCATATTTACAGTGAGGTGCTTATCACGAACTCAACATTAGCTCGATGCGCGTCCGAGGTTTGTTTAGTTCTGGGTTTCCCAACGAAACGAATGCTGTTTCCGTCAACACAGCGGTCATGCTGCGTCACGGTCTTCACCTCGATATTCGAAAGCGGAGCGCTGGCATCCTACGTGGGGATCCTTTACTCGACAACAATGAATACGCGAGCGGCGCGTCTCATGACGCGAACGGTCATCCATCGCATCCGCTCGCTCGCCACCGTTGCGCGCAACCGGCGCCCGCGATAAGGTGCCCTTCGTGCGACGCCCTCAACGCCTACGGCCATGGATGCTTGTTTCCGCCGCCTGGATCCTGCCGGCAGCATTCGCAGCCATCAACCGAATCGCGCAGACACGTCTGAACGGCTGGGACCCCGTCACTGCGCGGGATCTGATCTGGGAAGGTGGCGACTGGTTTCTCTATGCGTTTCTCACGCCCGGGGTCTTTGCGGTGTCAAAACGATGGCCCCTTGCCCGCCCGCATCTTCCCCGACGAGCTCTAATCCATCTCGCGTTCTCCCTGCTGTTTTGCGTAGCATGGGCGACGTGCGGCAAGCTGCTGCAATTGGTCCTGGGATTGGTGTTCGATCCAAACGCGGTGCACGCCGCCATGCAGGCGGGGGCCGCTCAGTTCTGGCGCAAGGCCGCCGTGGACTGGCTGAGTTGGATCTTCATCACGTTGCCGTTCGGCGTCGCGGTCTATCTCTGCATGGTCGGCATTGAACACGCGATTCGCTACTTTATCGAGGCGCGTGAGCGCGAAATGCAGTTGGCGCGTCTTTCGCAGCAACTCGCCGGCGCCCGCTTTGCAGCACTGCAGGCGCAGGTGAACCCGCACTTTCTCTTCAACACGCTGAACACAATCGCGGTGCTCGTGCGCGACAACGATAGCCAAGCCGCCGTGCGCATCGTGGAACAGTTGAGCGAAGTGCTGCGGAGCACGCTGAGCAGTCATCGCGCCAATGAAGTCACGCTCGGCGAAGAACTCGAGCTCGTCCGGCAGTACGTGGCCATCGAGCAGGCTCGATTCTCTGATCGATTGCGACCCGAATTCAGGATAGACGACTTGCTTCTGTCTGCTGCGGTGCCCAGCTTCGCGTTGCAGCACCTGGTCGAGAATGCGATCCGCCACGGCATCGCGAAGCAGATTGATGCGGGCCGCGTAATCGTCGGCGCCCGCCGCGACGGCGAGATGCTCGAGATCTCAGTGACGGACGACGGTCCAGGCATTGAGTCGGACGCCGTCATACCAAAAGGCCATGGCATCGAGAACACGCGGGAGCGACTACGCGCCATGTACGGCGCACGCGCTTCGCTCGTGGTTGCCAAACTGCCGGAGGGCGGCACAATCGCTACATTGCGACTGCCATATCGTAAGATTGGTCCCGGAGTCGAACCGTGAAGCGCAGCGAATGGAAAGTCCTGATTGCGGACGATGAACCGGCGGCTCGCCGGGGCGTGCGGCAATTGTTGGCTGCATTTCCTGAGTTCGCGGTCGCCGGAGAATGCCGTAACGGCGCCGAAGTGCTCGCAGCTCTTGACGTGTCGGCACCGGACGTGGTCTTTCTCGACATTCAGATGCCAGGCATAGATGGTTTTGAGGTAATCCGGCGACGAACTGCAGAGCGAATGCCGGCCGTGGTATTTCTTACTGCATACGATCAGTTCGCTATTCGCGCCTTCGAAGCTGAGGCACTTGACTATCTTGTAAAGCCTGTCACCGAAGCGCGTTTTGCCGCTACGATGAAACGACTGATGAGGCGGTTGCGCACGACGGAGCACTCAACACGCGAGGAAAGCATCGTCGTCACAACATCGCGCGGCGCAACGGTGCTACACGTAAGCGAGATTGACTGGATCGAAGCGGCAGGTAATTACGTGCAATTGTGGATCGGTGCACGCAACTACTTTCTGCGTGAATCGCTTCAACTGTTGGAAGAACGCGTGCGCAAACACGGCTTCATCCGCGCACACCGACGGGCCCTGGTTCGGCTCGACGGCGTGCGCGAGTTGACGCGCACTCGCGCAGGCGCATTGGTTGCCGTACTGGGCTGCGGTATACGAATCCCGATCTCCCGGCGCCGGAGTGCGAGGTTCGCGGCAGCCGTGCGACAGCTTGGCAGGACCGGTGCGATTAACTAACAGCAACGCTTAGTTTCTCTTGCGCAGATTCTTCATTTTCAATTGAACCAACGAACCAACTTCAGCTCGCGTTACATCAGGAGAACGTAATGTCGCATCTGACGCGTCGCGATCTATTGAAGACCGCTTTGGCAGCTTCCGCAGGTTTAGTCGCCGCGGACGCGTTGCCTTTCTCAGCAACGGCAGACGCTAGTGCAAATACCGCAGAGGCTGCCCTGCACTCCACTCAGTTGCCCACCTCGCCGCGCCAGCGGCTGTTGCTGGATTTCGGTTGGCGCTTCCAGTTGGGCCATGCAAATGATCCGGCGAAAGACTTTGGTCTGGGAGAGCGGCGGCGAGAGCTGCAGTTCGCTAAGTCGGGAGGCTTTCTCCCGGTCACGCGATCAGACTTCAATGACAGCAGCTGGAGAAGCGTTGATCTCCCTCACGACTGGGCCGTTGAGCTGCCGTTCAAAGAGGCGCCACTGTTGCCACATCATGGCGCAAAACCAGTCGGCCGCGAATATCCCGAAACGAGTATCGGTTGGTACCGGCGCCTGTTCACGCTTGCTTCAGCGGATGCGGGTCAGCGCATCACGATTGAATTTGACGGCATATTTCGTGACGCCATGGTGATGTTCAACGGTCATTACATTGGCGAGAACTTTAGCGGCTATGTACCCTTCCAATTTGACCTCACTGATTTTGCAAACTTCGGCGACAAGAATGTTTTGGTTGTACGCGTGGATGCAACCCTGGGTGAAGGCTGGTTTTACGAAGGCGCCGGGATCTACCGGCACGTCTGGCTGACAAAGACCGATCCGTTGCACGTGGCCCAGTGGGGAACTTTCGTCAGATCGGAAGTTCGCGAAGACGCGGCGACCATTGTGATCAGCACGGAAGTCGAGAACGAAAGCGAGAAAGCCAGAAACTGCCGAGTGATATCGCGCATTGTGAACCCGGACGATAAAGTCATCGCCACAACACAATCGAAACCAGCAACCCTTGCCGCCTGGGGAAGTCAAACATTTGAATCGCAAGCCGTAGTCAAGCACCCGTTGCTCTGGTCAATAGAAGCGCCGCAGCTTTATCGTGTGATCACCACGCTTGAGAGCGACAGCATGGTCACGGATCGCGACGAAACAACTTTTGGCATTCGCACCATTCGCTTTGAGCCCGACAAAGGGTTTTTCCTGAACGAAAAGCCCGTGAAGTTGAAAGGCAGTTGCAATCACCAGGACCACGCCGGCGTCGGCTCAGCGCTGCCCGATCGTTTGCAGTATTACCGCATCGAACGGCTGAAGAACATGGGCTCGAACGCCTACCGCAGTTCGCACAATCCACCGACACCTGAACTGCTCGAGGCCTGCGATCGTTTGGGCATGCTTGTAATGGACGAGACGCGTATGATGTCGTCCAATCCTGAAGGGCTCAGCGAGCTCGAACGTTTGATTCGCCGCGATCGAAATCACCCGAGCGTTGTTATTTGGTCGCTTGGGAATGAAGAGCGCGAGCAGGGCACCGAGCGCGGCGCGCGCATCGCCGCCACGATGAAGCGATTGGCGCGCAAACTCGACCCAACGCGTCCGGTGACGATTGCCGTAAATGGGGCCTGGGGCAAAGGTGTAACCAGCGTCGTTGACGTGCAAGGCTTCAACTACGCGGGTGCTGGCGGAGGCGTTAACCTGGCTAAGAACATAGACGAGTTTCACGCAAAATTTCCGAAGCTGCCGACAGTCGGCAGCGAGACTGCGAGCAGTTTTTTCACGCGCGGCATTTACGTGAATGACAAAGAGAAGGGCTACGTCAGCGCGTATGACGTAAACTTTCCCCGATACGCCAGCGGCACCGAAGATTGGTGGAAGGTTTACGACGAACGCGTATTCCTGGCCGGAGGATTTTTTTGGACCGGCTTCGATTATCGTGGCGAGCCGAGTCCGTATGCCTGGCCATGCATCAGCTCGCATTTCGGAGCGTTGGACACGTGTGGTTTTCCGAAAGACATTTTCTACTATTATCAGTCCTGGTGGAGCTCGGAGCCGGTGCTGCATCTGTTTCCCCACTGGAACTGGAGCGGCAAGGAAGGCCAGGAGATCGACGTGTGGTGCTATAGCAATCTCGACAGCGTCGAACTTTTGCTGAACGGAGCCAGTTTGGGTTCGCAGAAAGTTGAACGCAACTCGCATGTGCAATGGAGGCTGCGGTACGCGCCGGGCGTCATCGAGGCGCGTGGCTCAAAGAATGGCCGAGTAGTGCTTACTGAGCGACACGAAACAACAGGCGCGCCGGCCAGACTCGTCCTTCGTCCCGACCGGCAAAAGATTTTTGCTGACGGCGAGGACTTGGCGGTTATCGCGGTTGAAGTGTTGGACGCTAAAGCTCGCTTCGTGCCGACCGCAGGAAACGAAATCAGCTTCAAGGCCACCGGTGCGGGTCGCCTGATCGGCCTCGGCAACGGCGATCCCAGTTGTCATGAGCCTGATAAACCTGCTTCTCCGATCGAAGGCAAGCGGAGTGCGTTCAATGGATTGTGCATGCTATTTGTGCAAGCAACGAAACAGGCAGGCGAGATTCGAATCGAGGCAACATCCAGCGGGCTAGAGAATGCAACGGTCGCGGTCAATGCAGAACCTGCAAAGCTACGACCGTCGATCTAGCTTCTGTCTGAAGGAGCGGGGGGCGAGCCCACCTTCCTGACTGCAAGTTGATAGCGTTGAGTGAGAATTCCGAAACCTGAGTGTCAAAGTTCAACCGTGGCGACGTGCTGTCTGGTAAGGGGGGGCGAGCCCACCTTCCTGATTGCAAGTTAATAGCGTTGCGTGAGATTGCGAAACCTTGAGTGTCAAAGTTCAACTATGGCGACGTGCAGTCAGGAAGGTGGGCTCGCCCCCGCTCTTTGCATGCCGAATGGAGGTCTTGTTCTGATGGATGCTAAACGTCAGTATTGTCATCGTTTTCAATTCAGGGTTGCCCTGACAATGGTCATCTCGTTACTGGCGAGTTTGGTCATCGCTCTTGTCTCTGCGCAACAACCTGCGGCTGAATCGCTAACTGGTAACTGGGCAGTGCGCACGCCAAATGCGGACGGCACCTTTCGCACCACCTACCTCGATTTAAAACAGGAAGGCACGCGCATCACCGGGTCGATCAGGGTCACGCAGTTTTACTATCGCATCATGGAAAGCACGGGCGGCCCGGAGGGTTTTACCGTCACCGCAACGATGAAAGACGGCAAGAACGAACGCAAAGTTCAATATGAAGGCCGGTTGGTAGGAAACGAGTTGCACGTCTCAACGCGTCGTCGACCGACTGACAAGCCGACGGAGATGGTGGCCGTTCGTGCGCCTGCCGGCGAAGGCGCGCTTCCCCCACGCAATCCTCTTCCGGCGTTGCACAAGGTTCCGGACAATGGCCTCGCTCGGACACCGCCGATGGGTTGGAACAGTTGGAACAAATTCGCGAGTCGCGTGGATGACGCAACAGTGCGCAGCATTGCAGACGCGATGGCCGGTAATGGGATGAAAAAAGCCGGTTACCTTTATGTGAACATTGACGACACGTGGGAAGCTGGTCGCGATGCTGCGGGCAACATCCAGACCAACAAGAAATTTCCTGACATGAAAGCGCTGGCGGATTACGTGCACAGCAAAGGGCTGAAACTTGGAATTTATTCTTCACCTGGGCCCAACACGTGCGCCGGCTACGAGGGCAGCTACGGTCACGAAGAGCAGGACGCACGCACCTATGCCGCGTGGGGGATCGACTATCTGAAATATGATTGGTGCGGCGCGCGCACGCTGTACACCGACGAAGAGATGCAAGCCCTCTATCAGATAATGGGAGATGCGCTCCGCAAGACGAACCGCCCCATTGTCTACAGTCTTTGCCAGTATGGCCGTCAGGATGTTTGGAAATGGGGCGCCGATGTTGGTGGAAACCTTTGGCGCACCACGGGCGATATTCGGGATGCCTGGGATTCGATGGCGCGAATCGGATTTGGGCAGAACGAACTTGCTCAGTGGGCCAAGCCGGGGCACTGGAACGATCCCGACATGCTCGAAATTGGCAACGGCGGCATGACTGAAACCGAGTACAAAACGCACATGACTCTTTGGGCCATGCTGGCGGCGCCATTGTTGGCAGGCAACGACCTCCGCAGCATGAGTCCGGAGATTCTCGCGATTCTCACCAACGAGGAAGTGGTCGCCGTCGATCAGGACAAAGACGGCAAGCAAGGCAAACAGCTTTGGAAATCCGGGGAACAGGAGATCTGGACGCGACCACTTTCCGGAGGCGCTCAGGCAGTGGCGCTATTCAATCGCGCAGCGGAGCCCGCAAAAGTCACCGTCCGTTGGGCGGACCTTGGAATTAATGGGAGGACGCGCCTGCGAGATCTTTGGTTGCATCAGAACATAGAATGGCCGGGACCGGAGTATTCCGTAACAATCCCGGGACATGGCGCGATCATGTTGCGGGCAGGCTGATAACGTCCAGGCTATTAGGATGACACCTAGCAACAACGTGAAGGGCCGTTTCATTGTTCCTACTTAATGTCGCCGAAGTGGACCTTCTCAGGAGCTGACGGCTTATCCAATAACTGAATCGTTGTAGCAGGTCCCAGGTCCCAGGGTTCTATCCATGAGCGAAGTGCCCACACTGGTTTCTTGCCGGCCGTGATTTCCAATGCCTGTACTGGACCATTGGAGCGATCTCCGGTGGTCGTAGTCAGGTAAGGTCTGTGACCGCCGATGCGCGGCAAGTCTCCGACTTGCCGAGGGTCTCCTTGAGATTCATAGGTCTCCGACCTTCAGTTCCGGTCATAGACCGGAAAGGTTTTGTTGGACAGTTCCGCGGTAAGTCACAGACTTACCGCGCACCGGAGGTCAGAGACCCATCGCCGCTTGAGCGTCACTTCTTAGAGTTCGCCTACCGATCAGTGCGGCGGCAGAGCCGCGGGCGCAGGTTGAACTACATTCCTTCGATAAACTTTAGTTTTTCGTGACTCAGCGACAAGCTAAAAGCTTATCGGACAACTGACAATTTAGTATTCACCATTTGCTATTTACGATTTACTATTCGCCATTATGGAAGAAGCCGCACGGTCGCCACTCGTTGCCTGGGAAAGCTTTTACGTCATCGTCGGTTCCTCGGGCGCAGCGCTCACCGGATTGCAGTTTGTGGTGATTGCCCTGATTGCCGAGTCGAAGAGACGAGCTACTGGTCGCGAGATCGAGGCGTTTAGCACTCCCACAATCGTACATTTCTGCGCCGTGCTGCTCATAGCCGCAATTCTAAGTGCCCCGTGGCAAGGGCTGTCGCGTGTTAGCCTTGCCCTCGGTGCGTGCGGACTTGCGGGCGTAGTGTACGGCTTAATTGTACTCGGACGAGCGCGGAGACAGCCGACCTATCGTCCAGTTTTTGAAGACTGGCTGTGGCATGCGGCGCTGCCACTGCTCGCGTATGCGTTGTTGCTCATCTCGGCAATCGCGCTTCGGAGCTATCCGCAACGCGTTCTTTTCGTGATCGCTGCAACTGCTCTACTGCTGCTCTTCATCGGCATACACAACGCCTGGGATACCGTTACCTACATCACCATTAGCGAATATGAAACTCCAAACGCGGAAGAGCAGGGAGAGAGTGAAGACCAAAGGCCGGCGGAAGTAACTAGCGTTCTGAACAACTCGTGAACTGATAAGCGACTGCGGTTTTCTATGCGGGCCCTGCACGCGGCCAAGGCCAATTAGTTCTATCCAGAGAAGAAGGACCTTAACTACCTCAAGGTGCCTTCCCGTTCACCATTTTCCATTCACCATTTACTATTTGCATCAGTTAGGCTAACTCGACGCCCTTTTTTGTGTGCGGTAGAGTAACGATCGCGGGGGGAGATCTAATGAATAGGATTGCGCGTTTTGTTTTTTGCCTGTGCCTCTTGATAACACTTGGTCAAAGCGTGGCGAACACTCAATATCTTCGCGAACAGGCAGCCAGGGATTTTCATTCGTACGCAAATCCCGCTGCTGTTCGGGTGCGTCATCTAGATCTCGACTGGGATGTGCTGTTTGATGGAAAGATACTAAAAGGGACTGCGGTTCTAACTGTTGAGAGAGTATCGCAGAACGAACCTCTAATTCTGGATACCAGGAATTTGAACATCGAGAAAGTTGAAACATCTGCGGACGGCGCAAATTACTCACCGGCGACTTTCAGTGTAGGTTCAGTCGACAAAATCCTCGGCGCCCCACTAACAATTCCCTTACCCGAAAAAGCTAATCGAATTCGCATTCACTATTCGACCAGTCCCGGAGCTTCCGGCCTGCAGTGGCTCGATCCTTCTCAAACTGCAGGAAAGAAAGATCCCTTCGTCTTCACGCAATCAGAGGCGATCCATGCTCGCAGTTGGATCCCTTTGCAGGACACGCCGCAAGTACGCGTCAGCTACACGGCGCGCGTGCGCACGCCTCGCCGTTTGCTCGCAGTTATGAGTGCGGAGAACGATTCGCGCACCCCGCGCGACGGCGACTATCAGTTCACGATGCGTCAACCCATTCCTTCGTATTTGATCGCGTTGGCGGTGGGTGATCTCCAGTTCAAGCCTCTGGGACGGCGCACCGGAGTTTATGCGGAACCGCAGGTGGTTGATAAAGCGGCGAGAGAACTTAACGATACAGAGAAGATGGTTCTGGCCACCGAGCGCCTTTACGGGCCTTATCGTTGGGGCCGTTATGATCTGCTGGTTTTGCCGCCAAGCTTCCCTTTTGGTGGTATGGAAAACCCGCGGCTAACTTTCGCTACGCCGACGATTCTGGCCGGCGATAAGAGTCTCGTCTCACTAGTGGCCCACGAGCTGGCCCATTCATGGTCAGGGAATCTGGTTACCAATGCGACCTGGCGCGATTTCTGGCTGAACGAAGGTTTCACGGTTTACCTGGAACGGCGCATTCTGGAGGCTGTTTACGGAAGCGCGCGCGAGAAGATGGAAGCCGCCCTGGGTCTTCGTGATTTGCGCGAAGAACTCGCTACGCTGGAAGATCGCGACGAGATCTTGCATATTGATCTAAAGGGCCGCGACCCGGATGAAGGTTCCACCGACATCCCATATGAAAAGGGTGCTCTCTTCCTGCGTCACCTCGAAGAGACCTTCGGACGCGCCCGTTTTGATCGTTTCCTCCGCGGTTACTTCGACCATTTCGCTTTCCAGAGCATCACCACCGAACAGTTTCTTGATTATTTGCAGCACAACCTGCTGGATAAGTATCCCAACCTGGCCGCGCGAGTTCCCGTGGATGAATGGATCAACAAACCGGGTATTCCGGCCAACGCTCCGCAACCGAGTTCGCCCGCTTTCAGTCGGGTTGAAAAACAAGCAAAGCTTTGGCTACGAGGTGAGCTACCGCTCGCGAGAATTCCAGCGGCTAGGTGGACCACTCAGGAATGGCTACATTTCCTGAAATCGTTACCGCAGGAACTGGACCTTAAGAAGATGGAGGAGCTGGACCAGGCGTTTAAGTTGACGCGCTCCGGCAACTCCGAAATTGCATTTCAGTGGCTGTTGATGTCGATCCGCAATCGCTACCAGGCGGCGTATCCGCGTCTGGAAGAATTTCTGACCTCGATTGGTCGCCGCAAGTTCATCAAACCGTTGTATGAGGAATTGGCAAAAACTCCGGAAGGCAAAGAACGAGCGCTGACCATCTACCGCCGCGCGCGACCGACTTACCATCCGATCGCCGTTGCGTCCATCGATGAAGTGCTGAAGTGGAATCCTTAGGGAGCCAGGACTCAGGCGTCGGCGTCAGAGGTCAGAAGTTAGAAGTCAGGCCGAGAATCCCATGACGCGTCGAACCTTTACTCATGTCTGGCTCTTTTCTCCTTCAGCACCAACTTGGCCATGAGTGTTTCTTATCCTCCAGGGAACCCATCGCGGCACACTCCGGCAATACCGTCGGTATGATTCACCAAACTTCCGCCTTAAAACCGGTTCTTCGTAAAGCACTACAAAAAGGAAGAAGAAGGTGAAAACTACGGCTGTATATTCAAACAATCTCCATGAGGCAAAGAGCAAAGCCTCGCCCAGCAGGATTGATAGAATTCCAAGGTACATTGGATTTCTGACATAGCGATAGAGACCGCGCGCGACCAGCGTTTTTGGCGGATCAATGGGTGCCGGTGTTCCTCGCCCGGCAAACGTAAAATCCCATGCGCACCAGCAATAGATGGCTATGCCAATTAAGATTGGCAAGACCCCAAAATATCGAAAGACTCCCAACTGCACCGGCTGCGGGGAGGCGGAAGAGGACAGCAACCAGTAAGGGACTAATATCGTAACGGTCCCGGGCACAAGAAAGGTAAAAACTATCGTCTTGATCAGAACCATTACCTCAGCACCACCGCTACCTCTTGCGAGAGTCGACCGAACCAATATTATACGGCTGATCTCCGGTCGCCCATCTGGATTAGGTGATCTCCGGGGGTGTCCATATGTGAGATTTCCAACTCCCGGGACACTAATTCTGATTTTCACAACCCGATGCAAGGATTCTTGCATTGACGAATTCAGGAATATTTGTAAAATGCGGCGCAACGGTGAGAGGTTGCTGGGGTGAGGACAGTGACCTGTTGAGGCTGAAAGTCTCCGCCAATCGATTGAGGCCGGGCCAAACCCGGCCTCTCGGTTTTTTTGGTTAGCCTGTTTTCGCCTACAAAAAGGAGGGTCGGAACCGCGGTCGTTCCTACTACCCAGGCGGGCTGCGGCTTTCCTCGGTCCGTTGGCGGCTCCTGAATTCCTCGACCTACCATGCAAGAGTTTTGGCCCACGCGTCGTTAGCGCATAAGCCATGCGAAGCTTGAGTCCGCCGCAGCGGACGTCTGACAATAGCCCAGCGATTCATCGCTGGGATCAGCGGCCATCTAACCCAACAAGTCCGCGCAGCGGACGACTGAAAGGACCGTGTCGTGTCACACTCTTATGTCAACAACCTCATGCATTGCACCTTCAGTACGAAAGATCGCTATCCGTTTATCAACTCCGACCTGGAATCACGCCTCTGCCTTACATCGGAGGCATTGCCAGAGAAAACCGAATGAAAGCGCTCGCGATCGGCGGGACAGCGGATCACCTGCATGCGTTGTTATCCCTTCCGGGCATGATGAGTTTTGCCAAGGCGGTTCAGTTAATCAAAGGCGGATCCTCAAAATGGGTGCATGACACTTTTCCGAAACACAACAAGTTCGGGTGGCAGGAAGGATGCGGGGCATTCAGTGTGAGCGCCTCACAAGTGGACAAGACGATCGCCTACATCAATAACCAAAAAGATCACCATCGTAAGAAGACGTTCCAGGAAGAGTTTCTAGATCTTCTGAAAAAGCATGGCATCGAATACGACTCTCGCTTCGTTTTCTGAGCTTCAACCGTCCGCTTCACGGACTGCCTGTTGATATTCGCCCCTGATCCCACCGATCAATCGGTGGGCTACTATCATTCGTCAGCTAAGCGGACTAACGACGCTTCGGCTCGGGTTTAAGATTCACGATTTACGCTTTACTACTTACGGGCCCAACTGACTTCTGCTCTCTGCTCTCTGCCCTCTGCTCTCTGCCCTCTGCCTGCTTTATGCATATTAGACACCCCCAACTACCTGTGCACCAGTGCACAATTCTTCTTGAATCAGCTAAACTGCGTGGCGTTTCACCGTCAGTTAACGTTCACCTACAAACACGATCTCCCGAGGGGGGCACTCTGCACTTGCGTCTATTTCAATCGCTCGCAATCATATTGACATTGATTTACCTGCCCGCTTTCGCACAGCAAAATCCGGCACCTCCAACCGCCGGGCCCCAATCATCGCCATCCCCCTCGCCTACGCCCGTGCCGTTGCCGCCAGCAACCGTCAAGATTGACGACTACCGCACGCCGGCCGGACGCATTATCGGCGCAGCACTGACAAGTGATCGAGCCTATCAGAGGCTCGCGCACCTTACCGACCACATCGGCAATCGTCTCAGCGGCTCGAAAAGTTTAGAACGCGCGATTGAGTGGGCCATCACCGAGATGAAGCGCGACAGACTGGATAACGTGCGCGCCGAAAAGGTAATGGTGCCACACTGGGTGCGCGGCGAAGAGAGTCTCGAGATGATCGGTCCTGCTGCGCAAAAACTGTTGATGCTGGGATTAGGCAATAGCGTCAGCACGCCACCTGAAGGCATCGCAGCAGAAGCGATTGTCGTGCGCAGCTTCGACGAACTCGACGCGTTGGGCGAGCGGGCACGCGGAAAGATCGTCGTCTACAACGTGCCGTTTACTAATTACGGTGAAACAGTTCGCTACCGCTCGTCAGGTGCTTCACGCGCGGCTCGCTATGGGGCGGTCGCTGCACTCGTGCGCTCAGTCACCCCTGTGAGCCTCCAGACCCCGCACACCGGAGCGATGGCTTATGATGAGAAACAACCGAAAATTCCCACTGCCGCCATCACCATCGAAGGCGCTGAGTTGCTGCAGCGAATGCATGATCGCGGCGACCACCCCACGTTACGACTCAAGATGGAGGCCAAATTTCTGCCCGACGCCGAGTCGGCAAACGTCGTCGCAGAAATCAAGGGTTCGGAGAAACCGGACGAAGTCGTTCTGGTTAGTGGGCACTTTGATTCGTGGGATGTGGGCCAGGGGGCACACGACGATGGCGGCGGCGCCATCATGTCGTGGGAGGCTGTCAGACTGCTCAAAGAACTCGGGCTGAGACCGCGCCGCACGATCCGGGTTGTGCTCTGGACCAACGAAGAGAACGGCGGGCGCGGCGGCAACGGTTATCTGGAGGCACATCGCGCTGAACTTTCGAAACACATCCTTGTTATCGAGTCTGATTCCGGTACTTATCGGCCAGAGGGATTCGGCCTTGCCGCCGCCGCTCCTCCGCAGGCGCGTGCCAACCTTCAGGAGATCGTGAAACTCCTGGCGGGCATCCGCGCGGATCGCGTAGCTGCGAATGGCGGCGGCGCAGACATTACTCCGATGATGCGCGAGGGTGTCGTCGGCGCGAGTCTCGACGTGGATGGCACGCACTACTTCGACATTCACCATACGCCGGCAGACACTCTAGAAAAAATCAACCCGCAAGACCTCGCACTTTGCGTCGCAGCGCTTGCGGTGGTTGTCTACACGGTCGCCGACATGCCGCAAGCACTTAAGTAAGTCAACGGCGCATTCAGATGATGATCGCGCTTACAATCGGCACAGAGCTATTAGTGAACATCATGATTTTGACGAGAGGAAATTTCTTATGACAAAGAAACTCAGACAGCCTTTCACGCGGCAACGAATCCTTCACCCAGGCGGCTTGCTCTTTTTCGCTATTGCTCTCGCTTTCGCACTGGCGGTGGCAACGCCAGCCAAGGCGCAGAAAAGCGTGAAGGAAAAGTCGCGGTTTACGAAGCTTGATCTGGGGTCTGGGGTCGACGCCGCGCGCATACACTATGTGGACTATGGCAAGGGCGACGAGGCGCTGGTCCTGATCCATGGGTGGACGTGCAACCTGGATAACTGGCGCGACCAGTTTCCCGACTTCGCGAAGCGAAATCGCGTGATCGCGATCGATCTTCCCGGCCACGGCGAGAGCGATAAGCCTGAACAGATTCAAGTTGAGATCCCTAACGGTCGCGCTCTTGCCCCGGTTAATTACAACATGGATCTTTTCGCGAGAGCGGTTGATGCCGTCATGCGCGATGCAAAGGTGAAGCGGGCGGTGCTGGTTGGTCACAGTATGGGAACGCCGGTCGCCCGGCAGTTCTATCGGAACTATCCCGAGAAGACGCTCGGGATTGTCATTGTTGACGGTCCGCTGCGGCCGTTTGGCGATAAGGCAAGGATGGATGCCCTGATTGCTGGTTTTCGTGGCCCAGGCTACCAAGAGTCTGTGGGAAAGATGTTTGCTGGCATGTTTGGTCCAAGTCTTTCGGCCGCAGCGCAGGAGCGAATTAAGGCTTCGTTTCTGAACACACCGCAGTACGTTTTGGTGAGCGCGATGGAAGGAATGGCTGACGCTTCGATTTGGGGAGAAGACAAAATCAATGTGCCGGTGCTGGCGATTATGGCCAAGAGCCCGTTTTACGGGCCGGATCTTGAGCAGCGTTATCGCAGTATTGCGCCGAAGCTGGATTTCCAAATCTGGGATGGTGTGGGCCACTTCATCATGATGGAAAAGCCGGTAAAGTTTAACGACACAGTGTTGGCGTTTTTGAATAAGAATAAGTTGTTGCAGAAGTAAAACGTTTCGCGTTGCGGGTCTAATTTCGCATTGTGTGGCCCAGCCATGAAGGTCAAACGCCAGATTCCTATTTATCGCCTTTTCCAACATCGACGAGACGGCAGGAACCGCGTTGCTTTTGTCGCGGCTTCGCCGCCGCACAGTGCGGTAAGGCTCTGCCTTACCCGAGAGTCTCGCAAATCCACTGGAGGCTGCGCCTCAGAATTCATGAGGCGAAGCCTCATGAAAGAAATAGATAGCGCGCGTCGGAAAGGCAAAGCCTTTCCGCACTGTGCGGCGGCAAAGCCGCACGGGTTCATTGAGTGGCGGAAGAAATTCGGGTTCCTTATCGCGATTCACCGATTCAGACGATATACACGGCTGGCTTGTGCCTGGGCAGATGGCCCAGGCTTTCAGTTGCAACATTGAGTCTGGCTTGACAGCGCTTTTGGTATGAAGAAATTGAAAGCGGCGCCAGATCGCCGCGGTCCAAAGTGAGAATAAGATGGATCAAGACAAAACATTGCGGGAACATTTGCGGAAGCTGCTCGACTGGGAAGATGCCCACGTAAACTTCGATACGGCGGTCGAAGGTATCCCACAGTCAGTAAGAGGCGTCATACCTGAACGACTTTCTCACTCTCCCTGGCAGCTCATCGAGCACCTTAGGCTCACGCAGGTCGATATACTGGATTTCTGCCGTGACTCCGCTTATGTTCAGCCGCCGATGGAGCATTATTGGCCTTCATCTGCCATGCCGCCTAACGACCAGGCTTGGGAAGAAAGTATTGAAGCATTTCGTCGCGATCGTGAGACACTGAAAGAGCTTGTCGTTGATAACTCGGTGAATCTTTTTGCGCGTATACCGCATGGAAGCGGTCAGACATATCTCCGCGAGCTGCTGCTGGTTGCCGATCACAACGCCTACCACGTAGCACAGCTGGTCACGACGCGCCGTGCCCTTGGCGTGTGGAGCTAGCAGTAGGCAATGCGCGGTGGGCGGTGGCAGTCAGAGGTCAGAGGTCAGGTCGGCAATAAGCTGCGCTCGTAAATCGTAAATCACCAATTGAAATGGCAATGACTCCAAATCAAAACATGAGCACTAAGTTTCGCGCGGCCTTGCGAACCGAATTACCGATCTGGGTTCAGAAAGGCATCGTATCCGAAGAAACTGAAAAGCAGCTCGCAAGCACATATCAACTCGATAATCTCAAGCACGAGTCTTCGAGCTTGTTGTCGGCGGTCATCTTCACATTAGGCGGCCTGTTACTCGGCGGCGGGTTGATTAGTTTTGTCGCCGCGAATTGGGAAGTTATTCCCACGCCCATCAAACTCGCGCTTCTCTTCACCGCTCTGTTGGCTTTTCACATTATTGGCTTCTGGCTCTGGCAAGGAAAGAATTGGCGGCGCCTGGGTCACGCTTTAATCTTCTGCGGCTGCCTGGTCTTCGGCGCAAACATAGGCCTGGTCGCGCAGATCTTTCACGTCAGTAGCAACTGGTACGCAGGATTCGGAGCCTGGGCCTTCGGCTCGCTGGTGATGGCCTGGGCCACCCGTAGCTGGATAATCGGCGTGCTGGTCCTCCTCACTTCATTCCTCTGGTTCCTCGGTTTTCAGTACGACAATCACGATCAGGCAGCTTTGTTTTATCCCCTCATTTTGGCCGTCTCTTTGCTTCCGCTCGCCTGGATTATTCGTTCGCGAGTGCTCTACACCGGCACACTACTCGGCATCATCACTGCTGCATGTGTTTTGGCCGGCGTTCATGGGGGCTCGAGACAATTGCTGCTCACGATGGCGGCGGGCGGTATGTTTATGTGGACACTCGGTGAACTCCATCGCGCGGCAGAGTGGCGCTCAGAATTTTCAAACCTGGCGGCGGGTTCAGGGTTGAGCGTGTTGGCCGTGGCCGCGTACGTCTGGTCATTTCATTATTTGTGGAATCCATCGGTGTTTGGACCGATGCGATCACAATGGGCAATTTTATTTTTTGTTCTAACAATCGCCGCGTCTGTGTTGTTGTGGCGGAAAGGACGACAACCTCAACTGTGGTTAACTACGGGCGTGCTGGTGGTTGGCGGAATCCTCTGCGCCAGTGCTTTGCTGGCCAGGGCAGACGCAGCCAATGGAGAGTCTCTCTTCACTGTTACCGCTAACCTGGCGGCCTTGATCCTGGCGGCGGTTATTATTGGCGCCAGTTTGATTGATGAACGTCGCGCCGTCTTCTGGTTAGGCTCTTTGTACCTGGTCCTGCTTATTCTGTCGCGCTTCCTGGAGTATGAGACATCCTTGCTGGTCAAGTCTGCGGCGTTCCTTGCCTGCGGCGTAGCGGTTATCCTGGCCGGCATAAGCTACGAAAAATACTTGCGCCGCCACATCCGTCGCATCGCAGCTGAGACAGGAGGAAACGGGATATGAGTAAGCGCAGCCTCTTAGTCGGTTTCGTAGCTGCCGTGGTCGTTCAAGCGTTAATTCTGGTTGCCGTGCCGGCTCGTAAGGTGTACACGCTGAGGACTGGAAAGACTGTGGTCCTCAAGATACAACCCGTTGACCCTTACAATATCTTGAGTGGTTACTATGCCACTCTCGGCTTTGATATCAGCAGAGTTGACGCTTTTCCGAATGCCCACAATTTGACAAATGAATCGTCAGCCGGCTTCGCAGACGGAAGTTGGTGCTATGCGGTAATTGAGAAGGGCGGCGATGGGATCTGGAAGCCAGTATCGCTTGAGCGTGAATTACCGGCTAACCTGCCGGAGAATCGCGCTGCGCTACTCGGACGAATCAACGGCAACTGGATCAAATACGGCATAGAAGACTTCTACATTCCCGAAGCAAAGCGCAGCCACCTCGCTGACGATCTGAGAGAGCATCGCGACAAAGCGCGTGTCGAAGTGAAGGTTGATCCGAGCGGCCACGCTGCGCTCGAGCGACTAATGGTTGAAGACCGGATCTATGAATGAACGAGAGCGGTGGGCTGTGGGCAGTGGGCAGTGGACAAGTATCCGCAGATTTCACAGCCCGGTCACCTAAACTGTGGCGTCGCGCCTATTGCGAAGGCAAGTTAAAGGCACACCATGTACTGTCCTAAGTGCGCTCAACCAAATGCCGATGATGCGAAGTTTTGTCGCGCGTGCGGAGAGAACTTGACGGTTGTCGCGCAGGCCATGGCGAAGCATTTACCCCTAACGCTCGTCAGCAAATTAGACGAACATATTGAAAAGAAGCATAACCGGCTACGCCGAGACAGTATTCTGACGGGCCTATCCGGCGTATTTCTGTTGCTCAGCGGCATTTGGATGATAGTTGGTCACCAGGGGTCTGGGATCTCGGCGGTGTTCATGTTCGTTGGTGCGTTGCTACTGTTTCTGGCGAGCGCGTGGGACATGTTGGCGTACCAACGCACCAAATCTCGGCAGTCTATTGACGCGAAATCGTCTCCGCCGATCGAGACAGGTAAATTGGAAGCAAGCGGACCCCGTCAGATTCCCGCGGCGAGTGTGACCGAACAGACAACACGACATTTAGATCCGTCGGCTGGCCGGTAGTTGAGTGTTCAAGCTTTAGCTTGCCATGCATCGAAGAAGCAAACTAAAGTTTGAAATCCTAAGCTATTTAATCCTGAATCAAGCACTTGCCGCTAAACAAATACGGAACCGGGAGCAGTAGCGACCGGGTGGGCGCTTCGAAGTCAACAACAGCGGAATGGTTGATTCAAGGATGAGTGGTAGACCGTCGCTATCGCAGTCGGACGACAAATACGGACCCAGGAGCGGTAGCGACCGGGTAAAGGCAAGCTAAAATTCGTGCTTCGTGGGTCGACTAAATCGGAACCGGGAGCAGTAGCGACCGGGTCACGCGGGGTGGCCACTCATACTTGAAACAAACACTCCACCGGCTTCGCTACGAGCGAAGACCGGTCGCTACTGCTCCCGGTTCCGTATTTGATGACCCACTGGGCGCGCCAGATCATTGATCCTAGCGTGATGTGCTGAGTTGAACGAGTTATTGAAATCCAACACCTCCGCAGTTAAAGAGGTTCGCCTTGATCATACTCAACGTACACTAATAGCGTTAATTACGTCTTGCTCTGTCCATAAATATCGCTTGCTGCCGCGATCAACCCAAGGGCTTCTACTGGAGTGCCAACAACCAGCCTCCCTCAACTTGCGCGTAGCATTCGCCTTGAAGGCAGCAAGGATCTTATCAGGCTTGCACGGCGCGGACACCACAGTGTGAACGTGGTTACTACGAACATTCATGGTCCAAAACTCCCACTTGCGGATTTTGCAGGTCTCGCGAATTGCTTCCGCGACCGCCGCTCTATGAAGATCTCTCAGTTTCACCGGTGGCTGACTTAGAGCCTCCCGATTGTATTTCCGCCAACGTTCGTTGTGAGGAAGCCGTGGGCTACCAAAGGAATTGTGAAATCGATCTACAGATCCCCGCCTGTCGCCATGCAACCATGTACCATAAGCGCGAAAGGTGATTAGGTAACCCAAGGGAAAATCTCTTTCCTGGAATTCGCGCATCATTTGCGCAGTCTATACATGATTCCGAACCCGGTCGCTATTGCTCCGCGTTCCACATTCATCGACCCACTATGCAAGAATTTTGGCGCAACTGTGGTTAGCACCTGCCTTATGAAGGAAAGCTATGAATCAAGTACTTTGCGCTAAACAAATACGGAACCGGGAGCAGTAGCGACCGGGTCACGCGGTGTGGTCACTCATGCTTGAAACAACTACTCCACTGTTGTTGACTCTGAAGCGCACACCCAATCGCTGCTCCCGGTTCCGCATTTGTTGACATGCTATGCAAGAATTTTGGCGCAACTGTGGTTAGCACCTGCCTTATGGCAAGGCAAGGTTTGAATCAAGTACGTGGCGCTAAACAAATACGGAACCGGGAGCAGTAGCGACCGGGTCACGCGGTGTGGTCACTCATGCTTCAAACAACTACTCCACTGTTGTTGACTCTGAAGCGCACACCCAATCGCTGCTCTCGGTTCCGTATTTGTCGTCCCCTTGTGGTAGCGATGCTGTGCCACTCCCGCTGAACCACTCCGCCGGCTTGAATACGACGCACACCTGGGCGCTCCCGCTCGCGGTTCTGACTTCGTCATGGGTAGTTAGGTTGAAGTATCCGATAAACTTTAGTTTGCCGTGACTCAGCGACAAGCTAAATAAAGCTTATCGGACATCAAACTGATCCACTACTTGTCAGCGGTTGAATTTCCCGCAGTCGACGCTCGAGAAAGCGGCGTTCGCTTTCATTAGTGACTAGCGTAAGCGCCCGCGCGTAGCTTGCCGCCGCCTCTACATAGGATCCAACCCGGCGCAGCAGATCGGCGCGTGCAGCATGCAACAGATGATAGCCGTCGAGATCGCCGGCAGCGGCGAGCTCATTTACGAGCGCGAGAGCCGGTTGAGGACCGTCCACCATTGCGACCGCCACCGCGCGGTTAAGCGAAATGATTGGTGAGGGCTGCAAGCGCTCGAGAACATCGTACAGCCGGACGATCTCAGGCCAGTCTGTCTCTTCAGGTCGGGTCGCCTGGCAATGTTCGGCCGCGATTGCCGCCTGTAGCGCGAACGGCCCGCGCCCGCCACGCAGCGCTTCTGCAACGAGCGGCAGGGCCTCGGCAATCTGACGCCTGTCCCAACGGCTTCGGTCCTGCTCTTCGAGCACAATGAGATTTCCGGCGTCATCGAGACGCGCATCGCGCCGCGAATCGTGAAGCAACATCAGCGCGAGGAGAGCCGTTGCTTCCGCGGGCGGCTGCGGCGACATTAACTTCCTCACCAGGCGTCCAAGCCGGATGGCCTCGGCGCAGAGATCATTTCTCACCAGCAACTCGCCTCGAGTTGTCGCATAGCCTTCATTGAACACAAGATAGATTACGGTCAGCACTGCTTCGAGACGCGCGGGCATCTCATTCGTATCCGGTACCGTATACGGAATTCCCGCGTCGCGTATCTTGCGTTTCGCGCGCACGAGTCGCTGCGCCATCGTCGTCGGCGGCACAAGAAACGCCCGGGCGATCTCTTCCGTCTGGAGGCCGCACAACGTACGGAGCGTCAGCGCCACCTGCGCTTCGAGTGCAAGCGCCGGGTGGCAGCAGGTGAAAATGAGCCGAAGCCGGTCGTCGGCAATTTCGTCCGTGAGGTAGTCAGGCTCGTCGGTTGTTTGATACAAGCCGGAGGCAGCGTAAGATTCAACCTTTTCCTGGAAGCGTGTCTGGCGGCGGAGGCGGTCGATCGCCTTGTGGCGAGCTGTTTGGATGATCCACGCGGGTGGGGAATCAGGTATGCCCGAGTCGCGCCACTGGTCCACCGCGGCCGCAAAGGCTTCCTGCGCCGCCTCTTCAGCGAGGTCGAAGTCGCCGAAAGACCGGATCAGAGTGGCAACGATCCGGCCCCAGTCGGAGCTATAAACCGTCTGAACGGCCGCGTTGACGTCTGAGGGCATGTCTCATGGTAAATAATTTTCCGGCGGGGTGTCGATCCGGGCGCTCGCCGTTCGACTAACTTGTAGAGAGAAACAATATGAAATACATGTTACTGGTTTATCTCGATGAGCAAGTTCTCAGCGAGGAAGAGCGGGAGCACTGTTATCTGGAATCGGCGCAGCTCACGCAAGATCTCAACGCAAAGGGTCAGTATTTAAGCGCCAGCCCGCTACATCCCGTTGCAACCGCAACCAGTGTTCGGGTGCGCGACGGCAAACCGATCGTGACCGACGGCCCATTTGCGGAAACACGCGAACAACTCGGGGGCTTTTACCTGGTCGAGGCCAAAGATCTCGACGAGGCGGTCGGCATCGCCGAGCGAATTCCACCGGCAAGATTCGGCACCATTGAAATCCGGCCAGTGATGGAAATCGCGGGCCTGCCAGAGAAGCGTTCTGAATGATCCAGATAGAAATACTTCCGGCGGGGTGTCGATCCGAATATTCCTCAGTCGACTTACTGGCAGAGGTACGCACATGAAATACATTTTGCTGGTTCACCACGACGAACAGGTCCTGGACAAGCTGGCCGAGAATGAGTTGCAGCAAATGCGAGAAGAGTCAGTACAACTCGCAAACGAGATCAACTCAATTGGTCAGTATCTGGACGCCGCACCGCTGCATCCAGTTTCGACTGCGACCTGCGTCCGGGTACGTGACGGCAAACGCTTCGTGACCGATGGCCCATTTGCGGAGACTCGCGAACAGTTGGGCGGCTACTTCTTCATTAGCGCCACTAATCTCGACGAAGCCCTCGGCATCGCTGCGCGGATTCCGGGGGCGCGCATTGGCACTGTCGAAATCCGACCGGTGATGCAAATCCCGGGCCTGCCGGCGGATAGTTATGGGAAATAGATCAGGTTGGGAAGGGTGGCTTACCCCGCTAAGCTTGGGAACGACTGAAAACCTCAAAAGGAGTAGAGCGCGATGACGATGATCGATTCCCTGATTACAGAGTTTGAGCACGAAGCGCAGACAACGCGCAAGCACCTGGGGCGGCTGCCCAACGACAAATTGGACTGGCGTCCCCATGAAAAGTCGTACACGGCAGGGGCGCTCGCATCGCACATTACTGAGCTCCTTAGCTTCGCCGATTTGATATTCAACATGGATGAGGTTGACTTCGATCCAGCCATACACAAGCCTTACCAGGCCAAGTCCGTTGACGATCTTCTTAAGACCTTCGACGACAACGTCGCTAAAGCCAGGCAAGCGCTGGCCGGCGTTGCGGACGCGAACCTGATGCAGCCATGGCGCTTCAAGGTGATGGGCCGGTTGCTGTTTGAAAGGCCCAAAGCCGCCGCTTTCCGAGACTTTACTTTAAGCCACCAAATCCATCACCGCGGTCAGTTTTCCGTCTACCTGCGTTTGCTCAACGTCCCCGTGCCCAGTACTTACGGCCCAACCGCAGATGAGCCGTTCTGAGTATCGGAAGGAGACGATATCTCATATGTCGGCAGACGTTAGCGAAAAAAAACATCTGGAGCGCGCAGAAAGGAATTATTCAAGCTCTACATAAGGCGCCATGACCGAAGTTAACAATTGGGACCTGGTTGATCTTGGCGCGCTCTACGTAGTCGGGATTTATTTGATTGATAAGCCGCGCGACATCTTATACAAGCTGGCCCGCTCGAAAAATATATGGGAACGTCGCACAGCCATCGTCGGCACTGGCCAGTTTATTAGGCGAGGCGACGTAGTCGACACCTTTAAGATTGCCGAGATGCTGCTTAAAGACGACCAGGACTTAATCCATAACGAATAGTGAAGCAGTGAGACCAAGCATGAGAGATACGACCGAAACGCACCGGCCCTGGCGAATTCTTCAAAGCGTCGGTGCTGTGCTCGCGGGTTTGGTTGCGGTCTTCGTACTTTCACTCGGCACTGACGTAGTGCTGCACGCGACGGGGATTTATCCTCCGTGGTTCAAGCCAATGAGTACGCCCTTATGGCTGCTCACCACTGCCTATCGCATCGCCTATGGCGTTGCGGGCGGCTACATCACGGCGCGGCTAGCGCCGGATCGGCCCCTGGGAAATGCCCTTGCACTTGGCGTTGTAGGTACAGTCTTGAGCATCGCGGGCGCCGTCGGCACCTGGAACGCCGGGCCGGAGTTTGGGCCCAAATGGTATCCCTTCGCGCTCGTCGTTACCGCGATCCCGTGTGCCTGGGTGGGCGGTAGACTTTGGGTTTTCGAGCGCCAAAGGCGCGAAATGTAATAGCCTGGGCCAACGGCAAGTGCGGTAAATGAATATAAAAAATTGACATTGAAACTGTGAAGCGGGCCTGCGAGGGGCAATAGCTGAACGGAAAGCGAAGGAATATGAGGCCAGTAGACGATTCGAATTCGGTTCGATATCCGAATTAGGAAGGAGAAGAACATGCTCCAAACAACGAAATCAGGCAAAAGCGTTACACCAAAAGATGTGGAGGAGTATCTGGCGGGTTTGCCGGAAGAACCGCGAGCCACGCTCGAGAAACTTCGCCAGACGATCAAGAGCGTCGCTCCCGAAGCCACCGAGGTGATCAGCTACCAGATCCCAACGATCAAACTCCGGGGGCGAGGGCTCGTGGCCTTTGCCGCATTCAAGAATCACTGCAGCTTGTTTCCCATGAGTATGGCCGTAATAAGAGCGCACAAGGACGAGCTACAGTCATTCTACACATCCAAGGGCACCATCCGCTTTACCGTCGGCAAGCCGCTTCCCGCCACGCTTGTGAAGAAGCTCGTTAAGGCGCGCATCAAAGAGAATGAAGCACGCGCTAAGAAGTGAATCGGTTTGGCGTTTATTTAGTTTGCGGGATATCAACACCACAACCTGAAGGTTGAACTCTGAACTACTTGAGCGACGCCGCCACAAAGGAGTTTAGAGTTCAAGCTTTAGCTTGCGGTCGCGAGCCACAGAATTCAAAGGATCACCACAATGCGACCTGGACAGGGAGCAAAAGGAGAAAGTCTATGAATATGGACCAGGCCAGGCAAGTCACATACTTCCTGCTTCGTGTCGTGGCGGGTTTGTTGTTCCTTCAGTCTGGAGGCTTAATTTTGTTTGGCTGGTTTGGCGGAATTCCGGGTCAGCCTGGAAGACCATCGCCCGGGTCCCAGATGGGTATCGGCGGAGTGCTCGAGTTTGTTGGCGGTATCTTGATCATGCTTGGTCTCTTCACCCGGCCCGTCGCCTTCATATTGTCGGGCATGATGGCCGTCGCCTATTGGCAGTTTCATGCGCCAAATAGCGCGTGGCCGCTGGAGAACCAGGGCGTGCCCGCCATTCTGTTTTGTTTCATCTTCCTTTACATGGCAACGCAGGGCGGCGGTGATTGGAGTCTCGACGCTCTGCTTCAACGCAGACGGGCGCATGAAACAAGAGCCGTGACTGTCTAATGGCATACTCCGCTGGAGCTAAAATCAAAAACGATGCTCGATTTTCTATCGCCAATTCAATTTGGAAGAGCAACAGCTCGCGGACTCGTCACCATAATTAGACGCAAGAGATTAACAGTCGACCAGCATTGGCGTTTTATCCTAATCAGAACCGGAAGCGGACCGGGGAAGCCCGCAGCCCGGCTGGGGTGGTGGTAGCGACCGGCCAAGGAGTCAAC
>DASXSC010000109.1:0-63524 GCA_036506215.1 Pyrinomonadaceae bacterium | reverse complement strand
GAGAAACGATTCCATTTCCACGCATGCTTTATCGGCTGCGCCCATAGCTGTTGGGCCCACTGCAGGGAGCACTTTCGCTCAAGAGTAATATGGATTGTTAAATATGGTGGGACAAGCAGCGGGGGCAAGCCCACCTTCCTGACCTGAGAGATGCTCTCGCTTGGGCGGTTGGTCCTCCGACGAAGGACTTTCAAGCAAGGATTGAGACCAAACCTAGATCAGCTCCGGGTGAGGAAGGTGGGCTTGCCGCCCGCTGTTCCTGACCTGAGAGATGCTCTTGCTTACGCGGTTGGTCCTCCGATAAAGGATTTTCAAGCAAGGATTGAGACTCAACCTAGATCAGCTCTGGGTGAGGAAGTGGGCTTGCCCTCGCTTTGGTAACGACACGCTCAGGATGCGCCGAACAGATGGAAGATAATCTACTAACTGACGAGCGTTTGCGTTTGGAATTCAACGACTGGGCCAGAGCCGGACGCGGCGAAGGCATGGAAAAAGGCCATCGTCCGGCCGGCGAACAGGCAATTGAACTGATGGCAATTCCAATCGACGCGCGCGTGCTTGACGTGGGTTGTGGATCAGGATGGGCAACGCGTTTGCTGGCTGAGAAAGCTCGCGATGGTCGCGTGGTTGGCGTAGACATTGCGGACGAAATGATAAAGCTCGCTCGTGAGAGTTCCACCCTATTTTCAAATGTCGAATTTCAGGTGGCCAGTGCGGAGAGACTTCCTTTTGGCGATGGTGAGTTTACCCATGCGTTTTCAATGGAGTCGCTGTATTACTACGCTGACATCGCCGGAGCGTTGCGGGAGATCAAACGAGTGCTCAAGCCGGGCGGCCTGTTCGTTACTGTAGTCGATCTCTACCGCGAAAACCTGCCGTCGCATCAGTGGGTCGATCAGTTAAAAGTGCCCGTGCAGCTCTTGAGCATTTCAGACTATCGATTCTTATTTGAGCGCGCCGGTTTTGTTGATGTTCGCGACAGGCGGCTCTACGATCCGGCGCCCATTCCCGAAGAGTACAGCGGCGGCTCTTTCGAGACTCGCGAAGATTACGTGAGCTACAAGGAGTCGGGCTCGCTGATGTTAAGCGGCGACAGCGAACTGATGAGTAACGATTGAGGTGTAACGTAAACTGTTAGTTTGCGGGAGCAAGTAGCGCCGGTTCGCCAACTAATAGTTTGCGTTGCAAGAATTCCTTATGGCCCCCGAAGTCCCGGAACGAATCGTTACCATTTTTGGTGGCGCGAAATGTAGCGAAAACGATCCCGAATACGCCCAGGCCAGGCGGGTTGGTCAACTTTTGGCCGACTCGGGGTTTACCATCTGTACCGGCGGCTATCTGGGGGTAATGGAAGCGGCAAGTCGTGGTGCCCACGAACGAGGCGGGCGCGTGCTAGGGATAGTAATGAACCAGTTTAAGGCAGAACCGAATCGTTATCTCACCGACAAAGTAGCCACACCGCATTTTTACGAAAGACTACAGCGTCTGATCACCCGTTCAGTCGGTTTCATTGCGGTTCGCGGTGGAATGGGGACCGTTACTGAGTTGTCGCTGGTTTGGAATAAGATTCAGACTCGTGTTATCGGACCGCGTCCACTTGTTTTGCTTGGTGAATGCTGGCCGCCCATTGTGCGAGAGTGGCAAAAGCATTTAGTTGTAAGTCAAGAAGATGTCGAGGCGCTGGACTTTGCCGAGACGCCGGAAGAAGCTGTGGCAATCATTAATGAAAAATCTCAAGGAGTCACTTTATGAACTGTCCAAAGTGCGGTGCTCAACTGCTTCAAGGAGCGGTTTTCTGCGGCGCGTGTGGCCATAGGCTCGAGGCGAGCGCGCCCGGTGTCGCCGCCGCCGCGGGCCAGCCGGCCGGATTCTCGCAGAGTCACGGGATTCACATTGATGAAGATTCGCGAGGCCAGGGCGGCGGTTACAAATATGAGGTGTTACATCAGCCATCATTTTCGCTCGCTGTGATTCAGCTACAGGCGGAGCAATCGATTCAGGCGGAAGCGGGCGCGATGGTTTCAATGTCGGCGAACATCGAGCTGCAGTCGCAAATGAAGGGTGGACTATTTGGCGCTATCAAACGAGCCGCCGGCGGCGAGTCGGCGTTTGTTTCCACCTTCACCGCGCGCGGCGGATCTGGGGAAGTCACATTTGCGCCTGGAGCGCCGGGAGATATTGCGGCCATTGAACTGAACAATCAGACCTTTTTCGTGCAATCAAGTTCTTACCTCGCAGGTGACGCGAGTTTAACTGTTGATACAAAATGGGGCGGCGCCAAATCGTTTTTCGGCGGCGAAGGTTTGTTTGTGCTGATGGTGCAGGGACGCGGCCTGCTGCTCGTTTCGTCTTTTGGCGCAATTCACCGTAAGACATTGCAGGCGGGCGAGCGTTATGTCGTTGATACCGGTCACCTTGTCGCTTGGGAGGGAACCACTCAATACACGTTGCGCAAAGCGGCCGCCGGTTTCTTTCGCAGCATGATGAGCGGCGAGGGCATCGTTGCTGAATTCAGTGGACCGGGAGAAATTCTGATTCAAACGCGCAATCTGGCAGCGCTTGCGGGACTTTTGAAGCCGTTTTTCCCAACCCAGGGAGGCGGCGGCGGTGGTTTCAATATTAATCTCGGGGGCTAACCCGGAAACGATACTTCTATGGCAGGCACTATTGTCGCGGAGAATAATCAGAACCAAAGCGCGACGGACTCGGAAATTAAGAAGGCAGTCGGCGTGCTGGGCGTGCCATTGGCCTACGGCGCTAGTATGGCCGGGGTTGAACTTGGTCCGGCAGCGCTCCGCGTCGCGCGGCTCAATCACAGAATCGCTCAGCTTGGTTATCAGGTTCGCGATCTCGGCGATCTGCATGTCGAACCATCGCAGTCAACGCCAGAACCGGGCGCTAAGCTGAAATATCTTCGCGAGATCAAGGTCGCTTGCGAAGTCCTGGCAGAAAAATGCGAAGGAGTTTTGGAGGCCGGCGAATTACTACTGACTTTAGGCGGCGATCATTCTATCGCTATCGGTTCCATTTCAGGCTTTGCGTCACACTGCCGCAAACAGGATAAAAATCCTGGCTTGATATGGTTTGACGCGCATGGCGATATGAACACGCCGGAGACTACGCCTTCCGGCAATATCCACGGGATGCCGCTGGCAGTTCTCCTGGGCCATGGCGCCGCGGAGTTGACAAAGATCGCAGGCTTTTCACCTAAGCTGGATCCGGCGTTGTGTGTGCACGTAGGCGCGCGCGAAATCGATCGCGACGAGCGTAAACTTGTCGCCAAGCTCGGAATTCGTTTCATGACCATGCGAGAGATCGACGAACGCGGCATGAGCGCTTGTATGGATGAAGCGATTGCAATCGCGTCGCGGGCCAGTGGTGGCTATGCAGTAACGTTCGACGTTGATGCGCTGGATCCCGGCGATGCCCCGGGTTCGGGGACGTTGGTGCGCGGTGGTCTTACGTATCGCGAGGCGCACCTGGCAATGGAGAAAATCGCGGAAGCCGGCGGCATGCGCTCGCTCGAAGTTGTCGAAATTAACACCGCACTCGACATAAATAATAAGACCGCGGAACTTGGTGTGGAGTTAATCTTGTCGGCCTTAGGCAAGACGATTCTCTAGCATGCTTGGAAACAGGGAGTAATCATTTGGCGAAGAAACTCCGCGTGGGAGTGATTTTTGGTGGCCGGTCCGGCGAACACGAAGTTTCGGTGCGTTCCGCTGCCTCTGTAATCGAGTCGATCGATAGGAAGAAGTATGACGTTCTTCCTATCGCTATTTCCCGGGAAGGGAAGTGGCTTTCACCGCCCGAGGCTTTCCGCCTGCTACCACCGGGCACACAATCCCTACTTCCCGCAAGGGTAGCTGAACAACCTCAAGGGGCGGTCGCCATTTTGGGCGATCCGTCGCACACCGGACTGCTTTCGTTCGACCGAAACGGAGGAGAGCTGACGTCTGAGCGCCTCGACTTGGTGTTTCCGGTTCTTCATGGACCATTCGGCGAAGATGGAACGCTTCAGGGCTTACTTGAAATGGCCAACCTTCCATACGTCGGGTGCGGGGTGCTCGCATCGGCCTGTGGAATGGACAAGGTAGCGATGAAGTTATTGTTTCTTCAGGCCGGGCTGCCGTTGTGTAGATATGTCTGGTTTTTGCGTTCACACTGGCTAAACGATCGCCACAGGGTATTCAGAACGATAATGCGTGAGATTGGCCTTCCTTGTTTTGTGAAGCCCGCGAACCTGGGTTCGTCGGTAGGAGTCTCGCGCGCAATAGATAAAGTATCACTTGAACAAGCGATCGAGTTGGCGGCCCGGTACGATCGAAAAGTAGTAGTTGAAGAGGCAGTTGATGCCCGGGAAATCGAGTGCGCAGTTATCGGCAACAACGAACCAAGGGCAAGTCTGCCAGGCGAGTACGTAGTTCACGACGAGTCAGCACGCTTTCTCGATTACGAGGAGAAGTACACGAAGACAGGACATGTTGATTTTGTAGTTCCTGCCCCGATTCCGAAGGCGTTGGCAACGAAGATCCAACGCCTGGCCATCCGGGCATTCCAAGCGATTGACGGAGCCGGTCTCGCTCGCGTTGACTTTTTCTTCAAGCGCGACACGAAGGAGTTGCTTGTAAATGAACTAAACACGATGCCTGGACTTACTGAAGTTTCCGGCTATCCGAAAATGTGGGCGGCTTCAGGCTTGAGTTACAGCCAAATGCTTGATGTCTTAATTGACCTTGCTTTGGAGAGGCATCGCGAGAAATCGCTCACCAAGACAACGCGGGACTGAACGAGGAGCGCAAGCCATTCAGAGTTCAACCCTTAGTTTTGTCGTTGGCAGGTAGCAAGCTAAAGCTTGAACTCTAAACTACATCGTGGAGGCGTCGCTCAAGCAGTTCCCAGCGTATGTTCAAGGGTTCTCTGTTTAGGTGCAGATAGCTGATGATCGATTCTAAACTGCCTTATTTTTTCTTTGGCGCTTGATAAGCTTTCCGGGTTCTCACAACCAAATCGCTGCGAGACGTTTTGACGTCCAACTTGTGCCACTTGCCATCGCGAACCAGATTCAGTGGGCGATATGCAATAGTGTATTGATGGCCTAATTCTTCAGCGATACTTGCGAACGCATCGCGCAGTGCCTGACCTCCCGGCGTGGCAACAAATCGCCCACCGCTCTTGTCTGCAAATCCCCTCAACACTCCCGCGCTCTGCTGATTGCGCAAGCTGCCCCCTTCCGCGGCCGACATATCAACAGCATAGATACTCGCCCCAATGGCAAGCGCACTTTCAACCGCCTTTTCCGATGACGCTTTACTATGGGTATCCAGTCCGTCAGATAGAATTATGATTGCTTTCCGTTTCTCCATTCGGCCCGCGAGCGCTTTTGCCGCGTCAACGATCGCATCGTTGAGCGTAGTCATCCCTTTTGCGCGCATGCCAAAAGCCATTGGCGCCAGGTCTCGACTGGTCGAAAATTCCTGCACCTGTTCAACCTGCGAATCAAATTTGTAAACTGCGGCCACATCTTCCTCGCGCAGCCTATCCAGAAAACGAATGGCAGCGGACCGGGCCAATGAAAGACGGTTCTCCATGCTCCCCGACGTATCGAGCAGCACAACCGACGCGAACGGCGACTCATGAACGCTGAAGCTGGAAACGAGTTGAGCTGGAACTTCTTTACCGTCGTCCAAAATTGTGAAGTCGGAAAGGCGAAGACCAGGAATGTATTGTCCTGCCTTGTCTGTAACCGTGATATTGAGGACTACAAGATCCGTGTTGACGCGCACCACGTCATCGTCTTGTTGGGACCGAATCAGAACGGGGAAGACTAAGCCGGCGACAACAATCGCAACGAATTGAAGCAGAGCACGATGACTTCGTGGCTTGAGCATTGGATCAATAACTACATTTTAGGAGGGAGGGACCGAACAATGCGGATTAGCTCAAGTAACACATTAGATTCGTCGATGACGGTTGCGGAGATGACGTGTTTTGGAGTCTTCTCCACTTTCTCTTTCAATGACTTACTCAGTTCGCCCAGCATGTCGACGGCGGCAGCGAGATCTTTGGGAGGCTTCAGCATTTGCACCTCATCCTCAGAACCCCCGGCTGCGCTACGGATACCCTTTGCCAGCTTTTCTACTTTCTCGAGCTTTCTAGTGTCTTCTCGATCCAACTCGTTCTTATGCTTGAACGAGGCAACAATTGACGCGCCCAGGGTTGACAGGTCCCTGGCTCGCTCAAGATTATCCTGATACTCCTTCTCAGCAAGCTTAATGGCGCGTTTTGCGCGCATCTCCTCTTCAAATGCCGCGAACGGCTTCGGACCTTCATCAGCAGAGCCCTTGTCGGAGTCAAGTGAGATTGTCTTTTGGTTTTGGGTGGTTTGTTGTGCGCCCGCAGAGCTAACGAACGCGACAACTAGACCGAGAATAGCCAGGGCCTTTGCAGATCCAATCACTAACTTTAGCGCACGTTTCGCCATCGTTCCTCATTGACCAAACAAGCTTCACAAGGAAAACCATCACTCCTGTGCCGTTTCATAGGACGACTACAACCAGCGATGCGTTGCATCAGCCTAGGATAAGCGGCAGCATTCTAATCCGCAGCACGCTGGTCTCTTATGAAGCATACCTTGAAGTGTTCTCGCAGAGTTTCAACTCTTCAGCTCATACAGAGCCTTAACTTTCGTCGCCATGCCGACCTCTCATCGATAACTTGAAGCGGACTACAACACGCTGGAGGCACCTTAGAGGATGCCTTAACTCAACTTCACGGCACGCGAGCCGGGTTGTCGGGTGAGTTTAAAAACTCGCCTCGCTTTGACGGCGGTTTTCCCACCGTAATTGTCTTCGACTCGAGTCGTTCCGGTGGCCGCTTCTGTCCCTGAGCAGTCGTATAAGGCAACGACTCGAGATTCGGACCCGCCTTCAAACCAATTAACCGAGCGGAACCATAATCCTGGACCTTCAATGCCAACGAGTAGTGACCTTCCTGTTCCGGCTCGAGTTGCGCGGGTTGCAGGGCCACTAATTGTTTCTCAGCAACTCCGTCCTTGCGACGTTTCAGTTCTACTTCAACCGATAACCCCTCCAGTTTTTCAGTGGAAGTGTTTTTGACTGTGCCTCCAATAATGCTCTTGCTTCCTTGCAATAGCGCATCGTCAACCATGACCAACGCCTTGGGTGGCTTCCTCACTTCGCCGTTAGGTGGCGACGATGACAGTGCCAACGAGCCTGACTCCTGCGCGTGCCGCTTCCTTAAGAGAGCGTAGCCTGTGAATACCAGAGCAGTGATCACCAGGGCGGAAATACCGGCCAAGACTTTGGAGCCAACTGAGCGCGTCGGTTCAGCGAAACGTTCGTTATGAGAATCAATCATCAAGTAATCAACCTAATTTCAAGTATCACTTTAAGAGTAAAATCTAAGCGAATCCTCGTCACTCCAATCGTCCTGGAGGAGGCGCGCCGGTAATGTTTGTGATAAGAGCCGAGAGAAATTCATCCTCGACCACACCCGAGCTCGAGAGACTAGTCCACTCTGCCCCTGTCGCTCCGTCTGTCCGCCCCTCTATTTTGGCGTTGACGGCCACATTCGCGCTGTTGCCGTCGATCGGTTGCACTTCCACAGTTATCGTGTAACGTCCCTTGGTCCAACCACGAGCACTCGAGGTCGTTACATCAGCATAGCGACCCAATTCCGATTGCGTGACGACTGCACCCTTAATGAAAGTGTACGGCTGACTGACGATTATGCCGTCGCCGGGCTTAGATGCTGCTTCGTCTACGGTCAACTTACGATCGCGCATTACATCCGCGATCGCCTTAAGGATGATGTCTCGGCGCGCGGCAATGCGATATGGATTCGGCAGAGGCGGAATCTCAGGAGTTCGTCCTTTGCCAAAGTCTATTCCTCTGCCGGCACCAGTGTCGGTCTTTGTTCCGCTGCTGTTGGAGGTGCCGCTATCGCGCACACGCTCACCCGTCTTGTCCACGCCCTTGCTCTGAGACCACGCCGAAACAGCACTGAACATAACTATCAGCAGTACACTTGCGAACCTGATCATAAAAACACCTTTGCAGATGAGACAGATTGCCAAAGGGGAGATTGCGAAACGAGAATAGATTAACGACTCCCCAAATTCAAGGAAGCTTTCGATTCCATTTAAGTTCGAGCACTAACTAGCGGTACGCGCTTAACGCAGTTTCACTGCGCCCTCTTTCGATGCTGCTGCATCTCTTTGCCGTTCCCAGCTTCGCAATGCCTCCACCCCAAGGCCAAAATCGCTTTCGTTACTGTAGAAATTGTGGGCGCCATCATTCCGCGATGGTTCACGCACGTAATACAGGTAATCGGTTTGCGCCGGATAGAGTGCTGCCTCTAGTGAGCTCTTGCCGGGCGAAGCAATCGGGCCAGGCGGCAAGCCGGTATGTAACCGCGTGTTGTAAGGCGAACGACGCTCGACGTCACTCTTGTAAACCTTCCCGTCATATCGCCACTTTCCTTCGAGCTTGGAGGCATAGATAACAGTAGAGTCTACGGCCAGGGCCATCTCTTTCTGAAGCCGATTGTAAATCACGGAAGCAATTACCGGACGCTCGTCGCTAAGCTTGGCCTCAGTTTCAATTAAGGAAGCGGTCGTGGCAACTTCACGCGGAGACAAACCCAGGCTATGAGCCCGTAGTGACCACTCGGGCTTCCATTCCTTGCGAAAGCGCTTCACCATTATTCCAATTACCTCGTCCGGCTTAGTATCTGGAGGAAACTCATACGTGTCGGGAAAGAGATATCCTTCAAGATTCCTCGCAGTTGGATCCAAGTCTCTTATCAGGCTTACGTTATTCATTAAGGGCAGGGCGGTGCTTGGATCGGCCAGATGCAGTTGGGGAATCTTGAACATGGCGTTTGAAATATCCCACCGGGTCCATCCCTCCACCACCGTTAAGCGCAGCAGCCGCTGCTCGCCCTCCCGCAGTTTCGCGAAAACAGCAAGAGGCGAAATAGGTGAAGGGAAGTCGTATTCGCCAGCCTTTAACTGTGAACCAGTCGCCGTTAGCTTAAGGTAAACGGTTAGCGGCCACTTATGCTTGATGATTCCTTCATCCGCTAATTTGCTGATCACGGTCGTAGGCGATGACCCATGTGGAATCTCGATATACTGTCCCTGCTTTGTGTGCGCTATAGGTTTATGAAGGTCTCGATAAACCCAGATTGCGGAAGCGCCGGTGGCTAGAAGAGTCACCAGGACAATGGCCAATAGTATACGTTTCATCGTCAATGGTTTAGAGAGTCGGCGACCTTAAAGAGTTTGCTCAGAAGGCGGCACGAGGATTTTTTCCTGACTGCCCTCCAGGAAGTCGCGAAGAATCACCGCTGCCGCCTCGCTATCGACTCGCGCCGCAATCCTGTCGCGCCTATAACCATCCTGCCGAAGGTTTTGCTCAGCCTCCTCCGAACTTAGACGCTCGTCCTGTAAATAAACCGGAACGGCCAACGATTGTGCAAACTTTTGTGCGACGCGGCGAGCTTCCAAAGCTGAATCGCCAGCAGAACCATTTAGGCGCAACGGTAAACCAATTACCACTGTTTTAGCGTCAAAGCGACGCACCAGATCATCGACGTCCCGAAGCATTTGCTTCCAGTTGGTACGCCGAAGAGCTTCGAGCCGGGTAATCGAGATTGATAACGCGTCTGAGACTGCGATTCCCACGCGCTTTAGGCCCAGGTCGAGAGCGACAATGGGCGCGCGAATCGGATTTTTCTGGTTAGCTGTTTTCATAAAATGAGGCTTCTCCAGGTTTGGTCAGGCGCTCGTGGCGGCGCCGAAGATCGGGAAAAGCCTGAGTAAATGCCGAGTAAAGTTAAGTTGCACCCATCTTTAACCGCCTGTATGATACGACTGGCTCGCAAAAAGCGCATGCTCAAGAGTGGTTTTCAGGTTCGGTTTCAAAGCAAAGCACGAGGTAAATAATGTCATTTCGTACGAAGTTCGCACTGATTCTCGCATCAGCTACGCTGGCGCTTTATACCGTCGTTGGGGGTTGGATTTCTACCCGGGCGCAACAGCCCAGTAACGATCCAAACGCGCAACTTAGGATTTTTGAAAGTGTTCTTCAGCATATTCAGAGCGACTATGTGGATGAGCCTAACATGGAAAAAGTTCGCGCTGGCGCCTTGCGCGGTTTGGCGTACGGACTTGATCCCTATTCGACCTACCTCACCCCCGAGCAGGTACGGGAATTTGGTCAGGACGCGAAGAGCAATCAGGCTGGAATCGGGGCCGAACTTTCCCAGGTCGCGTCCTATCTATATGTCATAGCACCAATGAAGGGCTCACCCGCTGATCAAGCAGGTGTGCGCGCCGGTGACATCATTGAGTACATAGATGGCAAGGCCACGCGTGATATTTCGCTATACGATGCCAAACAGCTCTTAAATGGCGCTGCTGGTTCAGAAGTGAAGTTGCGCATTATCCGCGCCAATGCCCGTCCGCTTACCTTGACAGTGAAACGTGGTACGTTTCGAGCGCCGGCAGCTGAGGCCAGGATGGAAACGGGTCGGATTGGAGTTCTTCGGGTGAACAGTTTTGCCCAGGGAGAAGGTGCCGACGCTCGCACGCGTGTGCAGGATCTGATCAGGCAAGGCGCGCAGAAGATGGTTGTGGATATTCGCGGTACTGCCGGCGGTTCGATCGACGAAGCGGTGGCGGTGGCGAATCTCTTCATCAAGGATGGAATGATAGCGCAGACTTCAGGGCGAGAGGGGAAGACTCTAAAAACATTCAGTGCGGATCCCAAGGCAACCATCTTCTCAGGTCCGGTTGTCGCCTTAATCGACTCGGGGACGGCGGGTGCGGCCGAAGTCGTCGCCTCTGCATTGCTGGAGCGGAATCGAGGTCAGGTGGTGGGTGAAAAGAGCTTTGGCGCCGGTGCTGAACAACAGCTCTTCACGCTTCGCGGCGGGGACGGCCTATTACTAACCACAGTCAAGTGGGCATCGGCTAGCGGCAAGCCCTTTTTGGGAGAGGACCGCAGCCACTCTGGCGTAAGTCCGTCAGTTGAAGTGAAGCGTCCTGAACTGGCTGATGCGATTGATCCCGAGGATCTGACTGGCAACGATGATGACCAGACCACTAAGCCCGGTCAGCCAACCGACAAACCTCCAGTGACTGTGGAGCCGAACACTCCGAAACCTTCGGTTGAAGACATACAGATGAAAAAGGCTCTCGAGCTGCTGCGCGAAAACAAGAGCATGCCTCTTCAGCGCGCCGCATAAAGAGAGCGCATCGTCAAGAAGAGAAGGCCGGGGAGTTTTCCCTGGCCTTTTTGTTTAGTGGGACACTCCCGCGTTCCCCATTGCGCGAAAGCGGTCGTGAAGGGAACAGGTAAAATCAGATTTTCCATTTGTCATTTGTCATTCGAATTCGTCACTTCAGATCAACGAATTCAATTTGGAACTGCAACAGCTCGCGTACTCATTACCATAGTTGAAGACGAGATAGTAATAGTCGACAACCATTGGCGTTTATCCGAATCAGAACCGGAAGCGGTAACGACCGGCCAGGGAGTCAACTTTACCGGTGGGGTATTTCAATCGCTGATCGCGGTCATCGAAGACTAACAACTACGGTTGAGTCCCAGGCCGACAGGTCTTTGACCTCCGATGCGCGGTAAGTCTGTGACTTACCGAGGAGCTTTCTGAAATTCTTTAAGGTCTCCGACCTTTGAGACTCCGGTCAGAGACCGGGAAAATTCGTGATACGGTCCTTCGGTAAGTCACAGACTTACCGCGCATCGAAGGTCAAAGACCTGGGGAAGTTAGCTGATCAACAGAATGATTAGTGCGCGGACCGATCTATCCCGACGGAGACTCATCCGCTACCGAGCTTGTGTCAAACTCATTTGTCAGACTTGTGTGGTAACGGATCAGCGGGGGTAAACCGCCCTTCTCGACCTGAGAGATGATTCAAGTTGCGAGGCGGCGCTATGATTGAAGCTTTCAACCAGAAAAGAAGCCACGCAATTTGAAACCTCAGGTCAGGAAGGGTGGTTACCCCCGCTGGTTAGTTAGCATCAACTTTGAAGTGCCACACTGAGCGAATTGTCTGTCCTACAGTTCGATATCGAGTATTGAATGACTCCATATCGGGTAGCCCATCGACGGCGCTTTATGTTGGATTTCGATTGTGAACTCCTTGCATTAACCCTAATTGCTTAATTAAAAGCGTAATCAGGGTAGAATCAACTACGGTCAACCGCAATTAGCGCAGCAGGGAACAGAGATTGCTAAATCACTGTGTGGATGTTGGCGCGAACGATGTTAAGCAAGGAGAACAGACCCATGATTATGACTAACAAATTGCTACCGGTGGCCCTCGTAGCCGCCCTGATTGGTGGTTCAGTGGGCGCGTTTGTAATGCATTCAAGGAATCAAACGGCTGCCGAGCCGCAAACCGTACAGTCCACTCCGGCCAGTACTGATGCACAGTATGCGCAATACCAGGCAACCGCTAAAGATCAATTCGTTCCCGCCGAGTTTAGTTCGGCGTCTGAACAGAACGCTTACAAGAGCGGATTCGCCGATGGGTTCCGATCCTGTGAAAATACTGCGGCCGCAACTACTGCTTCCAATCAGCAGCGGGTTGGAAGCCGCAGCTATGCGCGTAGTTCTTCCGGTACGCGAAGAGTCTATTACGATTATCAACAGCCGAAAGGCCGCAGTTTCTGGCAGAAGCATCGCGACAAACTGACGGTGGCGATGGGTACTGGCGGCGGCGCTATAATCGGTGGTCTGATTGGTGGTAAGAAGGGTGCTGCGATTGGTGCGCTTTCAGGCGCGGGCGGCTCAGCGTTGTATACCTACAAGCTGCGCAACCGAAATCGCCGTTACTAACTAATCCACAAGGAGAGTGCACAGCATGAGAGCCAGGCTCTTCATTGCACTGGGCGCTCTGGCAGCAATGGGGTGGGCAGTTCCCAGCGCGGGAACTGCCCCTTTCATTGTGGAGGCCGCTGCCAGGGAAGTTTACCGGACAGCGCCGTTACCGCTCCCAGTGCGGTTGCGAATAAATAGAGAACGTGGACTCCTCGTAAGCACGTGGATTAATGGCAGGGGTCCTTACCTCTTCGCCGTGGATACCGGCGCCGGATTGAACATAATCACTCAGCGTGTGGTTGATGACGCACACTTACCAACCAGGAGCGCGCTTCCTACCATAATGGGCGGCCTGACTGGGGCCAGAACTACTTCCAATCGCGAAGCTGTTATCAATCAGCTCGCGCTGGGAGATCGAGCCAATGTGGTGCCGGCAACAAAGATTGGTCTGGTCGTGCCGATTCTGACGTCCGGCCTCGATGGCGTTCTCGACCCCACCGACATTTACTCGCCTTACGGTTATTCGATCGACATGCCGAATCAGCGCATTGAGGCTATCGACACAATCTCACGCGACACGAAGCCGGAGCGCGCGAATCAGTCAGGCGAAGGAGCCATCGTTCCCTGGCTACGTTTGGGCAATGGTGTTCGCCCTTTTGTTCGTCTCGGAGATGGCCGGTTAGCTTTGATTGATACCGGATCGGGCTTTGGCCTCGCGGTAAATGCGCGCAACGCTGTGGTAGTAGGAAATCGGCGTAATAACCGGCCCAGCGAAAGCACTCGTGATATTGCCGGTGGCGCCATTCATTCACGGCGCGTCTCGCCGACCACGATAAGCATCGGGGAACTCGTCCTGCAGCGCGTGCCGACCGACATTCTGTATGGAGTTGAAGACGATGCGCCCGTGATTCTGGGTAGAGACGTTCTTCATCCTTTCAAGATCACTTTCGATCCACAGCGGCGGTTAATTGAAATTGTTACTTCCGAGAGACCCTAACCTGCCATTGGGACTTTTCAACGTGTTGATGAAGCATCACCTCAATATTCGAACAATTGTCTTCGTCGTAACACTTGTTGCCGGCGCAACGGCTGTAATTGAGGCGCAGAGTCCCCAGTCGCAGAAGCAGCGAAGCAGAATCGTTGGCATACCTTCAGCATCGACGCCGGCGCCGAGTCCGACGCCACCAGTTCAATCATCTGAGCCGGAAGCGGAAGTAGTACGTGTAGAAACCAATCTGGTTAACACCCTGTTCACGGCGATCGATAAAGACCGTCATTTCATCACGTCTCTCCGTGTCGAAGATATCCGCATATTTGAAAACGACATCGCCCAACCAATAAGTCTTTTTGAACGCGAGACGGATCGGCCCCTGTCATTGGCGGTCCTCGTCGACACAAGTGAGTCGCAAAGAGGAGTGTTGACAGACGAAAAGAATGCCGCGCGCTCGTTTATTGATTCGGTTATCCGGCCTGCCAGGGATCGGGCAGCCGTAGTTTCGTTTACCGGCGTGCCCAAAGTCGAACAGGATCTTACAAACAACCTGCCCAAACTTCATGCCGGAATTCAACGCGTAAAGATTGAGATGCCTCCTCAACGCATCAATGACGAAGGTGATTCGAAGCTCGACGAAAACGACCCCAAAGGATACACCAGCATCTGGGATGCAATGTGGATGACGATTGAGGACCTCTTGTCCAAAGCACCTGAGGGCACGCGACGCGCAATCGTTTTGCTCTCAGACGGAGACGACACCAGAAGCACTATTAAGAGGCAGGATGTTATTGACTTCGCCATCAGGTCGGATGTTGTGATTTATTCGATTGGAATTCGCGATGCCAACTTTCCGCAAGGCAAACTCGACGCGGGAACCCTAAGAAAAGTCTCAGATCGGACCGGAGGCCGTGCCTTCTTTCCGACGCAGTCCAGCGAACTTCAAGCCGCGTTCTCGCAAATCGAACAAGAGTTGCGTTCTCAATATCTGATTGCTTATTCGCCAAGTAATAAAAACCACGACGGCTCCTATCGTCGGATCCGACTAGAAGTCGTCAATCCCGAACTTCTTAGGAACAAACCACAATTGCTCTACCGCCAGGGTTACTACGCGAAGAAAAACTAGCCTGCGCTCAATCAAAAGGGCCGGCTATTGACCGAAAGAGCGGGGGCAAGCCCACCGTTCACCATCTCCCCAGTCTATACACCTTCCTGACCCGAGAGACTTTCCTGGTCGAGTATTAACGTTTCCTTGAAGGCCTTCAAATTAGCTGTATCACTCAACAGAATCAAACTCGAGGTGAGGAAGGTGGGCTTGCACCCGCTCTTAGCTCACGTTGCAAGCACTACAACGCAATCGTATGCCTGCCTCGAAGCAGAAGGACTGCTTGTGTCTGACGCGAATGCGAGGCTAGGATTGGGCCCATGACCACAGCGATCAAAACAGACGTAATTATCGTTGGAGCTGGTCCTACGGGACTGTCCCTCGCGTGTCAGCTAACTCGTTACGGAATCGACTTTGTCGTTGTTGAGAAAAACGAAGGAGTCACTCCTTATTCCAAAGCCCTTGGCGTTCATGCGCGCACGCTCGAGATCTACGAACAAATTGGATTGGCAAAGAAAGCCGTCGAACAGGGCACGATTGCCGGCAAAGTCCGATTGCTTGAAACTGGAGAGATCGTAGGTGAAGTTAACCTGTCCAACATCGGCGAAGGGTTAAGCGCCTATCCTTATATGCTTGTCCTGGAGCAGAGTGAGAACGAAAGGCTGCTCTACGAGTATCTACAAACTCATGGTGGGGATGTCCTTTGGCAAACCGAACTGAAGAGCCTTTCGCAACACGAATCCGGCGTCACAGCAATCCTCAGGAACAACGCCGGCGTATCTCAGATTATCGAAGGCAAATATCTTGTCGGCTGCGACGGGCCGAAGAGTACAGTAAGGCATGCGCTGGGGCTTTCCTTTACTGGCAGCACGTTTGAACGTCTGTTCTACGTCGCCGATGTGCAGATTGATTGGGAATACACCCACGACGCACTGCATGCTTGTTTGGCGCGAAATGGAGTGGTCGCTTTCTTCCCGATGCGCGGAGAGAAGCGTTGGCGTATCGTCGGGGCGTTTCCCGAGGGCCTGGACAAAAATGAAGACGAGATTCTCTACGAAGAAATTGAGCAGCGGATCAAACAGGAAGCACAACTGGCGTTGGACATTTCAAACGTTAACTGGTTCTCGGTATACAAAGTTCATTCGCGACATGTCGAAAAATTTTCCTCCGGGAGATGTTTCCTCGCGGGCGACGCTGCACACATACACACGCCCGCAGGTGGCCAGGGAATGAACACCGGTATTCAGGACGCTTACAATCTGGCGTGGAAAATAGCTCTGGTCCTCAAAGGTTTGGCCGGCGAACGCATTCTGGATACTTACAACGAAGAGCGGCTGCCAAACGCCAGGAGGCTGCTGGAAACAACTGATCGGATGTTTAATATTGCCGCAGGTAAAGACTGGTTATTGAGTGTGATTCGTACGACCATCTTCCCCCCGATGGCAAAATTCATTCTTAGTTTCGATGCCATTAAGAAACGCTTTTTCGTCTTAATTTCACAAATCGGCATCACCTACCGCGATAGCTCCTTAAGCGACCACGATGGCGATGAGGAGTTTGAAGTAAAGTCGGGCGACCGAATGCCTTATTTCCTGATCGACGGCCAGAACATTTACGACAAGTTGCGCGAACCAAAATTCCATCTGCTCACGTTTACTGACGGCGAAGACGATTACCAAAAAGAGACGGCTGAATCTGCAGGTAAATGGGCTGAGGCGCTTGATCATCATATCCTCCCTCTTTACCCTAACTTGACGGAAGTGTTTGGCGTAACCAAGTCCTTTAATGTGCTGTTAAGACCAGACCATCACATCGGATCGATCTCTGCGGCAACGAGCGCGAACCGGGTAATGACATATCTGAAGAATCTGGGGAAAATCACAACATGAAACGTTCGGGAGTCGCAGACCTTCCGCTCCACGGTGGTCGCGTACCGCAATGGCTTGCGGAGCGCATGACCAGGCTCGGCACTGCGATCACCGAAATCATCATTCAGGATTACGGCACGTCTGCATTTCTCTCGCGCCTCAGCGATCCATTTTGGTTTCAGGCGCTCGGTGCTGTAATGGGAATGGACTGGCACTCGTCTGGGATCACTACCTCTGTCATGGGCGCACTTAAACGCGGTCTCGCCTCCCAGGCGGATGAGCTGGGCTTATACATCTGTGGCGGCCGCGGCAAGTTCTCGCGAAACACACCTCACGAATTGCGTTTCATCGCGGAGCGTCGTGGTTTCGACGGGGAGGCGCTTGTCCGTACCAGCCGGCTCACGGCGCGCATCGACAATAATGCCATCGCCGACGGCTTTCAGATTTACCTGCACAGTTTTCTGGTGACAGCGAATGGCGAGTGGGCCGTCGTCCAGCAGGGTTTAAATGATCGAAGTGGGATGGCTCGTCGTTATCACTGGCACTCGGCGGTGGTTAAAGACTTCGTCGCCGAACCTCACACCGGAATTGTGGGGGAGAACCAGGGCACGATCATGAATCTTGTCGATGCTCATGCAGCGCCCGCACAGACCGCAATGCTCGACATTGCTCGCGAACATCCGGACAAGACACTGAATGTCGCCCGTCACTTGCGCATGCCCGCGCATCACGAGGTGCGCGCGGTGGATGTTGATCTGAAACGACTTGGCGCAGTACTCGCTGTTGCCTACGAACGCGATCTTCACAACTTCGCCGAACTGCTGCTGCTTGAGAAACTCGGGCCGCGCACTTTGCAATCACTCGCCCTGGTTGCAGAAGTGGTCCACGGCGCGCCCAGTCGCTTTTCCGATCCGGCTCGGTTTTCATTCGCACACGGCGGCAAGGACCGTCATCCATTCCCGGTCCCACTAAAGACATACGATGAGTCGCTCAACTTCCTTCGTGCCGCCCTCGACAAGGCAAGGGTCGGAACCAAAACTGGGGCGGGCGACAACCGGGTAAGCGATAGGGAAAAACTCGACGGCTTCCGCCGCCTTGAACGCTTCGTGTGTGCCGTCGAATCCAGGGCCCAACCGGAAGCGAATTTCGACGGCGTCATTGCCCACGAAAATACCATCTCTTCCTCACTCAACGGTCGTTCCGTCTTCGACGATGAGCCGCGTAGAAAATCCAACCCGAGCTATAAGGAAAACACCAGGCAGCGCCCTCTTTTCTGATTTTGATTAAGGCTGAAAATAGAAAGCAAGGAGTGACCTTGTGCTGTGCTCAATCGGAATGGCTTTGCGACAAGGCACGGAATTCGCCTTTCCAGTTGGTATATTGCGGCTCATACACATTGTTGTAGGAGTTGCGTACAAGTCTGTCGTTTTGTGTCTGCTTACTTAGCACTGCCCAAAACGATTTAGCGAGCGGAGCAAGGGATCAATAAGGAGGTAATCATGCCGAGAGGTGACAAGTCGAAGTACACCGATAAACAAAAACGCAAAGCCGAACACATTGAAGAAGGTTACGAAGAGCGCGGCGTTCCGGAGGACGAAGCCGAACGACGCGCCTGGGCAACTGTGAATGCTATGCATCACGGCGGCGAGAAGCCGGGCGGCGGAGGATACGGCAAACCTGAAAACAGAGAGCCGGCGAGGAAAGGTGGGCGAAAGGGCGGTAGCAGTTGAGGTAGGACACGCACCACTTGCATGTCCATTCGATATGGTTGGATCCAATTTTAATGGGCCCTCCCCGGAAGGGAAGGGCCCACTGTTTTCAGATACGCGACCTGGTTAAGTGCGACGGGAGGTAGTCGCACGGGTTGTCCACTCGCCTTGCTTAGGTGAAGAGACCTCCGCAACTCAGATCTTTTCTTAAGTCCAGAGTCTCTTCAACTCGGCCGTGCTAATGGTTAGGGGTCTTAGCCCTGGCAATATTCGAGTAAGCCGAGTTTCCTCCGGAATTGAAAGCCCGGACACGATACCGATAGAACGTATTGCTCGAAAGTCCGGTGTCGGGATAACTAGTGATGTTTGCTCCGACCTGAGCGATCTGGACAAAGTTTGTGCAGTTATTGCTCTGGCAGCGCTCGATGAAGAAACCGTCCTCGTTTGCTGAGTTGTCAGTCCACGACAAGTTGATTTGACTCGTGGAAACCGCCGTTGCCGTCAGATTACTCGGAGCGTTTGGACCCGGAGGAGGTGTCGGAGTCGGCGTTGGTGTGGGTGTTGGCGTTGGGGTTGGTGCGCCACCACAGCCCGGGTACCTGAAGGAGCCGATGCGCGTGCGCCAGTTGAAACTCGTCGTCGTCAGGTAGTATTCCTGCGTGTACCAGAAGGTGCAGTCATCCACCGGATCGATAGTCATATCGCTGTAATCGCCCCAACGTCCGCTGGTGCCCGTTTGGCTGCCGGTGCCATCAAACAGGTGAACTTCAGCCTGCGGCAGAGTATTTAGGGTATCGCTTACGAGCCTGCCGGCGTAGCGAATCTGCGGATTGATTAGACTGCTGGAGGCGCTATAGCCAACCGCGATATTTCCCTGTTGGTCCATTGCTGCGCTGCCCATCCAACGATGAGTCGTGTCGGGTTGGTAGGTACCTTGTTGGAACACCGTCACTGGTCCAGCCGTTGTATTGCGCAATTCAAACCACCGAACGGATGCAACACTATTGGAGTTGACGGTGAAAGTGCCGACCGCCGACTCGTGACCATCGGGGAAGAAGCGGGTGGCGAGGCGGAACATCAGCCGGTCCCCGATCGGATCCAGAAGGGAACTGGTTCCGAGCTGTGGGATGCCCCCGGTGCGGGTCGTGAAGGCCGCAGAAGCGGGACTAGCGAATAGAGTAAACGTTGAGTTAAGCGGCGTCGCGAAGTCCACATGAAAGTGAAAAACTCTGAAGCTACCACCGCCCGGAAATTCTACGAACGACGCGGGCGCTCCTGCGGGTGGCAGAATCGAGCCATCGAGGTCAGCCGGCAAGTATGTTTCCTCGAGTGAGCCGCCGGTGATTCCGGTAGTGATGAAGGTCGCCGGTTGGCCGGCGAGCATCTTCGCTCGATCGAATGCATACGGCTGCGGGCCCAGAAAGGCCGTGCCAGTCGAGTTGAATACGTTCATGGCCATGTAATAGGCATCGGGCCAGACCCCAATTTTCGGGTAGTCGAAGAAGTTTGACCCGAGGTGAAAGCCGTAGCGGTTCCAACTTCCGGTAGCATCACTGGTCGTTGATACCGCAATGCATTCATCAGTGGGCACTCCGGCACCTGCAAACTGGCTGATTAGCCAGCGATTGGCGATCTGATCGTAGAGCGCAATGGGGTCACCATCGCCGGCGGTTTCGCAGGGACCAGAAAAGCCACTCCAGATTGTTTGGATACCGAGAGGACCCAGCAACGAAGCACCGCTGGTCTTGTCAAAGACCTGGAAGCCCTCGTTGACGATCTGCACATACTGGGTCGCGCCCACCTCACCATTGGTGTCCGGCGGAGCGCAGTTGCAGGCAACACCCGGGAATGGGATGCCGTTGAAGTTGAGAATGGGACTGGGCATGTTGACCGTCATCAGACTCTTCAGATCGCTGAATGAGTCCTGGACGACCGGGTCAGGGCTGTCTTTATGTTTGTTGGGAATCTTTGGATTCTCGTTAGAGTGCTGAGCTTTTGGTATTGCCGGCTGCGGTTTCATATCGCGCAACGGTATCGAGGTGTCGTTATGATATGAAGCGACCACTGCTATGTCGGCCCTTTGATCCTGAATCGGATCGTTGAGTGTGGGGTTTGCTGATAGAACCCTATCGGAAACAAGCCATTTGAACCGCTCAGCTTCAGAGATTCGGGGCAGCAGTATTAGCAGCGTGAGCAACAAAGTTGCTGCGAATACTAAGAGCCATCTTGCGCGCATCTTCATTTCTTGTCCTCCCCAGTTCATGAACGAACTGTGCTAGTAGTTGAAAACAAAAACCAGCCGTTGCTCTTCGGGGCAAGAGCAAAGCCAATCCAGTTGTGGTTAGCTGTCGATCATCGTGAGAAGGGGGAATTCACGTTTGTGAGTGCACGCTATCACAAATCAAAGAATTGGAGCAAGACGATAACGCCTTAGACTTTGGACTAATTTAGGACTAAAGACGATCAAGTACGTCTTGATTTCAATTTCTCAGCGTGACCGTATACGCTCTTTGGGTGTGGTCGTGAAATGCTTGTCGGGAGCTTTCACCACAACACCGAGAACCGAGTTGCTCGAAAGGATCCTTGTAATGAAGTCAGCTAACGCTGTTTTGAGATTGAGTTTTGCATTCATTTTGTGCCTGGGAACGTTTGCGGCGGTCACCCCGGCATCAATTGCCGGCGACCGATGTAAGGATAGGTGCAATGATGTTTACCGCTTGCGCAAAGACGTATGCAAGGAGATACCGCTGAAGCATGAACGTAAGAGCTGCGAAAAAGCAGCGAAGCGCTCCAGGGACGAATGTAAGCATCGCTGCCGATGAAGCGGGAAGCCATAGAAGTGGCGAGATAACAGCCGCAGTATGAACGCTGCCGCAAGCTCCCGTGTGACTTCTGTTACATGCTCGGCGTACGCGTGGAAGAAAGTTAGCATACCCTTGTTGGTTCTGCTGACGTTCAGGTGAGTCCCCACATGCTCCGTATCGATGAACGAGGAGAAAGGCGAATGCTGTCTCTCTCTTTAAAGCGGAATGTTGCCGTGTTTCTTTGGAGGGTTGGTGTCGCGCTTGTTTTCGAGAAGAGATAGGGCGCGGATTAGTTTGGGCCTTGTCTGTGCCGGCTCGATGACCTCATCAATGAAGCCACGCTCGGCGGCCACGTAAGGATTCGCAAATTTATCTTCCAACTCCAGAATGCGTGCGCGTCGGGCAGACTCTTTGTCTTTTGCCTCGCTAATTTCACGTCGATACAAAACGCCCACCGCGCCTTCAGCCCCCATCACCGCAATCTCTGCCATGGGCCATGCAAAATTAACGTCAGTGCGAATATGCTTTGAGGCCATCACACAGTAAGCCCCGCCATATGCCTTCCGAGTTATGACCGTCAGTTTCGGTACCGTGGCTTCGGCGAAGGCATAAAGCAACTTCGCGCCGTGGCGGATGATGCCGCCATGCTCCTGCGAAACTCCCGGGAGAAAGCCAGGCACATCTTCAAACACGATAAGCGGAATATTGAAGCAGTCGCAGAACCTGACGAAGCGCGCTGCCTTCACCGACGCGTCGATATCTAGTACGCCCGCGAGAAACGCGGGTTGGTTCGCTACGATGCCCACCGAACGGCCGGCGAGCCGTGCAAAACCCACGCAGATGTTTGGCGCGTGATGTTGCTGCACTTCAAAGAAGTAGCTCTCATCGACCACGGCGTTGATAACTTTACGAATGTCGTAAGGTTGATTGGAAGCTTCGGGGACGATGGTGTTGAGCTTGAGTTCCGTTCTGTCTGGAGAATCGTTCGGCGTGACTCGGGGCGCGTCTTCGAGATTATTCGACGGAATAAAAGAGAGCAGCTCGCGCACCATTCGTAATGCATGCTCGTCGGAGTCGGCGGCAAAATGGGCCACACCCGAAATGCGATTGTGCGTCAATGCGCCACCCAGCTCTTCTTTGGTAACGTCGGCATGGGTCACGGTCTTAATCACGTCGGGACCTGTGATGAACATATACGACGTGTCTTTGACCATGATGTTGAAATCTGTGATCGCGGGACTGTAGACAGCGCCGCCGGCGCATGGCCCCATGATGCAACTAATCTGCGGCACCACTCCGCTGGCCAACGTATTGCGCAAAAAGATGTCGGCATAACCGCCAAGACTGACGACGCCTTCCTGAATGCGAGCGCCGCCGGAATCATTCAACCCAATCACGGGCACGCCAACTTTCATTGCCAGGTCGAGAAGCTTGCATATCTTTTCGGCGTGAGTTTCCGAAAGCGAACCCCCGAAGACAGCGAAGTCCTGAGCAAACACAACCACGCGACGCCCATCGATCAAGCCGTAGCCGGTGATCACGCCGTCGCCGGGATAGAGTTGTTCCTCGAGACCAAAGTCGTGCGAGCGATGTACGACCAGCTTGCCGAACTCCTCAAAGCTGTCCTCATCAAGCAGAAACTCCACGCGCTCGCGCGCAGTCATTTTGTTGGCTGCATGCTGTTTCTCGATGCGCTCGAGACCTCCACCCGCTTCAGCCTGTTGCGATCGCTCGCGCAGGAGTTCGAGTTTCGATTTGGATTGCTTGGGTTGTTGCCTTGTCATCACATTAATCGGTATTAAATGGAAACTCTCTGGTCTCAATCAGTCTAACTAATTCATCAACCGCTCGGCGCGCATTAGTCCGCACCTCAGTTGAGTAACCATAACGTTTCGCGTTGCTCTCAAAGTCTTCAAGATCGAGTATCTGGTAAGAAAAATCCGGAGCCACCAGAATGTCCAGATCCAGATCCACGTAGCTCAAAGTCTCGCTGTCAAACTTGGGTGGCACATTGACGTTGCAGTAATAGTTTCGCAGTTTGCCGTCCGGGTGCGCGAAGCGGAAGACGTTATACCACCGATCCAACCAATAGTATTCAAGACTATGCGTTCCGATCGCAATTGTTCCCAGCAGATCGTGAATGATTTCATCGGCGAACCGGGCGTCGAGAACGATAAGCGAGCTTTCCTGACGAAGTAACTCGGCCTGCCAGGTTCGATGTAGCAAGCCGTCGTACTTGTATACGCGTACAATGATCGATCTTCCAAACCTCGTCAAACGATTTGCTTTCCGGCAATCAATCGGTTCAGCGTTCAAGCTTTAGCTTGCTGCTTAACAAAACCGCAGCCTTAAGGCTGAACTCTGAACTTCTTGACTCTAATCGAACCGTCTCTTACGTGTAGCAGTTTACTTTCTTCCGCTCTTGTGCCAGTCAGCAAGGAATTGCGCCTGGCCTTTGTCGGTCAACGGATGGTTGAACAACTGATCGATCACCTTAAAGGGCATGGTCGCAATGTCCGCGCCCATACGCGCTGCTTCAATTACGTGTATGGGATGGCGGATACTCGCCGCCAGCACTTCAGTTTTCCAGTCGTAGTTTCTATAGACCTCGATGATGTCCTGGAGCAGCAGCAGACCGTTTTCACCAATGTCATCGAGGCGGCCAAGAAAAGGACTGATGAAAGAAGCGCCGGCTTTGGCGGCCATGATTGCCTGCGCTGCCGAAAAGCAAAGCGTCACATTCACTTTAATGCCGTCGTTGGACAACGCCCGCGTGGCCTTCAGCCCGGCGCGCGTCAGCGGACACTTTATGACAACATTCGGCGCAATCTTTGAGTACTCATGGCCTTCGCGCAGCATACCTTCCGTATCTTCGCTGGTGCATTCAGCGGACACGGGTCCTTTGACGATCTCGCAAATCGCGGCGATGTGCTCCTCAAATTCAACGTTGCCCTCTTTCGCAATCAATGAAGGGTTAGTTGTAACTCCGTCCGCAATTCCAAAAGCGGCGGCCTCGCGAATCTCATTGAGATTGGCACTATCAAGAAAAAACTTCATAAAAACCTCCAGGCATTAGAGCGATTAATCCGAACAGTTTCACCTTTCAGAAATTATTTAATTTCACGTTTTCTCTGTGCATTCTCTGCGTGCACTGTGTCTCTGTGGTGAGTGAATGGTAGGAAACATCTACCACAGAGACACAGAGTACACCGAGATTTCACAGAGTAAAACAGATCGCCCAATTCAAAAGTCGAAACCGTTGACGCATCATTATTCAGAAGCGTAGCAAACTGTATTGCGCAGCATTCCGATTCCTTCTATTTCAACTTCAACAATGTCTCCATCCTTCATCGGCGAAACTCCCGCAGGCGTGCCTGTGGCAATCAGATCGCCGGGGTGAAGGGTCATGATGTCGGCGATGTACCTAATGAGGAAGGGAACTGAAAACGCCATGTCAGCGGTGCGACCATTTTGTTTCACCGCGCCGTTAACGCGAGTGGTAACCTCAAGGTTGACTGGATCGAGTCCGTCTACAATAACGGGTCCAACCGGGCAAAAAGTGTCGAAAGACTTACCTCTGGTAAATTGCACGTCCTTGCGTTGCAGGTCCCGCGCGGTGACATCGTTTACGCACGTGTAACCCAGAACATACTTGAGCGGATCTTCCTCTTTCGCAAGTTTCCGCGTCTGGCGCCCGATCACCACGCCAAGCTCACCCTCATGTTCCACCTGCTTCGACTGCGGCGGCAGCTCGATACAATCACCACTCGCAACTACTGCCGAAGGCGCTTTAAGAAACAACAGTGGCTCATCCGGCATTTTGTTTCCGAGCTCGGCAGCATGTTCCCGATAGTTGCGTCCCACGCAAACGATTTTTGAAGGCGCGACGGGCGCCACAAACTTCACTTCAGAAATGGGGATTGGTTTGTCAGTGCGCGCCTTAGGAAACGATTCTGTTACCTCGGCGTCCGCGAGCGGCAACACAAAATCACCTTCCACCAGGCCGAAGCGTGGTGTGGCTGTCTGTGCAGTTTTGAATCTACAGATACGCATCAACTGTTTGCGCTTCGCGCTCATTGCGGTCGAGACGCCCGCGGTCCCAGGTTTGCCCCTCCCAGGTTTAGGGTACAGTATCGGAAACAACTTCGGACGGCGGACTGATGTTGCCTGCCTGATCGACCGCGGTCAGGTAGTAGTAATATCGTTTGGTAGCTTCAACTCTCTCGTCCTGGAAAGTTGTCCGCGTGAGCAGGGCCGGATTTAGCTTGTTCCATTTCTCCTTCGGCAAATCCGGGTCGGTTGAACGATAGATATTGTAACCCGCAACGTCGGCTTCAGGATTTGCCGGGAAGAATATAGAGACACGTCCCGGGGCAGCCGCAATTCTTATCAATGCCGGCGCCGATGGCGGGAAGATATCGCGCGGGGAGACCGAAATCGAGTTTGAATTCAGGCTTTCGACTTGGGCGCCTTCCGTTCCCAGCGAAACAGAACGCACCACAAAACGATAGCTTTCCCCAAACTTGAAGTTCTTATCCTGATATTGTGTTCCGGAAACCAATGCATCATTGATCGGCGTTTGGCTGTCAACGTCTTGCGACTCCTCCGCGCGATAGACGTTGTAGCCCAGCAGATTAACCGGGGTTGAGCCGTCGATGTTAGCTGTGGGAGGCTGCCACGAGATCGTAATGGCATTCTCTTCAACCTCCCTACCGGTAGCGAGCATCGTCGGTGGTTGTGCAACGCGAGCGGCAGGCTCGAGCAGAAGAAAGTTGGAAAACGCGGCCCGCTGGCCGGAGGCGTTTACGTAGCGCACGGCGTAACGCAAGCGCGCGGGCTCGCCGGCAAGTTCCAGCGTATCCGTGTAAGTGAGAACGTCGGTGGCATTCTTGATCTCGTCGTAAGTAACAGAACCGATCAAGGTCGAGCGAGTGGCAAACTCCTCCTCGGTCAATCCCAGTGGAGCGCGCGGTTTTTCAGCCAAACGGTAAACGTCAATGCGGCGAATACTCTGTACGCTTTCATCCGGAGCGTTGCGCCGCGGCACGGGCCAGCTGAGAATCACTTGATTGCCCCTTTGAACTCCCGACAGCAATTCTGTTCGTTGTTGCACGCGCTCAATCGGAGGCAACGGCGGTCGCCGCTTGCCGCAGTTGACAACTAAAACGGCCGCGGGCAGCAGCAGCGCCAATGCTAACCAACGTCGGCGGCGATGTTTTTTTGGGGCCAGGGCAGACGAGGGAAGTCTAACTCGAAAACAAGGAGCGAGACGTAAGGACACGACGCGACAAATGAATGGTTTCACAGAATATACCGGCTGAGGTCCTGATCCTTAACAGTCTCTGCGAGCATAGCGTTGACGTAAGAGGCGTCAATTCGTTGGTTCTTTGGCTCCAGATCAGGTCCTTCAAAACTTATCTCTTCCAGGAGCTTCTCCATGATTGTTTGCAATCGGCGAGCGCCAATATTCTCTGTGTGCTCATTTACCCGGGCCGCAAAGTTAGCAATCGAATCTATCGCATCGTCGGTGAATTCTATTACCACGTCTTCAGTTGCCATCATCGCCTGATACTGTTTGATTAAGGCATTCTTGGGCTCGGTGAGAATGCGCTTGAAGTCTTCGACGGTCAGCGATTCAAGTTCGACACGAATAGGAAAACGTCCCTGCAATTCGGGGATCAGGTCCGACGGTTTTGAAACGTGAAAGGCGCCGGCAGCTATGAACAGAATGTGATCGGTTCTAACCATTCCATATCGTGAATTAACAGTGGTGCCTTCGACGATCGGCAGAATGTCGCGCTGCACACCTTCGCGTGAAACGTCCGGCCCATGGCCCGACTCTCTGCCGGCAATCTTATCAATCTCATCGAGAAAGATAATGCCGGAAACTTCGACGCGTTCGATTGCCGCGCGCGCCACTTGATCCATGTCAATCAGGCGCTCCTCTTCTTCCTGCATCAGATGCTCCATTGCCTCATCCACTCGCATCTTTCTCTGCTTGGTGCGGCCCTGAAAGAGATTACCCAACATGTCCTTCATGTTAATGCCCATCTCTTCCACGCCCTGCGGTCCCGCCAGCTCAATGACCGGGAAATTCTTCTCGCGAATCTCGATCTCGACGAGGCGGCTATCAAGCTTTCCGCTGCGCAGTTGTGTCCGGAGCTTCTCCCGAGTGCGTTGAAACTGATCCTGCGTGGCAGCGTTTGGCGCAGAATCACCGGCTGCCTCCGAGCCCTCTTCGTCATTCGCGGTAGCGTCGAAGTCGTAAAAACTGGAATTCGAACGTGGCGGCGGCAGCAGCATGTCAAGGATTCTTTCCTCGGCATTCAACTCCGCTTTCTCGGCAATCTCGTCAATCTTCTCCTGCCGCGTCATATCTACCGCGATTTCCGTCAGGTCGCGAATCATGCTCTCCACGTCGCGACCGACATAACCGACTTCGGTAAACTTTGAAGCCTCAACTTTCAGAAAGGGAGAATTCGACATGCGCGCTAACCGGCGCGCGATCTCCGTCTTACCCACGCCAGTGGAGCCGATCATGATCATGTTCTTCGGCATTACGTCGAAGGCCATCTCCGGATCGAGCTTCTGCCGTCGGATACGGTTACGCAATGCAATCGCAACCGCCCGTTTCGCATTGCGTTGGCCCACTACATGCTTATCCAACTCGGCAACAATCTGACGCGGAGTCATCTCGTCGAGCCGCGTTTCTTCACCCACTTCGCCTTCTAAATAAATAACCATTTTGAAAACACAAATCCTTGCTACCTGAAGGTCACCTGATGATCTCTGTGATTACAACTCTTCCACCACAATGTTTTGATTCGAGTAAATACAAATGTCACTGGCGATGCGCAAAGCCTCAACCGCAATTTCGCGCGCCGACAAGCCGGTGTGCTGCGCCAGGGCCCGGGCTGCCGCTAACGCATATGATCCTCCGGAGCCAATGGCCAGGACCCCATCATCCGGCGCGATCACATCGCCATTGCCCGACAACAGAAACGAACTCCTGCTATCAGCAACGACGAGCAGCGCCTCGAGATGTCGCAGCACTTTATCAGTGCGCCACTCCTTGCTCAGCTCGATAGCGGCGCGCTCGAGGTTGCCGTGATACTGTTCCAGCTTGCTTTCGAATCTGGTTAGAAGGGAAAACGCGTCGGCAGTAGCTCCGGCGAAACCCGCCAGTATACTATCGTTGTAAAGGCGGCGGACCTTCTTCGCGTTTGCTTTCATAATCGTTTCGCCCAAAGTAACCTGGCCGTCACCCGCGAGCGCGACGTGGTCATCTTTACGGACGAGCAGCACGGTGGTGCTGCGAATGCCTGGAGTTTCGCTGCGCATTTTTGGTAACGGTCACTATAGGAATTCGCTTTAATGCAAGTCAAGCGGGCTACCAAAGCGAAATGTCATAAGCTGCCTGTGCGCTTTGCACAAAACGTGGCGGAAACCCGTCCTCGAAGCAGAGCAGTGAGAAGCGTCTGCGGCTTTGCCGCCGCACAGTGCGGAAAGGCTGTGCCTTTCCGGCAGTTGATATCATTTCTTTTATGATGCTATGCCTCAGGAATACTGGAATCCAGAGGCGTAGCCTCCCTAATTATCAAACCTGTCTGCGGTAAATCGGAGCCTTACCGCACTGTGCGGCGGCATAGCCGGGGAGCAATTGCTTATGCCTGCGCTCCACGCACTTCTTGTATTACTTTTTGTGCGGCGCCCTGACTGAATCGAGCTTACAGAACCGCGAGAGATTCTGTCACAGCGCTTTTTGGTAGCTGCATGCTCGAAGGTAGTGTCATTGTCTTAGGCTATGATAGGTTTTGAGTTGATCGCTATGCGATGATCGGGATTTGAAAAAGTGGGAACTCATTAACTGGGGAGGCAAGTTTCGATGACACGCCAGCCACGCATCGGCATAACGATGCGCCTTGAATTGGAAACAGACCGTTTCTACCTTTCTCGTCACTATAGCGAAGCTGTAGAAGCTGCCGGTGGCGCGCCGTTCCATATCAGTCTCATACCGCGGCCGGAATACATCTCCGCAATGATGGCTGAGGTGGACGGAATATTGCTGCCCGGGAGTGATTCTGATATTGACCCGCTTCGCTATGGCGCGAAGCCACATCCGAATTTGGGCAGTGTACACCCCGTTAAAGACGAAACTGATTTATTGGTCCTCGAAGAAATCGAGCAGCGCAAGTTGCCACTGTTTGCGATCTGTTTTGGGATGCAAGCGCTTAACGTTTCCCGCGGCGGCACTCTAATCCAGGACATCGCCTCGCAAATGCCGAAAGCTATCAAACATCAGCAAGGCGCACCGCGCGATCGTCCGTCTCATGCAGTTGAGCTGGGGCAGGGGAGTCTTCTATTGTCGCTCGCACGGCATGAGCGCGTGCTTGTCAACAGCCATCACCATCAGGCAGTGGCGAAAGTTGGGCGCGACCTGGTGGCAACTGCATGGTCCTCTGATGGACTAATCGAGGCTGTAGAGGATTCTCGCCCGCAGCGCTTTGTACTGGGCGTACAGTGGCACCCGGAGTTAGGGTGGAAAGAAGACAGCCTATCAATGGCTTTATTCGACCGGTTTATCGGCGCCGCCAGTGATTACGTCCGTCAATCTGCTGTCGAGACAGTTGAAACAGAAACAGCCTCAGTGCTGGAAGAAGACGCAACGAACGTAGTTTGGACCAGAGAGATCCGGGCCGGTGAATCTCGCTGACTTACAACTGCACGGCCGCGTGGCGATTGTTACCGGAGGCTCGCGTGGGATCGGCCGAGCCGTCGTCGAACTTCTTGCGGAGTTAGGCGCGCACGTGGTGGTGAATTACCTCAGCGGGAAGGAAGCCGCCGAATCGACTGTGAACGCAGCCCAACTAAAGGGAGTGGAATCCATCTCCTTCCAGACAAACGTTGCCAATCCACTTGAAGCTCAGCGACTCATCGATACTACGATCCAACGCTTCAAACGCATCGACATTCTCGTGTGCAATGCCGGCATTTGGTTAGGAGCACCGGTGGAGGAAATCACGGAGGATCTCTGGAACAAAACCATCGATATAAACCTTAAAGGTACCTGGACCGTATGCCGAGCGGTAGTTCCGGTGATGAAAAAGCAGCGGTCGGGAAAGATAGTCATTCTCAGTTCAACGGCGGCTCAACGCGGCGAGGCCAACTATTCAAATTATGCGGCTTCCAAAGGCGGTCAGCTTGCGTTTACAAAATCTTTGGCAGCGGAGCTAGGCCCCTGGGGAATTAACGTCAACGCGGTGGCGGCCGGCTGGGTTGATACGGACATGACCGTGACCGCGCTCCGCGACGACAAACAACGACAATCAATCGCCAGCACTATTCCCTTGGGAAAGATTGCCGCGCCGGGAGACATAGCGACTCCTGTGGTTTTCTTATGCAGCGATTGGGCCGGGCACATCACTGGAGAAGTATTAAACGTCAACGGTGGGAGTGTCCTGAGTGGCTAAAGCTAAAGTTTTACCTTAACTCTCCGAGTTGAGAAATATAAGCCTTAGATTGATTCTTCAAAAGCGGCGAACTGAATGGTTGAACTCTGAACTCGTTGAATGTACCCGCAGAAGAAGGATGAGACTGTTGATAGCGGCGACCCAGGTTTCAAAAGATGACACGAACGCACATTAGGCTTGGTCTTGAGACATTACTTGAAGATCAGTGGAAGCTACTAAAGAGTGCTCGCGTAGGTTTGATTTGCAACCAGGCGTCAGTAAGTCACAAGCTCCGCCACGCGGCTGACCTTCTCTATGAACATCCCAACGTCGAGCTCCGAGCGCTGTTTGGGCCTCAGCATGGAATTCGCGGTGACGTTCAGGACAACATGATTGAGACTGAGCACACTGTGGATAGGGAAACTGGTTTACCTATACATTCGCTCTACAGCGACACTCGTGAACCCACCGAAGCGATGCTTGAAGATATCGATGTCCTCGTTTTTGATATGCAGGACGTGGGCTGTCGTATTTACACTTTTGCCTACACAATGGCGAATTCCATGCTGGCGGCACGCAAGTTTGGCAAGAAAGTTATTGTTTGCGACCGTCCAAATCCGATTAATGGCGCGGACGCCGCAGGAAACGTATTGGAACCCGAACAGGCATCTTTTGTTGGGCAGTTTGCGATTCCGACGAGACATGGCATGACCCTGGGCGAACTGGCGCAAATGTTCAATGAGCATTTCGAACTTAACTGCGACCTTGAAGTTATAAAGATGGGCGGCTGGAAAAGAGGCTTCTGGCACGATCAGACAGATGCGCCCTGGGTCATGCCTTCGCCAAACATGCCCACGCTTGATTCGGCTACGGTCTTTCCCGGGACCGTGCATTTCGAGGGCACGCAATTGTCCGAAGGAAGAGGAACAACGCGGCCGTTCGAGCTGGTGGGCGCTCCCTACATAGACGCCGAAGTTTACGCACGGCGCTTGAACGATCTGGGCTTGCCTGGCGTATTCTTTAGAAGCTGCATCTTCCGGCCCACTTTTCAAAAGCACGCCGGCATCAGTTGTGGCGGCGTACAAATTCACGTGATTGATCGGGACACATTTGAGCCGGTCATTGCCGGCGTTGCGATGGTGAAGATGGCTCATGACCTGTATCCTAGTGAATTCCGTTGGAAGGAACCGCCTTATGAGTACGTCTATGATCGTAATCCGTTTGATGTGATAGCGGGCACTTCAAGTATTAGGGAAGCAATTGAAGGGGGAACTGCGATCGCAGACATTGAGAAGAGCTGGAACGAGGGTTTGAATGCGTTTAGGCTAGTGCGCCAAAGGTATTTGCTTTACTAACGCTGTTAAGGTGAGTCTTTAGAAGTCGTGGTGCCGACCGTTAAGGTTTGAAGTTAAGTAATCACCGGCTCGGAACTCGTCGCTGATGCAAAGCTTTAACATCCGCATCGAGTACGTTACTGGTTGCATATTTCCGAAAGTCGTTGGAGGGTAATTTGAGTAGGTCTTACAGCGAACAAATAAATATCGAAAAAGCTCCGGCAAGGGCCTGGCTAATGGGGACTGCCGGATGGTTGGTTCCAGGGCTAGGACATGTGCTTCAGGGGAAATGGGTGCGGGCCCTTCTCCTCGGCGGCGCAGTTTGGGCATGTTTTATTTCGGGCTTCATGATGGGCGGTCATCTTTTTAAGTACAGCGCCTCCGAGCCAGCAAACTCATCGGTGCTTCAAATTCCACCAATGGTCGGCGACCTCGGCTCCGGCCTTCTCTATATAACCTGTTGGTACCTGGGTTATGGCTTTTCCCATGAAGCACAACAGGCGGCACTGACAACTTTCGAGTATGGCTGGACTCTCCTCCTCGTCGCGGGCCTGCTTAATTACCTGGCGATGCTGGACGCCTTCGATATCGCCGCAGGGAGGAAGTCATGAGACATTTCCTGGTTATGACGGCCTTTGCCGCTTTGACTGCGGTGGTTTTCGGCACAGTTGCGAAAGACTCAAACCGCGACCGCGTCGTCTACGGCTTGAAGGTGTTCGCGGAGTTTATGGTGATTGGGTTGGTCCTGGCCTGGATACTCTACTTCATTCCGTACTAAAGGAATTTCACGTGACATTAGAGGTTTAATGGCGGTATTCGAGACTGAAGCTCTTGTCTTACGAACCTATAATTTTGGTGAAGCCGACAAGATTGTAGTCTGTTTGACGCATTCGGCAGGGCTCATTCGGGCAGTTGCCAAGGGCTGCCGTAAACTCAGAAGTAAGTTCGGCGCCGCCCTGGAACCTTTCACGCTCGCGAAGATCACCTATTACCAGAAAGAGAATCAAGAGCTCGTTTCGCTTAACCAGGCTGAAATTGTGAAATCACATTTCGACCTGTCTGGTAATGCTGAGACATTGACGGGTCTAGCCTACATGGGCGACCTCGTAATCGAATTTTCGCCGCCATATGAGCCCAACGAACGGCTTTTTAGAATGGTCAAAGCCTGTCTGGACGCTATCTGTGAATCACAGTCTGACCTGCAAGTCATCCTGAGATACTTCGAAGTCTGGCTACTGAAACTCGAGGGCTACCTTCCCGATGTTCGACATTGTGGCGAATGTCATCGGCTGTTTGATGAGAAGGCGGCTGCCTTTCTGAACGCCGACCTCATGTTTCGCTGCCGCAGTTGCAGCCACGACATGGCCAACCCTTTGTCCCGGAAACTCCAAGCACAATTACGGGCGACCCAACGGCTGGCGCCATATGTATTCGCTCAGGAATCACGAGCCCTGCCCGCCAGCATTCATCGCGAGATGGCTGAACTAACACATAAGCTTATTGGACGAGTTCTGGAAAGACAGCCTCGTTTAAGATCCACGTTTCAGTGAGCAACGCTTATCAGGAAGTCAAACTCCTAAGAAATTACATTTAATGTTGACTGGCAGGAAACTCATAGCGCGATATGTTATTCAGGGCACACTACCCTACGTGTTTCTCTCGCTGGTGCTGCTAACCGCCGTCTTATTTACTCAGCAAGCAGGCCGATTTGCCGAGTTAGCACTTTACACCGATCTGCCATTCGCGCTTGGCGGTCAGATCGCGGCCGCTCTCTTACCCAGTGTCTTGATCCTTACGTTGCCAGTCGCCGTTCTGGCAGGCATCGTAATTGGTTTCGCCCGAATGGGTAGCGACAGCGAAATCATAGCGCTTCGCGCAGCCGGGGTTGGAACCTGGAGCCTATTGTGGCCGGCCTTGCTGATCGGTCTCATGGCGACCGGCGTGACCACCTTTCTTCACTTCAGGGAAGTCCCCCAGGCAGCGCGCGATCTTCGTATGGCCGCCTTACAAGGCGCTCTGCGAAAGCTCGATTCGCCGGTAGAGCCTCGGACTTTCAATACGGAAATTCCCGGGTACGTCATTTATGTAAGGGATGGCGACAAAACGCAGGGCTCCTGGGGCCGCGTCTTCATTTATGTGCAGCAACCCGACGGCACGAGAATCGTAACGGCCCGATCGGGAAGAATTGATTCTTCAAACGAAAGATCAGAGCTCGTCTTAAGCGATGCGGTGGCGATGAAAATCCCCAGGGCAAGCAGCACCGAACGCAACTACGTGGTTGAGCGATTAGAACAGCTTCGAATATCGATAAACACAGGACGGGCGGAGTTGCTCGAACACGCCGGTCAAAAAGATTTGCAGCCGGAAGAGTTGAACTGGAGCGAACTTAAACAACAATCGTACTCCGAGTCGATTGTAGAAAGAAGGGAAGCACAGCGGACAATCAACCGCCGCCTGGCGCTTTCGGTGGCCCCGTTTGTATTCGCGCTGTTTGGTGGTTTGTTGGGCATGCGAGTCAGACGCGGCGGGCGCGGTGCGGGTATTCTACTTTCCCTCACCGTTGTGATTGTTTACTACCTCATCACTCTGCTCGGTGAGTCGATCGCCAGGACCAACACCGTATCGGCGATTACCGGGGAATGGATGGCAACCGGCTTGATGCTTTTGTTGAGTTTGATACTTCTGCGCTTTAACCGTATTCCCAGGCTGACGCTGGCAAAAAGAGTATTCAAGAAGAGGCACGACCCTGATAAAGACTACAAAGCAGCGGTGCCGGAGCATACAGTTGGCGCGGGACGCTCGGGATTCCCCAGTCTGCTCGATACCAGTCTGTTCCGAACATTGACTGCGAGTTTCCTGGTTGGTTTCATTGCCTTAGTTTCTATTTTCCTTATCTTCACACTGTTCGAACTCTGGCGCTTTATCGCAATCAACGATGTGCCGACGGCGGTGGTTGCGAAGTACCTGCTGTTCCTTCTCCCATTGGTCGCAGTCGAAATCTTTCCGGCCACGATGCTCATCACCGTGCTGATCACATACGCATTGCTCGCGCGCAGAAATGAAGCAATCGCCTGGTGGGCTTCGGGCCAGAGTGTTTATCGTCTTATGATGCCGGGACTGTTATTTGCGGTTTTGGCCGGTGCCGCCACCTGGTTGGTCCAGGAACACCTGATGCCTTCCGCAAACGTGAAGCAGGAAGCATTGCGGGCGCGGATCAGAGGCGGTCAAGCACGAGCCATTACTGGAACCGGGCGGCAGTGGTTAGCCTCGGTTGAGAATCGGCGTTTGTATTCTTATGAATTTGACGAGCAAACCGGAGTTCTGAATGAACCGGCGATCTACGAACTCGACAGTGAAGCTGTACACCTGAGCCGGGTGACTACCGGGAAATTGGCCGTTTGGACGGCAAGCAATCAGATGCTGGTCCAGGATGCGGAAACAGTTAGCCTGCGCGGCATGGTCGTGGAGAGGCAGGCTGAAAGGGAGACGCAAATTGCCGAGGTTGAACCACCCCAGGTTTTCAGGCCGACCGTTGACAAGCCTTCACAACTAAGCGTCCTGGCGTTGAGGAGTTATCTACAAGCGGCCCGGCAACGCGGTGTTGACGTGGCAGCGCTGGCACTCTCGCTGCAGCGCAAATACGTGAATCCGTTCAGCGTCCTGGTGATGGCGTTCATAGGCATGCCGTTGGCATTGGCGTTTGGAAGACGCGGCGCCATTGTGGCCTTATGCGTGGCCGTTGGCGTGAGTGCGGCTTACTGGGGAATAGGTGGAGGTTTTCAGCAGTTAGGAAATCACGGCCTGCTGCCTCCCGAAGTTGCAGCCTGGTCGCCGCCCGTTATCTTCGCGGCCGCCGGAACGTATTTTCTTTCGCGCGTTCGAACCTAGAATCAAGCGCTTCAGAATTAAAGCTTTAGCTTGCAGCGTTTCAAAACGCAAAACTACGGCTAGAGTCAAGCAGCTCAGAGTTCAAGCTTTAGCTTGCTCTTGCGCGAACACAACCTAAAGGTTGGACTCTAACTGCTTGAGTTAAAGGAATGAAGTTCAGAGTTCAAACTTTAGTTTGCGTCCTGGGAGCGCCGCAAACTAAAGTTTGAACTCTGAACTATTTGAGTGAACGCTATGTCTGTTAGGTTCCAGTTTCCCAACTGGAAATGTATTCGAGCTGTTCTGCTGTCAACGTGTCGATGCTAAGGCCAAGGGCTTGCAGCTTTAAACTCGCAATCTCCGTATCGACTTCTTGCGGCAGGAGATGGACACCAGCCTTGAGCTCACCTTTTTTCTTCACCAGATATTCAACTGAAAGCGCCTGGTTAGCGAAGCTCATGTCCATCACGCTCGCGGGATGACCCTCAGCCGCTGCCAGGTTAATCAAACGGCCTTCCCCCAGCACCATAACTCGATTACCTGATGCCTTAAGCTTATACTCTTCAACAAAAGGCCGGACGCTTGTCACTTCCTGAGACATTTCCTTAAGTGCAACGAGGTTGAGCTCGAGATCAAAGTGACCACTGTTGCAGACGATTGCGCCATCTCTCATGCGTTCAAAGTGCTGCCCATCGATCACGTGGCGATTACCGGTGACAGTTATGAAGATGTGTCCCAGCGATGCTGCTTCCGCAATCGGCATGACGCGAAAACCATCCATCACGGCCTCGACCGCTTTGATTGGATCGATCTCGGTAACAATTACGTTTGCCCCCATGCCACGCGCTCGTAACGCTACACCCTTGCCGCACCAACCGTAACCGACGACTACTATGTTTCTACCTGCCAATAGAATGTTTGTGGCGCGAATGATGCCGTCCAACGTGGACTGTCCCGTACCATAGCGGTTATCGAAGAAATGTTTGGTCTGCGCGTCGTTGACTGCGATAGTCGGGAAAGTCAGCACTCCGGCAATTTCCATCGCCTTGAGGCGTTGAATCCCGGTAGTAGTCTCTTCAGTTGATCCGATCAATTCCTTGATTTGGTCGCCGCGCTCCTTAATCAGCGTGGCAACGACGTCTGAACCGTCGTCGATAATTATGTCCGGATGGAAATCGAGAGCAGTGCGCACATGGCGGTTGTACGTCTCAGTGGATTCTCCCTTGATTGCGTAAACAGGAATGCCCCAATCAGCGACGAGCGATGCAGCCACATCGTCCTGGGTGGAAAGGGGATTGGAGGCGATTAATACCGCTTCCGCGCCACCTGCTTGCAGAGCTCGCGCGAGGTTCGCGGTCTCAGTTGTAATGTGAGCACACGCGACCAGCCTGACGCCCTTGAGCGGCTTCTCTTCCTGGAAGCGTTCACGAATCAACCGCAGCACCGGCATTTCCCGTTCAGCCCATTCAATTCGCTGTTTTCCCTGCTGCGCAAGACCGATATCTTTCACGTCAAACTCGAGCGAGCGTGTTGCACTCATTGCGACATTATCCTTTTCTGTTAAATTGTGGAGTCTTTCGACTTGAAGCTACTGAGCTTCCGGAAGAATTAGATCCCGGCAGCATTGCGAAGTGTTTCAGCCTTGTCTGCCTTTTCCCAACTAAAACCATTTTCTTCACGTCCGAAGTGGCCATATGCTGCCGTGGCTTTATAGATAGGCCGACGAAGATTCAGTTCTTCCATGATTCCGCGCGGCGTTAACTCGAAATTGTCGCGCACGAGCGTAGCCAACTGTCGCTCGCTGAGCCGTCCGGTGCCATGCGTGTCGACCAAAACCGAGACTGGATCAGCAACGCCGATTGCATAAGCAAGTTGGACCAAACAACGGTCTGCCAGTCCAGCGGCCACGATGTTTTTGGCAACGTAGCGAGCCATGTAAGCGGCGGAGCGATCGACTTTCGTCGGATCCTTGCCGGAGAAGGCGCCGCCACCGTGCGGAGCGTAACCGCCATAGGTGTCAACGATGATCTTGCGGCCGGTCAGGCCGGCATCACCCTGCGGCCCGCCAGTCACAAAACGGCCGGTAGGATTGATATGAAGCTTGGTGTCCTTATCAAGTAGTTCTGAGGGAACAGTCTTGCGGATAACTTTCTCTTCGATTTCGGCACGCAACTGTTCATTCGTCACGTTGGCGTCGTGCTGGGACGAGATCACAATTGCAGACGCGCGAAAAGGTCGCCCATCACGATACTCGATAGTAACCTGCGATTTCCCGTCTGGCCTTAAATAAGGAAGCTCTTCAGCTTTACGTGCTTCAGCGAGTCGTCGCGCCAGCAGGTGGGCCAACTGGATTGGCAGCGGCATCAGCTCGGGGGTCTCGTTGCAGGCAAATCCGAACATCAATCCCTGATCGCCCGCGCCACCGGTGTCTACGCCCATCGCGATATCCGGAGACTGGCGATCAATTGCGGAAAGAACGCTGCACGTGTCACAGTCAAAACCATACTTTGCTCTGGTATAGCCGATGTCTCGAATAGTCTCCCGGGCAACTTTGGTGTAGTCGACACGGGCACTGGTGGTTATCTCGCCCGCAATGACAACCAAGCCCGTGGTGACGAGGGTCTCGCAAGCGACGCGAGCGGTTGGATCTTCGGTCAATGCGGCATCCAACACTGCGTCTGAGATTTGATCCGCTATTTTGTCGGGGTGCCCCTCGGTGACGGACTCGGAAGTAAACAAATAACCTGATTCAGTACTCAAGCAGACTCCTTATGGTGAACACCCATTTAGTGAACACTCGGTAAAATTGAGAAGTGGAAAAAGACCGCGTAATGTAACAGTCGGCCTTCTGGGGTGTCAAGGAGACTACTGGTAAGCCACTGGCTCAGTTGCCATTACAACCACAACGGACGATTACCAGTTTGGGTTTGCACAAAAGTGGCGGTATCCCCGGCGAGGTAAACCACTGATAAGCGCCTGCGGTTTTGGGTAGAGGGTCAGTTTGATGTCCGATGAGCTTTAGCTTGTCGCTGAGTCACGACAAACTAAAGTTTATTCAGACAGGTTCAATGAAACTGACCACTACGCGGCTTTGCCGCCGCATATTGGGGCAAGGCTTTGCCTTTCCGGCAGGCGATATTATTTCTCCCTAATATTAAAGCTGTCTCCGGTCAGGCCGCGCGGTTTGATTCAGGCCACTATGGGCGACAAAATACCGGCAGGCAACGGCTAAGGCAACAGCATCACCTACCTGCGAAAGAGTCTTGACTTTTGGACCAAAACAGAATAGTGTCCCGCCCGTTTCCAGTTCTCATGTTTCTCATTAACGGCTAAGTTTTTTACTAACTGCTGTTTCTTACGAGCCTCGCCCGGCATACTCGTTAGATCCAGCCAATACCAATCGCAAGTCCTTCCAGTTGCGATCCTTGTAACATTTGCATGTTCGACAAAGACGACCGCCGTCTAGCAGCCTGGATTGGCGGTATCCTTGATCAAGTTGATGTGTCTCTTGCTCCTCCCGGGGACGCGGAGGCGGCAAAGGGAGTTGGTCTGTACTTGTTGGAAGTAGTTCAGTCTCCGCCGGCCCGTGGGACTCGACGCCCGCCGCTTATGATGACGCTCCGTTACCTCGTCACTACACAGGCGGCAAAACCGGAGGAGGCCCATGAGATGCTGGGAAGGCTGTTAGTCGCGGCGCTTCAGAACCCGGAATTCGAGGTTGAACAGGAAACCCTGCCACTCTCGCTGTGGACAGCTCTCGGGGTCCGGCCGCGACCATCATTTGTCCTGCGAGTGCCATTCAAATATGACCTGCCGGAGAAACTTGCTCCGCGAGTTAGAAAACCAATTATCATTAAACAAATGCCGTTACATAGCTTTCAAGGACGAATTCTTGGACCGGAGAACATTCCACTCATGAACGCGCGGGTGGAATTGCCCGCCTACGAGATGTCTACAGATACCGATTCCAAGGGAAGGTTTCACTTCTCCGCTGTGCCCGCCACGCCCGGCAAGAGGCTTTTGCGCGTGTGGGCCAAGGGGCAGGAGTTTTCAATTAACACCGAGCAGGCTGGGTCCGACGACGACCCGCTTGTGATTCACCTGCAATTGGAGGGATAACATGCCTGACATTTTGACCCCCGGCATTTACATACAAGAAGTTCCTACTGGCGCCCGGCCTATCGAGGCCGTCGGTACCAGTACAGCAGCCTTCATCGGCGTCGCGCCCAATGCGGACGCGTATCCTCATGAAGCGCGTGGCATAAACAACTGGTCACAATTCGCCAAAGATTTTTCCGCTGAAGGTGCTGCCAGCACTCCTTTGTCCCTGGCAGTCAACGGGTTCTTCCAAAACGGCGGCAGTCGTTGCTATGTCGTGAACATCGGTACGAAAAAGGAACTCGTCGGAGACGGCCGTCAGCGAAAAGGTATCGAAGTACTGGAAGAGGTTGACGAGGTCGCCATCGTAGCCGCTCCCGGTTTTTCCGATGCAGCGTCCTATGCCGTCATCCTCGAACACTGCGAAAGACTTGGGGATCGCGTCGCTATTCTCGATGCGCCGGAGGATGTTCGCGATATATCTCAACTGAAGATAGTGGCTACATCCGGCCCCGCCAAACCGAAGAAGGGTGCTCCCGCCGAGGGCGCTTCGGCTGAACCCACCGCACCGACGGGCGGAGTAAGGGCGCCCCAGAGTGAGCGTGGGTATGCGGCCTATTATTTCCCCTGGCTCGTGGTTCGCGACCCAGTCTCAAAACAGCTGGCAAACGTACCACCATCCGGCCACATCGCCGGCATTTACGCACGCACAGACGCAACCCGCGGAGTGCACAAGGCGCCCGCGAATGAAGCTGTACGCGGAGCTCTCGATCTAACTTACAACGTCACGCGACAGGAACAGGGGGAACTCAACCCGCTGGGAGTGAACTGTATCCGGCAGTTCGCGACCCAGGGCATTCTCGTCTGGGGCGCACGCACGTTGGCCTCGGACCCGCAGTGGCGCTATATCAATGTCCGCCGCCTGTTCAACCGAATCGAAGAATCAATCGCCAATGGAACACGCTGGGTGGTCTTCGAGCCGAATGATCGCACTTTATGGAAGTCTATCCGGCGAGATATCACCGCCTTCCTCATGCTGCAGTGGCGTGAGGGAGCTCTAATGGGCGCCACACCCGAAGAAGCTTTCTTCGTACAGTGTGACGAAGAAACCAATCCACCGGAAGTTATCGATGCCGGCATGGTAGTGACGGTGATTGGAATTGCTCCGGTAAAACCCGCGGAGTTTGTCATCTTCCGCATCGGCCAGAGTGCCGCCGGGACCGAAATTGAAACTCAGGGAGGTGCTTAATCATGCCAGAAGCAACCGCACAAGCCGCGGCTGGTACTTACGTTGATCCCTACCGCGCATTCAACTTCAAGCTCGAAATCGGCGGGGTGACGGAAGGCCACTTCACCGAGGTCAGTGGGCTGGGAGCAAAGATTACCCCGATCTCATATCGCGAGGCGGGGAACAACCAGGTGGTCCACTACGTTCCGGGCCGCGTGGAGTATAGCGAGATCACACTACGTTATGGCCTTACGCGGTCGCGAGAACTCTTCGAATGGTTCAAGACTGGAGTGGCAGGCCATGTGCAACGCAAGAATCTTTCGATCCTGCTGTTCGATGCCGACGGTACTACAGAAGTGATGCGTTGGAACCTGGTTAATGCGTGGGCGACGGAGTGGCGCGGAGCACTACTCGATGCGCATAGCCAGGAAGTAGCAATTGAATCTTTGACGCTGGTTTGCGAGTCGATGGATCGAGCCTGATTTGAGAATCAGTTCGTCGGAGGCTGGTCTTGCGTTTGGCAGAATTCAAAACCAGGCTGTTCATCTTCTGCGCCGGCAGGCTGCTAAAGTGGGCCGAGTCTATTGAACGAGAAATAAGAGGTGGGCAGTCGCCCCCTGCCACTGCCGTTGATGACAGTAACGCGGTCTTATTCGACGAGTCCTCTCGCGTGGGCGAAGCTGCGTCAGGACCGCCTGAGCAGTGGGCCAGACTAGTGACCAGTGGTCCGCCTCAACACTGGCTCGATCTTGTAAGGCAGAAGGCGCCACACCTGCTTCAACCAACCAGGAACGAACCGCTTTCACCGCAAGCTGATAGTGAAAGCGCCGGGCGAGAGTATCTCGAGAACGAAACCAATGACGAAGTCGCTGGCTCTCGGGCCGGCGAGAACGCAGCCGTTCAAGGATCGCAGGACGTGTCCATCCTGCAGCCAGGAAGACCTCGTTATGAAACAAAACGTACTTCGACAGAGCCCGACAGAACGACGTGGCTAAATCGATTACGCTTTCATCCGTCGGCCCGCCCGGTTGAAAATCTTCCGCCGACCTATGTGGCGGATCCACGAAAGAGAAAACCGGATCCTTCTCCAGCTGCGGGGGGCGCAGCCGCAAGAGGATCTGAAATAACTTCACGACACCCAACATTGAGCTCTGGTAAACGCCGGAGCGAATCGCAAGCTTACCGCCTGGAGAAAAGGCTCGCTACGAGCAAAAACATCGCCAGGCCTTCCCGGCGTCTTAAGAACGCAGCAACTAAGAACACACAGCCCGTGAACGATGAGTCTGTAAACGATCGCCATGCGGATCGCGAAGCAGGCACGCGATACCCAGAGTGGCAGCATATTCATCGCGCACCTGAGGTTCAGGAGAATTCTTTCAGTAACTCTGCCAGGCAGGCTCAGTCCGAACGAACTGCGCCAGCGAATGGGCCCCGCACTGTGCCAGGCTCTGCGAGTGACATAACTTACCCCGCTCGTTTGAAAACTCCGCCGGAACGCGTACGGACGGAAACCGAATCGCACACACAGCCGAGGACCGCTTCAGGTCGAGACACTTATGCTGAAAGCTCCCCCAGAAAGACTGACGTTCGATCCGAAGGGTCGGATCGCACGCGCGGTGCAACTTTTGACCAGCGCGAAAAGGGACATCCTTCCGCGCGCGTTTTCCGTCAGCTCAACCTGGAGGACGCTCCTCTTGAATTCAACCCGGCCCGATCGTGGATTCAGAAAGGGACCACGAAACTCCGCACGATCCAACCAAACAGAAAACGGATAGCTGCCGATGACGGCCCCAGCGCGCCGATACCGCCGGCGGTGGCAAACAAGCGTCTTGGCAAGCAACCGATATTTTTGCGAAGGTCCAATGTAGTTAACAGCGACGAACCAACAAGGAAAGAATTTGCGTCAGCTGATCTGGCAGTTCCCACTCCGATCGAAACAAGGATTGAGTCAAACGAAAACGTTTGGCCGTCGTTGCCGCCCGCGCCGAAGTTTGAAGTAGCCGATGAGCTCGCGGCGATGGAACAGGAGGCGGAAGCACTGCGACGTCTGGAACAGGAGCAAAGAGGTACTTTGTGGAACGCGTAGCTTTTCTAATAGAGGAAACGGGCGAGCGCATTGCCTGCATGTTGAATCCCGAGGACATGGTTGTGCGCCGACTGGCCGGAGTTCGTCCCAGACGATCCGCCGGCGGCGCGCTAACCGGGGCCGGCCTGGCCGACGATCCTCTGCTGTTTACGGGCGGTGGAACCACGGAGCTTCATCTCAATCTTCTCTTCGACGTCTCACTTGGCGGGTCGTCAACGACGGTCGCTGACGTGCGCGAATTAACCTACCCGCTGTGGCAGTTGGCGGAGAACGCAGCAGACGAGCGAAACTACGGGCGCCCGCCGCTGGTTCGTTTCGTCTGGGGCAAGAGCTGGAACATTCCCGGCATTGTTTCCGCTGTGGCCGAGCGACTCGACTACTTTTCATCCGGAGGCGAACCGTTGCGATCCTGGCTCAGCATGCGCTTCCTGCGCGTTGCCGAGTCGGCTTCGGCAGTGCTCGCGGACCGACCACCATTGCGTTCCCTCCAGTTACCCGAGGAAGTGACGCCGCAACCTTCGACGCAAACAGGTACGACGCCGACGGAAAGCAGCGGGCCAGAATTCCAGGTTCATCAAATCGCTTCCGGTGAACGCCTCGACCAGTTGGAGTTCAAATATTACGGTTACCTCGGTCACCCGTCGCTTTGGCGCTGGCTGGCGATCATCAATGATGTAGTTGATCCGCTACACATTGCTCCAGGCACGCCGCTGCAGATCCCTCCTTTGTCCCACATCTACCTGTCACCTAAAGAGGCGCGAGCTCGAGTGAATGAGCAGGCGCTGGAGGAACCACGATGAGTCAAATACAAACGGTACCCCGTCTGGTTGTCGAGTTGGATGGCACACCTCTTTCGATCGAAGAAACGCGAACGCTGTGGGCGGTCCGCGTGCAACAACGGCTGTCGCTACCCACGCTTTCCGAGTTGACCTTTATCGAGCCATCAGCAATGGTGAGTAAAGCCGAAACTGTTTCGCCCGGCGCAAAAATGCGCGTCAGTGTGCCTGGATTCGAAGAGCCGCTGTTCGACGGCGAAGTCACCGCCATCGAGTACGTCTATGAACCATCGCACGGACGCGAGATACGTGTGCGCGGTTATGACGCCTTACATCGGCTGCGCAAGCGGCAACCCGTACGCGCTCACGTTCAGCTAACCCTGGCGGATCTCATCAAAGAAATTGTCGCCGACCTGAACATCGATGTTGATGCGCAACAAGCTGGTCCACTTTGGCAGCGGCTAGTTCAGTTTCGTCAGTCGGATTTTGAAATGATCTCAGAAATTGCCGAACGGTGCGGCCTGTATTTCACGCTGCGAAATAACACTCTGCACGTGCTGACGTTGGAAGGCCTGGGCGAAGAAGTCCCCCTCAAGCTTGGAGAGACTTTGCTGGAGGTACGCATTGAAGTGAACGGCGACGCTGCCTGCCGTTCGGTTTCTACGACGGGCTGGGATCCGCTGCGGGTTGAGCAACATGAAGGTATGGCTAACGAAGCCCGCAACGGTCGCGGCATTGGCGTGGAGGTGGAACCCGGTGAGGTTGGGGGAACCGGGGAACGCACCATAATTGACGAAACTCTGGGCGATGACCTTCAAGCAGAAGCGATCGCGCAGGCCAGGCTGGATTCGTGTGTGGCTCGTGAAGTCATACTTCGTGGTGTGGCCGAAGGTGACCCGAAGCTCCGGCCGGGCACGCCTATCAAGATTGAAAATGTTGCTTCACCGCTTGCCGGTCGCTATGTAGTTACTTCTGTCGACCATACCTTCGACAGTGTGAGGGGTTTCGTCTCAACTATTTCGACTGCGCCTCCGGCTTCCCGCGAGCTGACGCGCAGTCCGGTCGCCGCACTTGGAATTGTGACGCAGGTTGATGATCCGGAAGGCTACGGGCGCGTCCGAGTCAAACTGCCAACCTACAGGGATATCGAAACAGATTGGATGGGCGTGGTTACGCCCGGAGCGGGCCTCGGCAAAGGATTACTGGCGCTCCCAGACGTGGAAGACACGGTGTTGGTCCTGCTTCCCAGTGGTGATCCCGCGAATGGTGTGGTGCTCGGCGGATTGTACGGCATGTTGACCAGAGAAGAGTGGGATTGGGGCGTCGATGAAAGGGCGGTAAAGCGTTACACCCTGCGAACGCCAGGCGGCCAGCGCGTACGGCTCGACGATTCAAAGAAGAGTATTCGTTTGGAAAACAGCGACGGCAGTTACATCGAGATGACTCCCGAAAGCGTGATGCTCCACGCGCAGCGCGACCTGCAAATTGAAGCGCCGGGACAGAACCTGGTTATCAAAGCCAACAAAGTGGATTTTCAAAAAGGCTGAGTAAAAAAAGGAGAACGCAAATGTTTTTCCTAACCGAAGATGCCGTGATTGTATGTCAGCACGAACTGGGAATCGTGCAAAACGTGCCTTCGCAGGATTTGGTAACGATCGCGAATCGTCGCGTGCTCGTCGATAACGATCCGGAAGGCCGCACAATCAAAGGTTGTCCGAACATTGGAGTTGGCATTCGGCCTTGTATTACGACGTTGAAAGTTACGGCTGGTTACTCAGATCTGATTCGCATAGCCGGCAAACGAGTGTGCCTGGACACTGTCACTGGCTTGACTGACGGTACGCCACCGGGCCTGGTGAAATACAAGGTCAACAACGCGGGCCAGCCATTCGTGGAGGAGAAGGCATGAACCTTCGCCGTTACAACGCCTGGCACTTTCGTTATCCGTACGTAGTGGCACCAGCCGATGAGCCTGATGAGCTCTATGAGGAGTCGGAGGGGTCTACAGGGCTGGGGATTTCGCCCACCGGTGGGATTGACATGATTGATGAACAGGCTTCGGTGCGACAATCAATACTTTTGCTGCTTTCAACTATTCCGGGCGAACGCGTGATGCGTCCTGACTACGGCTGCGACCTGTACCGACTGGTGTTTTCGCCGAATGACAATACGACTGCAGGCCTGGCTCTGCATTACGTGAGGCAGGCTCTTGATCGTTGGGAACCGCGCGCGCAGGTCATACACCTCGATGCCGGGCCGAATCCGTACGCTCCTGAGCGTCTGGAAATCGTGCTCGAATATCGCCTGCGCCGAACCCAGCACACCGATGAACTTTCATTCTCCATTAACCTGGCAGGTGAATAGGATCTGATGCCCTTAAAGGCTCCCAATCTTGACGACCGCGATTTCTACCAACTGGTGGAAGAGGCGAAGCGCATCATTGCAAACAAATGTCCGCAGTGGACCGACCTTTCGCCGGGCGATCCCGGCATCGTTATTCTTGAACTATTCGCTCACCTTACCGAGACGATGATTTATAGATTGAATCGTCTGCCGGAAAAGGCGTATGTCGAGTTTTTGCGATTGATTGGCGTCAAACTAGGTCCGCCGGAAGCGGCCAGCGTGAAGCTTCGTTTTAGCCTCAGTAAGGCGCAGGATAAGCCGGTGGAAATTCCGAGGGGTACACGAGTAACACTGGCTCGCACAGGTGGTGGTGAGCCGCCGCCGGTTTTTGTCGTCTTGCAAGGTACTACCATCCCGGCAGGTCAGACCCAGGTAGACGCTGACGCCTACCACTGCGAGCTGATCGAAGCGGAAGAAGCGCAAAAGGCAACTGGCCAGCCTGGACTTTTCGTTGCCGCGCAGCGCCCGCCAATTGTCGAAGCGACAAACGAAAAATTAGAACTAATCGTTGGCGTGGAAGCGCAGCCTGATGAGTTTCCCACTCGCGTTCGCTCGATCGAGCATAAAGAGAAGCAGTACGTTATCTGGCGAGAGGTCGAGGACTTTAGCAATTTAACGACCCGCGGTGTTTACTGCGGCGTTTGTGGCGGACGAATCGCCGCCAGCGACATCTTCTGCGCACATTGCGGCTCGCGCCAGCCCAAGACTGAAGCTGGCACGAAGGCCAGTTCTGGCAATGTGGCAGAGCGGCAGCTCGTTTACATTGCAGACCGCATGACCGGTACGATCACATTTGCTCCAGCGGCCCGGTTGAAAGATAGAGATGGCAAACTGGATCAAACTGCGCTGCCATTGGCGGAGGTGCCAAAGGCAGGAAGGCAGATCATCTTATGGTATTGCTCCGGAGGCGGACTGGCAGGTAACGTCGCGGCAGAAACACTGACGACATTGAAAGACCCAATTGCTGGAGTGACGGTTACGAATCCAGAGCCAGCCACTGGCGGAAGCGCCATGGAGACGCTTGACAACGCGCTGATACGTGGCCCGCAACAATTACACTCGCTGCAACGGGCAGTCACCGCCAGAGACTTCGAGTTGCTTGCATTGCGCAGCTCCGGAGCGGTCGCGCGCGCCAAGGCGTATACCAAAGCCAGGCTGTGGAAACACGCAACGCCAGGCACGGTCGAAGTGCTGATCGTTCCCTCCATACCTGAGGAGCAGCGTCCCAATGGCGTAGTGACGGAAGAAGCGCTGGCGGCGCACGAGACTGAGGAAGCGATCGCCACGGTACAGCAATCACTCGACGAGGTTAAGCCGCTGGGCACGACCGCCATCGTCAAGGGCGTCCGTTATAAAGAGGTAAAGGTTGAAGCGCGTGCGGTTATTCATCGCGGTGAAAACGCAGATGCCGTGCGAGCACGCGTGCTGAAGCGTTTGCACCAGACCATCAACCCCTTGCCTTCCTCATTGCCTTCAGCCGGCTGGCCCTTTGGCCAACCGCTGCGCGTTTCAAACGTTTACGACATCATGCTTGCGGAAGCCGGTGTGAGTTTTGTGGACAATGTTCGGCTGGTTGTGGACCAGGTGCCGGAGAAGGACATCACCGCGCTTGCTGCGGATGTATTTCAGCCGCATACCTGGTACGCGACAACTCATGACAAAGTGTTCCGCTCTATGGACGACGGAGACGGCTGGGAACTTATCAATACTTTTCCGGACAATGAAGAAATAGCTCACCTTCGTGTAAACAACTCCAAACCAGGACAAATTGCAGTAGTCACTAACCCGAGTTCAGGTGATATTTCGCGAGTTTACGTTTCTCCTGACTGCGGCGAAACCTGGGACAGAGTGGCCGGTACAGCGTTTATGATTAACGATCTCGCGTGGACCTCGCGTGGGAATGAATCGGTCTTGATAATGGCAACTGAGAAGGGCCTCCATGACTTGCTGCTGGCGCCTCTGACCGGCCCGCTGCTAATTACCGTGGATCCCAGCAAACCAAGTCTCGGATTTAATGCCGTTGCCGCTGCCATCAGCGTGCGGGGTACGCCCTATGTAGCTGCCGCTGTGCGCAGCAGCAGCGGCGTGAGTGTTTATCTGTCGGCAAAAGCTGGCCAGTCAAGCCCCTACTCTTTCGAGCCTCTCGGACTAAAGGATGAAAACGTACATGTGCTCGAAGTGCAGCAGGATGGCGCACGAATTTACCTTTGGGCCGGGCTCTGGGCGATAGGCAATGAGCCAGGAAAAGGGGCCGTCCGCTGGGAGCTGCAAGGAGGTTCGGCCGGGGATCCTGTACCCATGAATCGGAGATGGGATGGTGGCAGTTGTCTCGGACTGGCATTCAACGATTCATTTGCATTTGCGGCAACACATGATAAGGGAGTGTTGTGGTTAGACCTGAGTAAGAAAGCCGCCGAGGAGTTCACCTGGCGTGCGCCGCTGAAGGAAAGCGGGCTCAAAGTTCGCGAGGATGAAGTGCACGACTTCGATGAAGTGGACGCCCTGGCATCCGTGACCGGTCAGAACATAGTAATGGCCGGCGGTTCATCTGGAATTTACCTGAGTAAAGACAACGGCACCAGTTACACGTTGTGTTCCAAAAAGGTCTTCGAAGACAGGGTGACGGTATCGCCAACAAGGCTGTTTGTTTCTGGCCCGCACGACGTCGCAGTGGTGAGTGAAGATGAAGCGAAATGAGATCGAGAAACTATTGCCCGAGATTTTTCAGCGCACGCTGAAACAGCGCACGCTGAAAGAAGAGAATCCACTCAGTGGACTGTTGGAAGTTATGGAAAAGCTGCAGGCGCCTTCCGAAGACGTGTTGCAGCGACTCGATTCCTTCCTCGATCCGCGCCGCACCAGGGACGATTTTGTGCCCTATCTAGCGTATTGGGCCGATCTAACAAGGCTCTTTGATGAGACTTTAAATCCTAAAGACGAGTTCGCTTTTTCGCGCTCGTCAATCGCGAGCGGACTTGGTCGTCTACGAGAGTTGATTGCCAGCGCTGCCTATTTGTCGCAGTGGCGCGGCACGAAGAAGGGCCTCTTGCTTTTCCTGCAAACAGCGACCGGCTTCGCCGACTTTGATATTCAGGAAAATGTTGGCCTCGACGGAGCGCCGCGGCCTTTTCACGTCAGCATTCGCGCCCCCAAAGACAGCGCCAGGTATAGCAATCTGATCGAACGAATCGTCGAACTAGAGAAGCCGGCCTATGTCACTTATGAACTTTCTTTTGAGCCCGCGGGCGCAGCATAGCGCGGCGGTCTTGTGCTCATCGCCATGAGGCCTACTGCTAAGGCCAACTCTTCGCGGAGAACCAGTTGTGAAAAACCTTTTGCTTGCCGGAATCTTAGTCGTGACTTTGATGGGCATCGCGGCGTTGGCATTCCAGAAGACCAACAAGAAGCCGACGCCGAGGCCGTCTCCTGCCGCCAGTGGCAAGGCCACACCCAGGCCCTCCATCAGTCCGCCACGCGCGGGAACCACGCCTAAACCGTCTCCGAGTCCTGGCGGCACGCCAGTCTCATTCGTGAGTAGCGTTTTTGCGATCCAGACTTTAGTGTTCCTTTTGGCTGCCGGCATCATTGCCTTCGGGATCGCGACCAGCATAGGCATGGTAACGTTGCACGAAAGTGGCGGCGACGCTGTGAAGAGAGCCACGGAGGCGTCCATACTTGCAGTTCTGGGCGGCTTGTTGGCGCGCGCGTTCATCGCCTTCCTCCTTTCGGCCGCTAAGGACCCGAGCGGCGCCCAGATCGCTGTCGGTTGGGGTTTCTTCATTTTTCCCGGTGCGGTAGACTCTTTTGCAAAGTTGTTCTTCAATCACGTCGTCACCACCCCCGGATTTCTTTTATGGTTAGCGATGATCGTTGGGGCCTTCACAGGAATGATGAACGGCATCTGGCAAATCCATGATTGGAAAGGAGTCGGGTGGCTGGCTTTCCCGCTGGATGTTACCTGGGGATTGGCTGGGGCCACGACAGGCGGGCTAATACATCTGATCGACGCCGCTATCTCTACACACGGAACAGAGACACGGGAAGACGCACACCGTTATGAAGGCGGAATGCGATTCAAACGAGAGTTCGCACTTACGCAGGGAGCTGTGATGAGCAATCTGAAAGATGCCCCGAGTCCACCAGGTGAGTCGCATAACACGCTCTATTATCACGAAAGAACGCATGTGTGGCAGAACAGGATTTTTGGCGCACTGTTTGCGCTGACCTATTTGGGCTGGATGGTTGTTTTTGTTTTACCGGCACTGATCGGGGCGATCGTACTTAAAAACCTAAGTACGTTTGAGTCGTTATGTTACTACAACAATCCCTGGGAAACGTGGGCTTACCTGGTGGGGGCTGGACCACGCACCGGCAGAACGGACGATGCTGGCAAGCCGATTCCATGGATCTGGGGCAATCTCGCGGTCCTGGGAGTCTCGATTCCGTTCTTCATAGGAGTCATTAGTCTATTTGTTTGGATCGTGTCCCGAGTCTGGCTGTAGGGCCTCTCTGGAAGCTGTATTTGTCGCTCAACCACAAAGGGCAACTTAATCTCCGCTGTGAGGAGAGGCTGATAGCCACCGAGTCTCGTAGGAGAATATGGCAAAAAGTTTCGCGATCACCACCACCAGCGACACTTTGAAAGCGGACGCCCGTGGACACGCCGCAGCCGTGTTCACTATTACCAACGTGACAGCCCGTCCCGTTCGCAGCATTGCCCTGGCCGTGGCGCTGGACAATACCAAAAGAGACTGGCTGTCAATCGAAGGTGAGAGTGAGCGTGACTTCGGGGCTGGAACAACCCAACAGTTTACCGTGAACTTCGACGCGGTCGGGCCGCCGCCTGCATCTGGCCCAGCCGGCAAATATCCATTCAGGCTGACTGTAGCTTCAGCAATGAATCCTGATGAAGATTTCACGGAAGGGCCAACCGTCACGGTCGAAGTAGGTCCGACCCAGACGGAGGTAAAGCCACCCCCGTCTCGTCCGCTGTGGTGGATTATTCCTGTGGCCGCTGTGGTGTTGATCGGAATCCTCGTCGGCGCCTGGCTGCTCCTCAGAACCAGGAAAGTTGAGGTACCGAGCGTGGTGGGCAAAACTGTTGCGGAGGCAACAAGCACGCTTTCCGAGGCTAAATTGAAAGCGAATGTTAAAGAAACCAGGGTGACCGGCACGGTTTCAGAAGGCCGTGTGGCGGAGCAGTCGCCGACCGCCGGAAGCGGTCGGATCGCGGAGGACAGTACTGTCGACCTCGTCGTGGAGGCCGCGCGACCAGTTCCTTCGCCAGTTTCTACATCAGTTCCAACGCAAAGGATCAATGTAGCGGTGGGCAAGAAAACGAGCCAGTCAAGTACGTACCCTGGCGGTTTGCCATCCAAAGCCGTGGATGGTAATACCAACGGAAATTGGGCAGAAAACTCGGTGACTCACACAAATAGCGAAGCAAACGCCTGGTGGCAGGTGGACCTTGGCGCGGTGCACTCGATTGTGCAAATCAAGATCTGGAACCGGACCGATTGTTGTCCTGAACGACTTTCGAACTTCTTTGTACTTGTCTCAAATGCTCCGTTTACGTCAAATGACCTGAACTCAACCCTCAGCCAGCCCGGAGTAGCCGCGTTCCCAGCGCCCAGCCAGGCAGGCGTGCCGACAACTATCACCGTCGGGAAGCCGGGTCGGTATGTTCGGGTGCAACTCGTAGGAGCGAATTATCTTTCACTAGCCGAAGTGGAAGTCATGGCTGATGTCCCGAACGTGGCGTGGTCAAGGCCCGCAGGTAAACACACGCTCGCACGCAGCTTCGGTGCGTGGATGCTTCAATATGTTCAGCAGCCAGGCGCGGTTCCTGGTAATGTTCCGAAACAAAGGAAACATGATCCATTCGAGTGTGCGCATGGCAGCGATCGGGTGACGGCCCCGGTGAGCAGTGTACGAGGCTCAGTTTCTGGCCCTTAAACGAAAGGTCCCTGGAGGATTGCTACGATGGCAAAAACGTTCGCAATTACAACGACTGCAACCGATACGTTGAAGGCAGATGCTAAGGGACACGCCGAGGCGGTGTTCACTGTCACCAACGCGTCGGCACGTCCCGTCCGCGGAATGGCCCGGGCCAAAGTGTTTGCCGGCACGAAAAGAGAATGGCTCACAATCGCCGGCGAAACTGAGCGTGACTTTGGAGGCGGCTCAACAGAGCAGTTCATTGTTTACTTTGACGCTGCCGATGCGCCGGCAGGGAAGTATCCTTTCCGGCTGGACATTGCCTCCGCCCTGAATCCTGATGAAGACTTTACCGAAGGCTCGACTGTAAATGTCGAAGTAGCAGCAGTGGTTACTCCAACGCCGCCGAAAAAGTTTCCGCTGTGGATTATCCTGGCGATCGTCGGTGCCCTGTTACTGATTGGAATTGTAATTCTCATCATCGTGCTTGCAGGCAGGAAAGGTACGAACGAAGCTGAGGCCACTCCTACCCCCACGGAAACGGCCAGCCCGAACGCGACCAGGGAGAGCCCCAGCCCAACTCCGCCAGCAACAAACGAATTTCGCGTTATTGGAACGACGCTGATAGCGACTCCGGACAACTTCGTTGGCCCTTGTCCTGCGAGAATCACATTCTCGGGATCAATCACCGCAAACAAAGCCGGCAAGGTGAAGTACACCTTCCTCAGGAGCGATGGGGCGACGGACACGAGAGATCTGTCGTTAGACTTTACTGGTCCTGGTTCAAAAACTGTGGAAACTACCTGGACTTTGGGCGCCGCTATTCCGATCTTTCAACCGTTCAGAGGTTTCCAGCAGATCAAGATTTTGTCGCCTAACGAAATGGAGTCCGACAGGGCTAACTTTGTCTTGCATTGCCAATAACAACTCGCGAGGATGACCCAAACGAGGTTTTGGGACGCTGGGTCATTGGACCCGGGACGTTCTTCTAGTTGGATGGTTGGGAGTTACCAGGCCTCCCTCGTGAAGCTTGGTGTTGGCCTTCGCGGTGCCGACTATGAATGATCAGATTTACCACCGCTGGCCAAGCAGTTTTGAGTTTTCTTCTTATCCCGATCCACGTTCTCAACGATAGTTACGCGGAGGATTACGACAATGGCCAAGACTTTCACAACTACGACGACTGCTACCGACACGTTGAAGGCCGATGCTAAGGGACATGCCGAGGCGGTGTTCACTGTCACCAACACCACAGGACGTCCCGTCCGCGGAATGGCCCGGGCCAAAGCGCTTGCTAATACCCAGAAAGAGTGGCTCTCAGTCTCCGGCGAAACTGAGCGTGACTTTGGAGGGGGCTCAACAGAACAGTTTACTTTGAACTTCGATGCCGCCGGTGCGCCGGCAGGGAAGTATCCTTTCCGGCTGGATGTGGCCTCCGCCGTGAACCCTGATGAAGATTTCACCGAGGGCCCGACTGTAAATGTCGAAATGGCCAGCGCTGCTCCTGCAGTGGAGCCGAAAAAAGGGGTTCCCAAGTGGATCTTCTTCGTAATCGGTGGCGTTGTGCTGCTCGCGATAATTGGGGTCGTTATCTGGTTGGTCGTGCCGCATGGGGAGAAGAAGTACCTGTTGCCTGACGTAGCCAACGTTGAAGAAAACGATGCCAAACAGCGGCTGGAGTCGGGATGTGAAAAAGGAAGCGGGTGCGTGGTGGTGAGTGTAAACCCGGTTGCCGATAACACTGTGGCTAAAGGCAGCGCTATTCGCACCGAGCCGGCTGCAGGAGCCGAGGTTGCGGCAGGTTCCAGCGTGACGCTGTTTACATCCACTGGTCCGGAAGGGCCGCCGCCGGCCGCACCTTACAAGTTGCCGGCGGTCGCCAACCAAGCCGAGGATGCTGCCAAAGCCGCGTTGGAGTCGGGATGTGAGGATCAGAAGGCTTGCGTCAGTGTCGAGATTAACCGCATGGCCGATAACCAGGTGCCCAAGGGGAAGGTTATCCGCATCGAACCGAATGAGGGGACTGAAGTTCCGGTGGGTTCCCAGGTTGTGATGTTTGTTTCCCGCGGACCGGAGAAAGTAACGATTCTGAATGTCGTCAACCAACCCGCTGATAAAGCAACGGATACGCTTGAGAAGAGTTGTAGTCCGGCACCCTGCTTGAACGTTGAGATCAATCGCATTGCGGACAGCAGAGTCGTTGCGGGAAGGGTCATTCGCACCGAACCAGTAGCTGGGACGCAGGTCGATGCCGGCTCCAAAGTGGCAGTATTTGTTTCCGGTGGAACTGATGAGGTGACGATTCCGACGGTGCGCCTGAAATTAGCTGCTGACGCAAGGAGAACACTCGAGAACGCTTGCAGACCCACTCCCTGCTTGAAAGTTAGTGTAATCAGCCAAAACGACATCGCCGTAGCAGCCGGCAGGGCCATTGGCACAAACCCTTCGAGGGGGGCGCTCAAGATCGGCTCAGCCATCGTGCTTATCCTTTCCACAGGACCCCCGCTTAGGGACGTAGGAAAGTACGTTGGTCTTTCCGAGGCGGTGGCCAAACAAAGAATTGTCAGAGATGGTTTCACGGTGGGAACTGTGAAAAGGAATCCGATGCCTTTTATAGCGGCAAAAGTAAGTGCCCAGGACCCGGCCGCGGGGTCAAAGAAACCCAAAGGAACCAGGATTAATTTAACGGTAATTGGCAAATGATGCGTGGCTCGCTCCCGCGCAACCCAGTCAACTCTCTCTTTAGTGCACCGCAAATCTTGCTGCGGTGATCATGACCGGTGCGTAGCCTGAATCCTGGCCGCGGTTGAGTTACAAGATGACGCGGTGCGCTCTCAATTTTTCTTAGTTCTGTTCTCGCTGTGGGCTGAGTTCCAAACGATTCGAATCTGGAGGATCACTGATAATGCCACGGACTTTCAACATCACTACGACCGCAAGCGATATTTTGAAAGCTGACGCCAAAGGGCATGCCGAAGCGGTTTTCACAGTTACAAACACGACCGCCCGCCCTGTCCGAGGCATGGGAAGAGCCGTTGCTTTGGAAAGTACAAAAAAGGAGTGGCTTCAAATTAGCGGTGAATCGGATCGTGATTTTTCCGCGGGAGGCACCCAGCAGTACGTCGTAACTTTTGATGCGCCGGTAGCAACGGCCGCACCGAGCGGGCCAAGCGCTCCAGCGGCGGCTGACAAATATAGCTTTCGACTTGATGTGGCTTCAGCGAGGAATCCTGACGAAGATTTTACAGAGGGACCGCCTGTAAGAGTTGAGCTACCGGTCGTCAAACCGGCGCCACCGCCAAAGCCTTTTCCCAAGTGGATCCTTATTCCGATCGCCGCAGTCGTGCTGATAGGAATCGTCGTTGGACTCTATTTTGTGTTTCGCAAAACGAATGTTTCGGTACCAAACGTGGTAGGAATGACGCTCGAGCAGGCCAAGTCAACTCTTTCAGAGGCCAAGCTGACTCCCGTCGAACAAGAAGTTCAGATTACACAAAGTGCTCCTCCAGGCCAGGTAATCGCTCAGGATCCAAAACCAGACAGTTCGCCGGTTCCCAAGAGTACCGAGGTCAAACTCACGATCGAAGGTGAAATCCCGCCGGTTGAAGTCCCAGATGTGACCAAACGACTCATTGACGATGCGAAACAAAGATTAGCTGAAAAAGGCCTTGACATAGTCGAGAAGAGCACGGACGTGACCCCGGATTTACAGCCCAACCAGGTGGCGTCTCAGGATCCAGCGGCCGGCACCAAAGTTCATCTCCCCGCAACTGTCACACTAACCGTTGCCGTGCAAAGGCAGATTGAGGTGCCGAACGTTGTCTTCAAGCCATTAGCCGTAGCAGTCAACGAGCTCAAAGCAGCGGGTCTGAACCCTGTCCAGAAAGATCCGGAGCTGGCATCAGCCGAAATAGCTCCCGGAAACGTCAAGCGCCAAAATCCCGAAGCCAAAACAAAAGTGCCACCTGGTTCTACGATTGAGTTGGTTCTCGCAGCGCAGCCAACTGAAGTGCCGAGGGTTGTCGGTTTGAGAATCGCTCAAGCGCAAGTCGCCTTACAACAGCAAGGCCTGGATCTCGGAATAGTATCCGGCACAGTCAATCAAAACAACGCGACTTTGGTGATAATTAACAGCCAGGATCCCAGGGAGGGCTCACGGGTCGCCAGGGGAGCTAGAGTAAATGTCTCGGTCCCCTCTGCATGCCCATTCCGCATCTGCAACCCTATCGACACAGTTGATATAGGAATAATCAAGAAGCTGAATCCTGAGATCAGACAACCTTTGATCCAGAGAAGAGCAATTCCATGAAGACAAAACTGTCAGGTGCCGCGGCTTTGTTCACGTCACCGGCCATGCTGACAGGACCAGCCACTGTTTTTCTCATCACGCAAAGGAGAGCCAACAATGTCCGAAGATACTTCACCAGGGGCAGGCATACTCGGTTTTTTCCTCGGAATGGTCCTCGCAGGCGGCAGTTATTTTGGCCTTGCGATGTTGTTTGGCGCCAGCGCCATGACGGCTGCCATCGTAGCTGCCGTGGCCGCAGTCATCGGCGCCGCATATTCCGCCGTGGCATTTTCCAAGAAGGTTTACGCCGCTGGACTCTTTAGCATTCTGGGATATCTCCTCGACATGACCTGGTCGTTGCTGAACACTCTTGCTGGTTTCCTCGTCTGGATTCCAGCTGCCAAGATCAGTGGCGCCGACTTCATCACTCCGGACGATAACAGCAAGCGCTCTGGGACCTTTGTCTACAACAAGAATCCGCGGGGAGGCGGCTACGACGCGACGACCATCGGCACGGTCATAGCGGGGGATCCAACGGGAGTGAGCAGCGGCGGTTGGTGCTCACATGAGGAGACACACGTTTGGCAGGCGCGTTTCTACGGACCCGTATACATGCTCGCCTACATCCTGGCGCTCCTTTTGAATATGTTGTTTAGACTATTTACCGGGCGCTTTGAAAATTTTTCGCAGGAGGCTTACCACCGCATCCCCTTCGAAGACTGGGCCTACTGGGCCGGTAGTATTTCAAGCAAGGAAATCGAGTGGGGATGGTGGTTTCTCGGGCTCCTCTTAACGCTGATTTATGTGGGAGGGCTGGTTTCAATTCCCCTCGGCATTGCCCTTGGACTCTGGCCTTTATGGTTGACAGGTATTCTGGTGGTGGTGGTCTATAGCCTGATTCGCGCATTCACGGCCAAAGGACACTGACATTGACTTCGAAATTCCTTTGAGAAGCCAGGGTTCTTATGAGTTCTACAAAGATAGTAATCATAGTTCTGGTCCTGATTGGATTGCTCTTCGTTATCTTCGTGGTGAGAGGCGCGCTGCGGAACGATCCGGCGCCCCCGAAAGGGAAAGCAGAGCTGAAGACCTCCTCAAAAAACACAAAGCCGCCCAATTGGACGCAAAAGATAGAAGGGCTCTTCAGCTCCCTGAAGCCAGCACGTCCTCTTGAAAAGAAGCCTTACTCCTGGAATAGTCAAAACACGATTGAAGAGACAATCAAGCCTGACGATAAGCAGCCGTTCCGCACCGTCAAGTTTCACCTGCTACCTGGCAGCGGCCACGCTACGGTTAAATACAAAGATGATACGCCTATTCAATCCGACGAGCTTGAGGAGCTGAAGGAACAGGAATGCGAACTGCCGGCGGATTTCAATCCAGATAATCCAAAGGCTGATCGCTCTCGCTGCTCAATCGTCGCGCTCAAACGGGGGGGCAGAGTGACATTCATTTGTGACACAAGTACTGCTTGTAAAGTTGAAGTGGAGTGAGTTGTTTCGTCCACAAGGCTTTGCCATTTCGTGTTGAGATTTTCCGCGTAAAAATGGAACCCGATGATCACGCGTATTCACACTGCTATCAAACTCAGGTGAGCTGAATGCTGGATGAGCTTCGTAAACCCTTCCTAATCATCGCCTTGATCCTGATACTGGTCGTGGTCCTCATCGAAGGCAGCTCGGTTTTGTGGCTGAATGCCAGCACCACAGGTACTGACTCGCTGGGCGCGAAAACTCCGGGATACGGAATTAACTACCTCGCGTTTCTGGATATTTTGGTCTTTTACATTACCCTTCTCATCAGTCTGGCGATGATAATCCCCGAGCGCTTTCAAGGAAGGGTGCAGGGATGCGTGACTATCGTCGTTTCGTTTCTCGGCTGTCTGGGTACAATCGTCGCCATCATCACATGTCTCATTACGCTCATCATTATGGTGACGCTGTTGCTGGCGCCGATTTTCGGCACCATCGCCTACCTGGCAATCTACGGGCACTTTGATCGTGGTGCTGCCACGGCCACGTTGAGTTTGATCATGTTCCTCAAACTCGTCTTTGTGGTTTGCCTGTTACTGGCCCACCAGCGCTTTTTGCAAAACAAGGGGCTCGTGCTGATTGTGCTCACGTCGCTAGTGGCTAATCTCATAATTAGCTTTTTGCACGGTTTCGTACCGATAATCCTGGTCAGCATTACAGATGCCATCGGCGCGATCATTGTGGGGATCCTGGCGGTAATCTGGGCAATCATTCTGCTGGTCTTCGCGATCATCTCAGTCATTAAGGCGATTCATTGATGAGGTCTGTGACCCCCGATGCGCGGCAAGTCTCCGACTTCTTAAGGTCTCCGACCTTGAGTTCCGGTCATAGACCGGAAAAGTTTTTGTTGGACAGTTTCGCGGTAAGTCACAGACTTACCGCACATCGGAGGTCAGAGACCTATCGCCGCTTGAGCGACACTTGTTAGAGTTCTTACCGCGCATCGGAGGTCAGAACCCATCGCCGCTTTGCGACACTTCTTAGAGTTCGCCTACGGATCAGGGCGGCGGGAGAGCCGCAGGCGCAGATTGACCTGCGCCTTGAGTCAGGTAAGGTCTGTGACCTGCGATGCGCCTCTAGTCAGGTAAGGTGGAGACCGAACGTAATCATTTTGGGAAGACATAGTCGATGTAGAGTTCGCCGGTTGAGAAGTTCGCCGGCAATTTGGCCAACTGGCCTCTGGCCTCCGGCGACGCAGCAGCCGTGGGTACACTGATCCAGTCGCTTCTTACCAACCTATTCTTCGTCTGCTTTTCCATTTCGATCATCAGCTTAATTCGCGGCACCTCTGTTTGTGTGTCCACGTCCCCGTGGGGTCGCTTTCTGTCCGGGTCGCCGCTTTCTGTCGAACACATCGACACGCATTCCTCGTTCAGTGCGGCGACCGCGGGTATCGGGTTCGCGTTCGTGCTCCCGTGATGGCCGACTTTGAAGAAATCGATCGAGCCTAGAATGCTTTTTGCTTTCGGGGTAATGCCGGGGTCTTTACCGATTACCTTCTTTCCATAGAGCCAGTAGGACCAGTTACCCCACTGCGCATCGCCGACGAATAACAACTTCTTGCCCTTGCAAGTGAACAGGATTACCAGGCTTTGGTTGTTTAATGTGCCGTCTATGGCCTCAGCCATTGCCAGTAGTACATCCGGTTGTGCTGACTGCAGCACCTGCTCGAGGGCTGCGGGTGATCCCGGCTGAGTCGCGTCAATCTGCTCCTGAGTCCGGTATTCCCGAAACGCTGCCACCGGATAGTCGGCGGCGCTGGCCGGCCATGCTTTTTCAAACGGCTCGAGGCTCTCTGAAGAGGGCAACCCCTCATCGGCAACTGCCGCTAGATATTGTTGTCGACTATTCTCTGGGCTCGAGAATTCTCCTTCGGAGTCAATTGGAGCTGGACCGAGCAGTTCGGCAGTGAGTGCTCCCTTTAGTGCCTTGGGTAAATCCGGCTCATCGCCTGCCTGGTAATAAAATACCGGAGGCTTGTTCTTGAATCCCGCGGTCAAAAGTCTGAGCGCTTTGTCATTGGGTCCTTCTTTGGCGCCGAGCGCATTCGTAGCCATGTCAAAGGCTCGACGACCTGCGTCATCCTGGCGTGCACCCAGCCGTAGTTGGAGTTGACTGGCCACGGAAGCGATCTGGGCCTTGAACTTAGCTGCCCCCTCGCGTTTCGGATCGAGCCGGTTGGGTAACCAAACTGCACCGACCTGGAATTTGGCGAATTCATCGAAGTTCGAGGCAAAACCTGAAAGATGGTCGGCGTGGAAATGCGTCGCAACGACAAGCGCCAGCTGGCCTTTTGTCTCTTTAACAAGATCCTGTATGCAGGCATCAATGGATCTGATGTCGCCCTGATGCACGCCGCAATCGATCAGAATGTGCTCGGGACCGGTTTTCGTCGGTACTGTGATAAGGAAAAAGTCGCCGAAACCGATACGGTACATGCGCACGCGGAGGACGCCCTTTGCTCCACCGCTGCCGCGGGAGCTTTTCTTCGACTTTACCGCGCGTTTGGCTGGCTTCGTCTTGCCCGTGGTCTTGCGAGCTCCACTTTTGCTGCTACCTTTCGCCGCTTTAACCGTCTTCTTCTTTGCGCTCTTCTTAGTTGTTTTTTTTGGTGCCATATCAGAGTCCCTGGTGAAGTAGGCCGAAGTCGACCTGGAAATGATTCGGATCTTCAGTGTCGCCGTTGACCAAGCCCATGGCGAGATTATGTTCGCGCTGACTTTCTTTTCGGCGTTCGCCTTCAGCTCCGGTGATTTTCTTACCAATAGCGTAGCGGACTTGCGCCTTCCCACGCCTACGGAAAGTGTTGATAGTGGGAGCAGAGATAATTAAAGTGACGCCGCCACGAAAGGGAAACGAGCCGGCCTGAGGCATACGCTCGTCAAATGGGATCCTCTTGGTCTGGACCAATTCGACTACCATATCCGTGCGGAGACTGCCGTCCTGCGCAATGCGGAACATCGGATGAAATGACGGCGCGTAAGGCTTGAACTCAAGGGGCAGGGAAGGATCGGCATCAAAACCAAGCCGCTCGGCGTTCTCCTCTGCATACTGCCGCAGCACGCGGCCGTTAACGTCCTGTTCCTCCCTGGTTAGACCATTAGGGTCGCCGAAAACGAGCGTTGTGAGCTTCGGTTGCTTAGTCTCCGGGTCGGGCAGCATTACCTCGACCGGTGGCAACGCTCCTTCGGCGGGCGGATCGGTCCACTTCGGAACCCGTGGCCAGCAAAGCGAGTCCTGCGAAAAGAAAGCTGCGTTCTCGGGGTAGATGCCTCGCACCCTGAAAGCCTGCATCAACGCATCACGCTCCGCGAACCCGTCGTCAGCTTTTAGATCGAGATTTGCGGTGATGAGTGCACGAAGGAAATCGCCAAAAGTGATATCCACCGGAGGACAGTAGTCCAGAGCGCGAGCACACAATTGAAAGAACTCGGCCGCCGTTGATGATGCCTGCTCTGCCAGCAGCCTGGCAAGCGGGCCGGGAAGGTCATCTGGATGGTGGTTGCTGCCACCGCCCGCACGGTAGACGCGAAAGAGATCCGCGGTGCGATTGAGATAGATGGAAAAATACGCATCGAACACCGCCGCTACCAGGATTGAACCGCGGAAGTGAACATCGTTCACTCGCTTTTGAATGTCATCCGTGTTGGGAGGGATATCCAGGGCCGAACGAAGTCCTCGATTCATCGCTGACGCTTCTCCAAACTGCTGGGCGAGATCGATCAGCGGATTGCGCGTCGATAGCTCTGCGACGAGAGTAGGCTTTTTGTCTCCCTCACGTTCCCCATCACTTTCGACTTTCTTTTTTGAAGGTCGGGTGGGCGCCGCGTCTGGCTTCAGTTCGAATTGATACAACCGGCCGCCGGTCTTCTGAATCGTGTCGAGCAGAGCATCCTCATGCCAAAAATGGCTGAATAAAGCAGCCAAATCGGAGAACGCCTCGTGAAAGGCGAGCACGTCATGGTTAGTGGGTTCCGTAAAATAGGTACGAATGCCATCGATAATGGCGTGGGTTACCTCGTGGGCGATGATGTCGTGAGAGAGGCAGGTAAACACTCGCTGGCCGGGCAGGTTCCGTCCCTGATTTGTTTCTTCAGCAGTGAAGTAGCCAAACAGAATGCCTTTCGCTTCCGGGCTGTAAAACGCATTTGCCTGTACCATCGCATGGGGAAAAAGATTGAGGGTCCAAATGTCATTCGTCTTACGCCAACTGCGTCCTTTGTCGCCATTTTCCCCCGTCTCATCGAAGCCCGGCGGTCTGTCGGCACGTCGCCAGCGGATGCGGCGCCCCAGCGCCACTTCAAACCGTTCAATAGTCTCGCTGGCCACCGCATAAACCATTTGCTGATGAAACCGTGGATCAGACTCTGAAGGATCGAGGCCGCCGCGGGCAAGAATACGAGGATCGTTGAGGTCGACCGGCGGATAGTAGCGCTTGTTAGCGCCATCGTAATCGATAACCGCGATCTTGCGACCAATCGGGCCCGGCTGGAGGTCCTCCTCCCATTTGATCTTCACCGACATGACATTGCCCACGTAGTTACCTGCGCTTGGGTCGAGCGCATACACCTTGAGTGTTCGCACGGATGGCCGCTCCAGCTCCATCCATGGACAGGCAGGGGCCTTCCTTCTGGATGGCTCTTTTTCACCATTGTCGACTCTTTCCGTTACTGGTTTCGCCTTAGCGCTTGCGGTGTTGGAACTCCGGGCAATCATCTCTTCTTCTTTCTCCACAATAGAAACACCTGTGAGTTGTAGCGGGATGGTCATTCCGATGTGCTGTTTTCTTGATTACGACACTTCCCAGGCAGAGCTAGCCGTGAGTACTTAGCTTGAGTGTGTAACTAAACGACTTTGAGCGCCGGAAGTATATTTGCCTGGTTTACGAAAGTCAATAAAACGAATTGAAGAGTAGCTTGATAATAAGAGACCGCCATGCAGAACCGAGCGCGGTAGCTCCGGATGCTAAAGTCAATTTCAGCGCAGTGATTATACGAGGATTGGCGGAAGACTTTGTACAGGCGGTACTGATGAGCTCATGGGTCCGGAAGCGTTGGGAGGTCCGCTTCTTTGGAGAACCGAGCGCGGTAGCGCCGGATGCTAAAGTCAACTTCAAACATTTGCCGGCTTGCAGCATCCGCACAAGCGAAGGCTGGAATTAAAAGGTTGCTGCCTG
>DASXSC010000108.1:0-13318 GCA_036506215.1 Pyrinomonadaceae bacterium | reverse complement strand
TGCCTTGCACGGCACGCGCGTTGCGATGTATATTGTGGGGCAAGAAGAGACGGCTGGTGAATCCTCCGTCTCAGTGGTTGCTGGGGTGAGGACAGTGACCACAAATATGGATGGGCGCGACGTACTCCCACGTTTGTCGCGCCCATCCGCTTTTCTATTGCAGCTTTCAACTCCAAACACAACCAAATCCTGGCCGCGGCTAAGTCGGACCCTGACCGATTGGTGCACTGCCCTAAGGTATCTTAATGCCTCGCGAGGCGGTGGGCTCCCATTCTGATCGCCCGCTGGCCCACACGTCGCCCTCCCGGTTGCGCGCGTTCTCAAACTACAATACGCTCAGCTAACAAGAACCTATTATTTTGTTGACTGACTCGGCGAGAGGAGTTTGGTCATTGCCTCGACTGCAAGTTCGCACAAAAGCGCGATCGCACGAGTATGAGATAACAATTGGCCGCGGCATCCTGACGAAAGGCGGCCAGATAGCGCGCCGCTGTCTTGGCAAGCAGTCAAAACGCATAGCAATATTTTCCAACAGTGGGGTTTTCTCGTCCTATGGCCCACCTGTGGTTAAGAGCCTTCAGGCCGAGGGTTTTTCCGTTACGCCCTGGTTAATAGGCGATGGCGAGCAATATAAGTCCATACAAACGATTGAGAAGGCCCTTCGTTTTCTTGGTGGAACTGGAATTGAACGAAACGACGGAGTGGTAGCATTAGGCGGCGGCGTTGTTGGCGACCTTGCAGGCTTTGCTTCTGCCGTATATTTGCGCGGTATCCCCTTCATCCAAATTCCGACCACGCTGCTTGCACAAATAGACTCATCGGTCGGCGGCAAGACAGGTGTGAATCTCCCTCAGGGGAAGAATCTAGTCGGAAGTTTTCACCAGCCTGCGGCAGTTGTTATCGACATTGAGACGCTAACTACTTTGCCGGCGCGTGAGTTTGTGGCCGGCTGGTGCGAATGCGTCAAACAGGGAGCAGTGAGCGGCCGGAAACTCTTCGACCAAACGACTGACTTTCTAAAACAATTTAATTCGCAGGGAATCTTGATTTCTAAGCAACTGGAACAACTCATCGCTTCCCATTGTGCTTTTAAGGCATCCATCGTCGGTGCCGATGAGCGCGAAGAGATGGCGCGTCGCGATCCTCGTTCGCGGCGAGTTCTAAATTTTGGCCACACCATTGCCCATGCTCTGGAAGCGGTTACGAACTATCGCAGGTTCCGTCACGGAGAAGCCGTGGGACTTGGAATGTTGGTAGCGGGCACGCTATCGAAAAATATAGGCCTCCTTGAGCCAACGGAGTTAGAATTGCTAAACCAGGCAGTAAGCCTCTGTGGGCCATTGCCTTCCGCCGACGATTTGGATGAAAGTGCGGTGCTTGCAGCAATAACGCACGACAAGAAAAAAGCTGCCGGGCACGTGCAGTGGGTCCTTCTTGAACGCATCGGGTACCCACGCATCATAGATGGGAAAGTGATTAGTCAGCAGCTGTTGCGAAAATCAGTAAGAGAGGCATTGCGATGATATGAGCGCAAGTAATAAATCGACGTTGAGGATTGATGATGAACACAATGACAAGAACGTCTGAGCGCGGGGGCGCGCGTCTAAAGTTTATTGTTGTGGTGACGATTATTGCCATCGTCGCTTACGGCGGCTATCAATTCATTCCTGTTGCTTATCAAGCTTATCAGCTCAAGGATCTGATGCAGCACGATGTGGATACCGCTGTCGCCCTGGGGAAACCAGCCTCCTGGATCAAGGAGCAACTAGTCAAGAGTTCTCCAGAATATGGCGTCCCCGCTGATGCCGTCATCACGCCAACGCAGGATGACAATCGGATGGAAGTGAGGGTCCAGTTCACGCAACCGATAGAATTTCCTGGCTTCGTTTATAACTACGAGTTTGATCACACAGCGAAGAGTGCGACATTTCTATCGATCAAATAGAGAAACTTAAAGGGACAATTAGATGTGAGGACCCAGCTGATTAGATTATCTGCGTCCTTCATTATTGCGCGAAAGATTTATCGCTGCGTGTTGTCAAGAAAAGCTTTGAGTTTCCGTGAACGAGATGGGTGACGCAGTTTGCGAAGCGCTTTCGCTTCGATTTGCCTGATCCTTTCGCGAGTAACTGCGAAATGTTGGCCAACTTCCTCCAGCGTGTGCTCCGATCCGGTTGTACCCAGGCCGAAGCGCATCTTGATTACCTTCTCTTCGCGCGGCGTCAACGTCGCCAACACCTCATCGGTGATCTCTCGCAGATTGGATGCCACCACAGCATCGGCAGGATTCAATATCGACTTGTCTTCGATAAAGTCGCCCAGATGTGAATCTTCTTCTTCACCGATGGGCGTTTCAAGAGAGATCGGTTCCTGAGCTATCTTCAAAACCTTGCGTACCTTGGATACTGGAATATCCATTTTCCTGGCAATCTCTTCACTGGTGGGTTCGCGGCCTAATTCCTGCACCAGCGAACGCGAGGTTCGGATTAGCTTATTGATGGTCTCGATCATGTGTACCGGGATGCGAATAGTGCGCGCCTGGTCCGCGATCGCTCGTGTTATGGCCTGGCGAATCCACCACGTGGCATAAGTCGAAAATTTATAACCGCGCCGCCATTCAAACTTGTCCACTGCCTTCATCAAACCGATGTTGCCTTCCTGAATCAGGTCAAGAAACTGAAGCCCTCGGTTGGTATACTTCTTGGCGATTGAAACAACCAAGCGCAGGTTTGCTTCGACTAATTCCCGCTTAGCCTGGCCCGTCTGCTGCTCGCCAACAATGATTGCCTGCAGACATCGCTTTATCTCGACGGGACTGATGTTATGATCAACTTCAGTCTGAAGTAGCCGTTTCCTCGCAACCGACACACGGCGTTTGAATTCTTTCAGATCATCCGCTTTGATGCGTTTGCGGCTTAGCTTTTCTGTAAGACTATCAATTTCGCGTTCAGCATCGCGCACTTCCTTTTGTACGCTACGAATTGAATTAATCAAACGTTGTCGCGCGCGTTCAGTGATGTTTAACCGCCCAATCTCTTGAGCTATTTCCAAACGCAGTCGCGACACCTTCCTGCGCATGCGTAACAGCTTTCTACTCTTTTTTCCGCGAGCTGATTTCTGCTCTTCAAGGAGCTTTTCCCATTCCTTCAATCCCTGCTTGAAGAGCTTGCGAATGTTTTGAATGCCCTCAACGGTCCAGGTCTTGTATTCCTCGGCCTTATCCATATCTTCGTCGCCAGTCAGCTCAGCCTGTTCGGCGAAGATAACGATTTCGCGGATGTTGACATGGCCGGCTTCCAGGTCTTCGCCAATTTTCAGGAGTTCCTTAACTGCAATAGGCGAACGCGAAATGGCTTTGTGAGTTTTAAGCTGGCCGCGTTCGATTCTCTTCGCTATCGCCACTTCACCTTCGCGAGTGAGCAGGGGAACGACACCCATCTCGCGCAGGTACAAGCGAACTGGATCGTTGGTTTTCTCCAGGGCTCCGGCAGAGAGATCGAGTTCAACATCCTCGTCAGTGGTGTCTTCGTCGTCGATGGCCACCGCCGCTGCCTGTTCGAGCAGACGTTCATCGGAATCGGCGACGGGAATATTCGAGCCTTCGAGCTTTTGCAGGACGTCTTCAATGTCGTCTGGAGAAACGACATTGTCAGGCAACTCACGATTTAGATCGTCGAAGGTGAGATACTTTTTGTCGCCGCCCAACTCCAGGAGGCGCTCCATAACATCGTCGCGATCTTTATCTTCAATACTCAAGTCTCTTCGGCTCCACTAAAACTCAGATTATGAAATGCGCGGTGTGAGAATATCCAACTTGTCGACAGCGAGCCTTACCAGATCCTCCCGGAACGGACCTATGGGCGAGGTCTGCCAATCGGAATAAGGCGCTAGTTGCCAATTTGTATTGCTTCTGCTTTTGGCAACAGACCGTCCCGGCGCCTGGTTAATTCAATTTGTTCGATTGAAAGCGTATCGCAGCGTTCTGTTTCTCCATTTCGTTCGGCGGCCGCAATCTCTGATCGTAAGTCGCTGATGCGGCGATCTACTTTCATCAAGCGCAAGGCGTTAAGACATCTTTCGGCAGCCAGCTGCCGGGCGTTGGATTGGTCGCTTTCCTCATTTTCAAGCTCGGTCATTAACAGACTCGGCAAAAGCTCCGAGATTGGATCGCCTTCTGTCTTCAGACTTAGGAAATCAAAATCAATTGGTTTGGCGTCACGCTCTCCCTCGACCAATGCGCGGAAAATGGGAGCCGTCGCCAGGTCCTCGTAATCTCCGGCTTCCAGTTTGGGCAAAACTGCCTGGCGTAGTTTGTCATCGGCAAGTAGAAGTTCGAGAAGCTGCTGTTCCGCTACGGTCGGTTTCAAGTATGCGCGCCTGATCGTTGTCTGCCTTCCGCGCGCACCTTGATCGATTCCCGTCCTGATTGAATGCCACAACTCTCGCCGCAAGTACGCGTCACCGATTCGCAGCGCGTCCATGGCAATGTCAAAGTATTCGCGCTTCTGAATGCGGCTGCGAACAGCACGAATGTAGGGGAGCACTTCGTCAATCGCCGCCTCTTTGTCGGCCGGATTGCTGAGTTTGCGATCCCGTACAGCTTGATCGATCACAAATTGTATGTGGGGTTGAGCCTCGCCACGTTGCCGTTGGTATTCAGTAGCGCCAGATTTTCTGATGAACTCATCCGGATCGGAGTTATCCGGCAACACCAGAATTTTCACTTCAAGATCTTCCCCGAGCAGTATCTCGATAGCCTTCTTTGCTGCCTGCACACCCGCGTTGTCGCCATCATAATTGACCACGACTTTGCGGGCAAACCGAGCTAACAGTTTTACCTGGTCAGCTGTCAGGGCCGTTCCCAAACTTGCTACAACATTGCGAATGCCAAATTGAAAAGGAACGATCAAGTCCAAAAAACCTTCCACGAGGATGACGAATCCCGCGCGTCGAATTTCCTCACGAGTCAGATTCAGGCCAAAAAGGTTGCGACCTTTTACATAGGCTGCGGTCTCGGGTGAGTTTATATACTTCGCATCTTCATCATGAAGCGTGCGTCCGCCAAACGCTATCGGTTTTCCCTGAATGTCCATCACCGGAAAGATCAGACGGCCTCTAAAGCGATCGTAGGAACCGCCTTCCTCTTTTTTAACGACTAACCCACTGCGATCGATCTGATCCTGGCTGGCGCCTTTTTGTCTCAGATAAATGGAAAGCGCGTCCCAACTGTCGGGCGCGTAGCCAAGGCGAAAGGTTTTCCGCGTTTCTTCTGTAATTTCGCGCCGGAGAAGATAATCTCGCGCGATGCGCGCTTCCCCACTCGACTCCAGCTGTTGTTCCCACCATTCAAGCGCCCACTTGTTAAGTTCGATCACCTCGTCAGCCTCGTGCCGCCGTCCTTCAAAACGACTGTCATCTATCAACTTCGGCAGCGGCACGCCGGATTTTTCAGCTACAAGCTTGATCGCCTCAGGAAAGGAAACACGCTCCATCTCCATCACAAAGTTGAAAACCGAGCCTCCCTTGTGACAACCAAAACAGTAAAAGATTTCCTTAACTGGACTGACTGAAAACGACGGCGTCTTCTCTTTGTGGAAAGGGCAACAGGCCATCCAGTTTGTACCCTTTTTCTTGAGCTGCACGTAGTCTTGCACGACGCGCACGATGTCTGCCTGGCGCTTGAGATCGTCGATGAATGTTTGTGGATAACGCATGAGGCAAACTAAAAATTCGAAATTGGACTCGTTGTAACTCTGGTTCCAATCCGAATCGGCAAGAATGACTTTTCTTGGCGTACTTTAGACTCCGAGTGGTAATCGAAAAACGTCTCCTTGCCGTCGTCATCAACGTCACGGATTAACACTCCCTGTGACGCGTTTTTGCCTACCCGAATGATTTTTAGGTACTGTGGACCCTGCTCATTTATCAAACGCAACAGCATGTTTCTTCTAATGCCAGAGGCTCTGCCTGCGTTTACCGTCATCGGTGTTAGCGAAGCCTTCTCGAACCAGTGCCCGTAAAGTTGTCCCTGCAGGCCGTAATTCTTAACCAGTCTCTTCTTACCTACGAAGGTAATCTGTGCCGTCACCGGAGCCTTGATAAACTTTCGGTAGCTTTTTGGAACATCAACCCCTGGAAATGATTTTTGCGGCTTCAGTTCTTGTCGGGTAAAGAAGGGAGAAAACTCACAACAGGGACCGTTGAAATCGTTGTACTGGCCAAAACCTCCTACGTAGTCGCCGAAACTTTTGATCTCTTCCGCCGCCACAAAGAAAACTCGATCTTCTATTTTAATTGGTACCCATTTACGCGGCAGCTTCAACTTGTAACCTATGAAAGTCTCTCTCATGTCTCGCTCAGGGTCGAAAATGATTCTCTCAGAAGTGACGATTACCTTACCGTAGCTGAAGTCAATAATACTCAAGCCTTCAGAGTGATACACATAAATGAAGCCGTCTTCGGGAGACCAGCGCAGAAAGTAACCGCGATAACCGCTTTTCTCATAAGTACCTGCGAAAGAGTTCGCCACTGTGCTTAGACCGCTGTCAATTCTTTTCCAACGAGATAGAAGCGTTCTCACTTCCAGATCAGAAGTATCCACCACGATACGATAAGGCTCAATCGGTTCCCAATACTCCTGTTTATTTGACTGTCCGTTCGCAGGCGTTGAGCAATGGGCAACACAAATCGCGAGGAGCATTGCGCGTAGATTGGACTTCATTATCTAAGCCTTTAGTTCTACCACCGTCGCGCCCGTGCCGCCCCGATCTGGTGGCGCGGCCGCAAAACGCGCGACGTGTGGATGATCCTCCAATAGTTCAGCGATCGCCCGTCGCAGGGCGCCGGTTCCATGGCCGTGAACAATTCGCACCTGGCTGAGACTCGCAACTGTCGCCTCATCGAGAAATTTATCAACGGCATCCACCGCTTCATCAGTTGTTTGACCGATCACGTTTAGCTCGGACCGCCCGTTGCCTTGTGGTGATTTTAGCTGCACTTCATTGCCGCGCGGCGCGCGTAAACCCGCAAACTTCTCGGATTTCGATTTCGCTAGCGTCACGCGCTCGACAAGTTCGAGGTTTTCGAGTTTCTCTCTCAAGCGCAGCGACTTTACACGTACCTCAGCTTCATCGCCCTTCAGACTATCAACAATCCCAATCGAGCCGAAGGAGCGAAGCTTCACGGTATCGCCCACTACAATTTCGCGAATTTCGGCCGAGGTATATTCTTCTTCATCAGCCCTACCTTCCTCAAATCCCTTCTCTTTTTTAACGACCTGTCCATCACGCACAACTCGCACACCGCGTCCGCTCGTACTGGAAGTAGCTGCCGACACCGATTCTCGGTTGCCTCCAGCAGACGTTGCCCGCTGCGCTTCGCGTTTCAGTTCTGAGACCCGACGTTGAGATTCACGCTCGACTTTCAGACGCTCGGAGCGATCCTGGATCGTGGCAATAAGCTCGCGCGATCGCTTTTCAAAATCGCGGATGGTCGTGTCCAGTGATTTCTGAAACAAGGCTTGCCGTTCACGCTCCTGCCGTTCAGCTTTTTTGTCCAGTGAAGCAAACTTCTCGGCTACGGCCGCTCGTTCCTCTTCAAGCGCTGCGCGCAAACTTTCGGCGTCTTCCGCTTCACGCTTGATTCGCCTCAAATACTCGGATGCCTGTCGCGAAGAATCCTTGACCGACTCCAAAGCAACATCAATCACCTGATTAGGGATACCAAAGCGCCGCGCGATTTCAAGACCGGATGATGAGCCCGCCACGCCGACGATTAGCCGGTAGGTTGGCTGCAGCGTCTTCTCATCAAACTCAACGCTGGCGTTGTGTACGCCGGCCTCATTTGCGCCATACATTTTCAGGCCGCTGTAGTGAGTGGTCGCCATCACGTGCGCACCGCAGACTTTGCGGAAGTGGTCGACTACAGCTACACCCAATGCCGAGCCTTCCTCGGGATCGGTGCCCGTTCCGACCTCGTCAAGCAAAACCAGCGCGGGTGCCCCGCACAACTCAATCATGCGTGAGATGTTTGCGATGTGCGACGTAAAAGTGGAAAGGTTAGCCGCAAGTGATTGATGGTCGCCGATGTCAGCGAGTACCGAAGTATAAAATGGGATTTTGGCTTCGCGAGCAGGAACTGGCACGCCCGAGAGTGCCATCAGCGCAAGCAGTCCGGCAGTCTTGAGAACAACCGTCTTGCCACCGGCGTTGGCGCCGGAGATCACCATCGTATTGTTTTGCTCGTCGAGTGAAAACGAAACCGGCACAACTGAGCCGCCGGACACACGCAGGTTTTCTTCAAGCAGCGGATGTCGCGCTTCGGTTAATTCAAGACTGCCTGTCGCGCGATGAGGTGCGGGCGAGACGCCCGCGATCCCAGTATTTGCGCGCTCGGACATCTCACCTGGATCAATCGCCGGGATCACGCAATTGAACTTCTGGTGAAATACTGCTTTTGCATTGATGAAGTCCAGTTCAGCAACTGCATTAGCGGCCATCTCAATCGCCGGCAACTGCGCGCGCAGTTCTTCAGTTAAGCCAAATAAGATTTTGAAGATCTCGCGGGCCTCCGCTTCATGAAAGGCTTGCAATTCGTTGTTCGCGTCAATTGTTTCGAGGGGTTCCACAAAAGCTGTGGCTCCAGAGGAGGAATAACCATGGGCTACGCCGTCGACGCGTCCGCGGTGATCGGCTTTCACGGGAATTACGAATCGATCGTTACGAATGGTGACCAACTCGTCCTGGATCGCTTCGCTTGACTTACGCATCAGGCTTTCCAGCGTGCGGGTAATCCTCGAGCGCAGTCCGGCGATCTCACGCCGAATGCGCGCCAGCTCAGGACTGGCGCGATCGTCTATTTCGCCGGTTGGCAAAATCTTGTTCGCGATGCGAGCACTGAGACGATTCAACTCAACCGGAAGATGCTCGACCAAACTCCAGAGCACTGGAGAAGTATCCCGCTCGGCGAGAATCGACGCGCGCGCATGCATTGCCTGGTCGCACAACGAGTTGATTTCAAGAATCGCTGTTGGTTCCAGCGTGGCACCTTGCACGTGCAAAAGCGCAAGCTTCTCGGCGGGATCGCCCAGGTCGCCGAACCTCCAGGCACCACCTCGCTTCCTAAGTTCGACACACTCCGCTACCGCCACTAACTGCTTTCGGAGCTCTTCAACGATCGCCAAAGGGCGCAGCGCAGCCACGCGAGCTTGTCCCATGGGGGTCTGCGCCCCGCGCTCAATCAAATCCCGCAGTTCGGGGTACTCAAGGATTGTAAAAGCCTGTTCGTGCATCCTACTGAAAACTGTTTTAGTTATGAGTGATCATCACCTAAGAGAACGCAGCTCGCGGACTCGGAACTCTCTAATTTGTTTATTCTTTTTGATTCTAGCATTCAGGCGGGATTTTCACATTCGCCGCAGAAGACGATTGCGTTGACAACCCAGAAGTTGAACTCTGAACTGCTTTAGATGCTTCGGCGAAGCAGTAAAAGAGTTAAAGTTTAGTTTATGCGGTTTGCAAGTAAGGTGACCGGGATGCAATCTAAACTTTTTTAGAATCGACGCCGGCGGCGCTCCCGCCCCTGAATTGCGCTCGGGAATAATTCCTTCACGTTTAGAATGCATAGGTCTCCGCCTTCTCGGTGTAAAACTCCGAGAAGAAGTGTGTCGCTGGTCGCCAGTGTCGGATCGAGATCACTTCCGACAAGCGGGATGGGTTCGCCCAGTTCGTCCACCGCAAGAGCGAGTTGCTCGTCGCCGCGCAACGCGATGAGTTGCTTAGCGTCGGTTTCGTTTGAGGCGGTTTCAAGGCCTCGTAACGCGGCAAGGTCCAGAACGGTCAACATGCGACCCTGGATACTGGCAACCCCCAGCACTGATTTGGGAGCCTTGGGTAAGGGCGTCGGTTCTCGCCATGCGGCGATAGTCGAAATTTCATCAGCGAAGATAGCAAACTTAAACGAACCCGCTCGACCTGGTTGCAGTGTACGCGTAGCGGGCTCCGAGTTTGCTCCTTGAGTGGACTCTCGCTGGTCCTGAACATTATCGTTAGTCATAAAGTGATCATTATAGGATTACGAGCGATTCTAACGTAGTCGGATGCCACCTATGAAACCACGCGACTTGTGGCGACTTTCGGCATGCGCGGATAGAATAGTTTGAGTTGTAAAATTGTGAAAATTCTCCGCGACCACTGGTGTTATCTGCGCGGCGCATCGGAAAGGCTGGCATTAATGGATGAATTCGACCGTTACCGGGCAGACATGAATGAAAAGCTGCTCGGCAGCAACCACCTGGGCATTAAGCGATTTTTCGCGCTCGACACCCAGGCCTACGAAGACGGCGCACTCGACAAACGCACTAAAGAGCTACTCGGCCTGGTCGCTTCAATCGTGTTGCGTTGCGATGATTGTATTACCTACCACATCAAACAGAGTGTAGCCGCGGGCGTAACCCGCCCTGAGTTCCTCGATGCGTTTAATGTTGCCCTGGTGGTCGGAGGCTCAATAACGATTCCCCATCTCCGCCGCGCCATTGATAGGCTCGACCAGACCTTGGACGGCGAAAACGTAGATGAAGCAACACCGCATCAGCACGGCTAGAACTGCAACCTTGCGCCGCATTTCGCAATCTAAGCCCCGCGATACCCACTGCTTTGAAGAGTAACAAACACATCGACCGGCTGTTTTGGATAGTCGCTTCGGCACTCTTGTTGTCGTCTACGAATGGACTGGGTACGAACCGATATGTCAACGCACAATCCAGGAAGTCAAGCAAAACGCAGCGCTTTTCCCTCGGAAATGCCCCCTTAACGAATTCAAACTCAATGAAGGGTTCTATCATGTCCAGTCAAGAAAAAATTCGTGTGCGCGCGCCGGAGTTGACCGGCGGCCGTGGCTGGCTTAACAGCGACAAGCCGCTTACGCTCGCTGCCCTCAAAGGCAAAGTTGTACTCCTCGACTTCTGGACGTACGGCTGCATCAACTGCATTCATATCATTCCCGATCTCAAGCGGTTGGAACATAAATATCCGAACCAGCTCGTGGTCATTGGAGTTCACTCCGCGAAGTTTGAAAATGAAAGGGATACGGAAAACATCCGGCGCATTATCTTGCGTTATGAGTTGGAGCACCCGGTTTACAACGACGCGGAATACAAGGTTTGGAAAAGTTACGGGGTCCGCGCCTGGCCGACGCAAGTCCTGATCGACCCAGCAGGGTATGTCATAGGCGCAGTTTCGGGCGAAGGAAACTACGATGTGATTGACCAGGTCGTTGCCAAAGTCGTGGATGAGTTTCGTAAACGCGGCGAATTAAATGAAGAGCCGCTGAAGCTAACGCTGGAACGCGCGAAGGTTGGCGACCTGCCGCTAGCATTCCCCGGAAAAATTCTGGCGGACGCAAAAGGCGACCGTCTCTTTATTGCTGATTCAAATCATAACCGCCTGGTCATAACCAAACTAGATGGCACGTTAATCGAAACCATCGGGACAGGCGCCGCAGGAGCAGTTGATGGAGCGTTTGAAAAGGCAAGTTTCTATCGGCCTCAGGGAATGGCGCTGGACGGGGACAGTCTCTACGTGGCGGACACTGAGAACCATTTGATTCGACGAGTGGACCTGAGGGCGAAGACAGTTGAGACCGTGGCGGGCACCGGGAAACAAGCGCGCGAGTACTTCCGCGAGGGCCCAGGACGCACGATTGATTTGAGCTCGCCCTGGGATTTGCAACTCGTTGGAAAACAGCTTTATATCACCATGGCCGGCACGCATCAGATTTGGAAACTGGATCTCGAAAAGCAGGAAGTCTCAACCTTCGCCGGGTCTGGTCATGAAGCCCGACAAGATGGGCCACTACGCGCTGCCGGCTTTGCACAACCTTCCGGCATTACCTCCGACGGGAAGAATCTTTATATAGCAGACAGCGAGTCAAATATTATCCGGGCGATCGATATCGCCGGTGGTCAAGTCGAAACTCTGGTTGGCGGCGATCTGTTTGAGTTCGGCGACGTCGATGGCAAAGGCGACGACGTGCGCCTGCAACACCCGCTTGGGGTAGTTGCTCTTAACGACAAGGTGTTGATCGCCGATACCTACAATCACAAGATCAAGGAACTTGATCCGAACAAGCGCTCGGTAAAAACGTTCCTCGGCGCCGGTAAACCCGGACAGGTGGACGGCAGCCAGGCAATGTTCTACGAACCCGGCGGACTGAGCTTCGCCGATGGCAAACTCTACATCGCGGATACAAACAACCATGCCGTTCGCGTGGTGGATTTGAAAACCAAGCAAACGTCCACACTTAATATCAATGGACTTCAACCTCCGTCTTCAAGCGCGGTTGCTGCGACAACAGATACTGACAACGGTCCAAACGCCGAGGAGATCAAGGCTGCTCCGCAAACCTTGCGCGCGGGCAGCGACACCGCGCTAGTGGTTGAGGTCGCGTTGCCTCGTGGCTACCATCTCAATCCCGCAGCGCCACAGCGTTACCGAGTTTTCGTGGAGAACGGCGCTGACGAACTCGGGCTGCAATCTGAAACTAAACTCGGCGTAATCGGGCGAGATAGAGTCGTTAGCCGGTTGTTAAAGAATCCTCAATTGCCATTGCGTATTCCGATGCGGACTTTTGAACCGGGCAAGGTTGAAGTACGACTGCAACTCACGCTCTTCTACTGCCGCGAAGACAATACCGGCACGTGCCGCATAAAGACCCTCGCGTGGCGCCTGCCCGTGGAAGTTGTTAGCGGCTCCGCTGCCTCAAGTGAAGTACGAATTACAGGCAAAATTGTATCCGACTAAGGGGATTTTTACGTCGATCGGAACTAAACCCCAAACCGGCGGGTCTAATCTGTCATGCCTGGCCAACGTTTCGGAACCCATTTGGCGATCCTGAAGGTTTTTTCCTCGGAATGTTGGCGCCATGCTGAAAAACTGTTATTCCGTTGTTCGGCTGTACTCACCCGCATTCTGGTTGGGAGACAACGTAAACAAGATCAGGACAGGAAAGCACTCTCCATCAAATCTTTCTAATGCCCAGCGGGTAGTGGGTCAGTTTAGCGTGAGGAGGTCGGATTCTTTGGAGAACCGTGCGCGGTAGCGCCGGATGCTAAACTCAACTTCAACGCACGCCATGCAGAACCGAGCGCGGTAGCGCCGGATGCTAAAGTCCAACTTTGGCATAGTGATGCAGAACCGAGCGCGGTAGCGCCGGATGCTAGAGTCAACTTCAAACATTTGCCCAGTGGCATCATCCGCACAAGCGAAGGCTGGAAATTAATAGGTGCTGCCCTGTAACAGGTCTCTTCCGCCAATCCTCGTAT
>DASXSC010000107.1:0-3873 GCA_036506215.1 Pyrinomonadaceae bacterium | reverse complement strand
GGGCATGAATTGGGTGAAAGATCCGGCGAACCGCGATGCGGCAATCAAAATGGTCGGCGAGCAGTTAAAATTGAACCCAAAGCAGGCTGAGGAAAGTGTCAATGAACTTTCAACCACGGGAAATCTGAATTTACCCGGACTACAGGTTGTGCTCGATCTGCGAAATCAGTTCGGCTTCAAGCTCAACAAAGGCGACAAGCTGCCGGTGTACTACGATCCGGCGTACTTCAATGCGGCGAACGGGAAGTAGGTTCGGTGAGAGACCTATGAAAAAGACGTTTTTGTTGATTGCACTTTTGCTATTGGGCCAGCAATCTGCCGCGTCCATTTTGGGACTTCAGACCCTGGAGTTGAATTTTAAAAACCACGACGAGGTAAGGGCCAAAGCGCGATGGTCAAACAAAGAAAAATTGAATATTACTTCTCAGGGTATAGGAACTAGCGGCGATCCAGCCGTCGTTGTTGATTTCTCAATAGAAACACTCGGCCCTTTCGCTGTGGGTTACTCGTGGCGCCCGATTCAGTCAGCTAATATCAGTGTCGAAATTTCTCCCTCCAGAAAGACACTCTCACTCGCTAACAGCCAAACGTTCATCCCTTCTGCGGGCAGCTTTTATGTTCGTTACAGTCCTGACGCGAAGCATTGGTCTTCTTGGCAAGTCATTGAACTGAACAAAGGGACACAAAAGAATGATGGCTCCTGGAAATTCGACGGGCAAATCGGCATTCCACAAAAGGAACGCAAATCATATCAAGACCTTCTTGAGCAATATCATCGGATGGATGTGCAATGGACAAGCGACGAAGAGGCGGCAGTAAAATGGATTCTTAGTAAAGACCCGAATTTCTTTTCGCGGCAGATTCCATTCATCGGTTATCTGCAATTCCTATTTGAGACAACCCTGAACGGAGGACAGCGAATAGAGAAGATAAAAATTGATGTTGGTTACGGTGTCAGTGGTCTAAGCACTATTCCCAAAGATAAACACGCAGAAGAAGGAAGAAACATGCCATGGCGATTTCGGAGTGAATAACGCGTAAAGATAAGGTCGCGATGACTTCACGCCAATCGCTCGCTTTCATTCGTAAACACGGTATCGTTCTCGAGGCGCGCGTAAGGGCCGGTCCCGTCGCTTACTGAGGTCATCGTTGGAGAGGCAGTTCGTAGTAACTGATGGTCTCATCCGAAAGGTCACGAGATCTTTGCGGTGACGCGAGAGTCGTCGTCAAAGGAGTCAAGTCCTTGTGACAGTTATATTATCCTTGAAGGCTTGAGAAGATTTGGGGCGCCCAACGGGTTGATTGCACTGACGCGTCGTTCAGTTCAATCCTGAAATATGATGGCTTGACAGACCGTCCTTCTGTGATATTTCGGTTCGTAACACGCCTCCCGCTCATCATCGAGACGGCTTCTAGAATGATCTGAAGCGAGGGAACGCAAAACCGTTTCTCGGAGGGGAAATGAAAACGAGAGTTCAAGGCCAGCCCTCTGGCAGTTAGGCCAGGGTGTGCTGGTTTTTTATTTTCTAGGACCGCGTTGAAGCTCAGAAATGCAGGAGAGAATCTTTAATTCAGACTATACGGAAAGAGCACGAGCTGTGATGCTGACGCCGGTCCGGATTATCACACTGGTTTTCGGAGTCTTGTCGCTGTTCCTGTCTGAGGCGCAACCAGCGGCCAAAGTTCCCAGGGTAGGAGTCTTACTCCTAGGTAGCGGGAAAGAGCCCGGGATCCAAGCGTTCCTCAAGGTTTAGAAGATTTGGGTTACATTGAGGGGAAAAACATTCTTATTGAGTACCGATTTGCAAATGGAAAACCAGAACGGGTCTCCGATCTCGCTACCGATCTGGTCGCCAAAAAAGTTGATGTGATTGTTACTAGCGGTACGGCCCAAGGCCAAGCTATCCAACAGCGAACGACCATAATTCCTATAGTGTTGGCTATCAGTGGTGATGCAGTGGGGACCGGACTCGTCGCCAGTCTAGCGCGGCCTGGTGGCAACGTTACGGGATTATCCATGATGTCGCCGGATCTAGCCGGGAAGCGGCTGGAGTTGCTCAAGGAAGCCGCCCCTAAGATCGCGCGGGTCGGTGTTTTGTGGGATACACTCGTCCCAGATAATACACTTGATTTCAAAACAACCCAGCTTGCGGCCCGGGTCCTGAGGTTGAAACTTCTCTCTATCGAGGTGCAAAGCGCAGAAGATCTAGAAGGTGCGTTGTCGACTGCAGCCAAGCAGCGGCTGGATGCTCTCGTTGTTATTGGTGGCGGTATCACCAATATTCACCAGAAAAAAATCGTTGCGTTTGAAATTAAGAACCGGCTGCCAGCGATACATGAGACACTGCGGTCGGCAGAGGCTGGTGGCCTGATGGCTTATGGAGTCAATTTCGCCGATCTGTTCCGCCGTGCTGCCACGTACGTGGACAAGATTCTTAAGGGAGCCAAGCCTGCCGATCTTCCTGTGGAGCAGCCAAAAAAATTCGAGTTCATCATCAATCTGAAAACCGCTAAGCAGATAGGTCTGACCATTCCGCCGAATGTGTTGGCGCGGGCGGATAAAGTAATCAAGTAGCTTCGCGTTCGGCAGGATTGAACTGAATTCTCCAACGAACCAATCTTAGGGCGCATCGAACTGAGGCGTCGTTCAGTTCAATCCTACGCTGAAATTAGCCTTTTTCCCTCGATGAATCGGTTTTCCTTCTGCCGTAAATAACACTTTTCTCAGCTTCCGCATCCGTGTTAAACAGCCGCAAGAATGAGGTGCGCAGTGAAGCAAGTTGCCGTGCGAGCGATCCTGGTCGCAGTGATACTGTTTGCCGTTGCGGTCATCGCCGACGCGCAGCAGCCAAAGAAAGTTCTGCGGATAGGATATCTATCGTCGTTCGATCGAGCTACTGAGTCCGCCCGTTCCGAGGCAATTCGGCTGGCTCTGCGCGAGCTTGGCTACATAGAAGGACAGAACATTGCCACCGAGTACCGATATGCGGAGGGGAAGCTCGATCGATATCCTGAGCTTGCGGCCGAGCTGGTGCGTCTCAAGGTTGATATCATGGTGGTAGCAGGAGGGGACCAGCTGATCCAGGCGGCCAAGAATGCGACGAAGACGATTTCCATCGTTATGGTGGGCAGCGGGGCCGATCCTGTCGAAGCAGGCCTAATTGAAAGCCTTGCCCATCCCGGCGGCAACGTCACCGGCATTACAAATCTTAACAGAGAGTTAGGCGGAAAGCGGCTGGAGCTGCTCAAAGAAGCTGTTCCCAAAGTGGCCCGTGTCGCGGTTCTCTACGATCCGGCCTTACCGGGCCCTGTACGCGAGGTGAAAGAGGTTCTCCCGGTCGCGGCGCGTGCGCTGAGGTTGACCCTTCAGCCTTGGGAGGTACGAGCTGCGAACGATTTCGACAGGGTATTCGCCTCGCTAAACAAGCAGCGCCCAGATGGACTCTATGTGCCCGCGAGCGTTTCGTTAATGGCTGCTAACAGAAAACGGATCGCGGACTTTGCGTTAAAAAGCCGCTTACCGTCGGTGTACAACAGCAGAGAAAGTGTAGATGCCGGTGGGCTCATGTCCTACAACGCGGATCCTGCGGACAGCTACCAGCGCGTAGCCACCTACGTGGACAAGATTCTCAAGGGAGCCAAGCCCGCCGATCTTCCGGTGGAACAGCCAAAGAAGTTCGAATTGATCATCAACTTGAAAACCGCAAAGCAGATTGGACTGACGATTCCGCCGAACGTGCTGGCGCGAGCTGATAAGGTGATCAAGTGAGCAAAGAAAGCGAAGGGTGATGCTAGGATTGAAAATTGAATTCTCCATCGACGCAATCTTGTAAGATTTGACTGATGCGTCGATCAGTTCAATCTCAGGCTGAA
>DASXSC010000106.1:0-31085 GCA_036506215.1 Pyrinomonadaceae bacterium | reverse complement strand
ACGATCGAGGCTCAAACACCGCAATCAAGCGACGCTCCTGGTATCGATTGCGCAACCCGCGCAGGGTTTCGCGCACCGCTGTTGGATGGTGGGCAAAATCATCAATGACAGTAACGCCGCCTTCTTCGCCTCTGACCTCGGCACGGCGGCGTACATTCTTGAAAGTGCGGAGAGCTTCGGCAATAACATCCCGGCTGATTCCCCAGGAGTCAGCTGCGATAATGACGGCCAAACAGTTAAGCAAATTGAAGTCGCCGATAACAGGGATTTGAAACCTGCCCCATTCCCTGCCTTCACAGGTGACGGTAAACTTGCTCAGCTCACCTGAGAAATCCATTTCACAAATGCGCCACTTCGCGTCATCGCTGGCGCCGAAAGTTTCCAGTTGCGTGAACAATCGCTGGCCCATGTCGGCCACCACTTCGCGCACATGCGAACTATCCCAACCGGCAATCAGTCTACCGTTGCTGGGAACCAGATTCATCAGCCGGCGGAAGGCGAGCTTGACGGCAGCGAGGTCGTTGTAAATATCAGCGTGGTCAAATTCGATATTGTTTACGATCGCGATTTCCGGAAGGTAGTGCATAAATTTCGGACCCTTGTCGAAATACGCGGTGTCGTATTCGTCGCCCTCAATAATGAAATAGTCGCTGTTTGTAACACGGAAGCTGACGCCGAAGTTTTGCGCGACGCCGCCTATGAGGAAAGTGGGATCGAGTCCGCCCTGGTCCATCAGCCAGGCGGCAATGCTCGTCGTTGTTGTCTTGCCGTGCGTGCCGGCAACGACAAGTGAACGACGGCCGCGAATGAACTCCTCTTTTACGACTTCAGCCTGCGAGCGATAGAGCAGCTTACGATTGAGCATCGCTTCGACTTCCGCGTTGCCTCGCGGAATTGCGTTGCCGACGATGACGCAGTCGGGCGCGGGGTCCAGATGTTCCGCCTTGTAACCCTGCATCACCGGAATTCTAAGTGATGCAAGCATGGTAGACATCGGCGGGTAAACATTTTCGTCTGAACCGGTAACGTGGTGTCCCCGGGCCTGCAGCATGCCCGCCAATGCGGCCATCGCGGTGCCGCAAATTCCAATCAGGTGATAGTGCATTTTGCGGTCGGAAATTTTCGGAAGGTCTTATGCTGGACTTCGCGTCTATCGCGGGCTAGATCATCGTCTGATCGAACCCCTCAACTTGCTTTCTGAGGTTGACTTCATTCGGCGCTCGCCCAGCAATTCGATTCTTTTCATACCACTCAACGGTCCGCTTTAAACCTTCTTCAAAAGGTACCTGCGCACGAAATCCAAATGTTTCAAACGCTCGCGAGACGTCAAGGTGCCGTCGCGGCTGACCGTCCGGCTTATCGGTTTGCCAGCGAACCTCCCCGTCAAACCGAGTGAATCGCGCGATCAGTCGCATCAATTCCGATATCTTTATTTCGTTCTCGGTCCCAATATTCACGGGTTCACTCTCGTTATAGGTCGCTGATGCACGAACAACTGCTTCGGCGCAACTGGGGTCGCGTATCTGATAACAAGCGCTTGACGTCCGCAGGCTCAACTAGATCGTATTCCTTTCTTGTGTGAATGAAAATCTCGGTGCCTTTAAACTTCCCCAACCTTTCAACAATATGCCTTCCCAGAAAACCCGCGCCTCCGGTCACGACCACGCGTTTGTAAGGAAAAGTATCGGTTAACTTTGACATTGTTTGTTATTAGATCAGCGGCGTGAACTACGTGTCGCGATCTGATGAGAATCTTCGTTTACCCGTGCTTTCGTCTGGCGCAAGAGCACCACTTAAGTGCAGTCTGGATTTGAGTTGCTCTCGAAGCAAAACAGGGATCAGACTCGCCAGAATTTGCCGGTCGATCCTACGATCGAAGATGAGGGCAGGCCGCAACATCAATGCTCTGAGGTAATACTTAAGAGCTTCGGGGTTCTTTCCTAAATTGTAATTGTTATCAGCAACTCTCACCATCCAGTTCGTGCGACTGAGACGGCGTAGCGGGCAAGGAATCGACTCAGCCTCCGCAAGCAAGCTCAGATGGCGATGCGCCACCTTCAAGCCTCCCTCGTATATCTGCGTCATGTCAGTATTGCCACCGTGCATCCTATATTTTAATACAGGCGATTCGATGCATTTCAGCTCGCAGTGCAAAGCCACACGGAGATAGAAGTCGTAGTCTTCGCATGGCTCTAAAGTGCGATCAAATCCCGCCACTCCATTCAGACATGTGCGACGCAATAAGACGGCGCCCGGCAATAAAAAATAGCGGCCTGTGATGAGCGCTGGGTAATTCATTTTATCCGCAGGATACATTTCCGGGCTGGTTTTCAGCACCCACAAATCTTTCAGTTGTTCATTAGCGAATTGGATTTGTCCGACTATCATGCCCGCTGCTGAAGTTTGCGCGGCGTCGTGGAGCGTCGTTAGGGCCTCAGGGAACAGCACGTCATCCGAATCCAAAAAGAGCAGGAAGTCCCCCTGCGCTATCTTAAACCCCTGGTTCCGCGCCTCCGACCGCCCGCTGTTTGTTTGGTAGTGATAATGAAAATTCGGAAAGTCCTTGAAGGCTGCCAGCCCTTCCTTGGTATTGTCCTTGGAACCGTCGTCAACCACGATTACTTCGTAATCTGCGAACGTTTGTGCAAAAACGCTCCGCACGGCCTGTTCGACGTACGCCGCTCGGTTGAAGGTCGGGATGATAATGCTAATGATCGGTTTCATTCTAACTAACGGGTTCGAGTTTCGACTGTAATTGGGCCTCACAGAGCGGCGACGGTTGATGCCCACTTTTTCCGGACCCAAGCCGGCAATAGTCTGAGGGCTGAGATAACCGCCCACCAGGGATGAGTTTTCAGTCCTTCGCCGATAAAACGCAACGCATGCGGACGACGGTAAATGAGCCGCTGACAACCGGTGCAGAACAGTATGCCGGCGGCGTGGCGCTTGTACCCTGCACGATCGACCGTAGGCAGGTGAGGCCAGTAGCGTTTGGTGATACGGCAGAGTTCAAACAAAAAAAGGTCGCCCTCCGAGACGGTCTTCGAGTCGTCGTGAAGCCTGAAGGAGGCCACAGTTTGATGCAGGTAGTGTACGTTAGAGATAGTCAACGCACGGCAAAGCAAGTCGTAGTCAAAAAGGTACCGGAGACTTTCATCCAGCAATCCGACCGCGTCGCGTAGGTACGTCGGGAAGAAAATCCCCGGTTGATGCCAGTGGCCTTTACGCTTCCAGAACTCGACGAACTTTCGAAGTTCTATCTCGCTCTGATGGATCAACTCTTCGTTGTTCGATCCGGTCCGGAAGTTGAGTACGTCGCCTGCGATCAGGGCGCGCGGGCCTTGTCGGTGCGCCTCGGCGACTAGAGACAGGCTGCCCGGCGTCAGCAAGTCATCGCTGTTAATCCAGCCCCAGATGCTACCGGTGACTTGGCCAAGCCCCTTGTTGATCGCGTGCGACTGCCCGTGATCCGGTTCGCTGACCCAATGCCCGAGCCACGGCTCGTATTTCCGTATCACGTCGAGAGTTTGATCCGTCGAACCGCCATCGATTACGAAGTACTCAAGGTCCGGGTAGCCTTGCAGCAACACTGAACGGATCGTCTCCTCGATAAACTGTCCCTGATTGAAAGACGGAGTGATGATGCTGATCCGTGGCCAGGTACTACCTTCGGGCGCTAACGTTGGTAAAGGTCTGCTCGCTTGGGTCCATGGCCACCCGACCTTGCCCTCTGGCGGCGGTGGAAGTTCATTCAGTATTGGACAATGCATCAATGAATCCTGTCTTACTAACTGGCCCTGCTCCGGTTGTCAAATGCGGCAAGTAAAACCTGATCTCGCAGTTTTCGAGAAGGATGCCACGCAAGATCGTGATTGACTTGCCCGCCGTCGTTGGCCAAGGTCTGTCCCAAACGAGCTTGCTCTTGAATCGAATTCAGTCTTATCAATAGTTGTGGCGCGACTAATACCTGATAAACATTGCGTCGGCTGGCAATACGCTCCCGTCCGCCAGGCTAAGGAGATGGTCTAAGTTTCCCACGTACGTTGCGTCAATAGCGAGTAGTAAGTCGGGTGCGCGACATCATAATTGACCGCCGTTTCCACGCAGCGAAAGTAATATTTTTCCACGCAGTAAGAGACGCACGGTGTGATAACTTAGATCTTGGCAGGTCACGCCTCAGCTCCGTTGCAACGCTGAACGCTAAGATCGAGTGCACCGACCACTTGCGCTTCGTACCAGTCTATCGTCCGACGCAAACCCTCTTCGAGGCGAACCTGGGCCTGAAATCCGAATTTTTCGAACGCACGCGAGACGTCCAGCCGGCGGCGTGGTTGACCATCTGGCTTGTTGCTTTGCCAGCGGATTTCGCCGTCGAATAGGGTCAGCCGCGCAATTAGTTTCACCAATTCCGATATTTGTATTTCGTTGCCGGTGCCAATATTGATCGGTTCGCTTTCGTTATAAGTCGCAGCCGCGCTAACTATTGCTTCAGCACAATCCTCGACGTAGAGAAACTCACGTGACGCATTTCCTGTCCCCCAAACCTCGATGAATGGACGTCCTTCATCCCGTGCCTCAAGGCACTTCCGAATCAGAGCGGGAATAACGTGGGAGGTTTCAAGATCGAAATTGTCACCCGGCCCGTAGAGGTTGGCCGGTAAAAGAAAGATACTGTTGAAGCCGTACTGCTCACGATAACTCTGTGATTGCACCAACATCATCTTTTTTGCCAGCCCGTACGGTGCGTTAGTTTCCTCCGGGTAGCCGTTCCAGAGATCGTCTTCAGTAAAGGGTGTCGGTGTGAATTTCGGATAAGCGCAAACTGTGCCGAGCGCGACAAACTTATTCACGTTATTGAGTCGCGCCTGCTCGATGAGTTGTACACCCATTATCAGGTTTTCATAAAAAAACTTTCCGGGATTGCTTTGGTTTGCTCCAATGCCACCAACGACGGCAGCGAGATGAATAACGAGATCCGGCCGCGTATCTGCGTAAAGACGCTTGATGTCGGCGACTTCGACAAGATTGTAATCGGCGCGGCGTGGTGCAAATACTTGTACGCCTTTTTGCGCTTGTAGACGCTCGACAATGAAGCGGCCCAGAAAACCTGCGCCGCCAGTAACAACTGCCCGTTCATAGGGAAAACTCTCCGTCAACTTTCACCCCCCTAGTCGTAACTGCTTTTCTTGTGAACTCGTTGGTCCGATTATATGAGCACGCAAGAGACGCTGCCGGCAGAGTCAGTATCCCCAAACATTTCATGGTCTTTTTGGGTGACTGTTGAAATGTCGGCATCGACCATGAGGCGCACTAATTCCTTAAAGGTAACCTTCGGTTCCCAGCCCAGCTCGCGGCTGGCTTTCGAGGCATCTCCAATCAGCAGATCGACTTCCGCCGGTCGCAAATATTTCGGATCGAGCTCAACGTAATCGTGCCAATCGAGATTTACATGCGAAAAAGCCTCACTCAAAAATTCCTCCACCGAGTGGGTTTGGCCGGTAGCAATAACGTAATCGTCCGGCTTCCCCTGTTGCAGCATTGACCACATGGCTTCTACGTATTCTCGGGCGTAGCCCCAATCGCGTTTGGCGTCGAGGTTGCCGAGGTAAAGTTTGTTCTGCTGCCCCGCCTTGATACGCGCCACGGCGCGCGTGATTTTTCGCGTAACGAAAGTCTCACCACGTCGCGGACTTTCATGGTTGAAGAGAATGCCGCAACAGGCAAAGAGATCATAAGACTCACGGTAATTAATCGTCGCCCAATGTGCATAAACTTTGGCGACGCCATACGGGCTTCGCGGATGAAACGGCGTAGTCTCTCGCTGTGGCACTTCGAACACCTTGCCAAACATCTCCGAGCTGCTCGCCTGGTAAAACTTCGACTTCAGGCCGGTCTCGCGAATTGCCTCCAGGATCCGGATAGTGCTCAAGGCCGTTACATCGCCGGTGTACTCAGGAATGTCAAAACTAACTCTGACGTGGCTCTGAGCGGCCAGGTGGTAGACCTCATCCGGCTGAATGCGGTAGAGCAGTTTTATAAGATTGGTTGAGTCGGCGATATCACCGAAGTGCAAAAAAAGACGCACGCCATTGATGTGGGGATCTTTGTAAAGATGGTCGATACGGCCGGTATTAAATGTTGAAGCGCGGCGGATGATGCCGTGAACTTCGTAGCCTTTTGCGAGCAGAAACTCAGCCAGGTAGCTGCCGTCCTGACCGGTTATTCCAGTGATTAGTGCCTTCTTCATTGAAAAGCTCTTGTTCTCCTGCAGGATGTTACTGGCCAATCTCGATTCTTCCTGCTGGTTGTCTTTTCAATCGTACCAGCACAAACTGCCATTTTGCCAACCGGTCCTACGAAAGTTGATGCCTTGTGAAGAACTCACAGCATACTGATGACGTCGCCAACTTCTGAAGCAGTGAAGCCTCCGAACAAGAACGGAAACATAGTCTTGAGCAGTGGACCTTCCAATCTATTAAGTCTCACCAGTCTAAACTTTTCTCTGAAAAACAAAATACGAGCTCGCTGGGCACAGCACCGCAAGAACAGCTCCTCATACCGAACGCCGGCATACTTTTCATAAATTGTCGCCAGCTCTTTCAAACGCCGCTCACCGCCAACGCCCGTCTTATGGTCCCGGTGGATGCGATATACAGAGAGATACTTATCTTCCGCAGCCAATTTGGCTTCGGCCTGGAGCGAGCGGATAAACCATTCCCAATCGAAACCGAAATGGAGCGTTTGATCGAGCGGACCGATCTTCTGCATCGCTGCCCGGGTCCAGAACGCACTGGGTTGGATAATGTAGTCGGCCAGCAATAGATTTCTTTGCTCATGCTCGCGTCGCACATTGCTGCCATAAACTAAAGCGCGGTCCTGGAATATGTGTAGACAGTTGCCGAAAAGTAATTCCGATTGTGCGGGATTCAGCCGCGCAGCGACAAAAGCGAGTGTACTAGGTAAGTAAAAATCATCTGAATTGAGCCAGGCCAAAATGTCCCCGGTCGCTCGTTCAAACCCCTTGTTTATCGCATGCGCCTGTCCGCGATCCGCCTCGCTCACCCAGTAGGCGAGTTTCGACTCATATTTCTTGATCACATCGACGCTGTTGTCGGTGCTGCCGCCGTCAATGATGATGTATTCGAGATTCGGGTACTGTTGCCCGATGACGGACAGGATTGTCTCTTCCAAAAACTGCCCTTGATTGTATGACGGAGTAACGACGGTGATTCTCGGGTAGTTCATTCGTTTAACATTCCGCTCCGTTTACGGTTGGAACCCAAATCGCAGGTAGATCTTAAGCTCATTGATAGCTGGGGCCCAGGGACCTCCGTGAACAAAAGAAACGCAAGCATTATCCAGGGCCTCCGGTATGACCACGTGCCCAACGGTTATTTGTCGAGTCGGTCCGGGATGCGCGCCCAACAGCGCAATCCCCAGGAGCTAAGAAATGACTGGTCATCTTAGCAGAAAAGGTTTCCAAAAGTTCGGATCGTACTTGTTCCAGGCGTGGCATCCAAACGGCAATTGTCGGTTGTTCAATTCGTAACACTGCCTGGGCCGTACCTCGAACGCGAAACGGAGGCCGTCTTCAACCGTCGCGATTTTGAAATCAGGATAATACTTAACGGCCTTGAAGGACCAAAAATAATCTTCATTCATCCCGAAAGTTTTTGCTCGCCGAGCAATATCCTTTGCAACCGCTTCCCGATTTTCAAAAAACCTCAGTCTCCTGGCAATTCTTTCGCGAATACCTGATGCTTGCGCATCTTCTTTCGTGCCTATGTCGCGGTTAAAGGCAGATTGATACCTATCCAGTTCCAGGTGAAAACCTGGCGAGTCAATGACCCGCAAAAAACTTGCTACCCGGCGCAGGGAAAACCCACCATTGCCCACCCGTGACTCTTCCACAAAGTCTGCCTCCCTGGACTTGATCCATGGGGCGCCGATGTAGTCCCAGCCCCGCTCGCACCATTCCAGCAGTTGGTCGGAGAAGACCAGTGCGTCGAGTTGATAAACCAGAATGAATTCATATTCGCCGAACGTTTGGTAGAAATCTCGAGAAAGGAGCAATGCGGAGTAAGTCAGAGTGTTGAGGAAGAACTCGGGGCCGAATCGCTTGACTTCGAAATCCGGGAGGCTAACGTTAAGGTTATCCGGAGAGACAATATATTTGTCATACACTCCGAGAAAATGCATGAGATGACTGATTGAGATTCTTTCATCGCCTGTCAGCCCCTCCTTATGAATCGGGACAACGACCGCAACTCTTTTCTCTCCGGCATACGTCCTGGCCTTAGGCTTTGCAGTCATGCCTGCTCGTTCATCGATTCTTCAGAAGTTAATTAGCGTCAGCGCCACCGCCCAACGCGTCCTGTCCTGAGATCTTGGTCTGCGGTTGAGATCTTAACACCGCTGCTGCCTTTGATCAGGGTGCAAGACGGAATCCATATCGGCGCGCACCATCTCGCGAACCAGCTCTGGAAACGAAAAGGTGGGCTCCCACTGCAACACTGTCCGCGCCTTGGTGGCGTCGCCGACCAGCGATTCGACTTCAGCAGGACGATAGAAACGCTCATCCACCCGAACATGTTTGCGGTAATCAAGGCCGGCTTCCGCGAACGCCAGTTCGCAGAATTCCCGCACCGAATGAGATTCACCGCTGGCTACTACGAAATCGTCGGGGTTGTCCTGCTGAAGCATTAGATGCATCGCGCGAACGTAGTCTTTCGAATGGCCCCAGTCTCGACGCGCTTCGAGATTTCCCAACCGCAACTCCGTTGCCTGCCCGGCCTTAATGCGCGCGACCGTCGAAGTGATTTTGCGCGTAACGAATTCGAAGCCTCGTCGCGGACCCTCATGATTGAAAAGGATGCCACTGACTGCAAACATCCCATAAGCCTCACGATAGTTGCGCGTAAGATCGAAACCGGCCACTTTGCTGATGCCATATGGCGAACGAGGATGAAAGGGCGTGGTCTCGCGCTGCGGCGTCTGGTGGGCGAGTCCGAACATTTCAGACGAACCCGCAAAGTAAAATCGGCAAGAAGGACGGAGTTCGTGCAAAGCGGCGAGCATATAATGGGTCCCGTTAATATTGATGTTCATCGTCGAGAAGCCATCAGAGAAACTCTCAGCGACAAACGACTGAGCAGCCAGATGATAACACTCGTCGAAATCGTGACGACTGACCACGGCGAAGATGGATGGATAACTTTCGAGGCTAGCGGGATGAAGTTGAATGCGGTCAAGCAGATGACTAATGCGAGTGAAGCGCCGCTCTGGATCTTCAAGCGCGACGCGTCGCACCAACCCATGCACTTCATAACCGAGCGATAACAGATGCTCCGCAAGATAACTGCCGTCTTGCCCCGTGATTCCGGTGATGAGAGCCTTCAACAATACGATCCTGCCTTTTTGTGTCCTATGTTTAAGCGTGGCGCGACATAATGTCCGCGCCTCAAGCCTTGAAGTCGGGATAAGTAGCGTCGCGGGTGTTAATGATGCACTCATCCGGCAAAGGCCATTCGATTCCAAACGCCGGATCGTTCCACCGCCAGCCCATGCTTGCTCCGGGACGGTACGATTCTGAGACCTGGTAGAAGACTTCTGTCTCGTCTTCGAGCGTTTGGAAACCATGGGCCACATCTCCGGGCAGATACATCATAAGACGGTTTTCGTCGGTGAGCTCGATACCGATCCACTTTCGGAACGTCGGCGAGCCAGGCCGCAAGTCGACTGCGACATCGAAAACTGCTCCGCGAGTGCAACGCACGAGCTTCGCCTGGCCGTAGGGTGCCGCCTGGTAATGCAGACCACGCAGGGTTCCGCGGCGGTGATTGTAGGAAATATTGCTTTCCACAAAGCACGCCGTCAGCCCGCGCTCTTCAAGCTCGCGTTGCGAAAACGAAGGCGCAAAGAATCCGCGCTCGTCCTCAAAACGTTTCGGCTCGATCAGATAAACACCGCTCAGCTCAGTCTCAGTAAAGAGCATGGTTTATGTCGCCGGTGAGAATAATGGAATCGTCCGGAATATCAAAATGCAGCATTCCCCAGAACAAGCTGTTGTTAGCTGTGATTCCGAGATTTATGGATTGCCGGAAATAGTAGACTCGGCAGTAGCGTTCGCCGAACGTCCGATCTGATCGCCGGCGCCGCGTCGCCTCCGGCGCAAGCAGCCTACAGCGGAAGTATCGTTGAAGTGGCCGACCGACTTTCCGAAAGTTGGCCACTGAAGATCGCGCAGATTGCGCCTCCCTTACTCTTGAAGTCTCATGTCGATGCTGAATAGCGCTCGACGAGCTGAGTGTAAATCTCCTCGCAACGGCGGACAGTGGCTGCCGGATTGGCCTGCCCCAAGTGCTGCTCTCGACATCGCTCACCCGACTCGCGACGATACCCAGGGTCTTGAATCAGCTTGGCAATTATCTGTTTGAAACGCTCGAAATCGCCTCTGGGTGCCAGAAGATCTGGCTGATCGAGGAAGTCCTCGACGGGACTCCAGTCAGTTTGAGTGAATGGGCGCATGTAATCGTTGCGTTGCGCCGCCACCGGGATTCCCATTGACATGGCCTGGACAACAACCTGACCGCCGCCGTTAGGATATGTGTCAATTACGACGTCTGCCGTGCCCAGTATCTGTAGAAAATCTTCCCTCCATCCGAGGCAACGGATCCGTGGCTTCAATTCCTGAGGAACGAGATCGTCGAGAAATGGGATTTGATCGTTTTGTGGACCGACTGCCAGGAAATACGCGTTGGGGTTCTCGGCTGTGAGGTCAACAATCATTCTCCAAAATTGCAATTCTTGAAACTTGGCGGGTCGACCACCACTCAAGAGGACACAAGCATTCTCGGGCAGCCCCATTTCTCTGCGATCATAGACAGTAATCTCATCGCGGGCCGGCGAGTCGAGGTAAATTCTTACCCAAGTGCTGTCCAGTGGGCATTCCAATAAAGGGTGCCTCGTCCACACGATGCATGAATCTAGTGTCGGCGCTGCAAATTGAGCCGGCGGTCCCTGTATTAGACCGACCTGGATCGGCGCCGGTCGGAGCGAAGTTATATAGTACTGTCGGAAGATCGCGAGTGCGGCGCTGGTTAGCAGGATATGCGGTCTTGATTCGTTGATGCGCCGCGCCAGGCCGAGCAGCATATTTTCCACATCGTTGGCCTTAGGCGCGGTCACGACACGGCAGCCTATCTTCTCAAAAGCATCAATGTACTCGCGCCCCTGCGGCGAGGAAAGCACTTCCTCTTCCGACTCAAGAACAAAGATAGTGAGATCGAAGCGTGACCGGTCGCGGTATTCGGCCAACTCTAAATCAATCTTGATAAGGTTAGAATTCACCTGGGTCATGCCTTGTACCAGGCACGCAAGCCGGATCTTCTCATCAGGCGCTAACGCTGGCGCCGAATCGTGCACATATCGGTATGGGGCCGCGAGATCGTCCAGACTATTCATAATATCGAAGTCGTACTCATAACGGTCGGCGTGGTCAAAATCGTGATAGGCGTAATGCCAGCGATCGAAAAGCGCAAGTGCCTCACTTGCCCGGCCCTGCCTCGCGGCGTTGATGCCCGCTCGCTTGAAAGCCTCGCGGAGGGCGGCAGTGTCGCCTGTCGCCTGGACGATTCGGACGTAAAGAGGAAGGACATCTGTGGAAAAGCGCGAGAGGAGCCACGCGCGCTGGACGAACACCTTAGCTTGTGCCAGACGCTCGGCCGTCGGCTGTTGCGCATACGCGTCGGCGAGCATTGCATTAACGTGCGCCCGCTCTTCCATCCTGCCGAGAGTCAGGTAGGGCAACAATTCTTCCTGAGTGGCAAGTCCCCCGGCGGCGATTCGCGACAGCATGTCTTTGAAATCTTTCGTTAAATTGATGGCCCGCGCCGTCACCATTGGCTTATAGGTGCGGTTTGCCGCCCAGAGATTCCTCAGCAGCAAAGGCGAGGGACCTTTGTTGTCGCCCCAAAGCTTCCGGCTCGCGCCGAGTGCGCGTGACAGAAAACCGCGCACCAACCATTGGCGCATGAATCGGCTTCGGTAGCGGGCAGAGGCAGCTAATCGGCTGGGCTTTAGGAGTTCGCCCAGACTCGGTGTGTTTTCCTCGCGGAACGCCGGACTCATCAGCGGTTCTCCAAAGCCCTCGCCAACGCGTCAACCACAATATCCACATGTTCTCGTGGCATGTTGGGGTAGAACGGAAGAGACAGGTTTGAGTCTCCGAGCTTCTCGGCGATTGGGAAGTCGCCGGCCTGGAAGCCGAACGTTTCGCGAAAATAAGTAAGCAAATGGATCGCGCGATAGTTGACCATGACGCTGACTCCTTCGCTTTGCAACTGCTCGATCACACGGTCGCGTTGACCGTCGCCGATCCAAACTGGGAACAGATGCCATGCGTGTTCAGCTTCAGGCAGCGTGGCTGGGCAGGAAAGATTTGGGATGTACCGAAGGCGCCTTTTATAATACTCAGCGAGATCTTTTCGCTTAGTCCAGTTGTCCCCAAGGCGATCCAACTGCGGTAGCAAAAGCGCGGCCTGGATGTTATCCATGTTGTACTTCCATCCCATCACCGTCATGTCCCAGTGTTTATATCCTTCGCGGTGGCGGTCGTTAGCATTCTTGTTCATGCCATGCAGGCGAAGGAGCCGAAGTTTCTCTGCCAAGCCGTCGTCGTTTGTTATGACTGCACCACCTTCGCCGCAGGTGAGGTTTTTGGTAGCGTAAAAAGAGAAGCACGCAGCGTCGCCGAGTTGGCCGGGACGAATTCCGTCTCGGGTGCCCTCGACGCAGTGGGCAGCGTCCTCAACGATGAATAGACTCTGACGATCGGCGATTCTGCGCAGTCTCCGCATGTCGCACATCTGCCCGTAAAGGTGGACCGGCATAATCGCGCGCGTACGCTCGGTAATCGCGGCTTCGACCTGCTCCACATCCAGATTACCGGTTCGGGCTTCGACATCAACAAAGACGGGCTTTGCCCCGGCCTCGATGATCGAGTTTGCAGTGGCGATGAACGTCATCGGGGTGGTGATGACCTCGTCGCCTTCGCCGATACCAAGGCCAACCAGTGAGATATGAAGCCCGCCCGTGCAACTGGTTAGGCCGATCGCATGGCGCACGCCGAGATATTCCGCGAAACGCTGCTCAAATCGTGCTACCCATTCGCCAGTCGTGAGGATGGGGCCAGCTAATACCTGAGCCACGGAATCCAGTTCGGCCTTGCCCAGGTCGTGCATAAAGAATGGAATCTTGGTTACGGTCGCAGCCATCAGTGCATTTCTCGCTTTCCTGCGGCTGAAATAATCGGGATGTGGCGCATCCACATTTGCGGACGCCACCACGACTCGTTGTTTCGATACCAACGTACGGTGCGTTCCAACCCTTGTTCAAAAGTAAGGAGCGGCTTCCAGTCAACCAGCTTTGCTAACTTGGAGCCGTCGCACGTGTGGCGAAACACCTGGCCCGGACGGTCGCCGATGAAGCGAATCTGACTCTCTGTTGGTTGCATCGCTGCCAGAACAGCTTCGGCAACTTCCAGGACGCTCTTGTGCTCGCCGGAACCAATATTAATCACCTGACCGCGGATCTGATCCAGGTTGGCATGTAGAATTCGGTCCAGGACTTCACAATGTTCTTCCACAAAGATCCAGTCGCGCTTGGCCGACCCGTCACCATGAACCGTAAGCGGTTCCTTGAGCAGACAACTCGTGATAAAGCGCGGCACGGCCTTTTCCAAATGTTGATAAGGGCCGTAATTATTAAAGGGACGAACGATCACCGCAGGAATGTTGTAAGTGGCCCAATAAGAATAAACCAGCCGATCGGCGCCACACTTTGCCGAGGCGTAAGGACTCATTGGATTCAACGGATGCTCCTCATCCATTTTCTCCGCGATTGCAGATCCATAGACTTCCGAAGTCGAGATGTGGATGAACCGCTCAACGCGGTCGCGATGTTTGACAACGGCATTGGCAACCGTTTGGGTGCCGAGCACGTCAGTCTCAAAAAAGAGACGGTTGTCATAAATCGAGCGCGTAACGTGTGATTCGGCGGCCATATGCACGACAACGTCAGACTGCTCCACCAGCGTGTCCATTAGTTCGCCATTGCGAACATCTCCGTACCAAAACTCATAACGTCCCGAACCCATTGCGCCATCAGGGCAGTTTTGCACGCTTCCCGCATAAGTGAGGGAGTCTACTACTAACAAACGGTAATCGGGATAATTATTAAAAAGCCGCTTGACGAAGTTGCTGCCAATAAAGCCGGCGCCGCCAGTCACCAAAATGGTTTTCATTGTCCCCTGTTCTGCGCGGTCACTCACAGCAGCCACGCTTTAACCCTCTCAATTAAGTTTGCAGCGCGTTGCGCGCAGCTCGTTCTTGTTCGAATTCCCAGAGCTTCGGAAGATAGCGATAATAACTTTGGAAACTTCCCAGGTCGAACGGCTCACCTTCGAGCCAGATGCCAACAACTTCCACCTCCTGAGTGCACTTGGCAAAGGTCTTCAGGAGATCAACCTCCCCGGTTTCGGGGTTGGCAAAATCCTGTCCCAGGTAAGCGAATATCTCGGGCGGAAAGATTGTACGGCCGAACCCACGCACCTCATGTTGAAGATCCACGTGCGCTCGGCGCGTTTCCTCTTCCGTGCGGAGCCGGCTGATAGCGACTTCACCCGTTCCTCTCTCTTCGTATTCAACTCCGCGCGCCCCGACAAAATATGGCCGCTCTTTTTTGGAGAGCCTCAACAGGCTGCTCCAGATCGTCGCACCCGGACGCCAGTGCTTGAGCAACTGGGATGTAGCAGGGGTGCCCCCGGACATGAGTTGATCCGGAATCATCATAACGAACGGCTGGGTTCCAACAAAATGTCGCGCCTGCAAAAGCGCGTCTCCCAGACCCAACGGCTGCTTTTGGAAAACGAAGGTAAGCTCACAGGCCACCGTCAGGGCCTCGAGCTCCGCTATGCTCTCGTCCCTTTTCGCGCCGAATGGCTCTTTGAGGCTGAAATAGTTCTTGATGATCTCTTTGCCTTCGCGAATGACTACGCAGACCTGTTTGATTCCCGAAGCGGCTGCTTCCTCAACCACGTGCTGAATCATTGGCTTGTGCCCTACAGGAAGCATCTCTTTCGGAACGCTCTTAGTGATGGGCAGCATCCTGGAACCAAGTCCTGCAGCGGGAATCACAGCCTTTTCGACCTGTTGTAAGCTTGATTGGCTCTCTGACATTCGCAGGCTCTAAAGTACTAAGTTACTTTCCAGGCTTCTTCGCCAGCAGCAGAACACCGACCTCAGCTCCCAGATGCGGTTCAAACTTCATGAGGTCGGAAAGCATGGTCCATGTCATTCTCTCGATCAGGAGTCGCTTGATTTGTTGCCCATATTGAGCAACCCTGGAATCTCCTTTAGGCAAAGATGAAGCCCTAATCTGGACCAGCAGCGCAGCGAGTTTTTGATCAGTTGCCTTCGACCCGATCTCCGGCTCAAACTGCAACCACAAACTGCTCATTGCTTCACTGGCGTCCTCTATGTCCTCAAAGCCGACGCTCTCAAATAGCATTCTGAGATTGGTCTTGTTGAAGTAGCCCAGGTGTTGAGGTGGAACCCAACTGATCTGTAACGGGTCGTTTTCGGCGAGAATCTCGGGCATCAAGGCATGGTAAATACCTGCTATGTTGGGGCACATGACTGCAAGTACCCCAGACGGGCGCAAGATCCTACGAATTTCCTCTAAGACCTCTCTTGGATTGGGTACATGCTCGAGAAAGTTAAAGCCCGCAACGACATCGAAAAATTCGTCCTGGTAGCCGATCTCGTCAAGTGTCCCGAAGCTAAGGTTTGGGAGGTTGAGCTGCCCACGAGCGCGCTCGACTTGGGGTTTACTTAAGTCAGTCCCATACACTTCCCAGCCATCCTGGTGCGCGAGTTTCAGGAAACTGCCGGTGCCAAATCCTATTTCCAGAAGTTTGCCATGGCCATTCGCATACTTGTTTATGCAGCGTAAATAGTGGGTGTTCCAAATCTCTTCTCCTTCCCCAAAATCTGGTATGGAGTGGCCTTCATATACCTCGCCCAGCACCGCTCTATCTGGGGCGAGTACAAAGATAAAGCCACAGTCGCGACAGGAATAAAAACGAAAAGGAAGTTGGGCGATGGTTTGATTTGTGTACGTGGCCAGTTTCTTTCCGAAACAAACAGTGCAGCGTCCCGAGCGGCGTAAGTTAAGATGACGCCAAAAAAGGCGAGATTCGTCAGGCAGGTTACTAAGCTTGTGCCGCAGGCGCCAAAGTTTAGCCCGGGTGCCGTGAGCCAACATTCTCCGATAATTCCTCTTGACAAGAGACAGCATCTCTTACCAAACCCCTTCCGCAAATAGCTTGGCTCCACGGGATACAACCGCGAGTGAATCCGGGGAAGCATTGTCTGGCCCAGCGCAAAAAACCATCACTGTATATTCCCCAACCAATCAAGCAGAGACGTGAACCGCAGGCAGTCAGCATGTTGATAAAGCCCACTCCGGTCGATTAGCACGGGGGTCAAGCCGGCCGCGCGCGCGCCGAGAACGTCGGCCCGATATTCGTTGCCAACATAAACAATTTGGTCAGGGCTCACCGTGGGCGCTAGTTTAGCGGCGGCCTGCAGAAAAAAGTTGGGATCAGGCTTCTCAGCTCCGGCCGCCTGGGATGCCGATATGATCGAAAAGCAACTTCTAATCCCGAGCTCCTCGGTCAACAATTCCAGGTTTGAATCCCAGTTCGCCGCGATTCCCAGGGGCAATTGCGCGGCTTCGAGCCGACGCAGCACCTCAAGCGCTCCCGGTACGAGCTGCCACTTACGATCCTGCTTGAAATGGTCAACTATAGCAGGGCCCAGCTCATTGGAGCGGCTGGAAATCCCGATAGCTTCGCACAGTTGTCGATTGTAATTTTGATAAAACTCTTCGCGCTCACTGCGGCCCTTAATGTGAACCGAAGAGTACTTATTGTGAAAGTCAACCACCTCGTAAGCGCGACGCACAACTTCATGGTCCAACTCGAGGCCGATGGAACGTGACGCACGAAGAAAGATTTCTTCCCGGGCTGGCGAGAGCGTTACCAAGGTGTCGCCAAAGTCGAAGATCACGCCTTTGATGGCAGTCAGTTTTGGCGCGGAAGTTGGAGGATACAAACAGTTGGTCTCCTCAAGTTTTGTTCAGTCTTACCCGCAGCGGCGGGTTATGTTCGGTCGAGTGAGTGCCGAGCTTTTCCACCGCCGTTTGGTAGTCAAAATTTTCATACGTAAAGTCGTGTTCTCCGGCTACCAAATATGCTGCCACCGGATGGTTGTTTTCGCGCAGTCTCGTCATGAATGGTGTCATCTCATCAGCAAGCAACAACGAATCCTGTTCCCGGCAAAAAATCACAAACGGAAGGCCGCCTTTGTAATGATACATGACGTGGGCGGGACTTCGCGCTTGCAGCAGCGACAGGTCGCCCCCGACCGAATTTAAGACGGTGTTCTTAACTCTATCATTGGCAGACCGCTCATAGATGGCGGGCAGGTTTGTTCCCGGCATCAACGCGACCACACCCAGGACTGATGCTCGCAAATCATCTGCCATCAAGCCGGCCAATGATAGAACCTGCGTCGCGCCCATCGATATTCCGATCAAATAAAAGCCGAGGAACCCCTGCGAGTAACGTCGGATCACCTGTTGAGCATCCGCCAAGAAAGGAGTCGAAAGCCAGGCGGGCCCTCTTCCGCCCATCGCCACGACAGTGGCTCCCACTCGCGTTACCAGATCCCGAACGACCACCGCATCTCCGCAGTCGCCGTCCATGCCATGAAAGAAGAAGAAGATTTTGTCAGACTCCTTTTGCGTGGGTTTCAGGACGAGAACGGACTGCGTGGTTGCATCGTGCTGAGCCTGATAGCGCTGCAAACGGCCTTCAATGCCGGGGTCTCTCATTAACTCCGTGAAATGATAGTAGCGGTTTAAGTGGACGACTTTTTCAGGCGGGGAAGGGGTCATACGGGTTTTTGTAAGACGCGGAACGATCGGCGCTGGCGATGGCGAACGCTTCAGGCTTTGGCCGTTTCTCAGCCAGGTAATCTTCATACCAAAGTTGAAAAACGATGAGGGTCCAGATCTTGAAGGTTAGGGAATCGTCGCCCTTCATGAAATCCGCGATTAGAGAAGCAATGACTTCGCGCTTGAAGTACCCATGCAGAGACAACCTTTCCGGTGAGAACACGTCGTTGAGCATCCCCGACATGCCCTCACGTAACCAAGTGTTTTTCGGCAGCACAAAACCTTCTTTGGGGCGCTCCAAAATCTCGTTACTTACATAGCGTGCGGCGACCCGGCGCAAAATGTATTTCAATCTCCCCTGGCGAATCTTTAGCGAACCGGGAATCGAACAAGCCAGCTCCGCAAGGCGATAGTCGAGGAATGGAGTACGCACCTCCATCGAATGGGCCATCGAAAGCATGTCGTTGAAATAGAGAATTTCGTTGGGCAGGAGTGTGTTGATGTCAAGATGGAGCATCTTATTCAACTCGTCGGCCCGGGGGTTGCACCGCAGGTAGATGTCTTTCAGAAAACCCGTCGTCGAATACGGCATTAGCACCTCGCGTCCGCGCGGGGTCAGCAGCCGCTGCTTTTCGTGCTCCATGAATGCACCATACGCGAGCCGCCACTCCCATGGAGAGTACTGGGCGAGATTCTTGACGAAGTCTTCCCGGTTTTTGAAGAAACTCAGGTCCACATCGCTTGAACCCCGTCGCAATGCTGCGAGTGGCCAGACTAGTCGATGGTGGCCATACGAGCCAAACATATCGTCCGCCCCATCGCCAGAAAGAGCGACGGTCACATACTGCTTCATGAAACGCGATAACCAATACGACGAAATGACTCCCGCGAAAGGTTGATCCAGATGACGAATTACGGCCGGCAGTTCTCGGTCAAGATCGGTCGAACTCATCACACATTCGTGGTGCTCGGTTGCATATCGTTCGGCAACCTGTCGCGCATAATAGGCGTCTCGTTTATGCTCGGGAGAATCGGCGAACGCCAGAGTGAAAGTTTTGACCGGAGCCGGCGAGTATTCGCTAGTGATCGCGACGACCGTGGACGAATCGATCCCGCCGGATAAATAAGCGCCGTAATTTACGTCGGAGCGCAGACGCAGCCGCACTGCGTCGCGCAGAAGTTCGTCAATCCGTTCCACTAATAACTCTTCGTCGCGGTCGTCCCACTTAACCTCGGTCGGCAAGCGATACCAGCGGTTGACCGCGGCGCCCTGCTTCCCGTTCCAGGTCAGCATTTCTCCGGGACACAAAGCGCGGATATCTCGATAAATTGTGTAGGGCGCGGGAACGTTGCGTAGCGAGAGATAGTGGGAGAGCGCTTCGTAATCGAGCTCTCTGCCGATGGCCGGATGAACGCGAAGTGTCTTTATTTCAGAGCCGAAAACTACGCCATTGGAAAGCGTAGAATAAAACAGCGGCTTGACCCCGAAACGGTCACGATATAACAGAAGTGTCTTCGTGCGCGTATCCCAGATCGCGATTGAGAACATCCCGTTCAGCTTATGAGCGAAGGAGGCACCATATTCCTCATAAGCGTGGACGATGGTTTCCGTATCGCTGTTGGTCTTAAACTGATGCCCCTTTGCTTCGAGCTCTGCCTTCAACTCAATGTAGTTGAATATTTCCCCGTTAAAAACCACATGAATTGTATTGTCTTCATTCGAGATTGGCTGATGTCCGCCGCTGAGATCGATGATTGAAAGTCGCACCATCCCGAGGTGAACATCAGAGCCACGGAACTGACCTTCGTCGTCAGGACCGCGGTGCCGGATGAGATTCAACATCTGCGAGATCAACCCGGGAATCTCTCTGCCACTATATCCAGCTATTCCACACATCCGCTTTTGATTATCTGAAAATCGACCTGTTTGTTCTCACATGTTCCAGGACCTGATGGCTTCGGCGCCTTTGTTGAGATAAACCTTCGCCGGCACACCTAACGCGAGACCACCATCCGGGACATCGTTTGTCAAAACTGCATGAGCGCCCACGATGCAATTATCGCCAATGCTTACGTCGCCTAATACTGCGGCCCCGGCGAAAAAATAGCATTTATTCCCCACGCGTGGAAATTTGCGAATCGCATCAGGATGCCAACTTTTTACACCAAAGGTTACGCCCTGGAAAAGAGTCACATCAGAACCAATTATCGTGCCGCGGCCCACTACGATTCCGACTGGATGAGACACGAACATACCGGGCCCGATCTCAGCGTTGAATTCAATTTCCGCGCCCGTAATCGTCACACTCAAGCGTGACAGAAACCAGGCCGAATAAATCCAACCGCGCTGAAATAGCCAGTGACTCAGACGATAAAGTAAGACGGCCTGGAAACCAGCTTTAAAGATTACACTCTCCCAGAAGACCCGCCGCCGCGAAAATGGCTGTCCACGCAAAACGAAAGTTTGAGTGAAGCGAGCGAAGTCGGTCCGGATTAGTTCTTTGAGCGTCATCGATTAATCGGACCGCAGGCAAGGAGCCAGAATCCTTCACGCAGGGATTTCGCGAATGCTGCTCTCGACACCTGAGTGTTTTGCGCGACCGTCGCGCAGATCCTGAAAGCTAACGTCAGGAAGACAGATTTCATTCCAGTATCGCAGCACGACAGCCTTGCGCAAAACAGGCTGCTGAATCTCAAGTTTCAAATGCAAAAGGTCGAAGGCCATTTCACAATCATTGAATCCGTAAAGATAACGAATGCCGCTCGTACCCGAAAATCTCGGATTGATCTCAAACACGTAGGCTCGTTCGTCAATTACACGGAATTGCAGGTTGCATGGACCAACGGCGCCCAGTGCTTCCACAATTTGCACTACCTGGCTCTGAAGACTCTCGTTTTCGCTCAACTCCGTTCGATAAGTAGTTCCCTGCAGAAGATCTCGCCGCAGAATGATCAGGGCGCGAACTCTCTGGTCGTCTCCTGAAAGCGTGGCTGCCGTATATTCTGACTGCGGATCAGGCAGATACCTTTGGACGATCAAGTCCGGGACGAGCGTAGCGACAGCCCGAATTTCTTCGCGCGAGTTGACCATGAAAACATTGCGCGAGCTGAATCCAGCGCGCGGCTTGGCAATCAGCGGCAGCCCGTATTGCTCGATTAGGCGGTCCACGGACGCAATATCCGCGCTCAACGCGGTGTCCGGGAAGGGGAATCCTGAAGCTTGCAGAAATTGTACGGTTTTCAGCTTATCGGAGCCAATGCGGATGACATCAATGGGATTGACGAAGACGCTTAAACCAAGTTCGCTTTCCAATTCCGACTTGTGGCTGGCAAAAAACTCTAACTCCGAAGGTGAGCAGACATAGATCCCATCCAACTGTTCCACGCTAGCGATGGTTTCCAGTGCACGCCGAAAACCAGGATCGCCGGTTCTCGGAGTTTCGTAATAGCGATCAACGAGAGAGAAGCCGGCTGAGAGTGGCTCCATGTCGATCCCTACCACGTGATAAGTTTCCCGCCCGGCTCGCAACGCTTTCAGCACTCCCTGTCCCACGTTGCCGCCAATGCCTGTGATTAGAACTCGACGGCTGGTCATTCTTTTGTATTTTCCATCGTTCCACAAAAACTGCGGTGCAACTTAATTTGCACTAACGCCGTCGCGAATATGAGCCGGTTTCTCCATCTCGCAATCCTCGAACGTCCAACGATGATCGAACAGTTCCTCAAGTGTCCCGTGCAGCGGCTTCGCCTGCCAGTCGCGGCACGCTCGGCAAAAATCTGGCAGCTCTTCAAACCGACCCGCAAGTTGAATGTTCTGCCACTTCCGGTAAGCACTCTGCCATACCTCGACGATGGAATGCGTCTTGATATCACCGGCGGGCAGGCGATTGTCCCAGTCACAAATGCAATAGGGAACCAGCCCGTTGAAATATATAGGCAGGCTGTCAAAAATCCACGGACAAGGATAACGACCGTGTTGAGTATGGAAATGTTCGGGAAGGGTTCCGATCCAGGTAAGTTTGGGGCGGATGAAAACAGTCACATCGTGGTCGGCCCACTGTTTTTTGAAATCCTCCAATTCGTGTTCGTTCTCTTCGTACACGCCGAATTGTACGGTAACTTTCAGCCTTTCGGGCTTTTTCCGCAGGAGGTAATTGATATTGCTAACAACCGTATCGTAGTCCCCGCGTATGCGAACGCGCGAATAGGTCGCGGCTGTTGCAGCGTCGAGTCCGATGTAGATTTCATCGAGCCCGGAATCAATGAGCTGATCCGCCATGGCCGGTTTTAGCAGATTGCCGTTGCTATTGATGATGGTGCACTCGGCGCCTTTGTCTTTGGCGAGGCGCACGCGGCGCCATAACTGCTTAGAGATTGTCGGTTCTCCAAAGTAGCAGAACCAGAGACGCGTCTTTGGGTTTACTGATGCCACTTCGTCGATGATCTTTTCCGCGAGCCACTCTTCCATTTGCCCAATCTTAAGCGTCCCTTTCTTTAGTGACTCTTCGCGCGCACACATCTTACAGCGCAACTGGCAGGCGCTGGTCGTCTCCATCAAGATCTGATGAGGGAAATAAGGGTTTACACGCGAATCGTACGGTAACAAAGATGCGTTAGTCATTGAGTATCTCCATACATCGAGCAAATAGCTACGAAGCGCCTAACTCCTGCTTGAGCTTCTGCAATCCGCTCTCCAGCGGGATTGACGGTTCGTAGTTTAGTTCGCGCCGTGCTTTCGTTATATCGAGTTTAAGCCCGGGGTCACCATCACCCTTTTCGGGCTGATAGACAATTGGGGCTTTTCCTTCAGTGAACACGCGGCTGACTGTCTGGGCGAGTTCCGACATAGTAACGGGCGTCCCGGTGCCGACATTGTAAGCGCCGCGCGCCTGTTTCTGGAACGACAACAGGTGTGCCTGCGCCGCATCCTCACAATGAAGAAAGTCCTGCGTCCTGGTTCCATCACCGAAGATCAGGAGTTCCTGTTTTTGCAACGCCCGCTTAACCATGATAGGCAAAACCGTCCCCTGATACTGTCCAAATCCGTAAAGAGAACTAAGACGAAGAGAAACTGTTGCCAATCCTCGGGCCGACAGGGTTTTCAGAAGTTCTTCGCCCGCAAGCTTCGCCGCGCCATACAGGCTGGTAGGTTGCCGCGGAGAATCTTCACGTAGGAAGTCAGGTGTCGGCGAATAGACGGAAACTGAGGAGCTATAGATGATCTGCTGAATATTGGACCAGCGCCGGCTGTATTCGATCAGGTGTGCGAGCGGCGACACATTGTCTGCCGTTAGGGTTGCTTTGTGTCTTTCCTCGCCCTGCCAGGGGATGACAGCCGCCAGGTGAAAAACGTGCGTGATAGTTTCAGGAATTTCGGCCCAAAGACTTTCATCTTTTAGGTCACCGTAAATGGTTCTTATTGGCAAACTGGAATCATAGCCTCGCTTTTCCCTTCTCGCGATCTTGATGATTTGGGCTCCGTCTATTGCGCGCGCAAGCAGCGGTAGAAGTCGGGACCCGAGGAATCCGTCCCCGCCAGTGACCAGAATCACCGATTGTCGAGGGGCAGCAGATTCCAAATCGTTGGCGGCTGCTCGGTTCATCTTGTTAGCGGCGCGTAACTTCCGGGCCGCGCGGCTTCGTGCAGAGGCGATGCGTCGTGTGCTGCGTAGACACTAACCTGATTATTCAGCATGCGCTCAGTTACTGTGCCCGCATCGGGATCGACTAAATACTCTGCGACAGTCAAAAAATTGAATTCATTCTGCGTTTTAGCAATGCCAATGTATTCGAAGATCAGCACTGCGTCGGCGGGCCGAGGAAGGGTGCGCGCATATCGCAATAGCCTTTCCGTAAACAGGCCATGATTGCTCGGGTAGTATTTGAGAGTAGTGAAGAGGCAAGTCAATGTGATCGATTCCCCAACATGACTGAAGCGCAAGCTTCCAGCCCGCCATCCGTAGCGGGAGATTAAAGTGCGCTCACCACCCGCGCGCGACTGATGATAAAGCTTTGGAAAGAAGTTGATCAGATCAATGGTGAAAACCCGCCACATGATGATACCGAAAAAATTTGTATACACTTCAAGCATACGCTGCAAGGGTTGCGGAAAGCGCTTGCGCGCAAAGAAATTGTAGTAAATTCCAAAGTAGGCGATTGGCAGTAAGCAGAGATAGGCCCAGAGCACCACTGTAAGTGTCTGATTCACCGCGGTCAAAACGGGGCCCGTTGCATAAACCGGCGGCGGGGAGGCCGACACCAGTAGCGCGGCTAACTGATCACCCAGGCTGTTGGGATGGAAGAACAGAACGCCGCACAACATCACCATTTGGCAAAGCAGCGCCAGACGAATGTGCGTGGCGATGAAGAAGAAACTCATAATGATGAGTACGGCGCCGATAAAACGCGTAGGTGGAATCAGCATCAGCACTGCTGCGACCACCTCGGTCGTCCAGGCAAGTTGGTTCAGCGTTTTGATTAAGGGATGGTTCGGGGACTTACGCCGGTAATAGCGCCACCAGTAACCCCATTCCGGGTTCACCAACCCAAGTTCCATCCCATGGTTGCGCGGGAAGCCCGCGGTGCACTTGTACACTCCGGCGGATAACATGATGAGAGCGAAATCCACTTGCAAAACAAGCAGAGCCAAAGGCCTCACGTGTGGAGCGTAATGAAGTGTGAATTCAAGCAGAAAAACAGCTGCTGCCAGCCAGTAAGTCATGAAGCCGGGAGCGCCCATTCCCCGCAGCACACCTTTCCAACGCATGTGAACGAAGAAATAGCGACAGAGGAATAAGTTGATTAGAGCGGCCCCGACGGTCCATCTTCCGAAGGTCAGCAGGATTGCGCACAAAAACCATAGGGTTGTCACAATTGGATACGCGATTGGATTCTGAATAACATCCACGTCCCATGAGGATTGTGCATAACCCTTCCAACGCTCGCTCATGAAAAATCTTCGGCCATGCGGCAATAACAGGATGAGGTGACCGAGCAGAAGGATTCCGTAAACTACACGGAAAAACGATTGTGCGTTTAAGCTTAGTTGTGGGAAAAGTCCGTCAGGAGTTGCGATTAATGAAGTCATGACTAGGATGAGTAGCTCTCGGACAGCTGCGTCAGACAGCGGGCGGGGTCCGAAAATCACAGACATCTGACTGACATCTAAATCTGGTGCGGTTCCGAGCAACCCAGGAGTAGATTTGTGGCCCAAAAAAACCAGCGCCGGGAAAATAGAAGATAGGAACTAACAGCCACATTAAGGGGCTATTCCAGATCAGGCGTCGAAATGCGAAAAAACCTCTATAAATTGGCTCGCCTTCGACGAGCGTGTACATAGCTTCGTCGGTATCTGCTCCGCGCAGTTTGGGAAAGCGGGCCAGCGTCTCAGGCTGATGTGAATCATGGAAGCGGAACGAGCTGAATAGATCAAAGACGCTCACAATACGCAACGAGCGAATGCAGAAGCCACAATGGCCATCGTAGATAATGTTAAGAGTTTTAAATGCGCGCATCGGACGCATTCTAGAACTTAAGCGGGCAAAGTGCCACCGAGCTCATTTTGCGCAGAAGATGGTTGGGCCGGTAACTGCGCAATCAAGAATAAATACCAGGCATAGTCCTGAAGCTCTTCGCCTAGTTTACGCAGACCCTCCATTATTTGAGTGACATCGTATTTCTGGCCCAGATACATCATCTGTTCGGTCGAGAGAATCTTCAAGAACACTCCCTGGACCTTGGCAACCTCATAACCTGCCTCCAGAAACAGGGCGCGCCATTTGTACCGATCATATTGATGAATATTGAAAACTTCCTGGTCGCGCTTGTTATGAGCATCGGGGGCAGATTCAAGGCCCATGTAGGTTCCGAGCCGTCTATGGAAAGACCTGCTATTCTGCGTGCATCCTATTACCACGCCATCCTGCTTTAACCAAGCGCGGGCTCTCCGAAGAAAGCCAACATCGTCGGGGATGTGCTTTATGACTCCCGACATGAGAATAGTGTCGTAGGATTCCTCCGGCGCGTAGTCTTCGAATAGCGTGTGAAATACTCTGACGCGAGGATTCTCGCGGAAGTCTTCGCGAGCTTTATCGACGTGATTAGACGCTGCCTCAAGAATGTCGACCCTGCCGCCTGCTTCTAAGAGGGCTTTTGTCCAAATATTATTTATGTAACCGAGTTCGAGCATCCGTCCGGGCTTGATAAAGCGGCGGATCTCATCGATCACCATTTTTTTGTTTATATCGTCAAATTCCTGAGCTGAAGTGTAGTAGTACTTGTACCCGGCGGTCTCGACAGCAAGCTGTTGCTCTTCGCGGGAAAGAGCACCCTGTTTCGCTTGCTCGACGTAGCTGTCAGCCATTTCTGGTTTCCGGTTTAAGTGTTTGGACGAATCGAAGAAGACTATCCGATCGAACGGAGTCTTAAGAGGCGTTGGTTCCTCTAAGCCGTCGGTTCGTAAATCTGCACTTCGACGCCCAGGTCCTCTCTCATCACTTCCTTGAGGTGGTCACCCGACGTTCGCAAGACCTTAAGCCAGCCATGTTCCCAGTCTCGTATGCCTGCAAACCACGCTGAGCAACCGCGGCATGGGAAACATTCAGCGCCTTGGCCGCTGAGGTGCATCTTTCGATACCAATCGAACATTTCGCCGCGCCAGATTTCCTTGATGGAAGACTCATGCGCGTTTGGAAAAAATTCGGACGAGCGGAAGGATATGTCCTGACCACAGAGAGAAATCCGGCCCAGCGTGTCCACGTTCAGACGCTCGAAAGGCCAAACACATGGCTGCTTCTTTTCTGTCGGCAGGTTGGCGTAGAGATGCTTATCCAGGGCTTTGCCGGGCGGGATGTTGGTATTGTCGTCCCAGGTAAGAAACTTCCGGGTGATCACTTCGTCTACTCCTATCTGGTGCAACCAAAAATCAATGGCCTCTTCGAGCTTGCCTTCGATTTCTTCCTGCCGAATGATCGAGACGACTACTCTGGTTGATGCCTTTAGCTGCTTGCGCATTTCAAGCGCTGCACGCACATTGCTGACTTGTCTCTCCCACCATTCCTCAGCCGACTTGGACATGCCGCCGCGAGGCGGCCGCAGCTTAGCGTAAAGCTCCGCGTCGGCGGCATCCATCGAAAACTCAATCAAGTCAATTCCCGCTTTAATTACACGCTCGAGCTTTAGACGGTGGCTGGCTGAGGGACCAAACATGCTTCCATTCGTATTAAGCCAGATACGAGCACCGCGCTCCTTGGCGTACTCAATCATTTCCACCAAATGAGGATGCAGCATAGGCTCACCCCCGCCGGTGCAGCGCATCCATGCGCCATACTCGCCGCATTCATCGGCAATGCTTTTCCACAGGTCGACCGGAAATAGCTCGCCGTCGCGCTCGCGGTAGAATTTGCGAATCTCGGAATTACCATCGGTATAGGGACACATCGGGCATCCGAAGTTGCAGGGATATATGATCGACATGACGATCATGAGCGGAAATTCTTCCGCGCCTGCCCGCAGCCCATATTTCTTTGGTTCTTGTGGTGTCTCGATCATGCTCACTGGTTGACTTCCCCCGGCTTGCCCGCGTGTTCGTGCTTGATTCGTATAAGATATGGCGTCTTATTTGTTAGCCTTCATTTCATCACTCAGAATCTTCTCGTTGCCCAGAAAAGTCCACTTTTGCTTTTGGTAAACGACTCCATACATCGCGTCAAGTGAAGGCAGCTGCGAGCTCACCTCAAAACCCAATCGCTTCCGGCCAAGAAAATAGGCGCGATACTCGAAGTTATGGTCATAAAAAATAACATCCATCACATAATGACCAGGTATGACCATCAATTCGGGAATTTCGATTTCAATTACCCCGCGTCCCTTCAGCGGTGGAAGTGCGACCCGCTCTAATTTCGTGCTCGAGGCCACGCAGATAAAGTCGTCGGGTCGCCTTATTGCGGCATAAGCGATGACGTCTTTAACCGGCTCTACAGCATCGTACTCTACCACCACCTTAACCTTCTCACCAATCTCAAAGGCTTGCTTTTCGTTGCCTTGGCCGTCTATTAGTTTGAGACTCCGGATTTGAATTTGTCCCATGCCTTCCGCACGCTCATCGCGTTCCTGGGCTTCCAGGCCTTGCTCATGCATTAGCTTCTCATAGTGCGGAACTACTGCGTCCGGGCTGCCGTCCGCCGCGAGCTTTCCTTCTGAAAGCAGCATGACCCGGGAGCAGATTGCCCGCACAGAAATCATGTTGTGCGAAACCAGAATGATAGCCTTGGTTTGCTCTCGCATCTGACGTACCTTCTGAAGACATTTCTGTTGAAAGGCCATGTCACCGACGGATAAGACTTCGTCGATAATCAGGATTTCCGGCTCCAAGTGAGCAGCCACTGCGAAGGCAAGACGGACGTACATACCGGACGAATAAAACTTGACGGGAGTGTCAATAAATCTCTCAATCTCGGAGAAGGCCACAATCTCATCAAACTTCCGTGCGATATCCGTCCGTTTCATCCCAAGAATCGCGCCGTTCAAGAAAATGTTTTCACGCCCACTCAACTCCGGATGAAATCCTGTTCCTACTTCAAGGAGGCTGCCGGTCTTTGCATAAAGCTCAACGCGGCCGCTGGTCGGCTCGGTTATCCGGGAAAGGATCTTCAGGAGCGTGCTCTTGCCGGCGCCATTCCGGCCGACGATGCCCACGACCTCTGTTGGGTGAATCTCAAAATTGACATCGCTTAACGCCCACACCGTGGCCCTGTTTGTGGCCTGCGAGCCATTACGGCGAGCGCGGAAAGGGGCGCGCAACTTCTCAGTGAGAGCGTCACGCAACGTCGGGTAGGACGCCCGCCGGGAGCCGATGCGATATTTCTTGCTGACATTTTCAGCCCTTATAACTGCTTTCATGCTTGCCTAAATTACCCTAAATTACGTCGGCGAAACTTCTCTCCATTCGCCTGAACGCATAGCCGGAGGAAATGAGTAAAACCAGGGAGATTGCGGCCGACACCCCTAGAAGGTTCCAGTCAATGACGCGCCCTAACAGAATCGCGCGGAAGCCTTCGATGATTCCGCTCATCGGATTCAACGCCAGCAGCCAACGCCACTTATCGGGAATTAGTGAGGTCGGAAATATAACAGGCGAAGTAAACATCCAGATTTGTACGACAAACGGGAGTGCGTGACGTATGTCTCGGAACTTGACCTGCAAAGCCGCAAGGAACATGCCGATCCCCAGAGCGAGTATCACTAAGAGCCCTATCACGAGTGGAAGCCAAAACAGGCTTGAGGTAATGGCGACGCCATAGTAGGCCATCAGGATCGCAAGTATGATGAAACCCAAAGCAAAATCTACCAGGCCGGCAGCTACTGCAGCCGCCGGTATGATCATTCGTGGAAAGTAGATCTTGGTTACCAGATGAACGCTGTTAACCAGACTATTACTGCTGGACGTAACGGCATTTGCAAAGAATGTCCACGGCAGTAATCCGACAAAGGAGAAGATCGGGTACGGGATGCCTCCGGTTCGATTTTCGAGGCCTGCCAATCTGCCAAAGAACAGTGTGAAGATTAGCATCGTCAGCAACGGTTGGATGATGGCCCACGCGGCGCCTAGAAGCGTCTGCTTATAGCGCACTTTTATATCTCGTAAAGTCAGAAAGTAGAGCAGCTCGCGGTAGGCCCATAACTCCTGCAAGTTAATGGCATTCCAGGAATGGCTCCGCTCAATGATAATTAGCGGCTTGTCCGGTAAGGGCACCGCGTCAAAGGTGAGCAGTTTACCCGTCGGTCTTGTAATGGCCTGCGCCGGCGCGTCTGATACTGACGCGCTCGGGCCTTCGCTGGTGGTCAAACCCATTGAGTATAGCTTACGGAGCCAATGCGCGATGATCAAGCAGATTTCACGCGAGAACAAATTGGAGTCGATTGACTTGGTTTAACGACATGAGTTTATCCGCCAGCCAAGGGGAGAATCAAGCAAGACATATCCTAATCGGTGGCAGAAGTCATCGTCCTGTTTGCCAAAAAAATGCGACCCGAGTGACACGGGTCGCAGGGAAAGAATTGGTTTTGAAATAAAACCTATTGGTCGGTGAATACACCGGGCGCATCCGACGGAGTTCCGATATGGTTGCGACCGTTCGAAAGTATTGAACCTCCGGCAGTCACCTCCAGTTGTAAGCTCGTATTGTGGAAGGCCGTAAGATTGAAGATACGCACGATGCTGGTGAACCCGGTTCCTCCGGCAAACACACCAAACTGACGATTATTGTTCGCTGTGCTGTCCACAATGTTCAACTCAGCATTCCCAATGGTAATGGGATTGGCAACAAAGCCATTCAGAGTGTTATTCGAGGCGGTGCTGTTTGACACCACGCCAAACGAATTACCTTCCAAACGGATTCCTTGCTGATTCAGGTGCATAGTTGTCCTGGTAACCGAGACATGGACGATGCCCGCCGCGCCCGCCAGAGTACTGACCGTGCGGATACCGCTTCCATTGATGACGTTGGTGATCAAGCAATCTCTGACGACCAGATCGCCACCAGCCCCGTTGAATAAAATACCATCGGTGGTGAAGTTCTGGATGAACGCTTCATCAACGAAGACTTTAACTGGGGCAGCATTGGAACTGTTGACGTGAATGCCGCGCACGCCAGTTGCGGTACCAACGGCGCCACTCGCGCCTGCGCCGTTAATTGAGAGGCCGCGTATGCGCACGGTTCGAAGCGGATCATTAACATTGGCGGCGCCGAGGTTGATGGTGATGCCATTAACGCCGCTAGCAAGGATGGATCCTTGCGTGTCTTCGCAGTCAATGGTTAGAGACTTGGTAATAGTGACTGTCCCGTAACCGGCTGGATCGAGACAATTGATCTCGCCATTGATGAAAGTTTTCGAGATGGCACCGGCGAAGGTCTTGCAAGGGGCGGTGCGGCTGCAGGGGTTGGCATCATTGCCAACGCCCGAAACCCAAGTGCGCGTCGCCTGCGCCTGTGCTGCCACAGTAAAAGCTAGCGTGAAGGTTACCAGGCTGAGAATTTTGAGAGTAAATCGGGTCGTGTACATATCTA
>DASXSC010000105.1:0-54719 GCA_036506215.1 Pyrinomonadaceae bacterium | reverse complement strand
GCGACTCATCAAGTGAAATGCGCCAAGCGAATGTGTGAAACGAGAATGCTCCGCTCCCTGATAAGTGTAGAGTCCAAGTCCCAGTTGCTTAATACGACGCAGTCTCTGGAATTCCGGAGTATCAATCAAACGCATCATCAGCTCGCCCTCGTTTGTATCGGTACGAAGGCGAATGATGTTGTGGACCGGATCGCGATAAATTCGTTCGGACATTTTGGGAATTTCTTAATACCTGCAATACGTGCGAAAGGCAATGTGAGCGGAGATAGAATCAGCAAAACCCCTGAAATAATGGCGGCTCTCACACCGGTTGTGATTTATGGATCGTTCCCAATATTTTGGATTTTTGGCGCCTTCCAGCGTGTGACGACATATCGCTAAATATATGAATACGTTAAGGATGCAACGGTGAACCTTTGCGGGCATAAGAATTGCGAAACTACCCACGCAAGAGTTTTTTTACGACAGTTAGTTTCCGGAATTTTAAGTGCCGCGAAAAGAATAAGGAAGAATGGTTAATGAGGGATCTCCCCGCCGGCACTCTTCAGAATCAAGAAAGGACAGCAAAGATGAAGAATGTTTTAAGGTTGTTTATGGTCCTGTGCATCGCACTAGCCGGTACGGCAGCGTTTGCGCAGGATACTTTGACCACCGGGTCAATCTCGGGCAGCGTAGTAGACTCAAACGGAGGAGCGGTACCCGGCGCCACCGTTAGATTGACCACACCGACCGGCGAACGCACTGCTACTACCAATGACCAAGGACACTATGAGTTTTCGAATCTAGTTCCTAGTAGTACCAACAAAGTAAGAGTGGAAAAAGAAGGTTTCAAAGCTTCTGAAGTAACGGACGTGATTGTATTGGTCGGTAAATCTACTACCGCAAACGTTACCTTGCAGGCTGGAAACATCTCAGAAGTCGTTACAGTCACGGGTGGGGGCGAGGGAATCGATCAAGGGAGCACGGCAACGAGCTCAAACTTGAACGACCAGCTCTTTGCGAATATCCCAGTCCAGCGAGGTGTCTCGGGCCTCTTTTATCTGGCGCCTGGCACAACCGACAGCCTCGGCGGCGGTCGCGACAATCCGTCAATCTCTGGCGGTTCCGCTCTCGACAATTTGTACGTCGCTGACGGTGTAAATATCACCGACTCGGCTTTCGGTGGTATCGGTACCTTCTCGCGCTCCTATGGCGCTCTCGGTACGGGTATCAACACCTCCTTCATCAAAGAAGTTCAGGTTAAGACTGCCGGTTTTGAACCGCAGTACGGTCAGTCGCAAGGCGGCATCGTTAACATTATTACGCAATCGGGCAGCAACGAATACCACGGTGCGCTCTATGGTTTTGCAACTCCAAAGTCGTTTGAGGCAACGAGAAAACAGCCGGACGATGCTCCCCGAAGGAACACATTCGGGAAAATTCTACATCAGGAAGCATACGACATGGGCGCCGACTTGGGCGGTTATGTGCCAGGAGCGCGCAACAACCTGTTCTTCTTCGGATCCTTCAACCCAAGCGTGAGACGAGACATTGTACGCGGAGCGGAAGCAAACGCTCTGAGTACTACTGACTCTGGCTTGAGGATTATCCGGGGCCCTGCCTTTGCCCTTCGTACACGCACATACAACTACGCGGCCAAAGCCGAGTGGTTGATTAATCCGAATCATCAGATCACCTTCTCCATCTTTGGCGATCCTTCAAAGACGAATAAGTCTTCGTTCAGGACCTTGGCCATTGACAATACAACGTCAGACAGCGTCCTCGACTACGGAACTCGCAATATGTCGTTCAGATACAACGGCACATTGTCACCCACGCTGACTCTTAATGCGTCGCTTGGTTTTGGTAAGTCGAGGTTCAATGAAACCGGGTTTGACAATTTTAACCAGATAACGGACAGGCGCGGCTCCGATCAGCTTACCATTCAAGCTGCGACAGGCAAGCTTCCGGCACGAGGAAACTTTACTTCCATCGGCTTGGGCTTCTTTGAGCCTACTGTTAGCAAGAGCAAACGCGCCGACTTTAATCTCTCCAAGACCCACAACATGTGGGGCCAGCACACAGTGGGGCTTGGCTACACGTTCCAGCGTGGCACTTACGATGGCACGCGCGATCGTAGCGGTCCGAAGTGGGCGATTCCAGCCGGAAACGGCGTTGCCACTGGGCAACAAACGAACATTCAGTTCCGTCTGCGTTTTCGACCGCTAAGTGATACTAATTCCGCGCTATTCCCTGTCCAATTAGCCGATGGTACAACGGCACAGATACCTGTGCGCCTTCAGGTTATTCGCGCAGAGTTTGGCGAACCAGTTTTCAGCACCTTTTCCAACTACCATGCGTGGTACGCACAGGATACGTGGCGGTTCAACAAGTACATCACGGGTCTGGCCGGCATTCGCTGGGAGCAGGAAAGACTTATCGGCAGCCCGGGACCTTCCGGTAACCGCGTTGGTTATACCTTCACCGACCAGTGGGCGCCGCGGCTTGGTGTCACGGTTGATCCGCTCGGACATGGAAAGACAAAAGCGTTCTATAACTACGGCAGGTTCTTCGAATACATCCCGCTGGACATGGCGGAGCGTTCGCTCTCGACCGAGCAAGATTGGACTGGCGGCTTGTATGTGCCGGACTTCACCGTTAATGGGTCCGGCCGACGCGTAGCCGTAATCAACAGCTTCGGCACCGTTAACCCGATCATCGATGCTGCGCATCAACTTGCTCCAGGCGTTATTTCAGCAGGAGACCCGGTGAACCCGATTACTCCGGGTACCAAGCTGGGTTTCACCGATGAACACACAGTGGGCTTTGAGCAGCAATTACCGAAGAACTTTACCTTCTCGGCGCGATATATAGATCGCCGCTCGAAGCGTATTGTTGAAGACGCGGCATCTGTCTCCCCAGAGGCAGCGCTTGCGGGCGTAGGTCAGGTGTATTTTATAGGCAACATTAGCCCGACACTCGATGCTGCCATTAATCTGGTGCCGTTTAGCTACTCAACCGGCGGAGCGGTGCCAGCGGGCTGTGCTCAGACTGGCGGTGTTCCTGATTTCAACTTCGACAGCGGGACTGGCAAGAGCGTCTGCTTTGCCCAGACCGGTATCGACGCAGACGGCTTGGAGATCAACACGCCAGACGGAAAGCCAGATGGTTTTCCGAAGGCCGTCCGGAATTACAAGGCGCTTGAGCTCGAGCTGAATCGCCGATTCTCGAATGGTTGGCAGGGCTTCTTCAACTGGCGTATTGCCAAGCTGGAGGGTAACTTTGAAGGTCACCTGCGCAATGACAACGGTCAAACCGACCCGGCCATCAGTTCGTTGTTTGACTTTACGACAGGAGACCTTAACCTGTTAGGTGATCAGTTCGCCGTAGGACCACTGAACACCGATCGCCGGCACATCGTTAACGTGTTCGGCAGCTATAGCTTTGGTAAAGAGCGCGGCTGGAACACACTGAACGGCCTGAACCTTGGTCTCAACATGCACTTCGAGACTGGGCTTCCAATCAACAAACTCGATCCGCATCCAGTTTACCTGAATACGGGCGAGATTCCGGTTGGTGGTCGTGGCAGCCAGGGTCGTACCCCAACCTATGCTCGGTTTGATGTCCACACGGATTATTCGTGGGGCGTCACCGAGAAGACGAAGGTGAAGTTCATCGCGGACTTCTTCAACATCTTCAATAGTCAAAAGCTACGGCGTCCCGATGAGAATTCTGCACTTGACTTTGTTGCTGGGCAGAATCCTCCTAACCCGGACTTTTTGAAGCCTCGACCGTTGAGTGGGTTCTATCTCCCGTTCAATCTGAGGCTAGGAGTTAGATTTGAATTTTAATTTGGATTCGGAAGCGAATCTTTAATAGGGAGGGGAGTAATCTCCTCCCTATTCTTTTTTTTCAACTAATGGGCTAAAATTTATCCTCCCGTTAGGCTGTAGTTCGTTTGCAGGAGTACGACCATGCTTCGACTTTTTTCCCGCTTCGTCGTTCTTCTTTCGTTGCTCATTTTGCCGGCGCCAAGTCAAGCGCAAAGAGCTCCACACACGTCGTCTATCCCGCTACAGGTAAATGGCCAGGTCCGATACGCACAAGGCGGTCGCCCGTCAGAATTCATCCTGGTTCGGCTTGAGAGTTTCAGGGGTGGCGTCGAGGGAGAGATAACTACTGATCGTTCTGGAAAATTTACGTTCGTCGGCTTATCTCCTGAGCTCTATGTGGTATCAGTACGGACACCCGGTTTTAGAGAAGCTTCACAACAGGTTGACCTCAGGACGCAGATAACGGATTACGTGCAGCTGGTCTTGGTCGCCGAAGAGAATGGCTCCTCGCCGTCGAATCGCACTGGTGTGCTCGATGCAAAAGTTCCTCATGGTGCCCTCACCGAATTCGAAAAAGGTCGCGACGCACTGTTGCAGACCAACAATGCCGCCAGTGGCATCCTGCATCTCGAAAATGCCATAAGGATTTATCCCAAGTACTTCGAGGCCTTGTTACTCCTTGGAACCGCCTACATGGACCAGAGCGATTGGGATAAAGCTGAACATGCGCTTTTACGAGCGTTGGAGACCTACCCCAAGGCGGCGAATGCTTTATTTGCGCTGGGCGAACTTTATCTCAAACAAAAAAAAGACACAGATGCGGAAAAGGTTTTGCTTCAGGGGTTGCAGTTTGAGGATCGATCATGGCAAAGCCATCTGAGTCTGGGTCATGTTTACTGGGACATGGCGGCAAAGTTCAGTGATGAAGCACACTACAAACCGTTGCTTGAGAAATCGTACGTGCAGGCAAAACGAGCACTGGAACTCAACCCCGATCTGGGCGCGGCACATTTGTTAAAAGGCAACCTGTTATTCAAGGCAAGGCGTGCCCAGGACGCGCTGCATGAGTTTGAAGAATACGTTCGGCTAGATCCAAACGGTGAATTTGTCGATCAGACCCGCGCATTGATTCAAAAGATTAAGCTTGCCCTGGCTGCGACGAAAAGGTCGTGAACGTCACATCACATAGAGCGAAAAGATTTACAGAAGAAAGTGAAACCAAGCTGGCCCACGTAGCTTGCAGAACATTCACAACAAAAGCGACCTAATATTAAGGAGAAAGATTTCATGTGTCCTGGTTTGTTTCGTGCCGTTCTAATGGTTGGTTTGATACTGCTCGCTCGGTCGCAGTCGTTCTCACAGGAAAGCCGCAATTCTGGGACAGCACTGAGCGGTCAAATAACTGGACAGGTGCGCTATGTTGAGGGTGGCCAACCGGCCTACGACGTCCTGGTCAGGTGCGACTCATTTAACAGCGGCTCTTGTGGCCAGGATATGACTGATCGCAGCGGTAGGTTCCGTTTTACCGGTCTGGCACCATCACAATACACCATCACTCTGCGCGTTCCCGGTTACGTCGAGCAACAGCAGACCGTTGAGCTGTTAACCTCGCCAAGTGCGAACGTGCAGTTTCAACTTAAATCGGACGGAACGGCCAGAGCTGCCGCGTCGGCTGTCGTGATAGTCGACTCGAATGTACCGGCGGCCGCGAAGAAGGAGTTTGATCAAGCAGCAGCGCTGGTCGCCACAGGCAAGAAGGAAAGCCTGGAGGAGAGTGTCCGCCACTTGGAAAAAGCAGTCACCATTTATCCCCAGTTCGTCCAGGCTAACCTGATGTTGGGAACTGCCTACATGGATCTCGGTCAGTGGGAAAAGGCCGAACAGACACTCAAGCGAACTGTCGAACTCGATCCCAAAGCTGCAAACGCCTTGCTGGCGCTCGGTGAACTGTATCTGAGACAGAAAAAGGACGCGGAGGCCGAAAAGAGTCTGCTTCAGGGATTGCAAATAGAGGATCGCTCTTTCCAGGGTCATCTCAGTTTGGGCAGGCTATATTGGAGCATGGCTTCAAAGATTAAGGATGACACCCAGGCAAGACCGTCTCTCGAAAAAGCTTACGAGCAGGTGAAGAAAGCTTTGGAACTGAACCCCGACTTCGCCCAGGCGCATTTGCTGAAGGGCAATTTGCTATTGCGCGTCCGTCGCGCGGCTGATGCGCAACATGAGTTCGAAGAGTATCTGCGTTTAGAGCCGAAAGGGGCTTTCGCTCAGCAGACGCGGGTTACAGTTGAGAAGATAAAGAAGGCTCTAGAGTCAGAGAAGAAGCCATAGCTTCATTTCACGGTACAAAAGAGGTCGCGAGCTTCGGGCTCGCGGCTTTTTTTCTTTTCAAGGCTCGTAGGGCATTTTTGGTCGCCTATTTGAAAGGATGTGGCAGCGATGCGATTCGCAACTGGTCAAAATGGCGCGGTGCTGGCCGTCTTAATTTTCGGCCGAAATTCATCTTGTTTAGCGGGTTGGAGCAGCTGCAGGTTGAATCTGGATTTATCAGTCACGATCTTTGACTTAACTCTAAAGCTACCGAGCGAAACTTCGGAAGGCTCCAACCGCGCTGATGCTCTCGTTCAGAGGTGTCGCTCCAGGCAGTAAAAGCAGCAATAAGCCCTCCTAGCCCCCCGACGCCTCCGTTAGCTGAATCCTCCCTTGGCTTAGCTGCCGATCAGTCTTTCTAAGTTTTTGGATTTCCAACCATTTTTTTGGATTTCTCTACCATCTGCAATGATGCAGCAAGAGATGTAAGTTGTTGACAAGCTGTGGTCTAACTTCAGATCGGGATTTAGGGTATAGCATTTGCGACTCGCTGAGCGATTTACATCCAGTAGTAACCGCACATTTTTCAGGCCGCCAAGATCGTTTCACAGAAAGGAAAACAAGATGAAAAGTGTTTTTAAGGCGTTTATCACTGTGTGCCTCGCGATCGCTTTTAGCGGAATCGTTATAGGACAAGAATTGACGGGTGAGATTCGAGGCACAGTGAAAGACCAGGCTGGAGCTGTTGTGCCCAACGTTACAGTCAACATTAAGGGAGTCAACGTTGGTTTCAACCGTTCTGTTCAGACCGATCAGAGGGGCACATACAGTGCCCAGCAGATTCCTCCCGGGGTCTATACGGTATCTACCGAAGCGACCAGTGGGTTTGCTGCACAGACTAAAGAGAATGTTCAAGTGGGGCTCGGAAACGCGACAACCGTGGATTTTTCAGCATCCACTGCCGAAATTAGTGCTGTGGTAAACATCCAGGACACAGGGGTGTTGGTAGACGCTACTGAGACCAAGGCGCAGGACAATATTTCAGCTCGTGAGATCGAAGCCTTACCAAAAGGTACCGGATTTACCAGCTTATTGAGAACTACTGCTGCGGTTCGCCCGGAGCCTCTTGGTGGACAGTTTTCAATTAATGGTTCCACGGGACCTGAGAATAGTTTCATCATTGATGGACAAGAAACCCAGAATTACAAGAATGGTCTCTTGAACACCAATAACGATATTCCTTTCCAGGCGCTACAAGAGATTCAGGTCAAGACCAGTGGCTTCGAAGCTGAGTTCGGCGGAGCCACCGGCGGCGTTATTAGCGGCGTGACAAAGAGCGGTTCAAACGAATTCCATGGCGAATTCGGTATGGCCTTCAACACACGAAGGCTCAATGCCCGCCCTCGTCCGGTATTGGCTCTTACAAACTCCGGATCTGTTGCCGCTACCGGTCAATTTCTCGAGTATTTTCAGCAGCAAAGAGATTCCGGTACAGATGAACTTCCGACTGCTATCCTGAGTGGTCCGGTTATCAAGGATAAATTGTGGTTCTTTGGTATTCACAACCCTCGCGTTGTGAATATTACACGCACCACCAATTTCGTTCAGGGCTTTGGTGCGACGCGTGCTCCGCGTGCACTCAGCGCGGCTCTTCTTGCGCTGGGAGCATCTCCAACGCAAACCGCGAGGGAGAAGATTATCTACAACTACTCTTCATTGAGACTTGACGCAGCGCCGACTAATTCGCTTCGAATATCTTCCAGCTTTACCTGGAATCCAATTGTGGATAAAGGTGCGTTGCTGGGTGGTACCATTGTGAATGGTTCACCATCCACCACTCGTTTAGCCGGAGTGTCTTATCAGGGATCTCAGCTCGCAGCCCTACAGGGTGGCCGGCAGAATTCGAACAACTTTAGAGTTGAAGGTGTTTGGTTGCCGACAAGCAAGATAGTAGCCGATCTTCGCTACACTCGCGGTTTCCAGAATCAGAAACTCAATTCGTATGGGATAGCGGACGAGCCGCGCTTCATCTGTCAGCAGGTTTCTGCTGCGCTTGTTGCTGTTGCAGGCTGCAGCCAGGCATTCCAAAACGTCACAAACAACGACATCATCCGTAAAGATATCTCCATCCGTAGCACCATTGATGCGAACGTTGGCTATTCGTTTAATGGTCTTGGTCGTCATGATTTCAAGGGCGGCTACGAGAGGAGCAAGATCTTTAATGACGTTTTCACCGGTAGCGTCCTAAAGGACGGTGGTCATGGACGTGCATATTTGTACTATGGCGTGGGCACCGCCGGTTTTGATTGCCATTTCGTTTATATTCAGTTTCAGATTCCATGTCCAGCAGGCGGTGGGCTTTATCCCCTGCCTACTGGTCTCCCACCAGGGGTAACCGTTGTTGGTACCGGTCTTCAATATCAGTTTGGAGCCAGCGGAACGGCAAACAATACGGCTGACACTCTCTTCTTCCAGGATAAATGGCAACCGACAAGCCGGTTGACATTGAACCTGGGACTGCGCATGGAACAGGAAAAAATTCCGGCTTTCAATACAACTCATATAGATCTTAAGTGGAGTTGGAAAGACAAGCTCGCACCGCGTCTTGGTGTTGCTTACGCACTTACAGCAGATGGTAAGACCAAGATCTCTGCCTTCTACGGCCGGTTCTTTGATCGGTTGAAGTTCTCATTACCGCAAGGCTCCTTCGGCGGCAACTTCTACCACACCGACTATTTCTATATCACGTCGAACCATCAGTATAATTTCTATTCGCCTGCCAATCTGCATGGTAGTTTCAATTGGCCGAATGGTGGCCAATGTCCAATCGCTCTGACTAATCCCAACGGCTATCTATGTGATCAAGACTGGCGGATTGCATCAAACATACCCGGCGCCGATGTCTTAACCAACGGCGCAGTTGACCCGAATGTAAAACCATATCGCCAGAGCGAATACACATTCGAGTTTCAACGGGAAGCCATGCGCGCAACGGTCCTGACAGCTCGGTACCTCTATCGTAATCTCGATGAAACAATCGAGGATGCCGGCGTGCCTACCGCTTCAGGTGAAGCATATGTCATTGGCAACCCCGGCAAGGGTTTAGCTGCTTCAGTCTATAAACAGTTAGGCTACAACAAGGCAGCGATACCCGAGCGTAAATACAATGCTTTCCAACTGGAGGTTGATACTCGTTACGTCAGGAACTTTAACCTGAACCTCAACTACACGCTAAGTCGCTTGAAGGGTAATTACTCCGGTCTTGCCAATCCCGACGAGTTGAATGCAACTGGCGGCGGACGCACTGATCCAAACGTTTCTCGTGGTTTCGATGAACCTTGGGTTGGATTCACCGCAAGTGGGCATCCAGATAACGGTGTTCTCCCGTTAGACCGTACCCACGTCTTTAAGGCCTCGGGAACTTACACTTATGATTGGTGGTTTAGTAAGATGAATTCCACGGATCTTTCATTCTTTACTACTGCTCAATCCGGAACGCCAAGGACGACTTTCGTAAACATCTTTGGTATTCCCATTCCTGAAACCAAGCGTGGCGATCTTGGACGCACTCCAATGTTTACCCAAACCGACTTGAATTTGACGCATCATATTCGATTTGGTAATGACAGGCGATTTGCCGTTGCGTTTGATTTCAATGTCATCAATGTATTCAACGAGGCAAACAAGCTTGCGTTTAATCAGAATAAGTCTAGTGCTTACTTTGCGCTTGACCAAACTGACGTTGTTGCCTCTGGAGATACTGCTGCCGCTACAAACGTACTTACGAGTTCCGGCGTATTGTCACAATATTCCGCGGCGGTAGCTAAATTTGCGACCGACAATGGAGTACCGGCGGCTTGGGCCACAAACCTGGCTTTCGGTAACCCGATTTCATTCCAGGAGCCACGGCAAGTTCGCTTCGGTTTCCGATTCCTGTTCTAGTTCTAGTCGAACTGGAAAGCTTAAAGGCCCATCGAAAGATGGGCCTTTTTTTGCCGGGCAGCAACAAGCACTATCTCTTGAGCCAACCGTCTAGTTTAGGAGGCTACAGCAAGTAATTTTGATAATTATTTACCCTTCGGCATTTTACTGCTGGTTCATGACTGCTTCTGCATGTGAGGTGTAATTTAATTAATATTTCCGTTTCGTAGAACCTACCTTGAACACTGTAACAGAGACTCGCTGTTTGGCTCTACATTCTCTGATGACGTTCATTTGATCATGCTAACAAACTTGTGTTTTGAATTTCTACGCAGTTTGGCAATCAATTCCTGAATCTCTTTCTCGTCACGTGCATCAGGTCGAATTTTGAGGTAGTCCTCCAATTCATCCGCCGCCTCCTTATTGCGTCCAAGCTTATTGTAAAGCAAAGCCAACTGCCAATGAACTTCGGCTACCGGTTTGTCCTTGCTTAATTTCTTCGCCTGCAACAATACCTCCTCAGCCTTTTCGTAACTGCGGTCCAACCGCAATAGCGTGCCATATAATAATTGCGCATTAAGTGATTTAGGCTGAAGCATTGTTGCTCCCCTGGCAGCCTCGAGAGCTTCAGGCCTGTGATTTAGTTGATAGCAAGCATATGCTAACGCATAGAAACTCGAAAAGCTTCTTTGATTAACGTCGATTGCCCTAATTAAATAGGCGAGTGATTTTTCATATTCTTTTCGTGCGACATATTCGCAGCCAAGGCTATTAAGTGCATCAAAGTAAGTAGGGAAAATCTTTAGAGCTTCTTCTATTTCAGTAAAGCCGGTATCACCCTTTTCGTGAAGATCCTTTACTCCCTTTTTATAAAGTTTTCGTGCCTCCTCCGGCACGTCCTGGACAAAAATCGCTTCCGTTATCTCACTGAGACCACTATTTATTTTGCGTTTATCGAACTTTAAGTAAATCTCCAGATATACCGTGTCACCAGCCCCACGAAGAACGTTAACCAAATCGACACTTTCTGTGTACTCCAGATAATTAGTTCCGCTGGTTAGTACTTTGACATTGTAACGGCCAAAGGAAACTCCGCTAAATGAGAAACGGCCGGAGGAATCTGTCCGTGTTCTGGCAACGGCAAAATAGTTTTCATTTTGTAGTTCAACGTATAGATCTCTGACAGGACGGCGATCAGGACTCCAAACGATGCCCTCGATTCTATTGATCAAGTTATTTGCACTATAAATCTCTGGATTTGAGTTAGCGGAGGCGATCCGTGGACACACAATTATGCCAATAAACGCTATTTGCAATAACGTCATTAACTGTTTCATGAGCTGCTCCTTTACAAACTCAACAGATGTCCCAGTTTTTCTTTCTTTGTTCGCAAGTAATCGCCGGCATTTTGAGGTTCCTTGACCTCAATCGATACCCTTTCGACAATTCTTAAGCCCGCTTCCTCGAGCGCGCGCAGTTTAAGCGGATTGTTTGAGATAACCCGAACCTGGCAAAGCCCCAAATCGAAGAGAATCTCAGCGCATTGCATATATTCCCGCATGTCGACGGCCAGGCCCAGTTGTTCATTTGCCTCTACCGTATCCGCTCCCTGATCCTGAAGGGCATAAGCGCGAATCTTGTTCAGGATTCCAATGCCGCGGCCCTCCTGTTGCTGATAAACGATAGCTCCTCGACCTTCCCGCTCGATCATTCGCATCGTCTGATGAAGCTGTGGCCCGCAGTCACACTTTGTTGACCCAAATACGTCACCGGTCAGACACTGCGAATGAATGCGAACGAGCGTCGGCGTATCGCGGCGGAGTTCACCCTTAAAGAGGGCAACAAACTCTTCATCGCTAATCAGCGAACGATAACCCGCAATCTGAAAGTCGCCCCATTCAGTAGGTAAGTTGGCGATCGCTACGCGCTCTACGGATAGGTTCTCTTCCGGGCCTGAACACGCGGCACTAGATTGTTCTTTCAACCGAATCTCCTCTTCTGACACCGATACAATTCACAATGTCCACAATCAAGTTCTAGTACGATTTTATAGGAGGTAGGCCACAAGCGCTACAGGAGGCCCCGTATGAACCAGCACGTCCTCAGGTTTTGCAAGCAAATTATCATAATACATTGCTACAACAATGCCTGCGGGATAAGATACGAGACGTCCGCCGCTTTCTTAACTTGGGTTAAGCTTTCACTTGTAACCATTCTCATTACTCCGGATTGATGTCCAGCAAAACTTTCAACGAAGACGGTGCCGGCGCCACGCAGGTGCGTGAAGCCAACCAGGACGCAAAGTCAGCTCAGAAAGAGCGCCGACCAGCCCTGGTTTCTCTCAGTGGAGAGTTAATGGCGGTGCCCATCCCACTGGAGCGAGACGAAGTCACAATTGGTCGCGCCATTGAAGCCGATGTGCGGCTAAATGATTTCCGCGCGTCGCGTCTTCACGCCAGGATCACGAGCGAACGGGATCCGAAAACAGACTCGGTCACCTACCGCATAACTGATCTCGGTTCCACCAACGGCACATTGATTAATGGCGAATCGATCACTGATGTGACGCTGAATCATGGAGATAAGATAATAATCGGCGATAGTCTTTTTCGCTTCGATATGCTGGATGAGATCGATCGTGAATTTCAGCAGCAGATTCATCGGCTCATTGCGCACGACGAGCTCACCGGACTACTCACGGGCAAGTCTTTCTTTTCAGAACTCCGGCGCGAAGCCGCCCGGGCTGAGGCGGAGGCGCGTCCTTTCTGCGTATTGATGATGGACTTGGATTACTTCAAAGAGGTTAACGATACTTACGGGCACCTTGTTGGCAGCCAGACGCTTGGAGAAACTGGCCGCATTATTAAGGAGGCGTTGCGAGCCGGAGATGTTGCTTCTCGTTTTGGCGGTGAGGAGTTCGCGGCGTTCTTACTCGACGCTAACTATCCCCAGGGTCTGGTTGCTGCTGAACGGGTGCGAGTTGCCGTGGCTCAGAAGGAGTTTCCCGCTACTCGTCTAGACTCGCCAGACTCTCAAAGAACGCACCATATCACAATTAGCATTGGAGTTGCGGCATATCCGGATGATGCGACCGATCCCATCCATTTGATAGAGCTCGCTGATTCGGCCCTCTATCGAGCCAAACGAAGCGGTCGTAATCGAATCTGCGCTTATCGGCCCTCACTGGCAGTGACTGAGAGTCCTTTGCCTCCCCGACGCTCAAAATAGGCAACCCTGGACTTTGACTTTCCGTCCAAGACAACCTTTGTTTATGAAACGCCGAACCCGAAGCGGCGTGTAACTTCAAGGGCCCGAAACAGGTACTTGGCCTCAGTTGCGCCCCGTTAATTGAGGCGTGTATGCTTCTTCCGAAGCTTTGGTTAGAATTAATGCCTACGAAACTAAATCTCGCGACTAGACCCTTTAGCAATCGCTCACTGCCGTGGGCGGTGACTACGGTCCTTATCTTCGTTTCACTAATTTCCCTCATTTTCATTGCGCGGGCCACCACGAAGGCAAGAGCGCAGGCTTATGCAGTACAAAACGATATTAACCGGCTCGCGCAACAGGAGCGCAATCTCCGCCAACAAGCTGATGCGGTGAAAAACTCACTAACCGCCGAGCAACTGCAAACCCTGGCCGCCGCTCATACGCTCGTGGATCGTAAGCGCTTCTCCTGGTCGCGTCTGTTTGCGGATTTGGAGCAGGCATTGCCGGGAACCGTGCGTGTTAAGAGAATCGCGGTGAGCGGCGTGGCTACGCGTGGTGACGAAACACTTGCTCAGCTGGAGTTGACCGTAATCGCAAAGAATCCGCCAACCGTGACAGAAATGATCGCTGACATGGATCGCGCCGGAGTTTTCCATGCCGAGCTTAGATCACAGAATTTGCAGCGCGGACGAGGTGAAAGCGGGGCCGAATATGAGCTGGACGTGCAGTATCGCCCAAGAACAGGTTCGCCTCTCAGCACGGTGGCGCCAGTTTCACTGGCAGCGGGGAACGAATCCTCCAAAGGAGATGGCCGATGAGCGAACAAACGCCAGCGACTCGTCGCCCCGCGAAAGTCGATCTAATCCGAGCCCGGCTGCAGAACTTTAGCCCTTCTGGCACGCAACGGGTTCTTGGTCCCGCGGAAATAGTAGGACTCGCCGGCAGCCTGCTAATCCTGGTGCTCGTAATTGTGAGTTATCTTTATTTTTTGGTGCCTGCTCGCTCTCGCCTGGCTGCGCTTGAATCAGAACGCGCCGGACTTCAGAATCAGTTGCGAATCTCGCAGGACGCCGTTAGTCAGGGACAGACCACAGAAGCAAGGGTGCAAAACATCACCCAGAGTCTTGAGGATTTTGAAACTAAGAAACTGGTGGGCGCTAATAGCGGCCGCATGGGCCTCTACGACAGTCTTAACTCGCTTATTCGCAAGAATTCATTGCGCAACACGTCCGGTCCTGCTTATATCCCTCTTGAGCCCGCCGGCTCTAAGGTGGGAGCAACGGGAATGAAATCAGCGAATACAAAATGGCAAAGTATCTATCCCGGCATCGCCATCAGCGTTACGGTTGAAGGCCAGTATTCGAACCTTCGTCGGTTTGTTCAAGACATCGAGACAAATAGCCAGTTTGTCATTGTTAATAGCGTTGAATTGGAACGGGCGACTGAAACAAACACCTCACCTTCAGCTGAGGCAGCACCGACTGGCGGAGCCGGTGGCGCTCTCGTTAGTCTACGTTTGGAAATGGCAACTTACTTCCAACGTGCTCGTAGGGAAGAGACAGTCGTCAGCTCGGAGGCTCATTAAGTAATATTATGCAGTTAGGTGATGTAAGGAATCCGGCTGAACGGAACAAATTGATCCTGGCAGGAGCTTTGGGTTTGGTTGCCATAGTCTTCCTCTGGTGGACGTTTTTTGGCTTCGGTAACAATTCCACCAAGGTCTCGTCAGGGCCCGCGACCCGGCCCACGCCACCTTTGAACAATCAGAGTACAACCAGCAAAGCGCAAGGTCAGTCACTCGTGGAATTCAACGGGAGCGATCTGGCTCCGCGACCTGTAAATATCGAATACGCTCCGGTGACTGCGCCAGAAGCAAGACGCAACATTTTTATTTACTACGAACCCATTGTGAAGCCGTCCCCGGAGCCTTCGGTTCCTACACCAACTCCGACACCTATTCCGCCCCTGCTACTCGCAAGCCTCTCGCCTGCGAATGTTGTTGCACGGACTGGCGACTTCACACTGGAATTAGCCGGCGATAAGTTTACACCGCAGCTGCGTGTGGTCATCGACAACAACGAGTTTCCTACGCGGTACATAAATCCGCAGCAGCTATCAGCCATTGTTCCTTCTGCCGTTATTGCAAACCCAGGCGAACGACAGGTTATGCTGCGATCAGCTGACGGCAAGCTCTACTCAAACACAGCAACACTTAGCGTCGCGGCCCCGCCCACACCGAACTACTCTTACATAGGAATAATTGGCACTCCGCGGTTTGTTGATACGGCAATTCTCCAGGACAAAGCCAGCAAGGAGACGCTAAACGTGCAGCGTGGAGATCTTCTGGGGGGAAGATTTCGTGTAACCAGCATTTCCGAAAAAGAGGTTGTAGTCGTCGATAATAATTTGAAGGTCAAACATACGTTGGCCATGACTACTCAGGGTGACAAAGGCAACCCGCTCCAGCGACCAACACCGAGAGTTGATAGCGAAGACGATGAGCCATAGTAATGGACCACACCACAAGATGTGGACTTTGAGATCAGAGCCGCTGAGAGCGTTCATTGGCAGAGGGCGCACCCCGGATCAGCACAAAGAGGGGGGTTACACGCTGGTTGCTCTCCTCGCCCTGATGACCATCTTAGCCCTCTTTGCGCTCGCCGCCGCACCCGGCATACGTCAGCAAGCGCAGCGTGAACGTGAGGTCGAAGCGATATTTCGCGGAGAACAAGTAGCTGACGCGATTCGGATTTATTATTCGTATCAAGTCGCACAGCGAAACTTAAATGCCGACGCCGCTCTTCCTACTTCAATCGATCAACTTCTTGAAGGCGTGCCAAGCGGTACAAAGAAAGTTCAGATACTGCGCCCCTCAGCCGCTCGCGATCCGCTCTCAGACTCCGGTGAATGGAACCTGGTGCGACCACGCTCATCGCAACTAGCTGATTTCCAACGCTCCGTAATGTTGTTTGCAGAAAACGTTCGACCACCCACCAATGACCCGCAACTTAAACGGGTAGAACTACTTATGGCGCCACCCGTGCTGCCAACAAATGATCTTCAAAGTGGTCCATCCTCATCCAGCGACGACAATTCTTCCGGACCCTTCATCGGTGTCACTCCTGACAGCAAAAGTAAATCAGTAATTAATTACTACGGGATCGATCGACACGACGGATGGATTTTCACGCCACTCTTCAGATAATTCTTGTACTGCGATCAAACTGTGAGTGTCTTAAACGCTTGATCCTCACAGCAACGCGTTGAGTCACCTCCTGCCTACACGAGTCGTGATCCCATCCGTTCGCCGCCCTCAGTTAGGAGCTTGCCTGGGATCCGGATCGAAAGAAATATTTTGATTTTCCTCTCCACTTTCCTCGCGCGGCGACCAAAAGTTTTTTTAGCATAACAGTAATAAGTTGTTGACATCGCGCGCGTTTGCGTTTATATAGCAAGATGTTGTGCGCCGTTTACACTAGCCCACAAGAGACAAGTAAACACAGTATCTTGTGGTAAGAGTCGAAAACCTAAAATCTTGAAAAGAAGGAGTAACTAAGAATGGCAACTAAAAAAGGTGGAAAGAAGGCAGCGAAAAAGGGTGGGACCAAGAAAGCAGCAAAGAAGGGCGCCAAGAAAGCAGCCAAGAAGAGATAGTTCGGTTCAGGACGTTTCAACAGCAACCCTCCACTGGCGCACACAAACTTCTGAGGCCAGCATGGCCTTTCAAAAGGAACGACGAGCACTTCAAGCGAAACTCGTCGTTCCTTTTGTATTACGAACTCGTCACCGCCGCGAGCACTTGATGCCTGCATGCCTGAAGTAGCATCTTCAAACTGATTTATTTCTGCGGCGCATCCTGCAATGCTTCGAATTTCTCTTGTCGAACCTGAGATTCCCCCAAATACAGGCAATATCGCGCGGCTTTGCGCTGCCACTAATGTTCCGCTACACATAGTGGGCGTCGCTGGTTTTCGTCTGGATGACAAAGCTGTGCGCCGCGCAGGTTTGGATTACTGGCCACACGTTATGTTGCAACGGCATCAGAATCTCGAGGACTTGTATGCATCAATTCCCGAAGCCCGCTTCATATATCTAACTACCAGGGCTAATAGAAGCTATGTTGACTGGGCCTTTGGCCACGACGATTGCTTGGTGTTCGGACGAGAAACGCGTGGTTTGCCCGAACAAGTTCTGCGATCTAACTGGGAGAGATGTCTCACCATTCCCATGCTCAATCCAAATGTTCGCAGCCTGAATTTGGCGACGGCAGTTGGGATAGTTCTCTACGAAGCTCTACGTCAAATCGGGGCATTCAGAGTCTAACAACCTCGAACCTTGGTAATCGTCCTCTCCTAAGCACCTCTCAACAAGGCTTTCAGTTTCAGCGTGGGAGTTATTAAGTCTAAGGTGATAACATATGCGGTTTCGCCCAAGCGAAGATTTCAGTCGGATCACAACCGTAAAGGAAATTAATGACTCAGGAAAGAAAAGATATTCGGAATATCGCAATTATTGCTCACGTCGACCATGGCAAGACTACGTTGGTGGATGCCATGTTGCGACAGTCTGGAACCTTCCGCGATAACGAGCAGGTTCGCGACCGCGTCATGGACTCCATGGATCTCGAACGCGAGCGCGGCATAACGATCATGGCGAAAAACACGTCTGTACACTTTCGCGACGTGAAAATAAATATCGTAGACACACCCGGCCACGCAGATTTTGGCGGTGAGGTTGAGCGAGTCTTAAAAATGGTAGACGGAGTGATGCTGTTGGTTGACGCTGCGGAAGGATGCCTTCCTCAGACACGATTTGTTCTCCGAAAAGCTCTAGAGGCGCGCCTTCCGGCGATCGCAGTGGTCAATAAGATCGACCGTCAGGACGCTCGGCCTGAAGAGGTAGTAAACGAAATCTACGAATTATTTCTCGATCTTGATGCGACCGATGAGCAGATTGAGTTTCCTATTCTGTATTCAGTCTCACGCGACGGGATGGCAAAACGACTGCTAGCGGATGAATCAACCAATCTGCGGCCGCTGTTTGATCAGATCGTGGCGACAATTCCTGCGCCGAAACAGATAAGAAATGATTCTCTGCAGCTGCTGGTGGCAAATCTCGACTACAGCGAATACGTGGGCCGGTTGGCAATTGGACGAATCTTCTCAGGTGAGATTGCGTTAGGTGAGCAAGTGTCGGTCGCGAAGCCTGATGGCTCTCTTCAGAAGGTGCGCGTTTCCCAGCTCTACGCTTTCGAAGGCCTCAAACGCGAGCCGGTTCAGCGTGCCGGATTCGGCGAGATAGTGGCCCTGGCGGGCGTCGACAACATTGAGATCGGCGACACGATAACATCGGTTGACAATCCTCAGCCGTTGCCGGTTATTGCAGTGGATGAGCCTACGATCTCAATGATCTTCGGCGTAAACAATTCACCCTTTGCCGGAAAGGACGGCAAGTACGTTACTTCCCGTCAGGTCAAAGAGCGCCTGGACAGAGAAATTCTCGGCAATGTAGCGATCCGCGTGGAAGAGACTGAATCGCCGGACCAGTTCAAAGTATCCGGTCGCGGCGAATTACAGTTGTCCATTCTCATTGAGATGATGCGTCGCGAAGGCTACGAGATGCAGGTCTCCAAGCCTGAGGCGATTATGCGCCTGAGCGACGGACGTACTCTCGAGCCAATCGAGCAAGTGGTGATCGATTGTCCCGAAGAATTTATTGGTGTGGTCACTGAGGCGGTCGGACGTCGGAAAGGCCAGATGACAAAGATGGTCAATCACGGCACAGGTCGCGTGAGGCTTGAGTTTGAGACGCCATCCCGCGGCTTGATCGGATTTCGAAACGAGTTTCTGACTGAAACGAAGGGCACCGGGCTGCTGAATACGTTGTTTCTTCGGTGGGGAGATTGGCAAGGAGTACTGCGTGGGCGTTCCACCGGGTCTTTGGTTGCTGACCGTACTGGAGAAACGACGACCTATGCTCTCTTTAATTTACAGGAACGAGGAACTCTGTTTATCCGTCCTGGAACAAAAGTTTATGAGGGAATGATAATCGGTGAAAATGCGCGCGCGGTTGATCTTGATGTGAATGCCATCAAGGAAAAGAAGCTGACAAACATGCGCGCGGCTTCAGCCGATGAAGCTATGCGCCTGGTGCCGCCTAAGGAACTTTCACTCGAACAGGCGATCGAGTTTATTGGCGACGATGAACTCGTGGAGGTTACTCCCCAAAATATCCGTCTGCGCAAGCGAGTGCTTCGCCCAAACGAACGGCCAAAGAAAAAAGAGTTTTAAGACTCAGAACTATGAGTTCCAACTTCTTGAGTGCCCTGGCCGGCACTCGGCTTTATCCTCTTACCGACCGACGACTCTCCGGGCTCTCGCACGCTGAACAAATATCAAAGCTAAGCGAAGGTGGGGCTACTTTGGTTCAGTTGCGAGAAAAGCTGCTTTCTCCGCTCGAGTTTTACGGTGAGGCGGAGGCGGCTGTGCGCGTGGCGCGCACTTGCGGTGTAAAAATCATAATTAATGATCGAGTTGATATCGCGCTGGCGCTGCACGCGAATGGAGTTCATCTGGGTCAGGACGATATGCTACCCGAAGCCGCAAGGCGGATCCTTGGTCCCGCCGCCATTATTGGCTTCTCAACCCACAATATTGAACAAATGCGCCTGGCCGCGAAACTGCCGATCGATTACGTTGCGATCGGTCCGATCTTTGAAAGTTCCACAAAGGTAGCGGAAGATGTGGCATTAGGTCTCGATGGACTGCGCCGTGCCTGCCAAGCGGCTGGCAGTCTGCCGGTTGTTGCTATTGGCGGCATCACTCTTGAGAATTCCTTGGACGTCTTAACCGCCGGCAGCGATGCTATCGCCGTAATCAGAGACATCTGGATCCCTAAGGGCAAAACCATAACCCAGACGAGACGGCTACTGCATCGAGCGTAAACTATCCTTTGGCGAGCCAACATAATTTGCTTGCGTTAAACGAACTTATACGCGAGAATTCCTTTGCCAAACAGGGAAGTGTCCCTTTGGCCCCTCCGATATCTTTACCGTTCCATCCCATTTTCGCCGGAGTTCAAGCTAATGAGTTTTTTTGACCTGCCGCCCATTATCGAGCGTATGTTGCTCGTATCGGACAAGATCAGTGATCTCAACTTCTCAGTTGGCCAGCTTCCACAGGTTGAAATAAATGGGAAACTCACTCCAGTCCAACCTCTCGGGATGCAAAAACTCACGCCTTACCAGACTGAGATCATCGCGATGTCGCTCATGCAGGGGAGTCCCGATGCAGCCGAACGCCTGGCGCAAACCGGCACCGCCGATTTGAGCTACTCGCTTCCTTCGCGAGCCCGCTTTCGAGTCAACATCTTTCAGCAGCGCGGCGTTTACTCGATTGTGATGCGCGTTATCCCTACTGATATTCCGACATTGAAATCGCTTGCCCTTCCTGAGCAACTTGCCGAAATCGCTGACTTGAGAAATGGCCTGGTATTAATGACAGGGCCGACTGGATCAGGCAAAAGCTCCACTCAAGCTGCGATTATCGACATCATAAACGAGAAAAAACATTACCACGTCGTAACCATCGAAGATCCCATCGAGTACTTACACTCGCATAAGAATTCAACGATTAACCAGCGCGAAGTCGGACATGACACCAAGGATTTTCCCTCGGCATTGCGAGCTACACTGCGACAGGCGCCTAAAGTAATACTCATTGGGGAAATGCGAGACCTTGAAACCACCGAAATTGCCCTAGAAGCGGCTGAGACGGGTCATCTAGTCCTTTCGACGCTGCACACCATCGACGCTTCTAAAACCGTCGATCGCATAATTGGTCTTTATCCAAAAAACGAAGAGCCTGTAATTCGTACTCGGCTGGCCCAAACCTTCCGCTATATCATTTCTCAACGTCTGATCCCACGAGCCGACGGTCGCGGACGAATTGCCGTTGTTGAAATCCTCCGGTCGAGTCCGCGTACTCGTGAATATATAGAAGCGGGCGAGGGGGTGGGCAAGTCTCTACTGGACGCCATGCGAGATGGAAAACTCGACGGCATGCAGGACTTTGACACGGTAATCAAAGGCTTGATTGAAAAAGGCACAATCTCGGTCGAAGATGGCCTCAACTTCGCGACAAATCAGAACAATCTGCTTCTGACTTTGCGAGGGGTTACGGGCGACGAATTCACGCAACGCGACGTACCTGTGGCCGCCTTGTCGGACAGGGAATCCATGCTAAGTATGATCGACTAGCCGTCTCTCATCACTAAACTCACTCTCTTCAGAACATCCTATGATTATTACTTGCCAAAAATGCAGTTCGCGATTGCAGGTGGATGAAACGAAGATTCCCCCCCAGCCTTTCACTATTCGCTGCCCAAAGTGTAATAGCAAAGTGGAATCCGGCCACCCCGGCACTGAGGAAAGCACGACGGCAGTTGGCAACTCGGCCACTTCTGAAAATCCGCTGCTTGATCAGCCGACTCCGGCTCCGCTGTTTGAACTTCAGCAGGATGGCGGCATGATCAGTTCTGGCGCGTCAGCGACTGAAAGACTAGTCGCGCTGCTGTCAGGCCTAATTAACCCTCAACCATCGGCTGGTCGTGGAGCTTCAAAAGTTCGTCCCGCCTGGGATCCGCGAAAAGCGCTGGTTTGTGTACCCGAAGAAAACCGGGAATTGATTGCGCGTGACCTTACAGAGAATGGCTATCAGGTTTTTGTGGCCAACGACACAAGACAGGCTGTCGATCGCATGCGCGAGAACGAGTTAGATGTAGTAATTCTGGATTCCAGATTTGATCCAGTGGAACAAGGCGTGATTTTCGTGACGCGAGAAGTTAACATTCTAAGACCCGCCCAACGTCGTCGGCTGTTCTTTGTTCTGCTCTCACCATCGTTGCGCACGATGGATGCGCACACGGCATTTCTTAACAACGTTAATGCAATCATCAATGTCAACGAACTTGAAGAACTACCAAAGCTCTTAGAACGCCGCATTCGTGAGTACAACGAACTCTACAGGGAGTTTAATAGTGTGTTGGGTGTTTCAGCGTTGTAAATAGATCGGCTGCCACCCTGCGCGGACCACTGGGTGGGGTTTGAGAGTCTGACCAGTCTTTTAGGGCCACGCCGGTGGCCCTTTTTTACTTCCTGGCGAGATCAAGATTGCGCTCCCTTGCTGAAAAAGCTATCGCGCGCTTGTAGCGAATGCCTTCCCAGACAGGTTATCCAGTTAAACTTTTTGGCCAGCCAAGGTATCAGACATCTCTGTAGCCTCTTCGTCAGCGTTTTGCCATGGTCATTGAACGCGCGGAAGATATAATTGCCGACATCACCCAGGCGCTCGACAAAATCTGACAACCCGCCTAAAGGATTTCCCATTCCCGGCGCGGATGCGTTTTCATGGAAATCAAACTCCTGCTCACGCTGGATCTTCGCGAACAAGCCGCCCTGCAGGCGGCGCTTGTCACGCACGGTGCTCCGGATGCGCTGGTAACGCTGGCGTTGACCGGTGCCTGCCGAATTTCATCTGTCGAAGAGGCTCGTCAACTTCGCAAATGGCTCGCAGAAGCCCGAACCGCGGGCGACACAGCCTTCACCTCCCTGCACGCTATTGAGCGTGCGCTGGTAGACTTTGGTGTTTGACTAATCGTGCACAAAACTTTCTGGACCAGCAGTGATGACTGAAATACAACTAGGATACGGCCGGAGCTCGTTAACATTTACCTTCGACAAAAGCCGCTACCAGGTGTTGACCGGAAACTCGCTCGAGGAAAAAGCACTGACCGACATTGAGATTGGCGAGGCTTTGAGTGCTCCAATTCAATCGCCTTCTCTTGAAGACCTCTTTTCCGCGGGTGACTCTGTTTTGATAGTGGTCTCTGATGCCACCCGCGCAACCGGAAGCGCGCAAATTCTGAACCTGCTCGTACGGCGGCTGATTCAGATTGGAGTTTCATCCTCGGATCTGGCCATCATCTTCGCCACTGGAATACATCGTCCTGTAACCGCTGACGAGAAGGTCGAACTCCTGTCACCTTTCATTGCACAGCGCGTTAGAACAATTAACCACGACGCCTACGATTCCTCAGCGATGGTCTCGTTAGGAACTACAAAGGGCGGCACGACAGTGGAAGTCAATCGCTGTCTGAAGGATTTTTCTCATGTCGTAATAACGGGCGCCATTGGATTTCACTACTTTGCCGGCTTCACCGGGGGTCGCAAATCTATCTGCCCGGGACTCGCGTCCGCCCGCACTATCGAGGCGACACATATGCTCGCACTTGATTTTGAGGTTGGTGGTCGCCGCGCAGGTGTCGGCACGGGTCTCCTCGATGGCAATGCGGTACACGAAGAGTGCGAGCGAGTTGCCGCCATGATTGATCCACGCTTTAGCATAAATAGTGTGGTGGACGACCGGGGCCGGACAGTCCGAATTCATGCGGGCGAATGGCGAGCAGCTCATCGCGCCGGTTGCGCCGAATATCTCTCCAACCATTCCACGAACATCGACAAGAAGCGGGAGGTTGTCGTTGTTAGTTGCGGTGGCTACCCCTACGACATCAATTTCATTCAGGCGCACAAGTCTCTCGATATGGCTGCGTCGGCTTGCACAGAAGGCGGCATCATAATCATGCTAGCCGAATGTCGGGATGGACTGGGTCACCCAACCTTTATGAAATGGTTTGAGGAGAGAGACTCGCGCTCCCTTGAGAGGCGCTTGCGAAGTGCTTACGAAGTAAACGGCCAAACCGCCTGGTCATTACTCACCAAGGCTGAGCGCTACCGAATTCATCTTGTTTCCAAACTGCCTGAGGAAGAGGTTCGGCGCATGCGAATGACACCGGCGCGCTCGTTGACCGATACTCTCGAGAAGATTGATTACGAGACAGAGGGTTACATCCTGCAGCGCGGCGCCGCTCTTCTGCCCGTGATCGAACCAGGGTAGTTTTCGATTTACTTTTATTATTCCCGGGTGTATACCTTGCCCGCTTAACATCAGCTCTCAATTTGCCGGGCATTGCTCGCTTTGAGAGGCAAACGTCTGGGTCCTTACAAATTCGTTCGAGACCACTTTCTCATTTCCCCCTGGAGAAGAAAAACTATGCCTCTACCTCTAACTGAAGATGATTACCAGCGAGCGGCGCAAACGTTAGGTTGCGAAGTCGCGGCCGTGAAAGCGGTTGCCGAAGTTGAGTCGGGTCCGCACGGAGCATTCCTTTCATCAGGAGATCCGGTAATACTTTTTGAGCGGCACAAGTTTCATCAGTTCACCGGAGGAAAGTACGACCAAACCCATCCTGGCATATCCAACAGGACCCCGGGCGGATACGGGGCGGTTTCCCAGCAACACTCGAGACTCCAGGAAGCGGCAGCTCTCGATCCGGATGCAGCATTGATGTCTTGTTCCTGGGGCCGCTTTCAAGTGATGGCATTTCACTGGAAGAACCTCGGCTACCCCAGCCTCAAGGACTTTGTCGATGGAATGTATGTGAGCGAGGCCAACCACCTGGATTCGTTTGTCCGGTACATCGAGAAGACTGGGTTGGCCAAACATCTCAAGACCAAAAATTGGGCAGGTCTCGCGCTCGGCTACAACGGGAAGAACTACAAAATTAACAAGTATGATGAGAAGTTGGCCGCCGCTTATAAAAAACACCGTGGTACAGGCTGACTACCGCTGCCGCATCGCGATCGGGATTGATTGCCGGAGTGTCGCGGCACTAGAATCGAAACCTCAACTCTAGTTGCGCATTCGCAGAAGGAGACGAATGGTTATGAGAATGACTCTAGTTGTCGCACTGCTCTTGACAAGTTGCTTTTGTGTAGCGGCTCAAGAACCGGCGGCCGGTTCGACTGAGAAACGCGTGCCACTTACCGAGAGCGCCCTCGCGCTGGACAGTAGCGGAGCCTCGGCGCTTGAGGCGACACTTAGAACCACAGCTCTCAATGGAGCCGAAGATTCGCCTGTAACTAACATTCGTCTGGTAGTAAAAAACTCCAGCAGTATTTCCTATGCATTCGTTTCCGGGTTGGTCACTTTTTATGATGGCGCTGGCGTGCGTTGCGGAGAAGGTCTGTTCAAAGCTGATGCGCTTTCGATAGGTGAAGCGTTTGAGACAGACACGCCCGGTATTCGCATTCGCTGTGCGCCGGCAACCTGGCGAATAGTTGCAAACAACCTGCTTCCCAGAGTTATTCCAGGCGCACCAGTTTCGACAGGGACAATAGCAACCCGGCCGGGCCTGAATCTGGTTATCAGTGTGGACGGTGAGGAGCATCCGATTCAACTGGATAAACCCATGGTATTGACCTTGGGAGACAGGCAGCGAACGATCGTGTTGCGCGAGGCTCCTTAGTTTGAAGTAGTTCCAACCTTGACCACTGGTATTTTGAGTTTTAGGATCAATCGAGCATGAACTTACAGAAAGCGGGGTAGTTTTATGGCCGAGAGTAAGGGAAAGAAATGTGCGCATCCCGCCTGCGATTGCCCGCCCGAGAAGGACAGCAAATATTGTGGCGAGTACTGCGAGAACGCCGAGAAGGCACATGTCCAGGAAATAGGTTGCAGTTGCGAACACGACGCCTGCCGTTAAACCAATTCAGCAGGGAAGGAACTGTCAGAAGAATCCGCTTCATCTCCCTAGCGAATACCTCTCACTGCGATTGTCATTTGTAATAGATTTTCAACGAGGCTACCGACATCAGTACGGCAAACAACAAGAAAAACTTGCTCTAGTTGTCACGCAGTCGGCCAGCGCGTGAACCGCAAAAGATCAACAGCCGGCGAGGTTGATTGAATTAAGACGAGCGGCGATGCGAGGAATCGTATCGCCGCTTTTGTTTTAGTTGAACTCTGAGACTGCGAGTGTCGCAGCAACAGAATCCACAAATTTTTCCACCTTGCACCTAAAGATGAAGCTGGTTGTTGCCGTGCTCGTCGCCGCGTTAAAGTATCGACGGAGAAAACAGATGCTAGCCACTCTTATTGAACTTCAACGTTTGAAACGGCTCGAGCGTACCGGTTGGACGCTACGCGGCCTGCCGAATGGAACCGAGTCGGTAGCCTCACATTCTTTCGGCGTTGGGGTCACGGCGATGGTGCTGGCCGATGCGATTAAGTCGCGAGGCCTGGAGGTCAATTGCGAGCGTGTCCTGCGGATCGCACTGCTACATGATTGGGCGGAGACCCGCGTGGGCGACATGCCCAGAACTGCCACGAACTATTTTGGGGCTGACGGGAGAAAAACCGCGGAGACTCTGGCTTTTGCAGACATCGTGAGCGGAGTGGGCGAGTGCGAGTCGGAATACAAAGTTCTCTACCAGGATTATGAACAACGCAGCAGCCTGGAGGCGCGTCTTGCTAAGGCCGCCGACATAATCGACTTGCTGGTTCAGGCTTATGCGCTCGAGCTGGCCGGAGCGAAAGGGCTGGATGAGTTTTGGCAAGCTGCCCATGATGCCGACTTCCAGCTTCCCCCGGTCGCACAAGCCGTCGTTAGTGACCTGTTACAGTCGTTGCTCGACGCTCGTGGCAAGATCGGATAGCAGAACAGCGAACAAAAGGAACGAATGCTAATAGACGTTTTTGCACTGATCACCCGGCAAAGTGTTTTGCTTGGGGCCGTGCTGTTTTTAGTCAGCTTTACGATGAGTCTGGCCATCGTCTCTTTCATTATGGTCAGAATCCCAGCCGATTACTTCCATAAGGATCGCCCGCGAGAGTTGTGGTCAGGCCGGCATCCAGCAGTTCGCTTCCTGGGTGTTTTCGCGAAAAATGTCCTGGGCGTGGTGCTCGTCGTTCTCGGTATCTTAATGTCAGTGCCTGGTGTGCCCGGCCAGGGCGTCTTAACAATCTTGCTTGGGATAATGCTGCTTGATTTTCCGGGAAAACGCGCTCTGGAACATAAGCTGGTGAGCAGACCTCAGGTGTTTAACGCCATTAATAAACTGCGGCATAGATTTGGCAAGCCAAAGTTAGTCCTGGAGTAGCCTTGCTGTAATAACTGCTGCTTTGGCTGACATTTCGCAGATACCGCCATCACGTTGTTGCGTTAGGAGACGAAATGCGGCACCTGTTGAATAATCTTGAAAAAAGGCCGCGTTGACAAGGAAAAACGTCTTTGTTAGCTTGAGCCTTTATTTTCGGACTATTGTGATTGTGCGGAGTTTTCTGAGACCCCTGTTCATGCTCAATTCAACTGCTGCTCAGCCCCGCCCACTTTCAGGGCTGCCACTCCTCCTGATATTAATGCTGGCCTCAATGTTTGTAAGCGGCTGTGGACTCTTTGGCACACATAAGAAGGTCCTGGTACCGCAGCTTCTCACTCCATTAGCTGAAGCAAATACCGCTCAACTGACTGGCGAAGTTAACCGCCTGGCTGCCCTGCGGTCCATTCACGGAAGAGTCGACATCATATTTGAGGATACTTCATTTGCCGAGGTCGGCATCGCTGAAAAGTATCGACAGGCGGACGGACAGCTGACAGTTCAAAGACCCGGCAATATTTATCTGATCATCCAGGTTCCCTTTATAGCGAAAGACATCGCGCAGATGACCTCCAATGGCGAATCGTTTCGAGTGGCGGTATTACAAGGAGACGAGAAGTATCGTCGTTTTGTAAAAGGAACAAACAATGCAGTCTATGAAAAATTGGACATGGACGGACATTCAGGCGACCGTGACAAACGCAAAAGAGGGCCGATGAATGCGAAAGAGGCCGTGAACGCTCTTTCAAATCTGCGCCCGCAACATCTCACGGACGCACTTATGATCAGCCCCATCCCTGACTCGGCCCAGAGCGGGCTAGCGTATGCTCGCAGCGAATTTTATCAAGAGGAGCCGGACAATCGTCCGCCAGCCAAAACAGGTGTGCGGGTGGTGAGGGGTTATTACGTGCTTGAGGAATTTTCGCAGCCGAGGTCAGGGGAGACACGCCTGTTGCGACGCTTTTGGTTTGACCGGGTTGTTGGTATCCGTTTGGCTCGTCTCCAATCGTTTGATGATCAGGGCTTGTTGATAACGGATGTTTCTTACTGGGATGAAAAGCCTTTCGGCGCCTCAGCACAATTTCGTCTACCATCACGCGTCGAAATCACGAGGCCACACGATCATTACAAGTTAAGCATCGCCTACCAAACTCCTGCCGATGTTGAAATCAACAAGGAATTTCGACCTGAAGCTTTTGTTTTGGAGAATAGATGGCAACTGCCTGAAGTTGATCTCGACGCCCGTCAACGTAATAAATCCGCGGTTACCCCCTGACAGATTGCGCGTGGTAGCTATTAAACCTCTGCCTGTATTAACATCTGACGTTCTGGAATCTGCTTGATCCGCGCATCGTGTAATTCTGGTTAATTAGTCGGATTTTCGACTGCCGATGAGAACTATTTTAGAGGCCGAGAACCTCGTCAAAATTTATCGCGTTGGCAAAGTTGATGTGCCGGCGCTGCGAGGCGTTTCGCTGGAGGTCCACGAAGGTGAATTCGTGGCCATCATGGGTCCGTCAGGTTGCGGGAAGTCAACGATGCTTCATCTGCTGGGCGGGCTGCTTACTCCGACAACCGGCCGCATTATTCTCGATGGAGAGGATTTGACTGCGGCCTCCGATGCGAAACGGACCGACATTCGTCGTCGTAAAATCGGTTTTGTATTTCAACGTTTCAATCTCTTTCCCACGCTCACTGCGGAGGGAAATCTGCGTCTTGCTGAACGCATTCATGGTAACGGTGGAGAGGATCCGCAGCGTCGCCGCGAGGTGCTCAAACTTCTCGGTCTTGAAGACAAGCTTCATCACAAGCCGCTGGAGCTTTCAGGCGGTGAACAGCAGCGCGTAGCCCTGGCTCGCGCGGTTGTAACGCGCCCAGCGATCGTCCTCGCTGATGAGCCGACCGGTAATCTCGATTCCGAAAACTCCGCTCTCGTTCTCAACATGTTTCAGGAATTGAATTATCGGTTTAATCAAACCATCGTTATGATCACACATAACCCGGAAGCCGCAGCAATGTGCCGACACATAGTACAAATGCGTGACGGTCACATCGTCGAACCTGCCGCAAGTATTCAATTGTGAACTGCTAAGCTGTTGATTTACATGGCTTCTCGCGCAGGCTAGAATGCCCGCGTCATGCCGGACCAACTGGCGTGAGACTTGCTGGACTGCCATTGAAAGGCCAAATATTCGTTGTTGAAAGTGTTGCGAAAGCTGTTCTTTTGGAACTACGCCAGAAACACCTGGCAATGGGATGTGCTGTGCGTTGTTATTCTAATTTTCATCTTTCTGACACCTAAAAGTTGGTTTGAAAATAGCGAACGGCGCGGCTACTTAGCGCATCAAAGCCGCGCTGCGTCAATCGTGCTCATTAGCCCGGAACTCATTGAAAACGCGCAGGATAGGGGTCAGGTCGAGCAGGTAATGCGAACCTTCACCGGTCGTGATGATGTCCAGGTCCTTAACGTGCGAAAGGTGGTGGATAAGGATGGCAATACCCGCGGCTATGAGGTTGACATACGTTAGCCATCCCTTATAATTGCGAGGTTTTTTGGCACCCCCGACATTCTCTTGGGGTTCGGTTATAATTGAAAGAGTTCTTTTACGTTGAGGAGTTTTTTATGAAGAGGTTAGTCCCTCTGGGTCTTTTATTGGCAGTATTGGCAGGCGCTTCGATCGTCAGTTCCCCGAAGGCAACTAACGCGCAGAGTGCGGGATTGGTGAGTTCGGTTTTGAACCGCATGGAGCGTAATCGCCAATCGCTCAAGTCGCTCAAAGCGAGCCTGAGCATGGAGAAATATAACGCGCAACTGCGTGATAAGGACAACTACAGCGGATGGGTGGTGTATGTTCCTGGCAGCGGCCGCGATGCGTCGGTGCGTATCGAATGGCAAAGGCCTCGGCGCGAGATTCTGGCCGTTGCCAATGGTCAATACACTTTGTTCCGCCCAACCCTGGGACAGGCGATCGTCGGCAAGTCTGGTTCCGTGAAGGGAAAGGCTGGAGCCAGTGGCGTTCTGGACATGATGTACATGTCGAAGCAGCAGCTCGAAGCTAAGTTTCAACCGGTGCAGGATGTTCGTGAAGAATCTTTGTGGGGCGGTGTTAGTACGATTCACCTGACACTCGTGCCCAAAGGAAATGCTAGCTTCAAGTATGCTGAAATTTGGGTTGATTCCTCAGGTATGCCGGTGCAAACAAAGATCGTCGAGAAAAACGACGATGCCACAACGATGCGTCTTAGCGGCGTGGAACGGAATCTGAAGATTTCCTCCGATGAGTTCAGCATTAAGCTCGATCCCAGCGTAAAGATCGTCAAAGGCTAACGCAGACTAATAAACCAAAGGCGGGGCTCTGAGGTAACAAATCAGGGCCCCGTTTCTATTTGGCGAAAAGGATTTGCCCTCACACTGGGTTGCGTTTCTTCGCCGGTGTCGCCTATCCTTCCGTTTCAAATTCAGGCCGGGTGTGATTTAAGTTTCAGCAAGGTTCTAAGTCCCCTAAATGCGAAAAAGCAAATTCGTCAAACTAAAACTACGGCATGCCAGCTTTATCAGTCGGGCCTTGCTTTCGACGCGGCATCCGGTACTGGCTCACCTGATCCCGATGCGCCGCTGCAATCTGGCGTGCGGCTACTGTAACGAGTATGACCATACGTCGTCGCCAGTACCGCTGCAAGTCATCAACCGACGCATAGACAAGCTCGCCGACCTCGGCACATCCATTATCACTATTTCAGGCGGCGAACCGATGATGCACCCGGAGCTGGATGACATCATTCATCACATTCGCCAACGCGGAATGATTGCCGGGCTGATTTCAAATGGTTACTACTTCACGCCCGAACGAATTAAGCGGCTGAACAAGGCCGGACTCGAGCACTTACAGATTAGCATCGACAACGTAGATCCCGACGCGGTTTCGCGTAAGAGTTTGCGCGTACTCGACAAGAAGCTGCGATACCTTTCCGAGTATGCCGACTTTCATGTGAACATCAATTCGGTGATTGGCGGCGGAATCAAGAATCCTGAAGATGCGCTCGCCGTCGCGCGCCGGGCGGTTGAACTAAACTTTTCTACGACGGTGGGCGTTATCCACGATAACGATGGAACCTTGAAGCCGTTGTCAGTCAAGGAAAAAGATGTTTTCCAACAAGTGAAGAAGCTTGGCAACAAAGACCATGCGCGCCTTAACTGGTTTCAAGACAGCATCGCGGAAGGCAAACCTTACCAATGGCGTTGTCGCGCCGGGGCCAGGTATCTCTACATTTGCGAAGACGGTTTGGTCCACTGGTGCTCCCAACAACGAGGCTATCCGGGAATCCCGCTCGAGGATTACACGATGGCCGACTTCGATCGTGAATACAAAACAGAGAAGTGGTGTGCGCCAACTTGCACGCTGCAATGCGTACACCAGGTGGGAATCCTCGACAACTGGCGCGATCCTCAGCAGGTGCCTGGCCTGACAAAGCCGGAGAGTTCGCTGAAAGACACTATCCACGAAGTGCTGCGCGCTGAGTGAGTCTGCATCTATTTTACCTTCCACACCGCCAGCACATATTCGCGAAGGGTTTTATCTAAATCACCGGCGAGATTGAGGATCTTCAGCTCCTACAGCCCCCAGAGTTGCGCCCACGGTAAACAACGTCACCGAGCTTGACAATCCAAGACCTGAGAGTCTTCCGGCCATTATCACGATCATTTCGCCATTTTCGACAGCGCCGCTCTCCAGCAACGTCTTTTCTCCGAGTTTGAGCATCTCTTCGGTCGTGTCCGCGTGCGGAACGATAAGCGACTCGACGCCCCAGATCAAAGCCAGTTCATTCTGCACTTCCGGGGAATTAGTCAAGGCAATAATTCGTTGCTCGGGTCGCAAGGCTGAAAGCCGGCGCGCCATCAATCCTGATTCCGTTAAGACCGCCGTAACCCTGGTACCCATCTCCTCCGCCGCAAAGGCCGCTGCTTCGCAAAGGGCGCGACTCACGCGACCCGATTGCCTGCCCGCCCACTTCGTGATCTTGTCAGGCGCTGGCTCTCGGCCCCCTTCGGCGGTTTCAATAATGCGGCACATGGTTTCCACTGCGGGAACTGGATAAAGTCCGCTGGCTGTTTCATTCGAGAGCATTACCGCGTCTGTTCCATCCCAAACGGCGTTGGCCACATCTGAAGCTTCAGCGCGAGTGGGCCGCGGATTGGCAACCATGGACTGAAGCATCTGCGTCGCCGTGATCACCATCTTCCCTGCCTGGACTGCCTTTTCTATGATGCGCTTTTGATAAACCGGCACCAGCTCAACGCTTGTCTCAACGCCCAGGTCGCCGCGCGCAACCATCACGGCGTCCGCAGTAGCGATGATTTCGTCCAGGTGATCAATTGCTTCCGCCTTCTCGATTTTGGCAACGAGTGGAGCACGTCCGCCCGCTTCTCTAATCAGCGTTTGTGCTCGCGAGCAATCTTCAGCGGTACGAACAAAAGAAAGCGCGATGTAGTCAACTTTTTGCTCGACCGCCCACTGAAGATCGGCAATGTCTTTCTCAGTCAGCGAATCAATTGGAAGTGAAACTCCAGGCAGATTAATACCTTTACGCTCGCCGAGAATGCCGCCATTAATTACCCGGCAAACTACCTCGGTCTTCGTAATGGCTTCCACCATCAAAGCGATGGCGCCGTCGTCGAGTAAAAGACGCGTTCCAGGCTTGACCACGCGAGGGAGGTCCGGGTAGTTAGTTGCAACCTGTTTATCGTCACCAATAATGTCCAGAGTGGTAAGTATAAAAACGTCACCGGCTTTTAGTGCTACTGGCTTTCCGTCCTTCAGTTGACGCGTGCGTATTTTTGGTCCAGAGAGATCGACAAGCACCGCCAAAGGCCGGTTTAACTTTTTCGCGGCGGCCCGGGCGCGGGCGATGTCTTCGACTTTCTCCTCCCGGGTTCCGTGGGACATGTTTATGCGGACGCCGTTGGCGCCTGCCATTAACAGACTCTCAATGACGGCCTGGTCGCGCGAGGCGGGTCCGAGAGTCGCAAGAATTTTAGCTTTGTTCATTTTCGGTTTAGGACTTAACCACGTAACGCAAACTGTTAGTTTGCGTTAGGTTCGTTGCCGCTCATGGCTCTGATCATATCGCTCCTCGCGTTCTTAACAATAGTCATGGAAGGCGCCGTCTGCTGCTACGGCTGACGGCTCACCGCCCCAACTATATCTTTTTCCAACTCGGTTCCGGTTCCTTCGTTATAACCGATGAACCTTTTTATCAGTTGTCCGTCGCGCGAAAACAAAAACGTTTGCGGTATTGTCTGATTGTCCGAAAGCAAGAAGTCCGTCAGTGCTTTGTCCGGGAAGCCCAGGGGATACTGAATATTGAGGTCCTTTGCGAAGTCGGCCACCTTGATTCGATCGTCTGGGCCACCAACATTAAGACCGACGATTTGGAGCCCTCGGGCGCCATAATTCTGTTCCAGACCACTCAGCCGGGGAATGCTTTGGCGACAGGGCGCACACCAGGTTGCGTAAAAGTCCAACACCAGAACCTTGCCATGATAGTCCGCAAGCGTAACGCGTTTTCCGTCATTTAGCACCCATCCTAATTGGGTGCGCGCTTCTATTGGCGGCATGGGAAGGGTCGCGCTCGGCGACCCAGAAAGTACAGATGTGGCTTCGTTGTCGGTTTGTTTCTGACTCCAACAGGCACTGATGGAGACTGCTAATCCTACGACCGCCGCAAGCCTGAGTAGATTTGCGGGTGCGATGGGTTCTGGAAGCATGCGATTTGCTGGTGCGCTCAACGTCGGATTATTCTACACGCAGCTAAGTCCCTGCCACAGCTAACTCATGTTTCGGCACTTCTTTACGATTCCCGATTTACGATTTACGATTCATTTCTATGGACTTCCCCCAAACCCAGCGCACTACACTCAAACGGCTTCCCAAACGTGGCGTCTACGACCGCGAGCTGGTTTACCAAATCCTTGATGAAGGGTTCATCTGTCATGTCAGCTTCGCCGTTGATGGGCAGCCTTTTGTCATTCCCACCGGCTATGCGCGCAAAGGCAACCAGCTCTACATTCATGGCTCCCAGGTCAGCCGGATGCTTCGTACACTGGCCCAGGGCATTGATGTCTGCATTGCTGTAACCATTATCGACGGTTTGGTGCTGGCGCGGTCCGCTTTTCATCACTCTGTGAATTATCGCTCGGTCGTGATTTTCGGACGCGCCTTAATGGTAGATGAGAGGGAAGCTAAGCTCGACGCGTTGTTGGCGTTTTCAGAACACGTCATTCCCGGCAGATGGAATGACGTGCGCCAGCCCACTGAACAGGAACTCAAAGCGACTACTGTCTTGTCTCTGCCGCTCCTTGAGGCTTCGGCGAAAGTGCGCACTGGCCCACCCATCGATGATGAAGAAGACTACGCGCTAAACGTTTGGGCTGGTGTTCTTCCCTTGAAGCTGGTCGCCGGCGAGCCGATTGCCGATCCACGTTTGCCCGAGAATATTGAACCGCCCGCGTACACCCTAAAGTATCGCCGAGAAAAAATTTGACTACTCAAGCCGCCATCATGCACGGTCGCGGAAAATGGGTTTGGCCGGCGCTTGCGATCGTTGCATCTTTCGTCGCTGCCGCAATCGTCCTTCGCCTTGAAGGGCGCTTATGGATTTGCTCCTGCGGAACCCTCCAAGTCTGGGCCGGCAAAGTTTGTAGCTCAGACAACTCTCAGCATTTTCTCGATCCTTACAGCTTCACGCACATCCTCCACGGTTTCCTGTTTTTCTGGTTGATTGCATGGTTGGCGCCGCGTCTGAATTCAATCTGGCAGCTGGCGCTGGCAGTGGCGGTCGAGAGTCTGTGGGAGGCCTTCGAAAATACCAACTTCATCATCGATCGCTACCGTTCTGAAACTGCAGCGTTGGGCTACCAGGGCGACAGCGTCGTAAATTCCTTCGGCGACATACTGTGTTGCCTTGTTGGCTTCCTGATCGCCAGGCGTCTCGGCCTGCGACGTTCCTTAATCGTGTTTGCGGCGCTTGAAATGGTCTTGATCGTCTGGATCAGAGACAGCCTGCTGCTGGAAATCCTGATGCTCGTCTTTCCAATAGATGCGCTCAAAGCTCTGCAGATGTGCCGCTAGTAATCTTCTCTCGCCTTCGCCCTGTTTTTTGCATTGAATCGGGAGGCCCGAAACTAAACTGGCCGCCTGTTCGTTTACTCACCTGCGCGTCAGGGCCTTTACCCGTTGCCTAATTACGCGCGACGACCGTCGCGATTTACGATTCGCGTTTCACGCTGTAGCATACTCTCACGCATGATCGATCCAGACCCATACATTGGTCAGGTACTCGATGAAAAGTACTGCCTTGAGCGATCGCTGGGAAGAGGCGGAATGGGCACAGTGTACCTGGCCAGCCATATGGGTACCGAGCGCTACGTGGCGCTCAAATTGATCACGCCTCAGTTTATGCGCAACGAAGAGTTTGTGGCTCGCTTTAAGCGCGAGGCCCGCGCCGCGGGGCGTCTGCGCCACCCGAACGTAGTGGACGTTACCGACTTCGGTTTTGCGGACGTTGGCGCGGAGACGGTGGCATATCTTGTGATGGAATATCTCGACGGCTGCACCCTCGGCGACGTCCTGCTGGAGGAAAAACGACTGCCGCTGGAATGGGTGGTGGACATCCTCGAACAGGTTTGTTCAGCAGTGCACGAAGCGCATCAGCAAGGAATTGTTCATCGTGATTTGAAGCCAGAAAACATCTGGCTCGAACCTAACCGGCTCGGTAGCTATCGCGTAAAGGTGCTGGACTTTGGCATTGCCAAACTCGCTGAAGCCGACGTGGATGGCAACTCGCCAGCTGTTCCGCCTGCACAATTGAAAACTCGCCCAGCACAAACGGCGCTTGGTGTTGCCGGAACTTCGATCAGGGCGGCCCGGCCAACTGCGCCACCCGAAGTAGACCCTCAAGGGCAGGCTTTGGAAGTTACCACTCTTCTGTATTCTGCAAGCACTCAGGAAGAGTCTCCCGCTGAACACAGCGCGCCGGCGACCATTGCGGCTGCCCGCCACGTTGAGGAAGAAGACAACACTCAACTGTTCGGACAGTCTCCTCACAGCGCCGAAGCGACTGCCACTGCACTGGCTCAGGCTCCCACTCAGGCTGTCGACGATAATGATCGGACACTGATGCTTGGCAAAACAACGCAGCAAGCTCTGAACGACCAGCAGACGAGACTGCGGGCCGGCACGACGCGCCGGACAGACTTGACTCGGGTCGGCGCAATCATGGGCACTCCGCTTTACATGTCGCCCGAACAATGCGCCGGTAATATTTTGGATGCGCGCTCCGACATCTATAGCCTCGGCGTTATCGCTTATCAGATGCTTGCGGGTGAGCCTCCCTTCGCCGGCGCAACCGGAAACGTGATGCAAGAGCATATCAAGGCCGCGCCTCCGCCTCTGCGTGAACGAAACAAAAAAATCCCGAAGCGCGCGGCACAGGTTGTGATGACTGCGCTTTCGAAAAAGCCGGAAGATCGTCCACAAACGGCCACCGCGTTTGCCAGTTCACTGCGCGGACAGGCTGAAGGTATTGGCGCCCTCTACCGTCGGGCCTTCTCACTCTACAGCGAATACTTCCCCAAGTTCTTGCGCATGTCGCTAATCGCGCATATCCCTGTCTTCATCAGTACGTTACTACTGATCGGCGTGGAGTTGGCAGAGATGCGCCTGCCTAAAGGTTTGACCGGAAGTAAGGTGCTGCTCATCTGTGCTCTGGTCCTGGCAGTGCTGCTGCAAATTGTCGCTTACTTTTTGGCGGCGGCGGCAATCTCCGGTATGACGACGGTCATCGTTACGCAGTTATCCGTCGCGCCATTGCGTCCGGTAGAGTTGCGTAGTGCTTTCGCTGTTCTCAGAAAACGTTGGAAGCCATTTCTGAAAACTGCCATTGGTGTCACGCTACGAATTCTGTTCGGCTTCATTCTGCTGGTGATTCCAGGGGTAATCATAACTATGCGCTACGCGCTTTATGGGCCCGTGGTCCTGATGGAGGGACTGGAAAAGAAGGCAGCAAGGCGACGAGCACGCGAACTGGCTTCGCGTTCCTGGCGAACCATTATCATCGTCTCGCTACTGCAGTTTTTGATACCGATAGTAGTGAGCTTCTTCGTCGGCCGAATAAGAATAGTAACCGGCGGACACGAAGCCCGATCTATTTCCAATCAGATTTATCAACAACTGTTGAGCCTTGTGAACATTTTCATTGTGCCACTGATGTCGATCGTGCCGGCTTTGCTTTACTTGAAGATGCGGCAGTTGGGCGGAGAAACTTTGGTCGATCCGCTCGCCGAGATCGAAGCGGTAGATGCGCAGCATCGCATGTGGCAACAGCGCATGCGCACGCGCTTGAGTCTGCACCCTTCCCGCGGGAGCAAGGCGCGCAGTCAGCCAAATTGAAATTGTTTTCCGCCGTGCGCAATTCCGGCTAACCCAATTGGTTTTACCCGAATAAGCAGTCGCGCGGTACAATTCAAACATGCATTGTAAACATCAACTCATAGTAGTTGTTTTGCTTTTAGTGATGCTGGTCAACCTCGCCGGCTGTGCGCGAGCAAACTCCGATTACGCAGCGAGCAACCGCTCATCATCTTCAACGCCGACAGCAGCGCCTTCACCGACACCAAAAGAAATCACGCCGGCGGATCTTGCGAAGCTTAAATGGATTGAGGGTACCTGGCGGGGAACTGGGGGCAACGTGCCCCCTTTCTACGAGCGCTACAAGTTTGAGAACGAGTCTACTCTAGCGGTTGAAACGCTCGCTGATGAGACATTGACGAAAGTCAGCGAGGTAAGCCGCTTCGAATTGAAAGATGGACATTTTGTCCACAGTGAAGGCGACTCGGGATCCGTGGCTACCGCGCTCGACGACCACTCAATCAGTTTTGCACCCTTCGGGAAACCTTCAAATTACTTTCGCTTCCAACGCGAATCCGACAACACCTGGAAAGCCATTCTCAACTGGACTGACAAGAATGGCGCTGCCAAAGAGCGGATTTACACCATGGAACGCTGGCCGGCTAAAAAGCAATAGCCTGATTGGATTGCCACGGCATGCCTATCGGGAGTAACGTAGGCATCATGCGAATAGGAGTCTTCATTTTCGCATTAGCTTTAATCATCACCTGCTATGGTTGTAGCCGCATGAACGCTGGAACCAAAGCAGCTTCAACTGCCAGTATTTCAGAGTCTGGCGCGATAAAATCCGCAGTAGCAGATTCCTCGGCAATATCCCCTAGCGTTCGATCAAAAGTGGATTTCTCAACTCAAATCAAACCCATTTTCGAAGCTCGATGCCAGCCTTGCCACTTCAGTGGCGGGAAGGTCTACGCAAAAATGCCCTTCGACCGTCCCGAGACAATCAAGACGCTCGGGACGAAACTATTTACACGGATTAAAGACGAGAACGAACGCCAGATGATTCGCGACTTCCTCTCCCAATAGTATGAGGCGCTTGTCTCTGCCGCAGGTTCAGGAAGAACAGCCTCCAAGACTATCCGTCACCACTTGCAGAGTTGCGACGAAATCTTTAACGGCCTGGACGTTTGAATCCAGAGAGACCTTGTCTGTCTTGCTGGATAGCACAGGCGGCGTCGGGATTTGCACTCCCACCATTTGATAGAAACTATCTGCAAGTTTGAGAACACCAATCATCGGGGCATAGGAACTGAGGACATCCTTCACACCCTCATCGGAACGCTTTCGCGCGGAGCCGAGGTTCTGCAAAAAACATTTAAGGCTTTGAATCTCGAGACAGAGAAGGTCGCGCAGGAAGGGAATGAAGCCCACAGAGGTCGTAGTCATTAGACAGGGACTGAGATCTGCTGCGGCCTTAGCAAATCCCTGAAGAGCCATTGCGGGCGGATTAGGGAGAGCGCCAATGATGGTGATCAAGGGTTGGAGCAGGTTGAGCATGCGCATTTGGCACTGGATGAGAACGAGCACGGGAGCGGTCTGAGAGAGAAGATTGGCGGTAGCGGAACAGGCGGAAGTCTGTTGCGCCATGCTGGGAAAACCCTGCAAGAGTTCACCACCAGGCATACTAAGAGTATTCATGAAAATATTTTGCCTCCTCTGCTGCAAATTTCGTCGACATAAGCTTTTCCAGGCGAAGAGTAGTTTGAAACTTACTCATCTGAATCCGGCAGAGCTTGTGAAATCGGCTCTAGTCACTACTCACGAAGACTTACAAGTATCGTTCGCGCAGAATCGCCAGGTGGTGAGAGACGTGGCCCGCGACGATGTAAGCAATTGCGCGGACACTGAACAAGTTGTCGCTGGCGATACCGGTGCGCAGCCACGCATCGGCAGGAAGGTTTTGGAAGAAGCGGATAGTGGCGGAACGAATCGCGCGAAACTCATCGACATGACTCGCCCAGGAAACCTTGTCAGACTCGGCAGCTTTAAAGCTAATTTCCTGATCAAAGCTCGGAAGAGGATCCTGAAAACTACGAGCAAACCACATAGCGCGAAACACGAAGACGCGTTCGGTGTCGTTCATGTGAGCGAGGAGTTCACGCATCGACCACTTGTCAGGGGCGTAACGATGAAGAGACTTTTCTTCTGAAATCTGCGACAAGAAATCAACGGTTTCTTCCAGCTGCCTCGCGAGTATATCAACAATATCATCATCCAGTACGCGGTCGATATACGTGAAATAGTAGGAAGCGGCTTCGTTTGGTTGTGGTCGTCCTGGCATAGGGGAATAGTAAATCGTAAACCGCAAAATAGAGAAGCCATGCGCGGCGCGCTAAACGAAAAATAAGATAGGCACTCCTTCTTCAGCGGTTTTGCAAGAAAACAGGCAAGGCCTTCACTGATGAACCGCCCACAACCTGTGATGGGTTTAACCTGGTAATCTTCTGCCTAACGTAACGGTGAAAACTTCGAGAAGGCGGTTCTGCATCGACGTTTAAAGCTATTGCTGAGGTTGGCGGTGGTTATTCGATCCGTCAGAGTTTTCCAGCACGGTGGCGAGCAGTACACGGATTTCGTCCGCGCCGGCGGCGATTGGACTGGCGATTCTGCCACTGGTGTTAACAACTACGGCCGTGGGCGTGACGTTCGCGCCATATTTTTCCGCGACCTCGCGCTCTTGTTGTAACAGAACTTGTCCCAGTTGATTCCTGGCCACGTTTACGAAGTTTTCCTTGATCGTACCAAAACTAATTAAGGCGATTGTTAGTTGCTCGCGGTGTGACTCCTGCCACTCTTTTATTTCCTTAAACAGTAGGACGCAGGGCCCGCAGGTGGGATTTGTGAAGATCAGCAACAGGGGCTTGCCGTATGCGAGTAGCTGCGCTAGCGAGCTCTTGCCGCCGGCATATGAGCTCAGCTCAAAGGGTGGCGCGATGGAATGGAGTGGCAGCCCCTTAAGCGCCGCCGAAGTTTTAGCCGGCAATCGTTTTTGCCGCCGCTGTAAGTAAACTAGCGTGACAGCTATCATCACGAGAGCGCCAATCATCAATAGCCACTGGAAAGAGCTGAGGTTCGCAAGCGTACTGAGAACACTCAGAACCGGTCGCGTGTATGCATGCCAGAGAACAACGAAGGCGGCCAGCGCGAAGATCAGGTTGCGCATGAGCGTGGACCAGCCTAGCGGACGAGAGTAAAGTTGGCCGAAGCAGTGGCAATCGTGAGTGCGCCCACGTGCGAGGTTCACGCTGATGACGACGATAAATAACCCCAACACCAGCAGAGCGGCGAGGGCACTGACCGCGGTCGTGCGGTCAAAGAGCAATCCCACAGCGATAGCGAGTTCCGCGATTGGCAAAACAAATGAGAGCACGGGCGCCAGCGCTTCGGGTGAGCCAAAGTTTTTCATCGCTTCGCGAGTGCCGCGCGGATCGAGCACTTTCGTCACACCGGCAACGGCGAAGACAGCGCTGAGAGCGATGCGAATGAGAACGATGATCACCGGCATTGAAAACAAACGAAGGTCAGCGGAAAAACAAATCTACTGAAACTGGAAGTAACCGTTTTAAGTTTAGCCCAGGATGAGACGTTACATTAAGCAGGCAAGCTCGCTTTGCTCTTAATCGTTTTTACTACGTATTCATAGTATTCTTCCTGGCCGTTCCGCAAATGCTCCAGCGGTTTTTCTGGCGGGCAGCGCCGACCATCAGGGCTGCTTTTGACGGCCCTCACCCGGAATTCGCGGAACTTGAGCGGCGCGGTGACCGTTTCTTCCTGTAGAAGGGTTTCAGTCACCACTTTTTTGAACGGAGAAACACGGCTTATGTATTGTTCAGCTTGTGGCACCCCCCTGGCGCCGGGTCTCAGTTTTTGCAATCGCTGTGGTATGAATCTAAAAGAGCGTGGTGAGCGAAAACCGACGGGAGCGATTAGCGCCTTCCTAATCGCAATCACTCTTATCGGCACGATCGGCCTGGGCATCATGTTGGGAGGAGCGCTCGTGCTTACTAATGAAGCCCGCCTAAAAGAAGAACTGGTGGGTTTCTTTATGTTGTTTACTTTTCTGATTGTCATTATCACTGAGGTATTGCTGATCAGACAGTTGTCCCGCCTCACGTCGACTAACCAGGCGAAAGCGATTGAGGCCCCGCAGCAACCTGCAATAGCGGCCGAGTTTCGTCCGCCTCAACCGCGCGCGCTGGCGGAACCTGTCACCAGCGTTACTGAAAATACAACTCGAACATTGGAGTATTCGCGCAATGAGCCTTCGAGGTGACAGCCTCCGGTTGTGCGACAGAAAGGAACTAAAGTGAAGAGAATTTTGCTGCTAGTGGTCCTCTTTTCGCTCGTGTCAGGCTGTCATCGACTTCACGACGAGATTCCGGGATCAGGGCACCTTCAGAAACAAAAGCGCGATGTCGGTTCCTTTAATTCAATCTCGACTGAAGGCGCTTTTGATCTGGAGATCGTCTGCCAAAAACCGCAAAGTCTCGAAATCGAAGGCGACGACAATGTGTTGCCGCTCATCACCACCGAGGTTTCCAATAATGTGCTTCACATAAGAAGTCTTCGCGCTTTTTCAGTCTCTCATCACGTCAGGCTAAGAATCTCGCTGCCGGATCTTGAAGGTATCTCCGCATCGGGAGCGGGAACTATCGAAGTCTCCGGGATAAAAAATGAAAAGTTTGTGATTGACGCGAACGGCGCGCCGACTATCAGCGCCAGGGGAGAAACGAGAGTCTTGAACATTGACGTGAACGGCGCCGGGAAAGTCGACACGCATAAGCTGCGGGCTGCTCGGGTAGTGGTCGAATCGAAAGGAGTTTCCCGGATTGAGGTCTATGCGGCGGAACAACTCGATGCAACTGTCTACGGACCGTCGCATGTGATCTATGAGGGTTCGGCAGTGGTGAACAAAACCGTTAACGGCCCAGGCAGTGTTGAGAAGAGAGAGTCGGAGGGATCTTGAGCTTGGAGTCTTGGCAGTATTCTTTAAAACTCATCAATAGAGATCACCTGCCATGAATGGTAAAGCGCATAGTAGATCTGACAGCAAAAACTTTTATCGTTGCATTAGACGCGCGGACTCCAACTATGTTCCTCGCGAGTTGCGCCGTGTCATATTTTTCAGTTGACATTCCACTCATTACTGAATAACTATTTGCGTATCATCGAAAGGAGCTTATTCCAACAATGACCTATGTAGTTGTTGAGTTATGCGTTGACTGCAAATATACCGACTGTGCCGCCGTGTGCCCGGTCGAAGCATTTCATGAACTCCCCGATCGTCTCTACATTAACGCCGACACTTGTATTGATTGTGATGCCTGCGTTCCGGAGTGTCCGGTGGAAGCAATCTTCGCCGATAACAACGTTCCCGAGAATTATGCTCACTGGACGCAAATCAACATCGACGAGGCTCCAAACTATCCTGTGATTAGCGCGAAGATTCCCGCCCTGCACGGTCCAAGCTGCACTGGACCAGAAGAGTAACTTTCAACAGGAAATTCACAGCCATTTCGAGGCGGGCCATCAGTTGTTTGGCTCGCCTCTTGTAGTTTGCGCCTTCTGAAAACACATCCGACTTTATCGGTCCAGCCCTACTTCACGCGCGCTCGCCCGTCTTGATACAATCCAATCCATGAAAGTAGTCGCTCTGCTTGCAGTCCTTGTGCTCAGTTCATTTGCCTTCTCCCAATCCGGGCGGCGGGCAAAAGAAACCAGAGCACCGGCGCCGACGCCCACACCGGAAGTAAAGGAACCGACACCAAAGCCGGCAGCCCAGGAGGAGCCGCCTCCCGTCACCGCCGAGAAGAATCAGGAATATCGCTGCACGGAGGATGGGACTCTCGGAAGAATTCTCGAAACAGATTCGGTTGATGAACTCGTCGTTTCGGCGAAAGACGTGGATACGCGCGCAGTGGTAACAGCACAGCCTAAGCCCTCATACACAAAGGAAGCGCGCCGCAACGGTGTGCAGGGTTTCGTCACGCTGAAGGTTCTGCTTTCCGCCCATGGCAAAATAGCGCGTGTGAAAGTGGTGAAAGGATTGCGAGCGGGACTCACTGAAAACGCGATTCGGGCAGCTTGCAAGATGGAGTTTAAGCCGGCATTGAAAGACGGCCAACCGGTTGCGCAATGGCTAACTGCCGAGTATGTGTTTCGTTTAGCTGACTCCTCGATCTTCACTCCTTAAGCAATCGTAGGACAGGCATTCCTACCTGTCTTCGCTGCTTCCTCATAAGCAATTCGTAGGACAGGCATTCCTGCCTGTCTTCGCTGCTTCCTCATAAGCAATTCGTAGGACAGGCATTCCTGCCTGTCTTCGTGGTTCCTCATAAGCAGGACAGACAAGAATGTCCTACGAGAAAACGGAATTGACATCCGCTAACTCTGATTTGTACAGTCTGCAATTGAAGCGCGCCGTCTCCTCCGTCCGGGTTTGAATCAAGCACTCTAGTGCTTCAGCTTCTCCAGCTCTTGCCAAACGGAAAACTGATGACCAGGCGACTTGTCTTTGTCCTTGTGACTCTCTTTTGTATTTCGGTGCTCGTCTCTTCGGATGTTCCAGCCTCTGCCAAAGACACCTGGACAAGCGTCCGCTCGAAGAATTTTTTGCTGGTCGGCAACGCAAACGAGAAGGACATTCGGCGGGTAGGGGTTCGTCTGGAACAATTTCGCGAAGTCTTCTCGCGCTTGTTTACGACCCTGAACGTTAACTCACCCGTACCCACGACCGTTATCGTTTTCAAAGATGACGACTCTTATCTACCTTTCAAGCCGAATAAAAATACGGCGGGTTATTTTCAGTCGGGTCATGACGTCAATTACATCACGCTCAAGCTCGTTAAAGAACTGCACAGCGAGCAGGATCCTTTCACCATCATCTTTCATGAGTACACGCACCTGATGGTACAAAACACGAGCGGCCACGTGCCGGCCTGGTTCAATGAAGGGCTGGCCGAATACTACAGTACCTGCAGCATCACCGACGATCAGAAGGTGGTAATGGGCCGGCCCATAGCGAGCCACATTTTCCTGTTGCGCGAAAACAAGATGTTGCCGCTGCGCACACTGTTTCAGGTTGATCAACAGTCGTCCTACTACAATGAGAGCGACAAGCAGAGCATTTTCTACGCCGAGTCGTGGGCATTGATGCATTATCTGATTCATGGGAACAACGGCCAACGAGTAACGCAGATGGCCAACTTTCTGAAGCTACTCTCGGCCGGCGTGCCGACAGAGCAGGCATTTCAGCAGGCCTTTGCGATGAGTTTCGAAAGTATGGAGAAGGAACTGCGTGCCTACATTCAGCGCGATCGCTATTCGATCACTACCGGAAGTTTCCAAAGCAAAGTCGCCTACGACACCGCGATGCAATCCACGCCAATAACTGAGGCTGAAGCGCAGGCTTACCTCGGCGATCTTTTACTTCACAGCCACCGCAGCGAAAGCGAAGCCTATCTGCAAAAAGCTTTGGCTCTCAATCCCGATCTGTCAATGGCCAACGCGTCGCTGGGCATGTTGCGAGTGCGCCAGGGCAAAACTAACGAGGCGATTAAAAGCCTGGAACGTGCGGTGGCCGCGAGTCCTCAAAACTACCTAATACACTATTACTACGCTTTCGCGCTCAGTCGCGAAGGAAATCTCGACATGCAGTCGGTGCTGGGATTTGCGCCCGAGACGGCGGCGAAAATGCGAACGGAACTAAAGCATGCGATCCAGCTTCGGCCGGATTTTCCGGAATCTTATAGTCTGTTGGCGTTCGTGAATCTGGTCACCGAAACCGACCTTGATGAAACTCTGGCGCTGCTCAAGCGGGCAATCGCAAGCTCTCCGGGCAGAAACGATCTCGTCTTCATGTTGGCCCAGCTTTACACGCGCAAAGAAGATTTCAAGACAGCGCGCGAACTCATTGACAAACTCAGCGGCGAGAACAACGACGCCGAGATGCGCAAGCGCGCGCGCGGATTACTGGCCCAACTTGTTTCGCTCGAAGAGCTCGCCAGTATCCGCAAGCAAAAAGAGGAACGGGCGCTAAATTCGCGTAATGGCCGCGGGATGTCCGACTCTCTCGCCACCAGCGCCCAAACAACCGCCGTTGAGAGCTATGATCCAGCAGCCCAACTGCGAGACTCACTCAGAAGACCGGCCGCGGACGAGAAGCAGGCCCAGGGCACTCTCGCTCGGATCGACTGCGACGCGAAGAGTATTGTTTTCATAATCAAGATTAATGGCCGTCTTTCCAAACTCAGTACCGATAGCTTCAGTCACATGGAACTGATGAGCTTCAGCGCAGATGCCGGCCAACAGGTCACCTGTGGTCTCCGCAAGCCGGAAAATAATGTAGTTGTTTGTTACTTGCCAGCTACTGAAGCTCGCGCGAAAACTGATGGGGTAATTAAGTCGATTGAGTTTGTGCCGCCAGACTTCACACTCAAGCCTAGCCCTTAAACCAAGCCACAGATGAACACGGATATTCACGGATAAGCGAGAAAGAGGACTTGGAAACAGGTTTGTTTCCCAGTTAACTTTTTATCTGCGTGAATCCGTGTTCATCTGTGGCAAATTGTTTACGCCGCAATCTGCTTGGCCAGCGCCTTCCGTATATTCTCCGAGTTCGAAAAATCTAAGTTCTCCAAAAAGGAAGGTAATAAACCGTGAAAAGAGTATGTTTTATGCTGCTGTTTGCAGTGGCTTCAATCGCAATCGCTAACGCGAGCGCTTCGGCGCAGATGCAGATGAATAGTATGGATCCGGGGAATCCGATGGTCGGCGGGGCGCCAATGCTTCGTTCGCGCGATATCATCGACAACGCAGTCAATTCGGCCGATCACACGACGCTTGTGGCCGCGGTGAAAGCCGCGGGATTGGTGGAGACTCTGAAAAGCAAGGGCCCATTCACAGTGTTTGCGCCAACAAACGCCGCGTTTGACAAGTTGCCTGCGGGTACAGTTAATACTCTGGTTAAGCCTGAAAGCAAAGGAATGCTGACGAAGATCCTCACCTATCATGTATTGGCCGGGAGCTTTGATTCGAAGGCAATTGCCAAACGCATTCAACAAGGTCATGGAAGCGCGAAGTTCACGACCGTCAGTGGCGACACTTTGAGAGCCTCTATGAGCGGCAGCGATCTCATTCTTCGTGACGAGAAAGGCGGCACGTCGCGCGTGACGATCTCGAACGTGTACCAATCAAATGGAGTAATTCACGTGGTTGATTCGGTCTTGCTGCCGAAATAATAATCCGAAGCAATGGGCGGACCTACGGCCCCGCCACTTTTGTGGCATCGCTCAAGGCGCCTTCGAATACTCGAGGGCGCCTTTCGCATTCGCATTACGCTAGTCCTAATCATTCTGGTGAAAGCTTGAGGCCGGCCAGGAAACATTTCGAGGTTGACCATATCCCGCCTTCCGAGCATGATCAAATGTGCGCTGGCCGCCGAAAGGGGTTTCGCTTGATTACGTGCCGCAAGATGACCGCCGCTGACGTTGCCGATGCTTTCGAAATGCTGAGAGTGTTTCTCAGGGAGGATGAACACTACCTCGCCAGCAGTAAGGCTTATGGCGACAGAGGATTTCAGGGACTCAATGATGCGCTGGATCTATTTCTCGAGCAGCCTGAACTGGGGTTTGTTTGGATGGCCTATGACGACCACGGCGTTTGTGGGATTTGCGTTGTCTGCTACGCAATTTCTACCTCGATGGGCGCGGTGGTCGCGAAAGTCGATGATGTTTCAGTAAAAGCGGATCGTCGCGGCGGCGGTATCGGCACCACTCTGCTGGAACAACTGAAAGAGCAACTGAGAAAAGAAGCCGTGACGCGAATTGATGTGGGCGTACACCTTGAGAATCCCGACGCGCGCCGGTTTTACGAACGACTTGGCTTCGTGGCGTTGAACGAAGAGCGGCTTGCGTGTGTCATTTGAACTCCGGAAAATTAGCCGCGGATTTACGCGGATAATTCTCAGCTACCGCGGCAGCTTGGCGATCTCCTCGAAGTATTTCGCAAATGCTACCATTCCTCCTGACGCCTGTTGCCAGTCGAAGTTTTCATTGGGCGCGTGGTAGCCATGCTCGGGAAGCGAGAGACCCAGGAACAGCACCGGGCATTTCAAAACCTTCTCAATACTCGTCATCGCACCAATCGTACCGCCGTCGCGCACAAATACTGCGTCGCGTTTGAACGCAAATTTGATTGCGCGCTTCAGAGCTTCCGGCAAGGGACCTTCGAGCACGGTGCGAAATGCCGGCGCCGCCGATTCAAAATGCAGCTTTACGTCGGGGTTTAGTTCTCTTACCGCCGCCTTTAAGTGCTTCTTGATCTTCTCCGGATTCTGAACGGGCACCAAACGAAACGAGGCCTTAACTTCGGCGCGCGGCGGCACAATCGACTTTACTCCCGGACCCTGATATCCACCGACGACACCATGAATCTCGAAGGTAGGAATGCCCCAGATACGTTTCATTACTTCGAGTGGATCCTCAGTGCGCATTAGTTTCAGATGATGCGCCTTCTTAAATGCGCGTACGCTAAAACCGCAGTTGGTCCAGTCGTTCAATTCCTGTTTTGAAGGAGGAAGGACGTCGTCATAGAAACCCTTGATCTTGATTCTCCCCGTGTTTGGGTCATAGAGATCGCAAACAAGTCGCATTAGTTCGGCGATGGGATTGCGAGACGCTCCGCCTGTTTCTCCCGAGTGTGTATCGACCTCACCGGTTTCCAGCGTCAGCAGGAAACCGAGCAAGCCTCGCAAGCCGGCAGAGCTTGCGGGCCTCTCTCTCGACACCCAGACCGTATCGGAAACTACTACTGAATCCGTCCGCAGATTTGACGCTGCTTTTGAAATAATACTTTCGAAATTTGGCGAGCCAATCTCTTCTTCAAATTCCCAGAGGAAACGAATGTTGATGGGGATGCCCGCTTCCATCGTCGCTTGAGCGCCGAAGAGCGCCGCAAGCGCCGGTCCCTTGTCGTCAGTGGTGCCGCGGCCAAGATAGCTATCGCCTTTCTTTGTCATCACGAAAGGCTCTGTGTCCCAGGGCTCAGTCTCTTTAGACGCGGGTTGTACATCGATATGGTTGTAGACCGTCACCGTCGGTACGTTCTTGCTCGAACCGAAAGCTGCATGCACTAGTGGATTGCCCTTGTTAGCTTTGTAAACATCTACCTTGCCGCCAAACTTCCGCAGCGTTTCCACGGTGAGATCAAGACCGGCGCGAATGTCTTCCGCATGCGCGGGATCGCAGGACACAGTCGGTGTTTCCACGAAACGCTTCAGCAACGCTTCGTATTCTTCGCGGTGATTTTTGGCAAATAAGAAGAGTTCGTTTCGGTCAAGCGGGTTCGCCATTCAGGAGATCCTCCGATTCGTATAGTTAGAGCAACCCCAGGCGGAGCTGCACCGGCCTCGCCTGCGGGACATAACTATCTACTTTGTTCTTACCAATTATGCTGATCTTTGCCTTGAAATCCCGGAGATTTAATCCGGGAAATCGTTGGCCGGATAGTCGCGGAAATCGTTTTCAGCCCTAGTGTAATCAAGATACATATCAAAACGCCAAAAAAGGTATGCCAAATGTTCGTCCCTCGGCGTCCTGAGGGCAACGTTTTCTAAAACTAAACTCACTAAACGCGAAGACTGGGTGGCGAATAGTTTCGTCGGAAATTGGTCCCATTTTCATAACAAACTTTAGCGGCGCCCGGCTCGAGCGTCCGCCTGACGTCTCGCTGGATTCAGGCTTTTAGGACAATTTTTCAGAATCTTGCAGAAGAAACAACCCCACGGCCTTTTTCGTATCTACCCACGGTTTGCGTTCAGTTGGTTTGGCTCTTCGTGCTATTCTGGGCAACCCGCTTTTGGCCCGAGCGGTCATGCAAAGGTCGAAATTAGCGGGTCGAGAACCAGGACTTTAGGAGGCTTTTTGTGAGAACGAGATTCTATTTCCGAGCGGCCGCGTTAATTGTTTTGGCGCTTTCTTTCTCTGGAATCGTGTCTTCGCAGCAGACCGGTTCCGCGCGTCGCCAACCCAATAGTCCCCCCGAATCTTCTACTTCCGCTGGCGGGAGATCGATGGTGAACTCACGCGTCAGTGGTGCGGTTGTTAAGGGTGACCTCGCGGAGGCGCTGTCGGTCATCCAGGACAATTACATCGACAGCAAAAAGCTGGACTATAACTCCATCTTCAAATCGTCGATTAGCGGCATGCTGAACGTGCTCGATCCGCATTCAACCTATCTTGACGCGGCTGACTTTGCCGCCTTCAAGACAGAACAACGTTCGGAATATTTTGGAATCGGCGCAACCATTGGTGACCTGCATCAGGGTGATCAGACCAACACTTACATTCGCGCCACCTTCCAGGATGCGCCGGCTTCACGCGCCGGTTTGCGATTTGGCGACAAGATTGTTGCGGTCGACGGCCAGTCAATGAAGGGCAAGAACTATGCTGAGGTACGCAAGTTTTTGCTGGGCGCGCTCGGTACGATTGTTAAAGTCTCTGTCGAACACGCCGCTACCGGACAAACCGAAACTGTCACTATCACTCGCGATGCGGTGTCGCTTCCTTCGATTCCGCAGGCCTACATGATCCGGCCGGGAGTAGGTTATGTGGCGATGACTGGCGGCTTCAACACTACTACCGCTGAAGAGTTTCAAACCGCGCTCCAGGATCTTCACTCAAAGGGCATGAACATGCTGGTACTGGACCTGCGCGGAAATCGCGGTGGCCTGTTGATTCAGGCGGTGCGGGTTGCCAACATGTTTCTGCAGCGCGGGCAATTGATCGTCAACCAAAAAGGAAGGATCAGGGGAAGCACAGAACCGTTTGTCGCGCAAAATGATTCTCCCGATCCGGTTCCTTTGGTTGTCTTGGTAAACGGCGATACCGCCTCGGCGGCTGAGATTGTCGCCGGCGCGTTACAGGATCACGATCGCGCGTTAATAGTGGGGGAGAGCACTTTCGGCAAGGGACTTGTCCAACTTCCTATTCAACTCGAATACGATTCAGCGTTGCTCCTGACCATCGCCAAATATTTCACGCCGTCTGGACGTTTGATTCAGCGCGACTATTCAAATGGTGGCTTCTACGACTATTACACTCGCGGCGGATTAGCGAATAACAAAGAATCGGCGCCCGCGCTTCCAGTCGGCCCGGAAAGTCATACTGACACTGGCCGCGCCGTCTACGGTGGTGGCGGTATTACTCCAGACGAGATTGCCAAGCCGGGAAAGATCACGCTCGCTGAAAACCGGCTCACTGATTCGATTTTTGCTTTCGCGCTCGAACTCACAACTGGACGCGTGGCCGGTTTTGAAAGCTACAAAGTCCAACGCGCAATTGAATATGACCATGACCTTCAAGCCACGGATTTTCCCATCACTGAAGGCCTTTTCAAAGAATTCAAACGGTTCGTTGCCGCCAAACCGGTTTTCAAGGTAACGCCGGAGCAGTTGGATCGCATGCGTCCCTATGTCGAGCGACAGTTGCGTTACGATCTGGCGACGGCGGCTTATGGATCAGTGGCGGCAGTGCAGGTCTTCAACGAAAGCGACCCGCAAATAGCGCGGGCGGTAGATGCCATGCCGCGGGCACGCGAACTTGCTTTGGCGGCCAGACGCGCGCGAGCACGCTCATGAAGTAAATATCTTCTACCTGAGGAATACAAAAAGGGACCTGGCAGCGCGCCAGGTCTTTTTGTTTGCTTTGCAGCGGGCCAGTTTTAAGATCACTCAGTCAACAAAACTATCTTGCCAAAGCTTTCGTTCGATTCCATCCGCGCATGAGCATCGCGAATCTCTTCCATTTTATATACTCGGTCGATTACCGGTTTGATCATTCCTTCGGCCAAAAGTGGCACTACGTGCCTGGCAAACAGCCTCGTCGCCGCTGCTTTCTCTTCTGCTGAACGAGCGCGCAGCACAGTCCCGATAATTGTCAGTCGTTTCCTCATTACTATCGAGAAATCCAGCATTGCCTGCGCGCCGGCAGTTGCTCCAACCAGAACCAGACGTCCTTTTGCTGCCAGCGCATTAAGGTTGGCCGCAAGATAGTTTGCCCCGACGAGATCGATGATTACGTCGACGCCGCGGCCACTGGTCCAGGCCATGACAGACTCGATGATAATCTGCGGGTCAGCAACAACAACAGCAGCGTCACTCAATCCATACTCCCGAGCCCGCCCGAGTTTTTCAGCGGTCCGGGAAGTTCCAAAGGCCTTAGCGCCTGTGACGCGTGTGAGTTGAATGGCGGCGGTGCCTACTCCGGAGCCTGCCGCATGCACCAACATCGTTTCACCCGGACAGAGTTTTGCGCGCGTGAATAAGGCGTCGTGAGCGGTAATGAAAACTTCAGGTACGGCGGCCGCTTCCGCCCATCCCAGGTTTGCGGGAACCTCGGCCAGATGATTTTCAGGTACAACAACATATTCGGCCTGGGCACCGCCCGCCGTAATTCCAAAAACTCTTTGGCCCCGTTGCCACTGCCGCACTTCCTCGCCAACTTCGTCAACCTCACCGGCAAATTCCAATCCAGGAATATCCTGCGGATAACCAGCAGGCGCCGGGTAGTGACCGGCGCGCTGCAATACATCTGCGCGATTCAGCCCCGCGGCACGTACGCGCACGCGCACTCGATCGGCTGCCGGCTGCGCCGGCGTTTCCACCTCGCGAACCTCCAGCCCTTCAAGGCCGCCATGCCTGGTAATCGTGACTGCTTTCATGTGAGGGATGGTAAAACTTGAAACGTAAGTAGTAAACGCCAAACCGTTCAAACCGATCGAAAGGAGATTTCCAGATGCCATTCGCGAATTCAAGTTTGAGGCGACTCAGCTATAAGACCCGAAGCGACCGCGACGGCACGTGTAAACATCCCGAATCAGAACCGGAAGCGGACCGGGGTCCCCAGCCGGGCAGCCCGGCTGGGGTGATGGTAGCGACCGGCCAGGGACTCAACCGTAGTTGTTAGCGAGAATGAACCGAACCATTTTCCATTTTCCATTTGTCATTTTTCATTTGGCATTGTTTTCGGAGATCTGACGTGACTGAATCGATGAATGCTGACCGATGAAAGATTGAAATGAAAAATGAAAAATGGTTCGGTTCCTCCGTCTCCCTCCTACCTCTCCTTCTCCATCAAAGCCACCTTTTCCAGCCGCCGGCGATGCCGCTCCTCACCGGTAAAGCGTGCCGCGACAAATGCCCGCACAATTTCCAGCGCGAGTTCTGAGCCAGTAACGCGTGCCCCCAAACAGAGCACATTGCAATCGTCGTGTTCGCGCGATTGATGTGCGGAATAGGTGTCACCGCAGAGTGCGGCGCGGATTCCGATGAGCTTGTTGGCAGCAACTGCGGCGCCGACGCCGCTGCCGCAGATGAGAATTCCGATGTCAGCCTGATTGGCTTGAATAGCCTGACCGACCTTTAATGCATAATCGGGATAGTCGTCCGGTCGAGAACCCACGTGGGTGCCGAAATCGAGAATCTCATGTCCCGCGGCATTGAGTTCCCTGATCACCGTTTCATTAAGCGGGTAACCGCCGTGATCAGCACCGATTGCAATTCGCATGTGACGTCATGCCATTCCGGGCCAAAGTTGCCCTTGAGTCGACAGGAAGAGCTAACAAATCGGCTTCGAGTTTCTTTAGTTCATTCATATCATTATCCTGATAGCTAATTACAGAAGCGCCCTGGCGTGCTTCAAAACATTATCTACATTGAAGCCTAGCTCGCGCATCGCTACATCACCTGGTGCGGAAGCGCCAAAGCGATCGAGGCAAATTACATCGCCCTGAGGTCCGACGTAGCGATCCCAACCCTGGCGAACGCCAGCTTCAATCCCCAGGCGCGCAGTCACTGGAGAGGGCAACACCTCGTTGCGATAATCAGCAGATTGCTCCTCGAAAAGTTCTAAGCAAGGCAGGGAAACTACGCGCGTCGCCACACCTTCAGCCTGTAGTTTCTCGCGCGCCTCGAGCGCAAGTGACACCTCAGAACCGGTAGCGATCAGGATCAGTTGCGGAACTTGCGGTGAGGGACTGGAACCTCTGTCCCATTCTGCTTCAGCCAGGATGTAGCCGCCTTGTCTCACGCCTTCGGCGCCCGCAAAGCGGTTTCGATCAATCAAAGGTAGTTTCTGTCGTGTCAGCGCCAGTGCAGTGGGCGCATGCCGCCGCAAGATTGCCAGGCGCCAGGCCTCTCTAACTTCAGCCGGATCAGCAGGGCGAATAACAAAGAGCTTCGGAATCGCGCGCAGCGCCGCCAGATGCTCAATCGGTTGATGCGTTGGCCCGTCTTCGCCGAGCCCGATCGAATCGTGAGTAAAGACGTAGATCACCTGCACTTCCGAAAGCGCGGCGAGTCGGATCGCAGGGCGCATATAATCCGAAAACGTCATAAATGTTCCGCCATATGGAATGAGCCCACCATTCAAAGAGATTCCCGTAAGAGTCGAACCCATGGCGTGCTCGCGCACTCCGAAGTGAAAAATCCGGCCGTCGTATGAACCAGCCTCAAAGTCTCCACCGCCTTTGATGTCCGTATTGTTTGAGACGCCGAGATCCGCCGAGCCGCCTATCAACATCGGCAGGTGTGGCGCTAGCGCATTAATCACTTCGCCGCTGGCAACGCGCGTAGCCATAGGTTTCGCGTCCTTGAAAGAAGGGAGATGAGTTTCCCAATCCTCAGGTAGATTCCCTTTCATCATAGACCGCCACTGGCGACCCAGGTCGGAATGTTGTTGCTCGTATTTTTGCACCAAGGCATTCCATTCCGCTTCCTGCCGGGCGCCGCGATCAACGGCTTCGCGAAAATGCGTTAGCGCCTCCTCGGGAATGTAGAACTGCTTGTCTTCCGGCCAACCGAGATGCCGTTTAGTTTCGCGGACCGCTTCTTCTCCGGGCGGATCACTGTGGGCTTTGCGCGTACCAGCAGTCGGCATGCCGTAGCCAATTATTGTTTTCACTGAAATCAGCGACGGCTTGGCGCCCACCGACTGCGCTTCGCGAATCGCA
>DASXSC010000104.1:0-11752 GCA_036506215.1 Pyrinomonadaceae bacterium | reverse complement strand
GCGGAAGGCGCTGGAAGTTGTTTACATTTACGCCCCACAGGGTTGCATACCAGAAAGCGTAAACATAAGCAGCCGGTGTCTTGTCGAAAAGATAGATGGGACGTTCGGGCCGCGCGAGGGCACGTGAAAGCAGTTCCTGATAATAGCTGTCAAAGGCATCGGCTCGCGGTAATGCCGCATGGAAGCGCCACTGAAAAAACGCACCCTGTAGCAGCGTTATCAGAACCAGACTTGTCAGCACCACTCGTCGGGCGTTTCGCCGCGGACCGCTTTCCTCGAGGAGAAACTCGATCGCCGGTAGAGTCAACATAAGTAAGAAACAGGGAAGGGCGATGAGACGAAGCGTGTGGAAGTGATCGAGAGTTAGCGCCGCGGGAATAGGCGACACCAGCAGTCCGTAGAGTATGAAACGCCACCAGGCATCCTTCCGGTAACGCACCAGAACAACGATCAGGCCCACCACTGCGAGCGCCACGACGCCGATGAGCAGGCTTCCCATTGCCGGTAGATGATGCCGCGGCTCCGGGTCTCCATACACAAGCCAGCTTCGGGGGCTGAAGTTTCTGATGTAGTTTTGAATGAAGCGGAGAATGATCTGGCTGCGCGTGTCTTCCGGCTTAACGTAAGTGACGTATTTAAAACGTTGGCTGAGCGCGCCAGGATTTCGCAAGCTAAAAACGGCGAGTGGTAAGAGAGTCAGACCGAAAATCATCCACGTGAGAACAACCTTTCGCCATTGCTGCCGGGTGAGAAAGAATGCAAGGCCCAGAGCGAAGAGTGGGGCAAGCAATCGGCCGACTGCGTATGTATACGCAATCAAGCCCAGCAATGCGCCCAGGCTCGCGGCAATTGGCCACGACCACTCCGTGCGTTTTGCGGCGCTCTGCAGTAGTAAGAGAAACAATGCGAGGATGGCAGGCAACAACGCAACTTCAAACACAAGCCGGCTGATTTCAAATAACCAGGGAGTGAGCGCGGCGGCGAGAAACACGATCAGACCCACGATACGCCGGCCGGTGAGCCGAGCTCCAAGTATTCCGAATAGCACGGTGGCTATCAGTCCTGCTATCGCGCTCAACAGACGAGCCACCAAAACGCTTGGTCCTGTTAACCAGAAGACCGCCGACAGGATGTAAATGTAGAGGGGACTCTTGTACTCGCCGAAGGCGCGAAAATAGAGCGGTAATGCCTGTCCATATTCGTCGGTTCCGTGTTGCGCGATGATGTGAGCGTTATAGGCAATAGAGGCTTCATCTACGAAAAAGCCGACCGGATTATTGGGAACGTCGTAGAAGTAGGCGACGACCACCAGCAAACTAACAGCCAGCAGGAATATTTCTGCACGACTAAGCTGAGGTTGTTGCACTGTGGAGGTAGCTTAACAGAAAGCCGGAGGCAGATGGCAGAAAGCAGAAGGCAGAAAGCAGTAGGCAGAAGGCAGTAGGCAGAAGGCAGTAAGCAGACAATGCCAGATCCATTTTGCTTTCTGCCCTCTGCCTTCTGCTTTCTGCTTTCTGCCTACGGTGGTCCAAACCTTCCGCGGTACTCAGTGGACTTAAGAAAAGCGTTCACCATATCAGCGCTGACGAAGTTTCCGTTGAATTGGTTGAGCTTGTTTAGCCAGAAGTTGTAGCCATCGAGATTGTTGTCAGGCGGATCGTTTGGATTTCGTCTGAGGTAACCAAAATATTCCATCAAAACGAAGGCGCGGTTGAGTTCGGCTGTCCTGAAGTCACCATCTTCGACGATCAATCGCAATGCCTGCGCGCGAGTAACCACTCCCGCGTTTAGCGCGCCTACGAGCACGTCACGCTGGAATCTTAGTGCCGAGATCTGCCCGCGGATTTCGCCGTCCGGACTATTCTGGGTATGAACGTCCAGATATAGCCGGCCGCTCCTCATGTCCTGCCCCTGCTGAGCGGTGAACGTTACTGTGAAATCTGTGAACTCGCCGTTTGGCAGAGTTACCAGCGCCGGAGCATTTGAGCTTGGGAGGGCTGGGCCGTGGATGTGTGCGGCCGTCTGCGGGCTACCGAGGTTCTTCAAAAATAGTGAGAAGTCTACCGTATCGAGTGAAGAGAGACTGATACGGGAGATGGCGACGCCAGTGGCGAATGTATTGTTCGGCGGCACTACTTGCGCGCCGTCCAGGCGGGTGATCATTAGCCTGCCAGTTGTGCTGCTGATCCCTCCGTTCGCCAATAGTGCAACGACATACTCGTCGTTCGACAGGCCGCCGTACGTCGCGACAAACTCAGGACGCGTGATGAACTCATCGAAGAAAGCCCTGATGTTGGTTTCGAGTTGAGCGCTCGCTCCAGGGGCGCCAAAGATATAATCTTTTTGCAGCGCCTGAACGTCGCGCATGAATGGTCCGTAATGCGGCAACACGCCGGATGTCGCTCGCTCCGTCAGATAGGCAAGCATGCCCGTCTTCTGAAACTCAATCGAGAGGAAGAAGGCTGCTGAGACGTTGATACGCTTGAGTTCAATACACTGTTGGTTCGTTCCGCACGAAGTGATCTGGTTGACCCAGAAGTTGAAACCCGCAGTGTCCGGCTCGCGGTTGAGAAAATCAAAGTACTGCTGGCGCACGAAGAACTGCGCATCGTCCACGATGTTGGACGGTTGGCGCGGCGTGTCAAACTCGTTGTCCATTATGGACAGCGTGGCCATGTTTGGGCTCACCAGGGCCGCGCCGGTGGAATTACTCAAAACCAGGTTGAGCTGCGTGGAGGTTCCAGCGGCAATTAGGTTGTCGTCGACGATCAGTACCCGGAAAGTTTTGCTTGTCTCGCCTGGATTGAAGGTGAGCCTGCCGAGCGCGATTTCGTAGTTCGCCTTCTGCCTCGCGCTGGAATCAACGGTGGCGTAGTTGACAGTCGCTGTGCTGGAGACGTCGCCGCTCCGCGTTACCGTTATGTCCATATGGCCGGAGTCTTCAGTGGTGAAGTACTCCGCGTTGCTGAACCTGATCGTTGAGACCGGGAGGACCGCGGCTGCTTTGAGAGAGCCGAAGAGTCCCTGCTTCGTACTCGAGGATTGATCTGTGATGCCGCTGGAGAAATAGAGTGTGTTGGGATCGCCGCCGTTTACGCCGTTACCGAAGACCAGCGACCGCAGCCCCTTTATCTCCAGGGCCGCTCCGCCCTCGTCGACCATATTGCCGACGAGCGCGCCGGTCGCCGGATTGAAAGCGTTAATGCTCGGATCATGTATGCCCAACGAGCGAGAATTTCCGACCAGCAGCAGATTGCTAAACGCTCCGAAGTTTGACGGGGCGATCGCCAACCCCCACGGGTTGGCGAGCGGACCATTATTGATTGCGAAAGCAGTATCGCGAAGGCCGTTCGTATCAAACTTGCGCACGAAGCCAAGATCAAAACTGGGGAAACTTTGAGATAGCGCGTAGGTGACATATAACGAGCCGCCCAGGTTCTGGACATTGTAGGGAAAAAAGTTTACCGGGACGCTGGCATCGGTGAAGTTACCCGAGACCGACGTTAAATTGAAATCTTTGTCGAAGACGTCAATCTTTCCATTTGCGAAATCGGCCGCGTAGAGAAAATTGCCGGAAGAGTTATTCCCGATCGCAAGTCCAGTGTAACTGTGGCCCGACATGAATTTCACTACAACCGCCGTCGAACCGAAGCCTGGTTGCCAGGCGTTAATGCCACCATTGAATGTCGCGAAGATAAACTGCGCGGGCGCCGCGGGGCTTGTAGGCGTGAGCGACACGGGGAAATCGCTCGTTGTGTTGGCGACGACGGCAGTTGGCAGCGAGGGTATCGGCGCGAAAGTTGGATTATTCGGAATGGCGACCGATGGCAAGAGAAAATTGCTGGCGAGTGGACTGCCGGAAACGTCACCCTTATAGAGTGTCGCTCGATCAGTATTGTTGTTGACTACCCAAAAGGGACTGGTCGGATTCACCGCCACGCCCCACGGGTTCGCCAGCAGACGATCTTCGACCAGGGCAACGCCGGGCAGATTAGAGACCAGGTTGGCCTGGCGGTAAGTGCCTGCAACAGTGATGGCCGACGCTTCCTGAGGGCTGTTTGCACGAGCCGGCTTCGTACCGCGGGCAGCAAAAGATTTCGGCAGGCCCGGCAACACGAGGAGGAATAAAAGTAGGAAAACAAGAAGCGCACGAGCGGCCGGACCGGTCAAAGCCTTACCGGGCAGCCTGTGAGAATGCATGTAGTTCATGTGACCGTTCCTTAGTCAAGACGAGGTGTGGGCATTCTAGAACTATTGTGTTGCCGAGCGAAAGGTTTTGGCCGGCCTCAAATCAGAATGCGAGCGTTGGGTCTCTGACCTCAGATGCGCGGCAAGTCTTCGACTTGCCGGTTTCCCGTTGAATTTCTTAAGGTCTCCGACCTGGAAACCGCGGTCATAGAACCGAAGAGATAGTGGAATCGGCTGTCGGTAAGTCCGAGACCGTCCGAGACCTACCGCGCATCGGAGGTTGAAGACCTACCTCTCCCGGTTCTGTTAAGTCAACCAGCGCCACTAATCAAGCTCTCGACGACGTTTTGCCACGAGAGATTCATCGCCTTGAGTTTTTCTCGCCCCCGCTCACCCATCGCGCGTGCACGCGCCCGGTCGGCATAAAGCGAGTCCAGAGATTCTGCTATCGCCCGCGGTTCCGGCTCGACCAGAAAACCCTCGCTACCGTCTTCGATAAATTCTGTTGCCCCGCCGCCATCGCGCGCGACCACCACCGGATTGGCCGCAAGCATTCCTTCCAGCGTGACGTAACCGTAGTCTTCGTCAAACGGGAGATAACAAACGCCGAGAGCGTTGGCGTAAAGCTCAATCATCTCCGGCTCGTCAACGAAACCGCGCAGGCAAACACGATCCTTCACGTCATATTTCTTAATCAGCGATTCGTAGCGTTTCGGATCGCGCGAGCCGCCGGCAAGAATGAGCTTCACCGGTGTACGCAGATACTGCGCCGCCTCGATCAAAAGTTCCTGGCGCTTCTGGGGCTCCATTCGGCTGGGATAAAGGATGTAGTCGCCCTGCTCGCCACACCGCAAACTTCCAGCCCGCGGTGGCGGATGATAAAGCGGCTGGCTTTCGATTTTGTTGTAACTAAGAAGCCGGTCAGCGACAGTTTTTGAGTTGGCGAAGACTTTTTTCGCCTGTGGTATGAAACGGTTGTCCGCGTTGTGAATCCACTGGCGTACCTGCGCGCCGTCAGGGTAAGACGACAGATCGTCGAACGGCGTATTCCAAAGATTATAGGCCGCGCGGTATTGATGCATGATCCAAAGCACCTTGCGCTCGTGCGCGACCAGGTAAGCCGGAAACTTCATTCCGATTACCAGATCAACTGTCTGCCCATTGGCTTCGCTTAAGTCAAGCAGACGCCAGGCCAAAGCACTCTGCATAATTTCGGCGGGTGGATACCACTTGAAGGGCAGGGCCACGACCTCGGCGTTGTAACCCGCATCAAGCAGCGCGCGTTGCAGTCCCGCGACGTGCGCTTCGGCGCCGCCGGTAGTGAAGGGGACTTGCGTAGTGCAGATTATTACGTTGCGGATCATGGAAACGGAATCGAGCGCAAACTGTTAGTTTGCGACGATGTGTAAGATGGCAATTCCAAACCGCAAATTGACAGTTTGCGTTACGCTTCGATCACGATATTACAGACGGCAACGGACAGCTCCCGGTCATCGCGACTCTCGTCTGCGACGGGGCGCGGCTGCCAGGTGCGGTCGGCGCGTATCTCCAACTCAAACTTGCCGCTTGCATGTGCGTTCAAAGTTTCGGGCACAGGCACGCGTAGCTCCAGCCAGCCGTAGCGGTAGAGAGAGAACGCGCCTAGTTTGACTCCATTCACCAGGATCTCGAGTCGCAGCGGATGAGATCTGAGATCCGGAATGTGCGTCGTCAGATCGAAGCTGATTTGTGAAACCGTTACACTCCGAAACTGGACCCGGCCGCGCTGGCCCATCCAGCGCGCGATCGGCGGCAACATGTTTGGCTCAAACCAGCCATCGTCGAAAGTGACATCGCTGCTACGATCCAGGCACACACTTCCGTCATCTTCATCACTTCCGCCAATGGATGGTCCCCTGCTGGAAGCAAAGAGACCGCGTCGGTCACGATGTTCGTTATAGAAAGGACCAAGCGGTGCGTCTGACGCTTTCAGAAAAACGTAAAGCCCAATCTTTGGGAGCCGCAGGTGCAGGTCGGAAACCTTACCAAAGACGTAGCCCATCGCCATATCAAAAGCGCGCCGCTCTTTGAATGAGAGGCCGCGAAGATAGTCGAGAAAATCGTCTTCGAAAGTCAGGCCATACTTGTCGGCCTGCTTGAGAAACTCTTCGCTGCTGAGGCAAAGCGCATAACGTGGTTCCCAGGCTAACTGCGAAAAGAATTTACTGAAACGCGCGGCGTGTTCCTGCTCTTCCTCCAGGCCGACGTGGCCGTCGACCTCAATGAAGCGGCGCAGTTCTTCCGCACTCATTTCGTCGTAACTCTTCTGACCCGAGCGGTCGGTACACTCGATGCCGTGCATCGTCACACCATCAGGACGCAGCACGCGCTTTACTTCCGCGAGGACCGCGTCTTTTTCTTCCGCGCCGACGTGGCCAAGCACGTCAAGGCTGACAACGTAGTCGAAGCTTGCATCGGCAAAAGGCAAATGAGTCAGCTCGGCGGAAAAGGTCGAATCGTATCCGTTGCGTCGCGAGGCCAGCGCACATTCATTTGAAAGGTCAACGCCGGTGAGTACGATTCCTTTGCGTTTCAACAGCGCCAGGATGCCCGCCCCACAGCCAAGCTCAAGCACTGTTGAGCCGGCGCGGACGTTGTCGTAGATCCACATTGTCCGCGCGAAACGAATATCGAAGCGATCGAGCGCCTTAAAATAACGAGCGTCCAGCACTTCATCGGAGACGAACTTGGTACGGTAAAACTCCGCCACGTCCGCTATGCCGGCCCGGTTGTATAGGTTTTCCTTTTGCGATGGCATTAGCGTCTCAGAAACTGATGGAGGTTTCTATTTTCCATTTTCATTGATATTTTTCATTTGGCATCCGCGAATTCAATTTGGAAGTGCAACTCAGCTGTCAGTACGCCAGCTGTTGCACTTCCAAGTTGAATCCGCGATTTTTCATTTTCCACTTGAAGAGCGAGGTAGTAGAACTTGAATTGTGCAAGGATGCCTTAGCGTCATTTCACATTGGAAGCGCCCATCTCGCTTGGAAGTGGCAATGAAGAATGTCAAATGAAAAATGTCAAATGAAAACCAGCGAGCCGCTAAGCGTCGGCCTTCTTTTCGAGACGGTCAACGCGGCGCTGAAGTTCTTCCAGTAGCGCTTCGGTCTTGCGGCGCGCGCGATCTTCGAGCACTCCCGCCTCGCTCGTCTCGAGCGTTATTTGCTTGAACAAGACGCGTTGCTCATCTTGCAGTTGCTTGAACAAGACGCGTTGCTCATCTTGCAGTTGCTCATCGCGTTCGCGCAATTCGCTGGCTAGGTCGGCGAGGCGGGCTTCACTAGCCACGCGCTCAGTCGCCATCTGAGTGCGCAGCTCAGCATTGTTTTGCTCAAGCTCAATTCGTCTGGTCTCCGCCTCCGCGCGCAGTCCTTCCAGCTCCTGTTCGTAAGCCCTGAGCACCGGCAGCATGTCGCGAAACGCATGATGTACCGCGGCGTTGAAGTTAACCTGCTCCCAGGTAAACCAGCGGGTTCCGACTCTAAGTCGCCGCTTTAGCCAGAGCTCGAGCCTGGCCGCGAGTCCGGTGCGATTGCTCACTAACGGCGGCAGCCGGTCCCACGTGCGTGCGGTGGTTGCCAGATAAGAGTTGATGAGTGCCAGTTTGTCAGTAGCGACGCTTTCGCTATCTCCCTGCGTCATTTGTAGCTCGGCACTGGAGTCCGGAGCGCCACTACTTCCATTTGTGCCACTCGCTATCGCGGGCGCGGCGCTGTTTGCGATGGCCTGTTGTTGGGAGACGACCCGTTCGCGTATCTCGCGCAGAATGATTTCAACGTCCGTTTCAGCCATAACTCATACTCTCACGATTCGAAGTGACTGCCACGCTCTCGTGCTTCCGGGCCTCAGGACTCAGCTTGCGGCGGCGCACGGTTACACTGGCATTAAGGTTGGCGATTCCTTCCGTCAGAGTCATGTTGGTAACTCTCAGGAACAGGGCAGCATCCAGCCAGTCGTAGGCCAGGCCGTCGCGACTGTGGACTGCCAGCGAGATCGTATACTGATCAATGCCGAGCCAACAGTCGAAAGCAAAACTAACATCGATTATCTCGCCACTGTGCACGGCGCCAAACTCTATCTGCTGCTCTTTCGTGTTCGTGCCATAGGCATGGATGCCGTGGGAATTGCGAAGCAGAAAGCCAATTACCGGCTCGTCAACGTTTTGATTAAAGTGTGCCACCACGCGCAATGTTAGTGGCTCGCCACTCTCGACGATTTCCACGTGCGCCCGCGAAGCGTCAACAAGGTCTGCCCCGATAATCTCGGCGCTCCCATCACCGTGCCGGTAAGCATAGCTGACCGGCGCCAGACTCTCGTCGGGCGGCGGTTTTGGCTTGAGCGCTCCTGCTTCAGCTTCGTAAGCCTGCTCCCGTTCCATAATGATCTTTTGATAGAGGTTGAGCACGTCCGCGGGTTTGCCATCGGCTATGACACTGCCCGCTTTCAGAAGAATGGCGCGCGAGCACAGGGCGCGCACGGCGGCCGCGTCATGCGAAACAAAAAGTACCGTGGCGCCGCGTTCGTGCAGTTCATTAATACGGCGCAGGCACCGGTGTTGGAAAACCGCATCACCGACGGCGAGCGCTTCGTCGATGATCAGAATATCTGGCTCAACGCTCGCCGCAATGGCGAAAGCGAGGCGGACATACATGCCGCTCGAATAAGTTTTGACAGGCTGGTAGAGAAATGGACCGATTTCCGCAAAACGCTCGATAGCGGGAAAGAGCGAATCTGTTTCTCGCCGGGTTAGTCCGAGCAAGCCTGCATTCATGTAAACGTTCTCAACGCCGGTAAATTCCGGATCGAAGCCTGCTCCCAATTCGAGCAGCGCGGCGATTCGTCCTTCGTGCCAAACGTCGCCGTGAGTTGGCGCGAGCGTTCCCGAGATTATCTGCAAGAGCGTCGACTTGCCGCAGCCGTTGGGTCCGACGATTCCGACCGTCGTGCCTGACTCGATTTCGAAGTCGACATCGCGTAGCGCCCAGAATTCTTTGTGGCGGCGCAACAGTCCGCGCGTCAACGACTCTTTCAGGCGGTCGCCAGGCCGCTCGTAGATTCGGTATTGCTTCGAAACTTTTTCGACGCGCAGGACCACGTTCATGCGCTGAATGTAGCAGAAGTGAGGAAACGGAAGCCAGACAGGAGCAGACGGCAGGAGGCAGGCGGCAGGAGCAGGAGCCAGAAAAAAGGGAGCGAAGGCGCTCCCTTTCTCGGTTGATGTCCGGCTCGGCGTGCCATCAGATTCCGAAGCGTTGGCGATACTCGCCAGAGCTGATGAAGGCCTTCACCATCTCAGCATTAACGAAGTTGCCGTTGAACTCCCTCAGTTTCCTGAGCCAGAAAGCGTAGCCCGCCACGTCAGCATCACGCCGCAGATAGCCGGCGTATTCCATGAAGACGAAAGCTCCGTTGAGTTCGCGGTCGCTCAAGAACGGGAACTCGGAAACCTTCCGCAGTACTGTGGCACGAGTGTCTGTTGCAGCATTCAGTCCCGCCACAAGTGAGTTGCGGAAGGCGGTCATCTCCGGGAAATTGCCCCGGATCTCGCCGCCGCCGAATTGCGTGGTGTGGAAATTGATGTAAGCGCGTCCCTCCTTGAGGTTTGCTAACTGCGCGGCGAACGTTGTTCCGTTCCCCTCCGGCGGATCCCACTTGCCGCTGATTGTGCCGCCCACTCCGGGACCGTCAGTCTTTACCACATCATTCGGACTGTTGTCGTTCAGCGGAGCGCCAAAGAACCCCCACACGACTGGCCCATTGACGCCTGGCGCGACAGTCGGCCCTGCGTGGATGTGCGCTGCGACCAGGTTGTCATTGGTGTCTGCCGTTTGCGAGCCGGTGAAATCGAGGTTGCTAATCGTGGCTGTAAACGTCATTTGTGTCTGCGCGGTGTTCATGTTGAAGGTCGCCGTACCGAAAGACGCCGACCTTCGAGCACCGCCGACAAGTGTTGGGTTCGTCGGCGGATTCTCCTGCGAATTCGTCAGATTCACAATGAAGTTGCTGGGAGACAGTCCCGCACTTGCCAGCAAGTTATCAACATACTCATCATTGGTCAGAGTCGACGGATATTTAGTGACAAACTCAGGCCGCGTGACGAAGTCGTTATAGAACGCCACTTTGTTTGCTTCAAGCTGTGCGTCTGCCCCCGGCGCCCCGAAGACGAAGTCCTTCTGGAGTGCCTGCGTGTCGCGTTCAAACGTTCCATAGAGAACAGGCACAGCCGATGACCCGCCTAATATACTCGGTCCGAACGCAGCCCGGTGCGTCAGATAGGCCGCCAGGCCAGTCTTCTGGAATTCGATGGAGAGAAAGAAAGCCGCGCTCACGTTAATGCGTCTGATTTCACGGCAGGCCGCATCCGCACCGCACGACTCGATCTGATTAACCCAGAAAGCCAAACCCGAGGCGTCCGGTTCTCGGTTAAGGAAGTCGAGATAGTGTTGGCGAACGAAGAAAGTAGAGTCGTCAATCAGGTTCGCGGTCGGTGCAACGCTATCGTTGTCAACGATCGTGAGTTCCGCCTGGTTTGGAGTTCCTAATCCCACGCCCGTTCCCGTCGGGTTTGAGAGAGCGAGGTTAACCGTCTCGTCGCCCTCGACGAAGTTGTCATTGACGATCAGGATGCGAACCGTCTTAGCTGTTTCACCAGGCGCGAAGCTGACCTTGCCGAGCGCTATTTCGTAGTCGGACTTCTGCGAAGCATGGCTCACTTGCGACTCGTCGAAGGTGTTGAAGTTAACGGTAGCTGTGCCGGACGCATCGCCGGCACGCGTTATGGATACGTCAATATGGCCGGTGCCTTCATTGATTACGAATTCGTCAGTCGCAAACTGAATTAACGAAGTCGCCGTAGCCGTGGTTGGTTTCAAAGAACCAAACAGGCCGTGCTCTTCTTCACCGGTGCCGGCAGTGAAGTAGAGCGTGCCAGGGTCGCCGCCATTGACGCCGTTACCGAACTGGAGGCCCCATAGCTCATCGATTTCGATGCCATCGCCGTTCTCGTTTTGGATAGTGCCCAGGAAAGCGCCGGTGGTTGGGTTGAAGGCATGGATGCTGGGATTGCCTTCGCCGAAGTTGCCGATTAGCAGCGCACTGCCAAAGATACCGAAGGTGGACGGTGCGATAGTGACCCCCCAGGGCGAATTCAGCGGTCCGTTGTTGATCCCGAAGGTCAGGTCGCGCACGCCATCGGTATTAAATCGGCGGACGAAACCATTTCCAACTCCATCCTCTGGTTTCCCGTCAGTGCCGACTTTGGCATACATCACATAAAGCGAGCCGCCGATGTTCTGAATGTTATAAGGATGGTAGGTGTTCCCCGCCGTGGTCGGAATAGTTGGATCGGCAAAGCTGCCGGAAGTGGTTGTTAATGCGTAGGTGCCGTCGTAGACGTCGATGTTCCCATTGTTGAAGTCGGCGGCATAGAGCCGGTTTCCGCCAGAGTTGCTGCCATTGGCGAGGCCCGTGTAGACGTGGCCAGCGTGGCTCGCCGCGATGACTCCGGTAGTTGAATTAGGAC
>DASXSC010000103.1:0-3988 GCA_036506215.1 Pyrinomonadaceae bacterium | reverse complement strand
AAGACATGCTTACTTCAGGAACGAATCCTCGCTGACTACGCCGCGAAGAAACTTTCAAGCAATGAAGCGCTCGGGCCAAACGTTGCAGCATTGAGGCGGTCCATGAAGCAACAGGTGGAAGCATGCGGAGTGCTGCAGCGCGACTTGGACTGACACAGAATAGCATGCCAGGTCACCTTCATCGAGCCAGACAAGTTCAGAATCAAAGTCTGTTCGATTGGGAAGAGGAATCTTAACTTTACGTTCTCTTTCTCCTGCAGTTATTACTAAGGTCAGGGTCAGCTCGACCGCCTTGCAAATCAGCTGCGCTCTCTCTATCAACTCAAACGACACTGAATACGTAGACCTCGGTAGTTGGACGGTAGTGCGGATTTGGGGGCGGTAACTGTCATTTTTGACAGTAAGGGAGGCTTGCCTAAACTGGTCTGAATCATCGAGCACAGACAACTTATCGGGAGAGCACCGCAAATTCCTTCCGAGATTTTTTCGGTTGCCATGAGACTCGGGACGCAAAACTTTTGTTCAGAGTGGTCCAGATTTGCGGTTAATCATCTAATGCTTTCGCTCGTGCCTACACTACGGTCGGATTCGGGTGCGACCCTCACGTGACTTGAGAAATACGTTATTCATCTCCACCGCGATGAAATTCGAATTAAAGGTGTTGAGCGCGTGCAGCCAGAAGTCAGACAGACTCAGTACTGCTCGAAATCACCAGCTCAGCAGCGAGCTCTTTTTTCTCGACTTTGATTATGTAGTGCGATTCACTGATCTCTAAACTATCAAAACTAACGATCCAGCAAGACGGAAAAGAACTCAGGCTAGGGGGATGACCTTCCGGAAGCTTTTTTGTACTGGCGCTGTCAAAACTGACAGTTATGGCTTGCCTGTTAGGCTGCTAGACTCGGGCTAAATTTGAGAGGATTGAACATCGCTACCCTGAGCCTTCTTAGTGGCCCTCGCGCCGAATGAGACAAAAGCGAATCAAGGATGAGATTTGGATATAGCTGCCAAGGGTGTGGCTGCACAGTTGTGGACAGGCCGCTGAGTGGCGCGCGTCCACGGTCGACAAGACTCGATGGCCCGGTGAGATCGAGGTGAATTGAAACTAATGAACAACGAAAGGACTCGACCGATGAAAGCAAAACACGCCCGTAAGCTCATAATAGGCGCACTGCTATGCGCGGGACTGGCCGGAAGCCTGGTCTGGCTGCGAGTAGGGGCTCAACAGCAAATGCCAACGGATGCCGGCACGCTCGACAAAGCGACCGCAGAAAAATCTTTCCCCAACAAGCCGCCATACTCGCCCTACGCGGGCCGAAATTTTCCTACACGGCCGCTCTTCGGCGACACGCACCTGCACACTTCGTTTTCGATGGACGCGGGCGCGTTCGGTTGCCGGCTTGGACCAAGGGAGGCCTATCGTTTCGCCCGGGGCGAGGAGATCACCGCTTCGAACGGCCAACCGGCCAGGTTGTCCCGGCCACTCGACTTCCTCGTCGTGACGGATCACTCCGACGGCTTTGGGTTCTTCCCGCAGTTGATGAGCGGCGATCAGGAGTTGCTGGCCACACCGCAGGGCCGGAAGTGGTATGACCAGATCAAGTCTGGCCATGGCGCCGATGCGGCTATGGATATCATCGTCAGTTTCGGGCAGGGAAGAATGCCTCAAGGGTTCCCACTTCCGGGGACGCGCGCATATCGGTCCGCTTGGCAGGAAACTATTAACGCGGCGGAGGAGTTCAACGATCCGGGTCACTTCACGGCGTTCATCGGGTTCGAGTGGACCTCAAACACGGGCGGCAACAACCTTCACCGCAACATCCTGTTTCGCGAGAATGGTGCGAAGGCCAGTCTAGTCGAGCCGTTCACCACAATGGCGCCACTCGGCAGTGATAATCCCGAGGATTTATGGAAATGGATGACGGCGACCGAACAAAAGACCGGCAGCGAAGTGCTCGCCATCGCCCACAATGGCAATTTGAGTAACGGCCGGATGTTCCCCATGGTCGAAGCGTTCGGTAAAAAGATTGACCGCGAATATGTGGAGACGCGTAACAAGTGGGAGCGGCTTTACGAAGTCACCCAGACCAAGGGCACCGGCGAGGCGCATCCTTACTTGTCGCCCAATGATGAGTTCGCCAATTTTGAAACCTGGGATAAGGGCAACCTCGATGGCAGTGTGGCAAAGTCGAAGGACATGCTTGAGTTCGAGTATGCGCGCTCCGCGCTGAAGAACGGTCTCAAGCTTGAAGCGGTGCTCGGCGTGAATCCCTACAAGTTTGGCCTCGTCGGCAGCAGCGACGCGCATACCGGTCTCACCGCGATGGAGGAAGATAACTTCTTCGGCAAGACCACGCCACAGGAACCCAGTCCCGAGCGTCTGACCAAGACCTTCATTAACAATCCAAAGACCGGCGTGACGATCATGGATTGGGAAGTTTCCGCCTCGGGTTATGCCGCTGTATGGGCGACCGAGAACAGCCGCGCGGCAATCTTCGACGCGATGCAGCGCCGCGAGACATATGCCACGACCGGCCCGCGCATGACCGTGCGGTTCTTCGGCGGCTGGGATTTCGAGCGGGCCGACGCTACCAACCGCATGCCCGCCGCCATCGGCTACTCCAAGGGCGTTCCCATGGGCGGTGATCTGCGCGACGCTCCCACCGGCAAGTCCCCGACATTCCTCGTCGCCGCATTGAAAGATCCCATTGGCGCGAATCTCGATCGCATCCAGATCGTCAAAGGATGGCTCGATGCCAAGGGCGAAGTTCACGAGCAGGTCTATGACGTCGTCTGGGGTGACGCGGATAAGCGCAAGCTGGGCGCGAACGGTAAGTTGCCACCCGTCGGCGATACAGTGGACGTTGAAAACGCCACCTGGTCCAACACGATTGGCGATCCGGAATTGATCACCGTTTGGAAAGACCCGAACTTCGACGCCAGACAGCGCGCGTTTTACTACGTGCGCGTGCTGGAGATTCCCACGCCTCGTTGGACCGCTTACGACGCAAAACGCTTCGGGATCAAGCCGCTGCCCGGCACCACGATGAAACTTCAGGAGCGTGCTTACACCTCGCCGATCTGGTACACCCCGGCGAAATAATTCCGAAAGGCTGCACACATGAAAACATTTGTGCGCGAACCATTGGTGCATTTCCTCCTGCTGGGAGCGGTGCTATTCATCGCGTACGGTCTTGTGTCCAAACCGGGCTCCAGCGATGGGCCCAGGAAGATCACCGTGACGCAGGGGCAGATCGAAAACCTTGTGTCCGCGTTCGCAAAAGCATGGCAGCGCCCACCCACGTCTGAAGAACTGGCGGGACTTGTCAGGGACCTTGTACGCGAGGAGGTCTATTGCCGCGAAGCGATGGCGTTAGGTCTGGACAAGGACGACACGGTCATCCGCCGCCGCTTGCGTCAAAAGATGGAATTCATTTCGGATGACATCGCCGCTATGCCTGAACCGACCGACGCCGACTTGAACGCGTATCTGCAGGCGCACACCGACCGATTTCGCGCCGAGCAACGGTTCACGTTTAGCCAGGTGTATCTTGATCCCGAAAAGCACGGCGAAAATCTTGCGCGTGATATCTCGGCGCTACTAGCACGGTTGAACCGGGCCGGCGGGCAGGCCGAGGTCTCGGCGCTCGGTGATTCGTTCCTGATGGAACGGAGCTTCACAGCAGCGTCGGCGAGTGAGGTTGCGAAACAGTTCGGAGAAAAGTTTGCCGCAAAGTTGGTCGAGCTTTCGCCCGGCAAGTGGGAAGGACCGGTTGAATCTGGCTACGGCGCGCATCTGGTTTTTGTTAGCGAACGCACGGAAGGACGCGTGCCCGAACTGGCGGATGTACGCGATGACGTGCGTCGCGAGTGGGCCAATGCCCAGCGGCTGGAATTGAATGAGAAGTTTTACCAGGAACTGTTCAAGCGTTATAGCGTGACCATTGAGAGCCCGCTACTGGCGGAGGTGCAGCGATGAGGCTGCAGA
>DASXSC010000102.1:0-7545 GCA_036506215.1 Pyrinomonadaceae bacterium | reverse complement strand
TTCAAATCTGGCATTAGCACTATTGGGACTTAAGAATTGGGAGCGTGCCCGAGAGGCATCCCAGAAGGCAATCGAGATTGATCGGGAAAATGTTTATTACACTCAGGTGTTAGCGACAGTCTACAATGCCGAAGGCAACGATGATCTTGATAAAGCCGATTACGCTGCGGCAAAAGCTAATTACGACAAGGCCATCGAGCTGGACCAGAACGCCGCCGTTTACTATGCAAATCTGGCATTAGCCCTGGCTGGCCTCAATGATTGGCCGGGAGCCCGCGAAGCGTGCCAGAAGGCGATTGATATTGAGCCGGAGAACATTGACTATCGGCGCAAGCTTGCAGGTATTTACAACGCAGAGGGCAATGATCATCTTGATAAAGCCGATTACGCTGCGGCAAAAGCAAATTACGACAAGGCCATCGAGCTAGATCCTAACGCAGCCGTTTACTATGCAAATCTGGCATTAGCCCTGGCTGGCCTCGATGATTGGCCGGGAGCCCGCGAAGCGTGCCAGAAGGCGATTGATATTGAACCGGAGAATTCTGATTACCGGCGCACGCTTGCAGAGATCTATAAGGCTGAGGGAAATGCCTATACTGGTAAAGCTGACGGCGGTGCGGGTTAAGTCACGGCAGGGTGTCCTCTCCTGGTGAATTTGACGGACAGTCTGCGAGGGGCAGCAATGCTCGGCGCAATGAAGGACTGGCACTTCGTACACTTCTAGCGAGAATCTTGTCGAGTCTTAGTGAGCTAAGCTACGTGCGACCTCAGACAGGTGTAGCAATTTCTTCGCTCGCCTTGTGGCACGGTACGCAAAGAACTTTGCCTCGTCCCTCAATACCGATTTTCCAAACGGCGCAGGCTTGAACCCGCGCTTGCGCAGATAATGGTTTGTCTTGTAGATCAGGGTCCTTCGATCGCTCGCGCGAGTCTGAAAGGTGACGCTGATCGAGACTGCCACTTGATCGCCGTTGTGAACCCAATGCGGCACGGTGAGAGGGAAGTGCAGCGCTTGTCCTTCGGAGAGATCGTACGTTGAAGCCATCTCGCGATACTCTTCTTTGAAACCAGGGTTGCGCAGAAGCGCAAAGTAGTCTTCCAACTCCTCTTCGGAAAGCGGCGATGGGTTGACTATCTTGAGTCGTTTGTTCCCCCGAATCTGAAACAGGAAACTGTATTCAGGATCCGTATGCCACGGTGTAACTCCTTGCGGAGAGGTGATAAAGATGAACGCCTGTCGCATCAGCATCCCGGGGTCGATGGGTTCGGAGTACGCTTGTATCTCATTCAGCACGCGGTCGATAAGCTCGCGATACTCGGGATCCTTCTCGACGTATCTCAAGACCATCCAGGACCGGCACTCTTCAATTTCCTTCAGAGTCTCCTCGCTTGAAAGCCCGGTTCGCGGTGCGCCGGTGTACAAAGTTGTTTCGGGTCGAATCTCGCCGGAATGATAGATCACATGCTCTGGCGGCAGGATGCGCGAGAGCTCGATAAGGCGGGGAATCGAGAACAGCGGATGGCCTGACAGCTCGTGCTCGATTAAGAAGGGCCGCCTGTTGAAGTTTGCGCGGAACTCGCCCGCGTCGATCGACAACAGCTTATGAGCCGCTTGTGATGTCAGAGTCGAAACGTTCGGATCAGCGCCAACTGAAAATGTGACAGCGCTCATTTTTCTCTCTCCTTGGTTGTGGCTGATTGCCTGATACTCTTGAGGCCCCGGTTAAGCCGCTTCATTAACGGCATAATTTCAACCAGCAAGTCTCCGGACTTCCTGCCCGTAGAAATCAAGACAGTGCTAATAGCCCTGCGGTCAGTCCACAACCGATTAATGAAATGGATCGGCGTCGCGCACGAGTCCATCCAGTCGATCTCCGTACTGGCATGGAGCCTGCGGATAGTGTCTATCTCGAGCGAGATTCCGGGCGAGAAGCCTGCGTAACTTTCATCATATGCAGTCTTGAAAGCGAAGGCTCCACGGCTAGCGACAAAACTTAATCTTTGCGCGAGCGGCCTGCCGTCCAGTCGCATCGCCGTCATCATTAGCCTACCTCTTCGAAAGGCTTCACGCGTTATGGTCACGAAATAGTTGCGATTTGCGTCGACGCATCCCAGCGCGCTGCCCTGCTCCCCCTTCCAGCTGCTCGCCTCGAGCTCAAGGAATTCTTCGACCCAGGCGTCAACGTCCCCCTCTTGCTCAAGCTCATCAAAATCGACGCGGCCTAGCTCCGATAGCCGCCTTTGCACACGCCGCATCTCTCTGCGGTGTTTCGGAGAGATCGCCGACTCGAGATACTCTTCCGCGCTTTCTGCGGGTCGAAACAGAGCCCGCGAGTATGACTCGCAAAGAAGGCTTGAGGTGGCGCGCTCAAACAAACAGTCGCTCAGGATCCTGTTAAAGGCGCCATCGCCGGATATCAAATTAAATTCCATCAGTGAACAACCAGACTCCAAAAAGAGCCAGTTAAGAAATGCGTCAAGGCATTCGCGAGCATAGCCTTCGCGAACGAGTGGAGTGCACAGCGCGCAATATATATGCTGCCACAGACTCAGAACAGCGATCGGTAGCCCTTTGTAGCTCCCTTTCTTCTCCAGCGGGAATACTCCGCAGAGGACTGGCTGTTCTCCACTCACGTCGAGCACCATAACGACGCGTATATCTTTTCCCGCCGCGAGTTCGCGCAAGGCGGGCATCAACATCCACGGCTCGTAAAACGGATTCGCCTCAATCGCGGTTGCGGCGAGGTCTTCCCAGGCGTGGACGTAGTCCTCGAGGAGGTTTACGTCTCCGATCGCGACTACGGACATCCGATTGCGCGACGAAGAGTGCGCCAACCGAGGCTGGAATTCTAAGGTTGGAATCTCGGAAACTGATCTCATCCGGCTTACGGGGTATAAGTGAACTGAGGTGACAACCCGCCCGATGAGCTCCTTACCTGCAACTTATCGCCCGCCAGCGCGAATTTGCCGACTCTCTTGCCGATTAGTATTGTCCTTGGGTTGCTGTCGTCGTGAAGAGTCTTTTGCTCTTCGCCGTTCAGCAGAATCACGGAGCCGCTGTCGAAATTGATGCCATTCACGAGCATCTGTTTCCCATTGCGTATCGCGCTGGTGATCAGCGGCAAGCTCCCGGCGCCGTCCTGAAAAACTGTAAACGTGCGTCCCTGAACCGTAATGGTTCCCGTTCGAGAGCCCGAGTTTGCATTGATCGCTACCGAGTAACTCACAGTTCCATTGTTGCTCCCCGCGGCCCCCGACGTGATCGCAATCCAACCTGCGTTGGCGCCCGCGGCCCAGCTACATCCGCCGCTCGTTCCAACGCTAAACGAGCCGCTGCCGCCGCCCGCATCAAACGATTGGCTTGCGATTGAGAGAGAGTAGCTGCAAGCGGTTATCGGCTGTCTTACGGCGAAGATCAGATCGGCATAGTTTCGATCGCCCCCTCCCATTACGTCTTCGAAGCCGATCTTGGCCGTGCCGTCACCAAAGCAGGTGACGTCGGCGTGACCGACACCGTCAGAATTCCGCGACGCCGGACCCATCATAAAAGTGTCTCTTGTCTCGCGCACGACGATGTCGAAGATAAGTTCGGTGCCCGAAGGAAAAGCTCCAAGCCTCGCGATTGTGCCGGCGTCTCTGTTGGTGCCGAGGAGACGCTCCGGTCCGGGCGACACAAAATGAAGCTCGCTGGTGTAGCCGGCCGACGCTGGGAGTATCTCTACCTCGACTTCTCCACCATTGGAGAAGATTCGTCCGCCGATTCCGCTTTCGCATCCAGGCGATTGCTGGGCTCGTGCGGGCCCCGGAGCAGACATTGTCGAGGCCAACAATGACAAAACCAACCCGAATAACCCAAACGGCAGCCTGCGCTTTGATTTGATCGAATTAATCATAAGTCTCTCCTGGCGATCTCGCGACGAACTCCTTTTATTTCGGGGATATTCTTAAAGGCCGTCTCGTTCCAGAAAACAACTATTGTTCGACTTCAATCGCTCACGTAGAATCGCGCTGCTATTCGTAATTTTGCATGAACGCGGAGTCGAATTATGACTAGATCGTTCAAATACATGTTCACTGGAGCGGTGCTGATAATCTGCGCTGCTGCGACCTATTGCGTTCAAACCACGAGAACAGCGACTTTCACAGGCAGGGGTGCCGTCATAACAGACCATCGAGTCTACGATGAGGGCGCGCCTCCTCCGCTCCCACGAGCGGGAGAGACCTTTACTGATCCAGTCTTCGGAACGACAATTATGCGGGTCACGGGTGAGAGGGACGGCAAGGATTGTCATAACTCTTACTCCTACTGGGAGACATTCAGTCTGGACGACGCTCGATTCTTTATCGCCTGCGACAACGAACCAAAGCTCTACAAGTTTGATCCCAACGGCTTTCAAATATTGGATAAGCGTCCGCTCTTTGACCGGCCGCCCGGAGACAGCGGTTACCTTTCAGCGGAAGACGCGATATGGAGCACCAGGAGCGCGAACATGCTCTACTCGTATGTCGGGCTGAAGCTTTACACCTACGACGTCGCGACCTGGAGGTATGTTTTGGTCAAGGACTTCACGCCGGAACTACGCACTGGGTACCTCGGTCAGATGAGCATGAGCGTCGATGAGAATGTGTTTGCATTTACCAAAAAGGACAAGGACTGGAAGCCTTACGGCTACATAGTTTGGCGGAGGGATCAAGACCGGATACTCCGCAACGAGAATCTCGCGGAGTTTGACGAAGTCCAGGTGGACAAATCAGGGCGTTACGCGACGATCAAAGCGCATTTTACCAAGACGGTTGACGTGCAGGTTGTGGACCTGCAAACCGGCGGCGTCGAGAACTTGACCGATCCCGCGCCTGATTTTTCGCCCGGACACAGCGACACCGGCTGGCAAATCGCTGTCGGGCACGACAACTGGAATAATCAATACACGTTCAGGAAATTAGCCGCACCGCATCAGTTCAAGGCCTTGATAGGCTTCGGAACCGACTGGTCGCAGGCGAACCACGTATCGATGCTTGCGGACAACGAATCCTGGTGTGTGATAAGCAACTTCACCGCGGCGAAGGGCCCGGTCGGGCCGTTCCGCAACGAGATTTTTCAGGTGGCAACCGACGGCAGCCAGAGGGTGAGAAGGTTAGCCCATCATCACTCGGTTTATCGGGACTACTGGGACACGCCCAGAGCCGACATCAGCCGAGACGGAAAGTACATCGCGTTCACCAGCAACTGGGGCAGCACCATCCGCAGAGACGTGTTCATTATCAAAGTACCGCCATTGATCCCTTGATTGCGCTACTGGATTGCCGTCAAGCGGCGCGAGCAGTTTGGTCGATACGGTCAGCGTCAGGAAATCCGGAGACTAATAAGCAAACGGTTTCATCAAGCTTCCCGTCGAGAAGTGACACAAGCATTCTTCCACTGCGGCTTCCTCCAGCCTGTGTCGATCTCGGAGACGCATCTGCAGTGACTGGCGAAATCTGAACTGCGCTTGCTTCAACCGTTCGCATCATCTGAGACGGATGCACGTCAAACATCCTCGCGATCTCCTTCGCCCTATTCCGTCTTCAAAGCGCAGGACGACCGCGCTTGCTCGCGCTCGGCTTTAGAATTAAGACATTACCTGATTGACTAATTCACCGTTCTATGATACACATCTCAATCTCAACGTGCAGCGATCTTTTAGTCGTCGAGGTAGAGTGGAGCAACCTTTTCTAGGGAGCTTGTTTTAGTGGCTCAGTGGGTTGCTTTGACAATTGAGACGTTTGATTGAGACGAATCCAAACTTTGATAATACCTCAGTGCGATCCCAATCTGCTGGAACCTCACCGTCCGAAGTTGTGAATGTGCTTTGAGGTTCGATCGTCGTCTAGCAAACCACAATTTGAATTACTAGACGGTTCTTCCCGTTTAACCTCTCCCTTTCATCGTGGAGCCCAGAATGAAACTCTCTGGAAACGCTCAGAATTTCGATGAGAGTAACAAGCCGAGCCGCCTTCCACCTAATGGCGCGTTATCGGATATAAGACCTTCCTTAGAGTCAATACGAGAGAAGCTCACGTACTCTCGAAGGCTGGAGCGTCTCTGGATATTCATCGAGGAGCACTATTCGGAGCCAGACACTCACCTTGATGATGCAGCCAGATATTGCGGTATCAGCCGGGATCACCTCAACTCGCTTCTCAATCAATTCGCAGATATCACCTTTTATGACTTCCTAATCCGGTATCGAATCGAGAAATGTTTGGAGTTGCTTCACAGGAAGAATTACACGCTAACGGAGATCTACAGCCGGTGTGGATTTAATGGCCCTGGGCCATTCATTCGCCAGTTCAAGAAGTGGGTAGGTTGTTTACCAAGTGATTATAAAAAGCAATACGTTCGGCACTTGAAGGGCAAACATTGAGGCCGACCCGATTATTTGAAAATAAAGTCCGATTTTCACCTAAAAGTCGCCGATTTTCGGAAAGCTTTACTTTGGTGAGTCTTCTAAGCTCTGCTCTGTAACGACAACGGTACATTCGGTTACTTCCGAATGGTGACAGTGGTGTTGTGTAAGTTTGCTGAGAGACTCCCCATGCTGTCCGCAATAGAGGTTACGCGGAGATCAATCGTTTCCTTTTCCAGAGTATTACCGATATTGCTATTAGTAGTACTATTCGGTTTTTCGGCCATTGATAAGCTCATACATCTTTCCGGTTTTACCATTGCTCTTCACGACTATCATGTCCTCCCGGTGAGTACAGAGCGGTATGCGGCATTCTTTATCATTATGGCGGAAGCCACAATTTCGATTGGCCTTTTAATAAGGCGTTGGCGTCGTTCGGCTTGTTTATCGGGCGCGCTATTATTAGCATTTTTCACCATAGTTTACCTTGCAGCCGCTCCTGAGGGCGCTTGTGGGTGCTGGTTTACCTTGACGATGGCGAAGGGTAGACCGCTTCACATAATACAGAATCTCATATTTGTGGGGCTTGCTGTCCTTACGTGGCTAGATAGCCGAATTTTAACTGATGAGCCCGAAGGCGCATACCCAATCTACGCTGGCCTCAATTCAGCCGTATATAAAGGAGAGCCCGACAGCGGAAAACTTGGTTCCTCAACAATCTCGGTTCCACAACTGATGGACCAACCAACTAAGGAAGGGGTTAAACCAGCCTGATGCAACACATATCAAGAGTGATCTTCACAGTTTTAGCGCTCTTGGTAGGAATCGGCCGATCCCAGAGCTCGAGCAACCTAACACCAATGTTGGAGTTACAACGAGTGGATGTTATGGGGCTACGATTGTTGTGCTCCGTTGTTGACGCGGTAACGTGTTGACCGAATGATAGATGGACAAACCAACTAAGAAAGGGGGTGAGAAAAGCATGGCGCAACGAATACTGAGAGTAGTCTTTACGCTATTAGCGCTCTTGGTAGGGGTCGCTGGGTTCCAGGGGCTTAAGCATACCAACGCTGATGCTGGCGTGTGTAACGATTGTGGATGTCCTGGGGGTCAGACTCAGTGCTGCACGTCCGGGTCAATAACGTGTTACACCGGGAGT
>DASXSC010000101.1:0-11711 GCA_036506215.1 Pyrinomonadaceae bacterium | reverse complement strand
TCACTCAAGTACTGACAACCACGGTTGACTCCTTGGCCGGTCGCTACCGCTTCCGGTTCTGATTCGGGCTGTTTCACGCGGCGTCGCTGTCGCTCCCGGTCCGATAGCTGAGTTGCACTTCAAACTTGAATCCGCGAATGAAAAATGAAAATTGAGATATGGAAAATCTTTCGGTGCTCTTGAGCGTGTTGGCGTTTAGAATGAACTAATTAGATAGGAGTACCGGATGGCAGCCAGCAAAAAGCGGTTCGGCATAAATACCCAACTGGTCCACGCGGGTGAAAGAGGTGTGCCGCCTCACGGCAAGCCTGTTTCCAACCCCATCTATGCGACCGCCACCTTTACTTATGATTCCATGGCCGAAGTGGATCAGGTTTTCGCGGGTGAGCAACAGGGCTACATCTACTCACGCTATGGGAACCCTACAGTCGCGGCGCTGGAAGAAGCCATCCGGGTGCTTGAAGAAGGCGCCGCCGCTTGCGCCTATGCCACCGGCATGGCGGCCCTGCATGCCGCTATCTTCGCCTGCGAGCTCTCTCCCGGCGCTATGATTCTGGCGTCGCAGGATCTATACGGCGCGACGACTGATCTGCTCTACAAGGTTCTTGCATCGTATGGCATTAAGACTGCAACGGCGGATTTCTCCGACGTCGAGGCTTTGAGAGCGAAAGCTCTCGAGGTCAAACCTCGGCTGTTGATTGCTGAGACGATTTCAAATCCACTTTTGAAGGTTTGTGATGTTGCCGCTTGTGTGGAAATCTCACGCGAAGTGGGCGCTCGGTTTATCGTGGACAATACGTTCACTTCCCCTTATCTTTGCCAACCCCTGAAGCATGGTGCGGATTTCGCCGTGCATAGTGCGACGAAATATCTGGGAGGACACGCGGATGTGATGGGCGGGGTGGTCGTCGCTCGTGATGAGCTAGACCTTCCAACGCTGATCGGCGTGATGAAGCTTGTTGGCGGCATCCTCGGTGTTTGGGAGGCGCATGAAATTCATCGCGGGTTAAAGACATTGTCAGTGCGCATGGATCGCCAGTGTGATAACGCTCTCCGTTTAGCGAAACATCTCGCAGACCATCAAAGCGTATCCCGCGTTTATTATCCGGGCCTCGGAACGCCGCAGGATCAGGAGACAATCAAGCGCACCCTGCGCCAGCCTCATTTTGGCGCCCTTGTCTCGATTGAACTTCGGGAAAACACGCGCGAGGCAGCCTTCCGCTTTATGGATGCGCTCTCGCTTTGCGTTCGTTCGACGAGTTTGGGCGATGTCTTCACGGGTGTACTGCACCCAGCAACAGCTTCACACCGCGAGGTCGCTCCGAAACGGCGGCTCGAGTTAGGCATTACCGAAGGGCTGGTGCGAGTCTCAGTCGGTATCGAGGACATTGAAGATATCATTGCCGACATTGATCAGGCATTGAGGTACTAGGATGAGTCGCGACAACTCTTTGGAGTGCGGCGGCCTGGCGCCGCTTTGGCCTGATTCGCGCGGCCACGGTTGTCAGTGCCCAGTAAAACAGAAGCGTCAAGCTACCGCGGACCAAAGCGGCGTCAGGCCGCCGCACTCCAAAGAGTTGCCGCTAACGTTGGAGGACTAACTTTTGATCCTACTCACCCAGCCGCATGTGGTCGCCATGCAGGCGCACGGAGAGCGCGACTATCCGTATGAATGTTGCGGCCTATTGATTGGTCGCTTCCTTCAAAACGGAAACAAAGAAGTTGTGGAGACGTATGCCATTTCGAATGCCCGCGAAGAGGAGGCGAAACGCAATCGCTTCCTGATACGGCCCGAAGAGTTGGTAGCCGGCGAACGGGCGGCTGCGCAAAAGGGTTTGGATGTGGTGGGCTTTTATCACTCGCATCCCGACGATGAGGCAGTGCCGTCGCGTTACGATCTCGAACACGCGTGGCCAATTTATTCATACATTATCGTCTCTGTTCGCGAAGGGAGCGCGCTGGATCTCCGCTCCTGGGAGATGGAGAGTGATCGCTCAAAGTTTAATCCGGAAGAGATGTCGAAAGGGCAGGAATAATGGCCGTCACAGTAGTAATCCCAACTCCACTCAGACAATTCGCCGATGGCGCCGCGCAGTTGGTATTTGAAGCCAACAACGTGGGCGAGGCGCTCGACAGTCTCACAACCACTTACGCGGAGTTGCGTAAACATTTGTTCACCGACCAGAACGCTTTACGCAGCTTTGTTAATGTCTACGTCAATGATGAAGACATACGACACGCTCAAGCTCTGGACACTCCGGTCAGCGATGGCGATACCGTGATGATTGTGCCTTCCATTGCGGGAGGCTGCTGAAAGCAGTAGGCGTGAGTAAGCACAAACTACGGCACATCTTTATAAAAAAGGGCACAGTCATGCCGTGCCCTTCAAATTGAACCATGAGCCGGTTATTGTTAATCAGAGCTTCCTTTAGTTTGTCGTGACTCAACGACAAGCTAATAAAGCTTATCGGACATCAACTGACCCACTACCCGACTATGGCTTGGTCGTTGCAGACGTAGACTGCGGCCGGCTCATGCCGCGGTTGAGCAGCATCTTAACTTCCACGCGCCGATTCTGTTGGCGTCCCGATGCGGTCGTGTTGTCGGCGACAGCTTCCGTTTTGCCGTAGCCCATAGGCGTCACAAAACGGCGGAGCGGAATCTTATGATTCACCGCGAGGTATTGGACCACCGCATCTGCACGCTCCCGGCTCAGCCTGAAGTTCTTTGCTTCGCTGCCGGTAGAATCAGTGTGACCTGCAACCTCGATCGTGTAGGCCTTGGCGTTCGCGACTTTCGCTGCAAACTCGTCAAGGTGTTGTCTCGCTTCCGGTGAGAGCACTGCGCTATTCACCCGGAAAGTTACCGCGACCGTTTCCTTCACATCGTAGTCATCGAGAGCAGTAATGCGTTCGTTCGCCGCTGCCGCTTCACCTCTCGCCTCCGCAGCGACCGCATATAGCTCGTCCATCTGTCCCGCCATTCGCGCCTGGTTCTCCTCCACGGGTGTGACTCGCGTATCAGACGTGATCGCGGCTCTCATGTCCGACTCATCAAACCTGATCTTGTCGGCAACGAGCTGGCCCTGCGAATCGCCACGTCCCTCGACTTCCACAATCAGACCGCGCAAGATATCCGTCACTGGATACTTCTTGCCGCTGCGAAGAAAGCCGCCATGAGTCTTGACGCTCGTGCGATCGGTAATGAGTACTTGATAGTCGGTGCGGTTCCGGTCGCGTATCCTGAAGGTCTCGCCCTCACGGGCGATCACCACTCCCTTAAACTTCATCTTCGCGCCATTCGGAATGGATTGTATGGTTCGGTTCGAAGTGGTTTGGGTGGTTTGCGTATTTGAGACTTGCCCAAAAGCCAGTGGTGTTACGGCCAACAACAAGGCCAAGCCGCAAATTAGTTTGTGTAATCGAAACTTCGTCGCCCCAGTAGTGCTCATAGTTACTCCTTCTTGCTCCTTCAAAATTAGTTCGGGGGATGCAATTAAAACTTTCCAAGTCTCGCTTGACGCGGATTAAACGCAGTCGTCACCAGGAGACAGAGGAACCTATAATAATTGCTGATTCTGGAGAAAGTTTTGTTGCGAAACGATTGTTTTTGTGGCAAATACTTAGAAATTCGGGTATTTACATTTACAAGAACGCTGGGCAAAGCGGGCTGCACCCCGGCGGCAGGGATCCTATGCGGCAGCCCTGATAATTCGCAGCAGCGTTAGACTTAGCTGCGACGATAGCGATACTATGCAGCGCCTGAACGGTCTAGATCTCTTTCACTCAAGAAGATTTTCAGATGATGAAAAAATGTTTCTTTGCCTTGACGCGATCACGGACATTATCGACATTCCTACTCGCCTTGATGATGGCCGCTGGCGGTTCTGTGTTTGCGCAACAAATCAACCACGATCTGTTCAAGTCGCTCCATTGGCGCAGCATCGGTCCATTTCGCGGCGGCCGAACGCGCGCCGTCGCCGGCGTGCCTACACAACCGAATGTCTTCTATATCGCCCAGGTGAATGGCGGAGTTTGGAAGACCGATGACTATGGTCGCACATGGACGCCAATCTTTGACGACCAGGCAACGGGCTCGGTTGGTTGCATCGCAGTAGCGCCTTCAGATTCAAACATCATTTATGTCGGTAGTGGCGAAGGATTACAACGCCCCGATCTTTCAGTCGGTGATGGCATCTATAAATCGACCGATGCCGGACGGACCTGGACCCATCTCGGCCTGCGCGACGGTCAGCAAATTCCGCAGATTGCGGTCGACCCGCGCGATCCGAATCGCGTCCTCGTCGCGGTTGCCGGACATCCTTACGGCCCGAACGAAGAGCGCGGCATTTTTCGTTCGACCGACGGAGGCAACACCTTCGAGAAAGTTCTCTATAAAGACGAGAACGTCGGCGGCGCAGACGTGTTAATCGATCCGAGGAACCCCGATGTTGCTTATGCCGCGCTTTGGGAAGCGCGGCAGGGTCCCTGGGAAAACGCCGCTTGGAATGGCACTGGCGGCGGTGTATTCAAATCGACTGACAATGGCAAGACCTGGCGACAGTTGAGTGGCGGGCTGCCGGATGGAATTATTCAGGCCAATCTGGCGATCGCCCCCAGCTCGACCAATCGCCTATTTGCTTCCGTTGCACTGACAAGCGGTCCAGCTATCTATCGCTCAGACAACGGCGGAGATAATTGGGTGAAGGCCACTTCCGACGCGCGCCCCGCCGGTCGAATTGGCGGAGGTGACCTTGCGGTACTACGAGTCGATCCGAAGAATCCGGAGGTGGTCTATTCTGGCAGCGTGGTTTGCTGGAAGTCGTCCGATGGCGGTAAGACATGGTCGGCGTTTCGTGGTGCTCCAGGTGGCGACGATTATCAAAACGTTTGGATCAATCCGAATAACTCGGAAGTGATCTTACTCGGCAGCGATCAGGGCGCGGTAATAACCGTCAACGGTGGCAAGTCATGGAGCAGTTGGTACAACCAACCCACGGCCCAGCTATATCACGTCAGCGCAGATAATGCCTTTCCGTATCGTCTGTGCGGTGGCCAGCAGGAAAGTGGCTCGGCCTGCGTCGCTAGTCGCGGCAACGATGGTGAGATTACCTTCCGTGAATGGCATCCTGTCGGTGCTGAAGAATACGGCTATGTGATGTCCGATCCACTCGATCCTGATATCGTCTACGGTGGGAAGCTCACACGTTACGATCGCCGCACAGGCCAAGCTCAGAACATCATGCCGAAGCCTTTCCGATCGGCTGATTTTCGCGTGGTCCGCACCCAGCCGGTGATCTTCTCGCCGGTTGATCCGCACGTGCTTTATTTTTCCACCAACACTCTATGGAAGACCAAAGACGGTGGGCGAAACTGGGATCAGATAAGTTCGGATCTAACTCGCAAGACCTTTGAAGTGCCGGAGACTGTTGGCAAGTATCGCTCGCAACCAACCGCACAGCCGAGCCAGCGCGGCGTGATCTACGCGGTCGCACCGTCACCGCTCGACGTTAATCTGATTTGGGCCGGAACCGACGATGGCCTGGTCCATCGCACGACCGATGGTGGCGCGCATTGGAATGACGTGACTCCAAAACAACTCAAGCCCTGGCAGAAGATTTCCATCCTCGACTCCAGCCACTTCGATAAGAACACTGCCTATGCAGCCGTCAACACTCTGAGACTTGACGACCTACGGCCGCACATTTATCGAACGCATGATGCTGGAGCAACCTGGACTGAAGTGACTGAGGGCATTCCGAATAATGAAAACACCAATGTTGTCCGTGAGGATCCGGAAAGAAAAGGCTTGCTGTTCGCCGGCACCGAACGGGCCGTTTATGTCTCTTTCGACGACGGCGATCACTGGCAGTCTCTACGACTCAACATGGGCGCTAGTTCAATTCGTGACTTAATCATTAAGAGCGACGATTTGTGCGTCGCAACTCACGGACGAGGCTTCTGGATTCTCGACAACATCACGCCGCTGCGACAACTCCAGCCGTCCATAACGAAGGCGCCGGCGATACTGTTTCGTCCGCAAACGGCTTTGCGCGTTCGCTGGAACACGAACAGTGATACACCCTTGCCGCCAGACGAAGCAGCGGGCGAAAACCCTCCCGACGGTGCGATGATCGATTACTACCTTGGCGCGGGCGCATCAGGACCGGTGACTCTTGAGATCAAAGACGAAGCGGGCAAGCTAGTGAGGCGTTATTCGAGCGCTGATCCTTTGCCTACTCCTGATCCGGCTCTTTCGATCCCGCCTTACTGGGTGAGACCGCCGCAGAAGTTCGCAAGCGAGCCGGGCATGCATCGCTTTTTCTGGGACCTGCATTACGCTCCGGTACCGGGCCTGCAGCCGCAGTATCCTATTGCCGCTGTTTACCGCAACACTGCGCCTGCAGCCACTTCGCCCTGGGTGAAGCCCGGGAGGTACACCGTGGTCTTGACAGTTGGTGGAAAGAGTTATCAGCAGCCGCTGACGATAGTGATGGATCCGCGCGTTAAGACTTCGAATGCGGATCTGGCTGAGCAATTCAAACTATCGAAGGAGCTATATGACGAATGGCTAGTGCTGAATTCTATTTCGGAGGGTGTTAGGCGTATTCGAAGCCAGATCGCTCAGTTGCAAACGCGAGCAGCAGCGGGCGATCTCAAAAAACACATCGATGCGCTAGGCGAAAAGCTTCAGGCCCTGGCGGGTGCCACTGGTGGCGGCCCTGGAGGTGGTGGGGGAGTTAGTGGGGCGCGATTAAGCTTGGCAACTACCACCGGCAGACTAAGGACCGTTTTCAACCTCATGGAGGACGTCGATGTCGCGCCGACCACCCAAGCCGCCGCTGCAGTTCCCGAGCTGGTGAAAGATTCGCGCTCACTTCAGGAAACCTGGCAGATGATCAGGTCACAAGAGATTGCCGCGCTAAATCTGGAGCTTCACGCCGCGGGTCTTGCGGTAATTGAGATCGCAAATCATTAGATCGCGTCACGGCTCAGGCAATCAACTCGGGGTTTGGATTGCGTCCGAACGGCGTCGCGCCAAGGTTCAGGGCAGCAGCGAGGTAGGCCCAAAGCGCTTCGGGTGGCGGCGCGTTGGCCGGCGGAGAGCCGTCTGCGTTTTGTGGCGCGGCGGTGCCTGTTTTGACGTACTTGCCGATGACGGTGGCCGTGCCACCCGGTTCGTGATCCGATTCAGGAATTGTGCGGCTGAACTCACCTACCAGCAGCGTCACAACATTCCGTCCGCGCAGAGCGAGTGTGCGGTCCAGAAACGCAGTCAGAGAGGGCGTTATAGGCGCCATCACTGCACGCGCTGCTACGCCCGTGTCGTCGCGGTGGGTATCGAATTGGCGATCGGTTCGTCCTGTATACGCAGGCTGAGCGAAGATGACACTAGTGCCGGCATGGATTAGGAGCTCGACGGCAGCGAAGGTCGAACGCTGGTCCCTGATGGACGTCTGGTGGAGAGGCATCCCGTATGCGGCCTGTACCTCCTCGAGCTTCGTTGCCAAAATCCGCCGCGTTACGCCTTCGAGGTCAACGACGTGTTCGAGAGATGCTCCGTCCTCAGCAGGAGCGCTTGCTGAGACGCCCACTGGAAAACCAAGATCGTTTACGACAGCGCAACGAATAGGCGCTTCGGGCATTACTGCTGCCAAACGGAGGAGCTGACTGCGTGACCCCGATTCCAATACGGCAGCGCGCGCATGATCGTGCGGGCGGAGGATGCCATGCCGGAAGTTGATCGACGCCATGTGTGCGCGTGCTGCCGGCGGCAGAGCCCCAAACGAACCAGCATCCACGAACAGGCCGTTTCCCAAATCCCGAACATTCCTCTCGGTGACTCCGAAGGCGCCACTCCTCAGGAACGAGTTTGCGCTATTGAATAGGCCGGCTGGCCCACCGTTGAGCCAGAAGATAACCAGCGTCGGTCGCTCCTCCGGTTTTCGCGCCAATGTGGCGGGCCAGTTCCCGATGGCAAGAGTGCCGGCAAGTGCGGCGCCTCCCTGGATGATTGTCCGTCGCGAAATGGTTTTATTAAACATCGGTACCTCCTGGCAGCGTGACATGCGATCCTTCAATTGGTCTATTCGGTGTCTCACGCAGGATAGTCTCCGATATACAGGTCGCCAAGTGCACAAAGTCACGACCTAACAACATTACTTTTGGCACCTCCGCCGTCAGCAAGCTCTGCAGTGATAAACCCTGGAAGCCACAGATTCACACGGTTGGAGAAGGAAACTTAAGAATAACTGACTTGTGAGGGCTTTGACCTTGGATGCGCGGTAAGTCTCAGACTTAACGGCTGCCTGTTTGAATATTTTTTAAGGTCTCCGACCTTTGAAATCCGGTCATAGACCGGAAAGGATCGTTTCGGCCTACGGTAGTCTGAGACTTACCGCGCATCGGAGGTCAAAGACCAGTCCCAGCTTGAGCCGCTCCGGCAGAAGGAACTAGCTAAGCACGCGCCGCGCGGAAACGAAAGGCACCCTCACCAAGCTCGATATGTGGATTTGTAAAACCTGCTTCGCGAAGCCGTTCCGGGAAGACCAAGGGATCCACAATAACCATCGTATCGAACCAATGAAATACCTTCATGCGCAAACTGATTCGGCTGTCCGTACCGACAAATAGACCGCCTGGAGCAAGCACACGAAGCGCTTCCGCAATGACCTGGTTCTGTAAGGGGACGGATGGCACGTGGTGCAGCATCGTGAAACAAAAGACCGTGCGAAACGCGCCGTGTTCAAACGGCATTGCGGTGGCGTCTCCCTCGATGACGTTAACATTCGTGTTGTGAAATTGCTGACGCAGTCGCTTTGCGAGAACAGAATCAGGCTCGAGCGCTGTTAGTGAGTCAACCTTTGTGCGCAGGAAATCCGTGGTGATGCCAGGGCCTGGTCCAATTTCGAGTGCCGGTCCCGCCAAGGTAACGTCGCTCAGTGCCCAGGGCATCAGTTCGGTATCCACTCTGCGCTTCCAGACAGATGAGCGGCAGTACCAATGATGGATTCTGTTCACTTGTTCTTCCTCGCTGCTGGTTTCTGATATTGGTTAGACGTAGCCCTTCTCAATCGCTTTCAGGACCGCGCGCGTACGATCGCGGACGCCGAGCTTCCCGAGAATGTTGGACACATGATTCTTGACGGTTCCCTCAGAGATCTCCAACGCGGAAGCGATCTCACGATTACTGTATCCTCCCGTCATTAAGCGAAGAATTTCGGTTTCACGCCGCGTCAAGTGTTCTTCGCCGTAATCCAGCGAGGCTGACAAAGGCGAATTCTTCAATCCGCGCAGGAGACGTTCCGTAACGACCGGATTGATCATCGTCCCTCCGCCGGCAACCAACCGGATGGCCTCAGTTAGTTTCGCGAGCGAAACGTCTTTCAGCAAGTAGCCTCTGGCACCCAGGCGGATGCCATTGAGCAGAGCCACATCGTCGTCAAAGGTCGTCAGCAGAATCGTCGGCGTCGCATCTCCCGCTTCCTGCAGAGATTGAAGGAATTCAATTCCTGTCATCTTCGGCATGCGCACATCGAGCAAGACCACGTCTGGAGATGACTGGCGCAGCTTCTCCAAACCCTCTTCCCCATCTACTGCTCGATCAACCACTGCTATATCATCGGCAAGATCCAGTAGTCTTTCGAGGCCTTCGCGCACCAGGGTTTGGTCTTCGATGATCAAGACACGAATCATTTCACCTCGCCCGTTCCGGTGGCGGGCAGCCAGGCGCGCACCAGAAAGCCTTGCTCAAACTCAGTCTCGAAGGAGACTACTCCGCCCAGCTCCTCGAATCGCTGTCTCATTGCGCTCAAGCCAAATCCGGGTTCCGCTCTTCGAGTAGCGTGACCATCGTCGCGCGCTTCAATTTCAATACCACCGCGTTCCAAACGCAAGGCAATCCACAAGTTGGTAGCGTCCGAGTGCTTAAGCACGTTTGTCGTTATTTCCTGTACGCACCGCAACACCGAATTGGCTCGTGCGGCATCGGTTATACGCAGCTCCTCCGGGATAGAGAGATTCAATCGTACCCGGGGGATTCTTTCCGCTAGCAAACTTAGCGCGGAATGTAAATGAATGTCTTCACCTCCGTGCATAGCAGAAACCACTGAACGCACTTCTTCAAGAGCGTCCCTGGCAGCGAGCTGTGCGTGTTGAATTCCTTCGCTTGCCCGATCTCGAGGGCTATTCAAAGCCGCTTCCAGGTGCAGGCAGAGCGCAGTCAGATGATGGCCCACACTATCGTGGAGCTCTCGGGAGATCCGCATGCGTTCGCTTAACTTGCTGCTCTCGCGCAACAACTCGCGCGTAGAGACTAACTCCGCGTTAATTCTCGCCTGGTCTTCGCGTAACTCCGACTCTGCTCTTGCCAGGGCGGCGGTGACGATTGCGAAAGCCTGGAAACCGAGAAACGCCCCGGTCGCACCCCAGCGCCAGCCCATGTAGTAGTGAGGGTCAAGAAAGTAGAGTAGCAACGCGGACGCGGTGAGCATCCAGACTATTGCGATTCTCAAGCGAAGCAAAAGAGCAACTTGCCAGGACACGATCACCAGCAGGAATCCTACAAAGTAGTCAAACAGCAGGAACGTCATCCCGAGCACAGCAACCGTCTCGATCACCAGAGCGCCAACCCTGCTGGAAAGAGGACGGTTCTTCGTGCTGGAGCTGTACCAAAACGCCGGACCGAAAAGTAAGAAAAAGGCAAGCCACGTTCGCCACTGCAAGGAAGTCAAGGTATAGCCACGGCGAGCTGAGCTGTCGAGGATCGGCAATCCGAGAAAAATCCAGGTGCCGATGCCTACGGCGCGCAAGACACGGTGATAGGAATGCGAACCCGGCAATTTGGTGTGCACAGAACGGGATTATGGCAGAGTTGGTCACGAACGCCAGTGCTGGAAGTCATGGTCGAAAATCCAATCTACCGTGAGGGTATTTCTGAAGAAGAAGTCCGGCCAGGGCGAGTATCGCTGCTGCGTAGATGGCGATAGCCACGACGCGTTCCTGCTTCGGCTGACGCATGAAACTCACGGCCGAAGCAAGAGAAAGGAGCGTGCCGCCAATCGCAAGTATTGGGTATAGAAAAACCCCGTTGCCCAGGTCAGCCGACCGACTATAATTCGCCCAGGCGACAACACCAACGGTGTGCCATGAAGGCATGCCCACAACCCATCGATCTACATCACCACCGGCGACTAGTCCATTCAATAGAGTAGCGGCAACGATCAATATCCATGTTCGTTTCGCCATTTGGTCTCCTAACTGGAAAGTTTTGCAAAGCGTCAAGAGGGTCTTGTCCTGTCAACGAAGGTACTTTTGTAGTTGCCACGTGATTACCTGATCTGTCGTTTGACACATCTCCCGCTGTCGAGCATTCTAAATCGAAAAATCCGGCGTCGAATTTTGTGGGGCAGTTCATTCCTATGCTTTATCGTTCCTACACTCCAGATGCGCCCCTGGGCGATTTCGTCGACAGGCTTTGGCTCTATACCGATTACTCGACTCCCTGTTTCAAGGAGCGAATTATCCCCAGCGGAACAATTGAGCTGGTGATTAACCTCAATGACGACGAACTGCGAATTTACGACGCGGCGCAACCCGAGCGCTGCGAGCGGTTTCCCGGGGCGCTGATCTCGGGAGCCTACGGCGGCTTTTTGTAAGCGACACTGCCGAGGAAGCATCGATTATGGGCGTGCACTTCAAGCCGGGCGGCGC
>DASXSC010000100.1:0-9081 GCA_036506215.1 Pyrinomonadaceae bacterium | reverse complement strand
CCCCTTGGTGGCATCGCCCCGAAGCGTCATTACCGTGCTGGTCACTTGAGCTACTAACTTCCCATCCGCTCTTGTGATGTCGCAAACATAACGGCTGATGGTTCTTCCTCTGTGAACAGGTTTAGCGTCGGCTCTTAGTTTTTCGTTCCAGACGGGTCGAAAGAAATTAATCTGCAAATCAATGCTCGTGAAGCTTTCCCCTTCTGCAACAGTGGTGAAATGAGCCGTGCCGATCGCCGCATCGGCGATGTCACAGAGAACTCCGCCGTGAATGGTTCCCATGGGATTCGAATGAAGCTCCGTCTTCGCTTCCATCTCAAAGGGACCCCTCCCTTCACCGACCTCAAGCAGCCGCAACCCCAAAGTCTTCATAATAGGAAAAGGGAAATTGGACGGACACTTATCCGTTGGGCTGATTGGCCCGCTGAGAACTCTTCTTAGATACTCGACGTTGCTGATCCGCGACATGACAATTCTCCGTGACTTCTGCTGCGAGACCACCCGACCAAAGTTACAGCTTATGCTTCACCCTCGGCATCTCTGCGGCGCGCTCGCCAATGATAACGCTTCACTCCTTTCCGTATTTTTTCTTGAAACGAGCGATGCGACCTTCCGTATCGACGACACGCTGTTTTCCAGTGAAGAATGGATGCGAGTCCGATGATATTTCCAACTTTATCAGCGGATAGATCTTGCCGTCTTCCCACTTGATGGTCTCTTTGGAATCCATGGTCGATTTTCCAAGAAAGCAAAAATCAGAAGAGGTGTCTTCAAAAACAACCTGGCGAACGTTTGGATGAATATTTTTTTTCATTTGACAGATCCTTCGATTTCGATGGGCAAATTCGTTTTCACGTTCACGATTTCTTGTCGCCTAAACAGCGCAAGGACCGTACCATCTGCAGAGCCAGCCCAAATCACTCAAACGGTTATTAGAAGCTTGTCTCGCGCGCAATTCTTTCTGCCTAATCGGTTCCATCTAACGGCTTTACTTACTCTCGATCAGCACGATCGATCAATGCGTTCGATGGCAAGCTCGGATTGAGCGCCTTGCTCGCCGTTTCACTGCCTGCGACGGGCAACGTCCGGGCATCAAGCAGACCGAGCTGTACAAGGACGGAGGCCTGGTCCCAATAGATGTGCTCGTGAGCCAGCTTACCATCCCTGAATCGAACAACCGCCACCAGCGGGATCTCAACACGCTTCCCTGTTGGAGCAATGCCGGGCAGCATCCAGTCCATCCTTATCGTATGGGTGAATTTGACAACCATCTCATCCACTACCTGATCGGTTCCGATAGTCCTCGAGATCGGAACCATTTCCGTGTCCGGCGGCATCTGCGGAATGAAACGTTTCGAGTAAAACTCCCGCAGCTGCTCGCGGCCTACGCCGCCGGTTAGCACCGGGATGTGGTTGACGTAAGCGTCTTCGACCATTGTGGCTAGTGTGTCTTCAGTATTCCGTGTCACAAACTCGTAGTGCACGTGCTCCTCCCACAGATCGGACAGAGACTTCTGTTCAGTTGTGAGAATCGGGCTCGTCTTTAACTCTTTTTGCTTGTTCATATTGTGTTCCTTTTGATCTCTTTGCATCTTTCACTTCGCTCGGACCCTGAAGCCTAGATCTCGTGGCGCGAATTTCGGGATTGTTGCCGCTCGCGCGCTCGAAGCTTGGGAAAGCGTTACTCTGCTGCAGCGCCGAATTTGAACTAATGTCCGACGCACCTACGCGCGCTTGTAGTTTGGTCGGACGTATGCCGGCGCAAAGCCAGCGCGTCTGTAGTTGCTGTATGACGTGTGCGCGGCCTCCTGGCCAGCAGCTGGTTGCCCCGTCTCGGCCGTGAACCCTAGCAGCCGGGCCGCGAGCCCATCCTCGATGCGCCGATTGATTAGAGCAGTCTGAGCGCCACGCCGACGGAACTTGGTGAGAGTCACATCCATGCCAAACCAGGCTACGCCGTCTGCCGCGAAAGCGGCACCCGAGGCGATCGGGGCCTCGCCGTCATACGCGAGACAAAGACGCCACCCTGGCCTGCCGAATAGTGCCGCGAACCATTTGGCGGACGCAACGGGAAGGCCGAAGCCCGTTTGAACGACTTGGCCGAACGCGTCTGCGCTCTCTCTGTTCACGACTCTGACCTGAACTTTTGATGTTGCCAGATCAGGTGCAGGCGAGTTTCCGCGCTTAAACTTCGCCCAGCCCGTTCCGAAGCGCCCCATCCCACAGCGCCGCAGCCAATCTTGAACGACCCCCGTGTGCGCGGTGGGAGCGACTTGCAACGCCCAGCCGGTGGCGGCGTTCGTCGTTAGCCATGACGAAGCGTCCTCAAGCTCCGTCTCAGTCGCCGGCGCTACGATGCCGACGCACATGGCCCGGTTGAATTCGACCATAGCAACTTCGCGACTGGCCAGCAGCCCCATATGGCTAAGTCGTAGTGAGCTGATTCCCAAAGCCTGGGCGCAGTCGTCCGGCGCGGCGGCGAAGAAATCCAGCCACGCGTCCCGCTCAACCAGTTCAAAGATGCCATTCCGTTCTAGGTCGTCAAGCATTCTATCTTCTACCTATGCGACCATTCTTCCAGCTCGAGCAGGAACCGGTCCCGACAGCGCCCGCGATTATTCCGGTGTGGCTCGGCGCGATGGACGCCTACACTTGTGCGATGCCGCCGTCGACGAACAATTCAGTTCCGGTCATGTAGCTGCTGTCGTCGGATGCGAGAAACACCACGGCCTTCGCGATCTCATCGGGTCTACCGAACCGGCCCAGCGGAACAGTATCGGAAATCATCTTCTTGCGTTGCTCGCCTACTTCTGAGGAAGCTAGCAGGTCACTCAGTCCGGGCGTATCGATGGTGCCCGGGCTCACCGCGTTCACGCGAATGCGGCGATCCTTCAAGTCCGTGGTCCATGTCCGGGCAAACGAGCGCACGGCGGCCTTTGTCGCGCTATAAACGCTATTCGACGAGAATCCTTTGCTCGCTACGATCGAAGCATTCAGGATGATCGACGCGCCATCCGGCATCAGCGGCAGGGCCTTCTGCACCGTGAAGAGGACACCTTTCACGTTGATGTCAAAAATCGAGTCATAGAATTCCTCAGTGATTGAGCCGAGTGGGGCATACCGCGCAACACCGGCATTAGCGAACAGAATATCGAGCCTCCCCTGCTCGCGTTTGATTTGCGTGAAGAGACGATCGAGATCGGCGAGGTTCGCTGCGTCACTTTGAACAGCTGTTACATTGCGTCCGATCTCCTTTGCCGCACGCGCCAGCTCCTGTTCACGCCGTCCGGTGATAAAAACGTACGCGCCTTCGTCGACGAATTGTTTAGCCGTGGCAAGGCCGATGCCGCTGTTGCCGCCCGTTACAAGGGCAATTTTACGTTCAAGCTTACCCATCTATTTCTCCTTGTTAGCGATCTGTTCGTTTTGCATCTCGAACGACGTCAGATGCCGCTGCAGTTCTGGCGGCAACGCTTCGAACCACGCCTGTTCTTGGCCAGGCTGTGGCAGCACACGGCCATATTCCACCATGTCCTCCGGCGCGAGGTTGCAGAGATAGACCCAGATTGCGCTCTCCTCCACACGCGCGATGTCACTTACCGCCTTCACAACGCCCAGCATGAGCCGCTGTCGCTGCTCGCTGGTTCTGCCGGCGCGGATGTCGGCGCGGATCCAGATCTGGTGATCCGCCGGTATGCCGTTGAGATAGCGCTCGCGCTGTCCGTTTTCATCGATAACGACCTGCACGAGCCACGTCGGTGCGCCGGTGGTCTCGCTGTGCAGGCGAGTAATGACCGACGCGATGCGTTGTTTCTGCTCATCCTTTAACAGACCAGGTTTAACGACGCAGGCGTAGGTTGGCATAAAGTCTCCTTACGCTCATTCCGTACAACAACAGACACCTCTCTCATGATCATCTTCTCATCGGAAGAGATCACGCGTACCGCGTTCATTCGGCGCCTTGTGCATTCCACGGACCGACGCCGGCGAAACGAGTCGGCGTGATTCGGGTGATGTAACCGGCAGTGTTCCGCATTTGCAGCCGGCGGATACTCAACGTTTGGCCCCAGATAGATTCGAGCCAACCGCTGCAAGAGATCCACTGCGCCGCCTTCCGTCACCCGCGCGTTACCGTAAACCACGACGTATTCGCGCAATCCTTGCGCGTTTGTCTTCCGTATGTGAGCCTGCGGGGCTACGAACGCATTCATGCTACATTCGTCATTCACATCGAGACATACTCGATTGCCACCTTGAGTTTCTCATCGAGCATCCTTGCCACGCGGTCGACTTCCGCATTTTGAAACTGTCCGAACAAGCTCGACGGAAGGTCATATTCGACGATACTTTTTTTTGGCCCGTCCTCTCTAATGTAGACCCGAAGGGGAGCGTAAAGTCCCGCTCGAATGTCCTTCTTCGTCATCTGGAGCGCAAAGAGAGGATTTCCAACGACGTATTGTTTCGCTCCGGAGGCTTTTCCCGCCAAGCCGGCCAACCTGCCGTGATCGATCACGGCGAAGATCATCAGGCCAAGCGGACCCTCTATGTCCTTCATATAATCTCGTGCGGCACTTTCCGACATCCCGCATGTCAGTTGCTCGTCAAAGGCGCCGTAATCGAGATGCCCCATACGGGACTCAAATCTTGCGCACGTTTCCTCGAACGTTTTGTCCAGAGAAACGGAGACGTGGCGGACGGAAATCGTATTTTCTGCGTGATTCATCTTAGGACTCCTTATTGAATGTTTCCTCGTGCTCCCGGCCCCAATCTTGAATGGTGATGGCTTTTCTCGCGGCAATGTCTGTCCCACCAGCAGGTTGTTTAGCATACGCCATGCGCACAAGAGCCTCGCTCGCAGACGGCGAGTTTGGTTCCGAAACTTCGACCATCATCAAGTTCTGAGCTGGATTACCGTAGGCAGTGAGATGAATCGCTTTCATTTAGGATATTCTCCTCGCTCCAAAATATCTCGGCCTGCGAGAGGACCACCTGCTTGCTGGATCAGGCCTCCATCGCGAAGGTTTCCAAGACCAATGACAGAATAGCCAAAATTTTCGAGTAAGGTTTCAACTCGCTTCTTCGCGTCGTCATCGTCTGCCGAAATAAATGCAACTCGCCTCGCCCCATTGACGACCGGGTCCGCCTCCAAGTTAGGAACGGTCATGTTGTTCAGTGCCTTAACCACTCGTGCTCCAGGGGCTAGCGCCGCAACAAGCTGACTGGTGGATAGGTTTCCAACAGCGGCCGGCGTGAAATTTCCGGTCTTACCGTGAAAAGGATTGGTCCCATCGATCAGAATCTGATTTTTCCACTTCGGAAGACTTGCAAGTGTCTCGGGCACGTTGTCCCAAGGCACAGCAAGAAGTACCATTTCGCAAGCCGCTGCCTCTTCCCTGGTGGCAGCCATTGCTCCAGGACCAAGTTGATCGACAATTTCTCGCAGGCTGTCCGGGCCTCGGCTATTGCTAAGCTTTACCTTATGGCCGGCCTTCAATGCCCGTTTTGCGAACGCTTGTGAGAAAGCTCCTGCTCCAATGGTTCCGATTTCCATAAGCTGTCCTTTCTAAATTGGGCTTTTCAGTAAGACGATCCCGGTTTTTCCCGCACTAGACACGTGCTGAATTGCTTTTTGAAAATCGGCAAATTCATACTCATGCGCGACCTCGAAAAGCTCTGGGTGATTTTTTGCGAGACTCAGAGCGAGCTCGAAATCTTTCTGCTTTTCATCCTCGGTCAGGCGAAACCAACTCATAACTGACACGCTCTTAAGCGCGACATTATTTGGGACGAGCGAATAAATGTTCGTGCCCGTGTTGCTACCCAGTGAACCGAAGTTAATGACGGTTCCACCGTCATCTACAACCTCAGCAAGATCATCGATCGCTTTCCCGCCGATGGCATCGAAAGCCACTTCGAGCTTGTGTCCTTTCAGAGCCTCGCGAACCTGTTCTTTCCAATTGCTATCGCTCGTTGAAAAAACCGGCGGCCCAGGAAGTGCCGATCGAAGCCTTTCAGCAGACTGACGCGACCTCACCAGACGAATGGGGCGGACACCGCGATCTAAAGCAACTTGAGTCAGCAAACGTCCAACGCCGGATGCAGCCGCATTCTGAAGAATATAAACAGGAAGCGTAATCGGAGTTTTAAGTGAACTATGACCGGCTTTGATGAGTACGGATGCGGTGATCGTATTTATGAGCATCTGCGCCGCAATCTGATCGGAAATCTCGTTCGGAACTGCCAAGAGAGACTTGTAGCGAACGACCACATATTCTGCCCAAGCACCCTTTGCTGGAAAGAACGCAACACGCTGGCCTTCGCTAAACCTCTTCGCGGCCTTTGCGTTTGTTCCGAGCCGAACGATCGTCCCGACGCCCTCAAACCCAGGTACTCTTACAGTTCCTTCCGGAATGGGCTCGACCGGTCCTCCTTGAGGAAGAGCGGAAAGAATCTGGATATCACCGGGATGGATCGGTCGAGCGATGACCTTTACGAGAACATCGTCAGCTCCAAGCTCTTCGCTCTTTAATTGGCGCTTCGCAATTTTTAAAACTTTCTCCGGAGCACCATACTCACTGTGAACAATTGCTCTGAATTCGGTTTGCATCGGGAACCTCATTAAGTTCTACTGAATTCGGGATAGTCATAGTCGATGTAGCCTTTCGGGCCGCCTGTATAGCCGGGCGACCAGAATGTTTCGGCAGCGTCGTAGTCCCGCTTATTGAACAGCGTGTCGAACGCCCTAAGGACAAGCGCTTTATTTTTAGATTCAATCGACTGATTCATTCTGTTCTCCTATTACCTCTTTTTGTGAACAGCCGCTCGGCCCGTTTGCGATCTTGTAATTCGGGCGCACATAAACCGCCGTGAAGCCGGCGCGTTTGTAGTTGCTGTACGAGGTGTGTGCCGCTTCCTGGCCGGCAGCAGGCTGACCCGTCTCGGCCGTGAACCCGGCCAGCCGGTTGGCGCGTCCATCCTCGATGCGCCGGTTGATCAGAGCACTTTGCGCGCCACGCCGACGAAAGTCGGTGAGGGTCGCATCCATGCCGAACCAGGCTACGCCGTGCTTCGCGAAAGCGGCGCCGGAGGCGATCGGGGTTTGGCCGTCATACGCGAGATAAAGACGCCATCCTGGTCTGCCGAACAGTGCCATGAACCATTTGGCAGTCGCAACGGGAAGGCCGAAGCCCGCTTGCACGACTTGGCCGAACACGTCTGCGCTGTCTGCGTTCACGAGGCGGACCTGAACTCTGGATGCCTGCACATGAGCTCCAGGCGAGGTTTCGCGCTTAAACTTCGCCCAGCCCGTTCCCGAGGCCGTCATGGCGCGGCGGCGCAGCCAATCTTGGACGGCGCGCGTGTGCGCAGCGGGGGCAACTTGCAAGGCCCAGCCGGGGGCGGCGTTCGTCTTTAGCCATGCCGATGCTTCGTCAAGCTCCGTCTCAGTGGCCGGCGCTACCATGCCGAGGCACATGGCGCGGTTGAACTCCGTCATAGGCAGTTCACGACTTGCCAGCAGCCCCACATGGCCGAGGCGCACTGAGCTGATTCCCAAAGTCTGCGCGCAATCGTCTGGCACGGCGGCAAAAAAGTCCAGCCATGCATCCCGCTCCACTATTCGAACATGCCGTTCTGCGCAAAATTCTCAAGCATTCTCTCTCCTATCATCATGCGATCTTTCTTTAGACCCGAGCCAAGAGTGTCGCGACAGCCGATGAGCTCACTTTTTTTCCTCCTCGGGCGGTTGAAGGCTTACTTAGCTTGTTCGGCACGATCAATTAGTCCGTTTGACGGCAAGCTCGGATCGAGAACCTTGCTGGCTGTTTCTGTGCCTGCCACAGGCAAGGTTCCGGCATCAAGCAAACCAAGCTGAACGAGCACCGAGGCTTGATCCCAGTAAATGTGCTCGTGGGCCAACTTACCATCCCTGAATCGGACAACCGCGACCAACGGGATCTCAACTTGCTTTCCTGTCGGGGCAATGCCGGGCAGCATCCAGTCCATTCTTATCGTATGGGTGAATTTGACGACCATTTCATCGACCACCTGATCGGTGCCGATAGTTCTCGAGATCGGAATCATCTCCGTGTCGGGAGGCATCTGCGGAATGAAACGTTTGGAGTAAAACTCTCGCAGCTGGTCGCGGCCAGTGCCGCCGGTCAACACCGGCACGTGGTTGACATAGGCGTTTTCAACCATTGTAGCCAGGGTGTCTTCGGTATTGCGTGTCACGAACTCATAGCGCACGTGTTTCTCCCACAGATCGGACAGAAACTTCTGTTCAGTCGTGAGGGTCGGGCGTGCCTTTGAGCTTTTTTGCTTGTTCATACTGTGCTCCGTTGATGTCTTTGCTATGCGGCTCGTCGCGCTTAATACTTACACCTGTGCGATGCCGCCATCCACGAAAAGTTCGATGCCAGTGATGTAACTGGCATCGTCGGATGCGAGAAACACAACTGCCTTCGCGATCTCATCTGGCGTGCCGAATCTGCCGAGCGGAACAGTATTGGAAATCATCTTCTTTCGTTGCTCGCCCACTTCTGACGAAGCCAGCAAGTCACTTAGTCCAGGTGTGTCAATGGAGCCCGGGCTCACTGCATTCACCCGGATGCGGCGATCCTTCAAGTCCGTTGTCCATGTCCGCGCGAATGAACGCACGGCCGCTTTTGTGGCGCTGTAAACACTATTGCCGGCGAAGCCTTTGCTGGCAACGATGGACGCATTCAGGATGATAGACGCACCGTCCGGCAGTAGCGGAAGCGCCTTCTGCACGGTGAAAAGGAGGCCTTTCACATTGATGTCGAACATCGAGTCATAGAGGTCCTCCGTAATCGTGCCCAACGGCGCATACTTCGCCACACCGGCGTTCGCGAACACAATATCGAGCTTGCCCTTTTCCCGCTTGATTTGCGCGAAGAGACGATCGAGATCGGCAAGGTTCGACACATCTCCTTGTACGGCCGTCGCATTGCTGCCGATCTCCTTCACCGCCTGAGCCAACTCCGGTTCGCGGCGACCTGTTATGAAGACATACGCACCTTCGTTCACAAACTCCTTCGCCGTCGCAAGGCCAATGCCGCT
>DASXSC010000099.1:0-14611 GCA_036506215.1 Pyrinomonadaceae bacterium | reverse complement strand
GGTGGTGGAGCGCCCGGCTTCAGTGGCTAAAGAGCTCGTCGAGAATGCGATTGACGCGGGTGCAAGCCGGATCGTAATCGAAGTGGAGGCCGGCGGGCGGCGTCTCTTAAAGGTAAGTGACGATGGCGAGGGGATGGTGAGGGACGACGCCATTCTGGCCTTCGAACGCCATGCTACTTCCAAGATTGCCAAGTCAGAGGACCTGAGCAACATCGCCACACTGGGATTTCGTGGTGAAGCCCTGGCCTCAATTGCCTCGGTTGCGCGGGTAGAACTTACCGCCAAAGCTGAAGCTGCCACTGCTGCAACTCGCGTCTTAATCGAGGGCGGAAAGATGCGCGACGTCAAAGACGCGGCGCATCCGCGCGGCACAACCATCACCGTGCGCGATCTCTTCTTCAATGTTCCGGCTCGCCGAAAATTTTTGCGCTCCGAAGCCACTGAGAGTTTTCATCTCACTAATCTTGTAACTCACTATGCGCTCGCCCATCCGGAAATTGCGTTCACGTTGACCAATAATGGGCGCGAAGTTTTGCGTGTGGCTCCCGCCAATGATCTCAGGGAGCGTGCGTATCAGGTTTTTGGGACAGAGTTTCTGGACAACCTGCTCGCAGTCGACAGTGGGCATCCGAAAATTGCGCGCGTGAGCGGCTTTGTTTCCGCTCCGCGCGATCGACGCACTTCGCGCGACGCGCAGTACCTGTTTGTGAATGGCAGGTTTGTGAGAGACCGGCTCGTTTCGCGCGCACTATCGGAGGGCTATCGCGCCGTGTTACCGCAGGGAGTTTATCCGGCAGCGCTCCTGTTCATCGAGATACCGCTGGAGGAAGTGGATGTGAATGTTCATCCAGCAAAGACAGAAGTACGCTTTCGTCGCGCGGCCGCGGTGGCAGATGCGGTTCGGGAGGCAGTAAGGGCCGCGCTGGCCAGTGGCGGGTATGTGCGTGCTGATCCAAAAGAGCAATCACAATCCGAAGTTAGTCAATCTGAATCCGCCGGCTTCGTAAGCACGATGGCGGCAGCGGGCGAAGCGCCACTTAACCGATCGGTTAGTAAAGCAGGTTTTGCGACTATTGCAACTGAAGAGCATCACGCTAAAGAAGCTGCGTCTCAGCCGCGGATAGAGTTCTCTTCCAACATGATTGAGGAGGAGGAAGGTTTTGTAGCGACACTGGAAGATCCTGCCGTCTTCAAGTCGGATACAGCACGCGATCTCGACGCGATTATGCGAGAGTCGGTCACGGCCGCTGGGAGCGCGGGCGTCTCGCCCGCCGTTCCGGGCAGTGGCTCGACTGTAAGGGAGGACTCAGATGTCCAAACTTCAACACTCAATGTCCAGAGTCAACTAAATGCTGGGACCGCGGGCGTCTCGCCCGCCGATCGGGGCGGTAGCTCATCCGTACGAGACGACACGCCACTACCGCCAACCGATCGGGGCATTCAACTTCCTCCACTGAACTCGGCCGAGAGGTTCACCCGCGAAGTAGCAGTAGAATCACTCTCGACCAATATTCGTCCGCTGGGCCAGCTCGATGATAGTTTCATTATTGCTACCGACAACGAAGGCTTACTGCTTATCGATCAGCATGTGGCCCACGAGCGGGTCTTGTTTGACAAGTATCGCGCGCTCGAATCCACGCGGCTGGCCGAGTCGCAGCATCTGCTTATTCCGGAAACCTTCGATCTTACGCCTGCGCAAGCTTCTGTCTTTGAGACCATCGCGGCGGAGCTGGAAAGCTACGGGTTTGAACTGATGCGCTTGTCGGGCCGCACGGTCGCAATAAAAGCCGCGCCCGCGGATCTCCCCGCAGGCGAAGCGCGAAACATGCTCAAGGAACTTCTCGATACAGTTGACGCCGAGAAGAAAGGGACCGCCCGCGAGACTTTGCGCGACGACATTGCCGCTTCGCTCGCGTGTCATGCAGCCATCAAGGTCAACATGCCGCTCTCGCCGGAGAAGATGCGCTGGCTGATTGATCGACTACTAAAAACCTCTTCGCCGACGACGTGTCCCCATGGCCGTCCGGTGATCCTCCGCCTCGCAACCCGCGATATTCTCAAAGGCTTCCATCGTATTTAGCGAAGTGCAATCAGCAAGAGTTAGCTAAGCAGCGGGGGCAAGCCCACCTTCTCGACCCCGAGCTTAATTGGACTGGACTTGTTGATTGCTGATTGAAAGGCTTTCCAGGTTGGGCCTACCGGGGACAATGAGAGAGTCTCTCAGGTCGGGAAGGTGGGCTTGCCCCTGTGATTTCTAGAAGAGGATGCGACTATACAAAAGAGGATGCGACTGAGTACAGAAGAGGATGCGACTGCGTCAGCTTATTAACCAGCACATACCACCCAATCACGCGGCGCTCACGGTCGAACAGCGTAAGGTGGCCGCGCCGATGGCATAGCACAGGATGAATCCGCATGTCCGGTATCGAGGAACTCACGTGTCATGGCTCCAATACAGGCATCAAGTCGATCGAGGATGTGTCCTTCCTTCGCTACGACAACGACTTGACTTCGAGAGAATTGGTCAGCGGCCACGCGAGTCCAGCGCGGAGATGTCACGGGATCCCACTCACCTGATATGAGGAGTGCCGGCCTGTCGAGACGCACCGAGGCGCGAAAATCGTGGGGCAGTTCCGCGCGTGGCCATCCGCGGCACGCGCGTCGGTATTCCAGCCTTAGAACCGAGTGAGGGTCCACTCTTTGAGATGAGACAAATGGCACGTCCTCGCTACAGAAGACCGCGAGGTTCAGTCCCAAAGTCAGCCGAGGGATCAATTCTTGCCGTACTTGGTTGATGGCGGATTGGAGCGGCTCATGGTTACCCGCGGCCGCCCTCGTCACGAGCAACGGGATCAATCTGGATGTTTCCGCAGAATACTGTAGCAGTTGTAGCCCGAGCTTTTCGAAGGGGTCGAGCGCACCACCGCGAACTCTCTGCATGTCCATTCGAATGTTCGGAAACGCTCCCGCGCACGAACGGTCCGCCATGCAGTCCGCAATCAGGGCGTCAAGAGCGATGCGGCCCTCTTCCTCGAATGTATCCAGAACCGGCATCGACATCGGCGCTGCCGCGATGAGAACGAGCGACCGGACACGTTGCGGGTATCGCTTCGCATAGACGTATGCCGCGCGCGTTCCATATGAGGCGGCCCAGAGGCTGATCTGCTCGTATCCTAAGGCCTCACGGACGGCTTCGAGATCTTGGACGAAGTGCTCTGTTGTGTATTGACGTAAGTCTGCTTTTGCGCTCAGTTCGCGCAGGCATCGCTCGGGATCGCGCGGCACCAGAAAGGTGTGATCTGCGACGTCGCATCGTAACGCATATTCGCCGCCGCTTCCCCGCTGATCCAGTAGCACGAGATCGTGATCGCTTCGGAGGCGACGAAATATGCCCAATGTGTGTTCGACGCCGGCTGTCGCACGTTCGCCGGGTCCTCCCTTGAGGACGAACAATGGCTCCTTTGATTCCGCACTCCCAGAGTGAGGAGCCAGCACGATCGAGAGGACCAGTTGCCGCCCATCAGATCGCGCGCGGTTCTCAGGCACGCGCAGCGTGCCGCATCGAATTGGCTCACCCGATACACGACAGTTGTTCAGCCTGAGTTGCGCGAGGGCCTGGCCGGAGGTTAGCAGGACGAGCGCGATTGTCAGGGTGCATGGACTTGACATATACGACAGACCTCAAATTAAGGCGAATGAATGAGGTGCGCGAACATCTTTCCGCCAGGAAGCTTCGCGTGCTCAGTGCCGGTTATGGGGATCAGTTTTGGCTCGTCTGCCAAACCAAAAACGCGCCCGCCTAAAATCTTAAGTATCTATCAAAATGTACTCCATCATACTAGAAGGGCGCCCTCGTGCATCGCATTGTTCAGGAACTAACTCTTGGTCAGTGAGCTTTTTTCAGAGGTGCAACGGTCAACCATCACGCAGCTTCCTACGGGACCCAGCGCGACGCGGAGTCTTGTGTGAGTCGACGCACTCGCTCGCCCGGACCTTGATGTTCGGTCCTAAGGAGGCGTAGTGTCGGCGCCGTAGACGGACCATGTCCAGGAGGCGAGATGCATCTACCAGGGTTGCGTAGTCGCAGTGTCGGCATTCGTGCATGCGGGTCGGTGGGCTTTTGGAACGTTCTGCTGATCTGTTGTCTGCCGTTGCTGTTGAGCAACCACGCCCTCGCTCAGACGCCCCGATCAGGCAATCCGATCTTGCCCGGTTGGTATGCTGACCCGGAAGCGCGCATCTTTCAGAACGAGTACTGGATCTACCCGACGTATTCAGCGCCATACGACGAACAGGTCTTCATGGACGCGTTCTCCTCTAAAGATCTGGTGATCTGGAAGAAGCACCCTCGTGTTCTGGATGGGCGCGATGTTCGATGGGCAAAGCGCGCATTGTGGGCGCCGTCGGTGGTGCAGAAGGGCGGCTGGTACTACCTGTTCTTCGGTGCCAACGACATTCAGAACGACCAGGAGTTGGGGGGCATCGGTGTCGCCCGATCGCGGCGACCGGAAGGCCCTTTCAGGGACTATCTCGGGAAGCCATTGATCGACAAGTTTCACAACGGAGCGCAGCCGATCGATCAGTTCGTATTCGAGGACCGCGACGGGTCACACTACATCATTTATGGTGGCTGGCAACACTGCAACATCGCGAAGCTGAAGGACGACTTCACGGGCTTCATTCCCTTCACTGATGGGACCACGTTCAAAGAGATCACGCCCAAGGGTTACGTCGAAGGCGCGTTCATGTTCATAAAGGACGGGAAGTACTATTTCATGTGGTCGGAAGGTGGCTGGACAGGCCCTGACTATGCGGTCGCCTACGCCATTGCATCATCACCTTTCGGGCCTTTCAATCGCGTTGGAAAGATTCTGCAGCAGGACGCATCGGTCGCGACCGGCGCTGGTCATCATTCTGTCTTGCATGCGCCGGGCTCCAACAAATGGTACATCGTGTACCACAGAAGACCTCTGGGGAAGACGGACCGGAACCACCGAGTCGTTTGCATTGATGAAATGCGCTTTGACGAGCAGGGACTCATCACACCCGTGGCGATAACGAAGGACGGAGTGCGGCGAGACGTTCTACGGTAGCGCTCCTATTCGACCAGTAAACTGACCACTTGTCCAGCCAACTCTTTTCGCTCCCCACTGGGTGTCTGGCCCGGCACTGGCCCAGCGCCGGCCAAAAGCGTTCGCATCCTCTTCTGTATATTCCGAATCCATTCGCATCCACTCTTGTATGTATTCGCATCCACTTCTGAAACTCACAGCCCCCGCTCTTTATCCAGTTCCAATAGTCCTATTTTTCTAAACGAGCCCTGGGTTAGAATGCCGACGCTCTCCACGCGCACGATTCCGTTCGTCAAAAAAGGGAACTTTATGCGAGCCATCCTGTCCGTTCTCTTATTAACCGTCGTCCTTCTTACCAGCCCCGCCTCGGCCCAGAAGCGCAACATAACCGAGAAGGACTTATTCGCATTCAACTGGATCGCCGATCCGCAAATCTCGCCTGACGGCTCGCGCGTGGCATTCGTGCGTGTAACCGTTAATGACAAAAAAGACGGCTACAATACTTCCATCTGGACTGTTTCCCCGACGACCGGCGAGACACACCAACTGAGCAGTGGCACGCGAGATTCCTCGCCGCGCTGGTCGCCTGACGGCAACTATCTCGTCTTCGTTCGCGTCACCGAAAAAGAAGGACGTCCTGACGTGCCCCAGCTCTTCATGCTGGCAATGGCCGGGGGCGACTCATTTCAGTTTACGAATCTTGCGCGCGGAGCGGGCCAGCCGCAATGGTCGCCCGATGGGAAGTTGATCGTGTTTGTTAATAGCGCTAACCCGGAAGATATCGCGAAACAAAAAGAGGCGCAGAAGGAAGGCCTGCCCACTCCCGCTCCGGCAGCACCCCAACCGGCCGCTTCTCCGGCTGGTAGTCCCGCCGAATCAAAAAAGTCTGACGATAAACGCGAGAGCGACGTTCGCGTGGTCACACGCGCTGTCTACCGGGCCAATGGAACGGGCTATTTGGATTATGCACATCCGCAGCATGTCTGGCTGATCGCTGCCCCTCGCAATGCAGACGAAAAAGTTACGCCCAGACAACTGACCTCAGGACGTTTTTCAGAAGACAACATCACGTGGGCCAGGGACGGTTCGCAAATCTACTTCACCTCTGATCGCACAGACGAACCTTATTACGAACTGCCGACGACTACCGTCTACTCAGTTTCGACTTCCGGTGGCGAACCGGCGAAGCTTACAACTTTTGACATGGATGCCGGCGGCTTCACTGTAAGCCCAAGTGGAAAGCAGTTTGCCTTCATCGCTTCCATTGGCCGTCCGGTGAAGTCTTACCGGCAACCCGACCTTTGGGTGATGGATATCGCGCCAAATGCCAAACCCCGCAATCTCACGGAAACGTTCGACTACGACATCGGCGGGGGCTTGACCGGAGATAACAATGCGCCACGCGGGGGCGGCGGCAACCCGCCTGTCTGGACCAGGGACGGCCGCGGCATTATTGAAGTCTATGCCAAGGAAGGTCGGGCAAACCTGGCAACGTTTAATGTGGCAGACGGTCGGCTCACGGATCTTACGCGGGGCGATCAGGCGGTGTTGAGTTTTCGTACTACTCCGGATGGCTCAAAACTCGTCTATAACGTTTCCACCCCCACGCTAATTGGCGACCTTTATCTGCTCGAGCGCCCGGGAAGTAAGGCGAAGCAACTAACACATCTCAACGATGACTTGTTCTCACATCTCAACCTCACCGACCCGGAGGAGATTTGGTATCAGAGCTTCGATGGGAAGCGGATTCAGGCGTGGGTGCAGAAACCACCTGGCTTTGATGCGAACAAGAAATACCCGCTCATTCTTAACATCCACGGCGGTCCACATGCTGCTTACGGCTTCATTTTCGACCACGAGTTTCAATGGATGGCTGCCAAAGGTTACGTGGTACTCTATCCCAACCCGCGGGGCAGTACGACCTATGGCCAGAACTTCGGCAACATAATTCAGTACAACTATCCCGGCGACGATCACAAAGACCTCATGGCCGGTGTAGATGAACTGATTAAGCGCGGCTACATCGATGGAAAGAGGCTTGGTATTACCGGAGGTAGCGGCGGTGGAGTACTAACGAATTGGGCGATCGGACACACCACACGCTTCGCAGCCGCGGTTTCGCAACGTGATATCTCCGACTGGTCGAGTTGGTGGTACTCGGCAGACTTCGCGCAATTCCAACCGAACTGGTTTAAGGGCGCGCCGTTTGAAGATCCCGACTTCAGGACGCGCTCGCCGATTACCTACATCGATAAGGTGACGACGCCGTTGATGCTAATTCTGGGTGAGGCGGATTGGCGCACGCCTACCGGCGCCGGAGGTGAACAAATGTTTCGGGCGCTGAAGTATCGCAAGATCCCCACCGTGATGGTGCGTTTTCCGGGAGAATCGCATGAGCTGTCCCGCTCTGGTCAGCCCTGGCATCGCATCGAGCGGCTGCAGCACATCGTTGGCTGGTTCGACAAATGGCTGATGGGTATGTCGAAACCTGAATATGAAGTGAGCCAGTAGGGCCGTCGGCAGGAGCGGTCGGCAGGAGCGGTCGGCAGGAGCGGGGCCAATCTTCAGTTCAGACGGATTCTTTGTATTCCTCGAGGTTCTCTTGAATCGTAATGAGGAGACGCGATTTGAGAGTCCTGGGTTTGAGCTGGTCGAGCGCGACCGGTTGCCATTTACCTGGAACCAGGACCTGCGAATCGATGAAAGCCTCGAGCGCTTCCTGCAACCCGTTAACTTTGATCTTTCCGGTGATGGCAATCACCTCTTCAATTATGACGACCAGCGCATCTCCAGTTAAGCGATGCCGATGATTGATGATGGCTGCTCTCTCCTGCAGTGTCTTTAACACCGAGTCAAACGGCTCATCCAACGCGGCAACCAAGCCAAGGTAACACTGCTGAAAGTCCCTGACCTGGGAAATACGTGTAGGTGTCAATCGCAGATCCCTTTTTCCCACGTAGGAAGCGGCCATAATGCGCAGAAAAATATCAACGGGCATATAAGCACTTTCATCATCGACGCTTCCTATTGTTTGGGCCAGATAGTAGGCCGGTAATTGTCTCAAGAGGTTTCGAATCAGAAAAACCGGCTTGTGGGTAAAGCCGTCAGGGAGTTTTTCAATGCCTTTAGACACTTTGAGATCTTCGAAGTAGCTTAAAGATCTATGAAATTCCCTGGTCTCTTTTTGGGCGGCCTGCATGAGGTGATCTATTTGTTCGGAGGTGAAACCTATTCTCCAGAGGATGCGGTAGTTGCTCTCGTTCTCGAAAGCAGAATCAAACACCTTTAGACAGTCAGCGTCTTTGAAAGCACGCAGGTTCTCTTTCTCACCAGAACAGATGAAAGCCATCGCTTGCGCAAAGGTTTGCACGATCAGGCGGGCCCAATATCGCTGCTCAGTCAACGACGCTGAATAACGATCTACGTCCTTGAACCGATACTTGTCATGCTTGGCTGCAAACTGACGAATAGACCCATAGTCGAGGATGGCGCCACTCGCCAACATATTGTCTCCATCCCAGGCCAACCAGTTAAAGATATATTCCTCCTCGAGCAGCGCAGCCATCTTTCCGTAAGAGCGGGCAAAATAATCCAGGGCTTGCTCGTACTTTGCGCTCTCGTCGCCTGGAATCTGCCAGAACTTGTTCTCAACTTCTCGTTCGATGAAATAGTCGACGGTCGCTTTGAGTTCAGCGTGGCGGCTTTGTTTCAGGTAACGAAAGATGTGCGCGGGTCGAATTAAGTTAGGCGCGCTCCTCACGCCGATGGCAGTGCCGTCAGAAAAGCCGATTACTGCCAGACATCGTTCGGTGGGAATACCTTGCCGGAAGAAGATCTCTGACATGACGGCGCTCCCCAGCATTTCGTCCAGCTCCGCCAATCCCGAAGAGTAACCATAGCTTTCATCACCGGTCTCGACAGCGCCGTCTGACTTTTGCGCACCCGGACTCAAAATGGTAGCGCCGGTTCCTCTACTGGAAACGTCAAAGGTCAAATTCCTGGTTCGCAAGTATCCATTCCAAATACTCCTGCCATCTCCCGAAGTTTTGCCTTGCTTATTGCGATGCTGAGTTTGCAGGTACCTGGTGGCCATGTAAGCACGCGGCTTCACCTTGTCCTGGGAATATTTCTTCCCGTGCTTGAGATCGTATTCGTTGATTATTTGTAGCGAGAAGGTTTCGAGGATGGCCCGTTCGAGTTCCTTATTGATGACGCGAGGATGATCTGAGGGGATCAGTTCCATTTCCCAGGCAAGGGGGAAATTGAAATAGAGGACACGACCGTTTGGCCGGTAGCGAGCTTGATAGTCAACATAACCATCAGGACTGACTGTCCGCCAGGGATGTGTACCGTCTAACTCTGTAAACTTCTCATACATACTGGGTCATTGTGTGAGAAGGGGCCCAACCACAGAGAGTGTGAAGATTACCGACCTAAGAGTCAATTAATATTTTGTGTCGGCGCTTGGACGGATTCCCGGAAACTCGCCTTTATGCGGTGAATAGTGGGTTTGGTTTACAGAGCGGCGAGTGTTTTCATTACGAGTTTAAGGTCAGATAAATCCGTCAACAGCTCGTCGGGATTGCACGCGAGCACGTCCTCTGTGCTGTAGAGACGACCAGTGCCAACGGCAAGCACGCGAGCGCCGAAGTGTCGCGCGCAATCAATGTCGTTAGGCGTGTCGCCGATGACGATGAACTGTTCCGGAGCGAGATCGATTTGCAGGTGTTTGCAAATGCGGTCGGCAGCGAGTGCGGGAAGGTCGCGGCGATCGTGTGATTCGTCGCCAAACGCGCCTGGAAGCGTAAAGAATTCCGCGATGCCGACCAGCTCCATCTTCAAATAAGCTGCGGGCTCGATGTTGCCCGTCAGCAGAGCCGAGTGGTAGCGCGGATGATCCGCGACGGCCTCGAGCACTTCACGCACCCCTGGCAAAAGCTCAAAAACTTCTTCGCCGTTGCCGGTAAACTTATGCATGGCTTTCATGTAGCTCTCGCGCAGCTCATGCACTCGCTCGCGTATGGACTCGTGCGTGAAGCCTTCGTGCTTTAGAGCTTCGGCCACGATCTGCAAGTCGGTCATGCCCGAGACTTTCATTTCCAGAAGCCTTCCAGCGGTTCCGAACACCTCCTCGAGCATTGGGATTGTGTAATCCTTGAAAGAACCAGGGCGAAGAGTACGGAGCAGCGTGCCGTCAATGTCCCAGAGGAGGATCCGTAAGGATGAAGGCGGAAGGATGGAGGATGAAGTTGCATCGCTCGTGGTTTTTGAGTTCGGAGGTCTTGAGGTGACCGAAGACGTCCGTTCAGGTTTTACTTCTTCCTTCATCCTTCCGCCTTCATCCTTTATTCAATGACCGCCAACACGTCACCGGCGTTTACAGTAGCCCCTTCTTCTGTCTTGATCGAAACAACGACGCCGGCTTTCGGCGCTTTCATCTCGTTTTGCATTTTCATGGCCTCAACGACGATGACTCCTGCGCCTGCTTCGACGCGTGCGCCAGCCTCCACGAGGACGCGAACAATCTTCCCAGGCATTGGTGAAACAACTTCAGCTGCGCCCGAATGATGTGCGCTGCCACTCTGTGCGCTCCGAAGACGCTTCGGGTCAATTACGTTGACGTCGTGGTTCCGGCCACGCAGCATCACTTCAAATGTTTGACCCAGATGAATTGGGTCGTGCTTCTTGTCAACCCTGCATTTGTAAACATTCGATCCACTTGTCAGCAGATACTCTCCGCGGACAAGTTGGCGAACCTCCAGATCGTAGTGACGCCCGTCAACTGCAACGACGGCGCTCTCGCTTGCGAGGCTAAGCGAGACCTGGTGTTCTGTGCCCGACAAGTGAGCTTTGAGCTTCATAGCTACTTCGACTCGCCCAACTTGCTGCGTCGGCCGCCCGCCAAGTTTCTGGCCCCTCGTAACGCCTCCCGGCCAGATAGCTTCCAGCGATTCCGACTGTCCCCCGGCGATTGCGTATTGGAGGATGCCTCCCTTTGCAGGGTCGCATAATGAATCGAGGCGGCAATAACAGCAATGTCCTGTAAGAGCAGTTCCTGCCTGTCACTCGCAACGCTTGCGGTGCTGCGCTCATTGTCGCGGCGTTCGTTGAAACGCGAGATGAAGTTGGTATCCAGTCGGCCTGACTGGAATTCTTCATCGCGAACAATCTCGCGGAAAAACGGAAGTGTCGTCTTGATGCCTCCTACTTCATACTCGTCGAGCGCCCGCCGCAAGCGATCGATGCTCTCGTTTCTCGAAGATCCCCATGCCGCAAGTTTTGAAATTAACGGATCATAGTGGATCGAAACTTCAGAATTCAGCTCGACGCCACTGTCATCGCGTATCCCGGGTCCGGAAGGAACTTGCAGATAGGTAATGCGCCCTGGCGAGGGAAGGAAGTTGTTATTAGGGTCTTCTGCATAGACGCGACATTCGATTGCGTGACCACGCCAGGCGACATCCTCCTGTGAAAATGAGAGCGGTGCTCCACCGGCAACTGTAATCTGCTCGCGAACGAGGTCGATTCCAGTTACCAGTTCGGTTACGGGATGTTCCACCTGAAGCCGCGTGTTCATTTCCAGAAAGTAAAAGTCGCGCGTTTCGCCGGCTAACAAAAACTCCACCGTGCCGGCGCCAACATAATTCACCGCGCGCGCCAGCTTGATGGCAGCGGTGCCCATTGCCTCCCGTAATCCGGCATCATTAATTGGCGAGGGGCACTCTTCGATTACTTTTTGATGGCGGCGTTGAATGGAGCATTCGCGTTCGCCGAGATGCACGACAGTTCCGTGGTTATCGGCAAAGACCTGTATCTCGATATGCCGTGGACGCGTGATGGCTTTCTCGAGATACACCGATGAATCACCAAAAGCCGCGGCCGCTTCCGATATGGCGCTGTCAAAACCCGAGCGCAGTTCTTCAAACGAAGCAACCAGCCTCATGCCTTTGCCGCCGCCACCGGCGGAAGCCTTCAGCATCACCGGATAGCCAAACTGTTCCGCTAATTCTTTAGCTTCAGCCAGGGAATTCAAAGGATCAACAGTGCCAGGAACGATGGGAACGCCGGCCACAACCGCAGCACGTCTGGCGCTCGTCTTCGATCCCATAATTTCCATCGCCTCCGCACCCGGGCCGATAAAAGTGAGTCCCGCTTCGGTTGCCGCGCGCGCCAAATTAGCGTTCTCGGCCAGGAAACCATAACCGGGATGAATAGCCTCGGCCTTCGTTGTTTTTGCCGCAGCGATGATGGCGGAAATATTCAGATAGCTCTGAACAGATGGAGCTGGTCCAATGCAGACTGCTTCGTCACAGAGTCCGACGTGAACTGACTCTGCATCGGCTTCAGAGTAGACGGCGACTGGCGAGATTCGCAGGTCGCGGCAGGCGCGAATTATTCGTACCGCGATCTCGCCTCGATTGGCAATGAGAATTTTGCGGAACATGACTAGTTCGTTAGGAGTGATGACTCATCACTCATAATCACTCATCACTATTTCCTCTGTAAACAACAACGCCCTGCAGAGTATACAGGGCGTCTTAGTATGCAGAAACTGGCTTCGTATTTTAACGGTCGATTATGGTAGTTGGCTTGGCACGGAGGGAGACGTGCTATTGCCACGTCGGAATTCAGAGACCTTGTCGACCAAACCATCGCGAACGATCAAATCATCTTCAGTGTTCCAAACTTTGTCGGCTCCTGCTGAAAGTCGAACAGTGTAATTTGTGAATGAGATGCCTCCGCTCAGTGTGTCGTCGCTTGCAGGAGCAACTGAGGCATTGAGAATAACCGCGCCACGAAGCGGCCGCGGTTTCTTCGTGGGCATAGCGGCAACTTCGGAGCCCGGCGTGTAGCCTGCGGCATCGACATTCCTAATGGCCGCGGCAAGTGAACCATCTGCATCCGGAAGGCCTTTCAGCAGATCCTTGAGATCGCTGGGAAGAGTTCCATACTTTTCACGATACTCGCGCAGCGCGCGATCTATTCTATAACCCTGCGCATTAAGACCCGCCTGGATGCTAAGCTGTCGCTGGCGCAAACGTTCCGGCACAGTGACGGCAATCAGAATCACTACCAATAAAGATACGACTGCGGAAGCCAGGTAGCCATTCCGCGCAACGCGTTGTCCGCAGAAGCGCGCCGGCTCCGCCAACGTCGAGCGATAGAGCTTTCTGCTCCCGAAAAGAACAAGAACCGTAACCGGGATCATTACCCACTTGAGGCGCCAGGCGGCGGTTTCTGCGGCTGCAATCCATGACCACAAATCAGTTGGGATCATCGACAGGGCGGCGAGGTTCGAGGTGGCGCCACGTGTCGCGCGCTGGGCCATGGCAACAATTGTTTGGGTTAGAAACAGAAGTACCATCAAGCTTCCCGTCACCGCCAGCACAAGCGAGCGAGCGTAAGATGGCAGTTCGTGTTCGGGTCGCGGCAGCGGTTCGCCAACCGGTTGCGCGCCACACGACTGGCAGCCATCGCTTAAAACACTGTTCGACTTAAAGCCGCAGCAGGGACAGATGGTCACGTTAGTTTTAACCTCAAACATGAAAGCAGGAATCAGTTGAATATTCGTCGGCCCTGGCGTCTCCAAACCAAGCGTCGCCTTGGGAATCCTGCCTGTCTAGCCGGCTTTGTGTATCAGTGGTTGCTCGGCGCGTCGTTCAGGCCCGGAGTTAGATGCAGAAAGTGCGGGTTGTGCCTCTTCTTCCCCCGATTCAGTCTTTAGTCTGGTCAATTCATACCATGTGTGATACATGCGATGAGCGAAGGTCCAGTAAGAACCCACCGCCAATACCCAGAGCACCGCCGGCATCCGGTTAGCGAAGAAATTGGTCGAACCCGGATGACTACTTAAAGCGCCAATAATAAAAAGAACCACGCGTTCAGGACGCCTTAGAAAGCCCACATCGCACTTGGGAATGAGGCTCTCGGCCCGGGCGCTGGCGTAGCTTACCATAACTGAACCCATTAGTCCTGCGCCCGCAAGAAAAACGTTAAGGGTCGAGTGAAACTCCGTGTCCCGGGCGTAAAAGACCATCAAACCGACGAAAACAACCATGTCGGAAAGCCGGTCGAGCGAAGAATCCAGAAACCCGCCAAACCTCGTGACCCGCCCCGACAATCGCGCCACTTGCCCATCCAGCATATCGAAGAGATTGGCGACAATAAGGACGATTCCCGCCCAGAAAAACTTCCCGAAACCAAAGAGCAAACCCGAACCGACATTTATAGCGACTCCGATGACGGTCAGGATATTTGGATTGATGTGTCCGTAGGCAAGCCAGCGCACCATCGCATCGATGATTCTTTGCGCCCCGCGGCCAATAGCACCCACAAACATTTTCCGGTTGAATTCTCCTTTACGCCATTATGCCTAAAACTTTTCTTACTTTACAGTTTTTCGACAACAGGTACTGATGCAGTTTGAACGATGCGCACATTAGCACATGCGGTGCAATGAGGTCGGTACCACCTCGCGGTAGCGGGTGGGTCTCCCCAGATAGATCGGTCCGAGCAGCGAACTTGCTCAGGAAGAGGTG
>DASXSC010000098.1:0-9435 GCA_036506215.1 Pyrinomonadaceae bacterium | reverse complement strand
ACATTTAAAGCAGGAACTTGAGCACTCACCTTGCGGGAATCAGTTTGAAAAATATCCATTTGACATTGGCGGTCTGAGTTGGATCACAAGAGAAATTAAGCGCGAGGAAACGCTGTTAGGAGACAGGCTCATGGAAGATGTTGAGCAATGGGCGAGAACGGACGCGATAAACTTCTGGCATTTCCCCACGACCCAGCAAATCGCATACAAGCTTTGGGAAGAAGCGGGACGACCTGATAACCGCTCGCTGGATTTTTGGCTTGAGGCGGAGCGGATTTATGATGCCCGTCGTCGATCAATCCCAAGAAACGTTCCGTGAGACCGAGCCCCCCGGTCGCACTAGTCACTGGCCATCGGAAGCTCTCGCTCTCGAATAGAGTTGCACTGCGCGTTCGTTCAGATCACGAGAGCGTAGGGAATCTAAAAGGCTTGCAAGAATCCGAATTTTTATAGCCCTCGCCACGGCTGAATTCAACCGACACACAAAAATCATCGCACGGTAATGTCAATTCAGTATCTCAGTGGCAACGATCAGCAGACCATAAGAATCTCTTAAGCACAAAGCGCGCTTATCGCGCCACCATAGCTGGGAATAGCATGGTCACCGTGTCTGATTCCAAAAAAGTTGCGCATTGATCATGGTAACTTTTTGATTTGCAGATTACGAAATTGTGTCCGCGACAGAAAATCGTGGCACTGCAAAGCGATGTAGCCGGTCTGTTGCCGACTGCTTTGGTAATCGTTAACAAGCTGTCCATTTAGAGTAACGCGGATTCTCGCTCCATTTGCCTCGATGAGGTAGTTATTCCATGCTCCGATCTGAACCTGGGTCGATCCAGACGGTGCTTGAAGATCATAGATGGCGCCTGTGATCTTGAGCGGATGGCCTTCGGTGTTGGTAACTGAATCAAATCCTCTTTGATCGATCTGTACTTCATGGCCTTTGGCATCAGCCTCTTGAAGTGCATTCGGCACATTCGGTGGGGGGATGCGAATGTATACACCGGAATTTTCTTCTCGCCGACTAATTCGCCAATCAACCGAAAGTATGAAGTTCGTGAACTGTTCTTTAAGATACCAGTAAAGCCCGTACCACCCGTATGTCTCCATGACTAAGCCATAATGAATCATCGATGCCGGGCTGTTCGGCTGCTTGACCATTTGCCAGTCCGACAGTGCCATCGAGATAGCCGTGAATCCCGTAGCTGAAGCTGGAGTAGCAGCGGATACGATCGCACGAACGGTCCGCCGAGCCAGAGAAAGTGCCGTGAGGGAGGGATTTGCCGAACCCAAGCTCGGAAAAACTGCCGGCCCAACAACATACGCGTTCGCCTGTCCATGAAATTTGCCGTCGGTATTTGTAATGGACGCGCCCGGCGCTCCCATGAAGAGAGTTCCCGCCTCATGATGAGTGGTCCCAAGAAAGTCCTGCCAAAACCCTCGCCCGTTCGAGTCCGGCTTAGGCTGTGCGGCCTGCCATTGCTTGTTAGGCGCATTCCAGTATTCGATATTTGCCGGATTCTTAGCCAGCGTCAGTGCTAGGCTAAATGCTGCCTGATCCATGGCGGTCCAAAGCTTGCGGTCGTTCGCTGTTGCTACGAGATTAACGTACGCTCGCCGCATGCTCCACTGGTCGGTCTCCTGACTCGTATCTATCCAACTCATTGTAGCGTTGATATTGTTGACAGTAGGCTGGTTTTCCATCTCCCCAATGCCGCGGAATGTGATCGAAACCCAATTGGGATCTTGGCTGGCGAGGAGATTATTAATGAGATCAATATCCGGAACCATGCTCCACATATTCTGCTCCGGATTCGGTGCCCCAGTATCAGCTGCAGTAATCTGATGGTGAAACCGGCGCCCGAGCGCGCTGCCACGGACGATCAATGCTGTAGTTTCGACTTCAGTGGGCGGACCTGACAAACCAAGCGCCGCCCGCTTGATTCGGACAGTGATGTTACTTCGCAAATGACCCATAAGGTTGCCGACGCGGGGAGAACCGAATTGTGTTGATCCGATCCCAAGAGATTCCAGTGCGATTCGGGTTGCCTCGATCGTGCCATTGGCGATGACGACAGCGGTTTGAGGGGCGAGTTGCAGTAACTGGCGGACACCGTTCACGCTCATATCTATAGACGTAACGGCATTCCCCGTGAGATTCAGCCGGTGGACTTGCGTGCGCGCGACCAAAAAAATCCGGCGACTCAAATCGCCATACGCGGTATTTTGACTGACGTCGTTACGAAGCGCGTCCATAATAAAAGGCGCGCTGCTGAACTTATCGAAGGCGAAAAGACCCGAGCGCGGAGGTGTACCTTGAACCGCGAGCGGAGCCTCATTGACCTCGGTAACACCATTCAGCGGAATTGCTGCCTGAATCCCACTCATCAATGCATTAAAAAGTGCCGACTTAGTGATGAAATCTGTCGTGGTTGCAGTACCAATCTCTTCCGCAGTGGACGGATATCCTGCGGGACTCTTAAGATAAGTCACCACATCATTTGGCCAATTGGTTAGGTCAGCATCCGTCAGAGCGGGTGACCAGCCTCCCCAGAACAGTGACCGACCGCCGATGCAATACGCCAAGCCTGGGAAGGCTTCATTGCTAATCCAAGGTATTCCCCAAATTACATTCTGGGCCCCACTCGTGTCGTCGCGCGTTCGGAGATAATTGGGGCCACCGATCTTCCCACCGAGTTGTTGGGGCAGGTTCTGAATATGTGACTGAAGCAAGAATGCGCCAGCATCTACTAATAAAATTCGCAACGCAGACGCGCTTCCGGATCTGTAAAGCTTCTCGGCACAGTACGCTCCGAACATTCCCGCGCCAATCACAACTGCATCGAACGGATAGGCACCGGCCGCCTGTGCCGCCACAATTTCTTGCCAATTGTTGCAAATATAGCGTCCGACCACGTCGAAAGTGAACGCCGTCTGCTGGACGTCATCGCGTGCGGGGTTAGGACCTGGTACGAGTTCTTGAAGCGGCATATAGACCCTCCTTTTGGCCAGAGTGCATTAGACTTGCGCGAACACAATTCGCGCAAGAAGCCAATGTTTCGTCACGCAGTCGGCGATATCGGCATTCCGAATTCTTGATGGGGTGGCGTGTCGAAACGCTATCTTATCGTGAATGGCGAATCAAGATTGTACAGAAGTTTCGACTGCATTTTTCATTTTTTCCGGTTTAACAGTCGGCAGAAAACCTTTAGAAGCGGACTAATTTAACGGTTTAATTATGAACTGCAGTTTCAGCGAAAAGGCAAAAGTTAATCCAGTGGTGAACGTCCAGTCAGCAGCGGCCTTGCTGATGCCTCTGCGAACGCCCGCATCGACGGATACGTTATGCCAAGGTGCATCCCAAATGAAACCCAAGAGAGCCGAATTATCGGGTTTGTTTTTTCTAACGCTCTCTCCATTGATTTCTCCCACCAACCTTAATTTCGACATGATGGGAAGCTCCCCGATCATTCCCCAAATCAGAAAGGGATTTGTATTGGCCCGATCTACACCTCCGCCGAAGTTCAAATGATAAGTCAACGCGCTCAATTTTCCGCTGAGGATGCCGATCGCTTCGAAACCAAATCTTTTTTCTTCTGTGTTCGTGGACGGCAAAAGAGGACCCGCCTCAACAGAGAAGCTGATTCCATCCTTCTCCTGAAGAACTCCCTCTTTAAGAACTGATTTCAGCGATAGCGCAGCGTCTATGAGCCGGACCGAACCGTGCGGAGGTTCTTCAACGGCAAATTCGCCAACGAGCTCAAGGTTTCGAATAAGTCCGTAGTTGAGCACCGCCTGTGGAACAAGGAAGGTGTTTTTCCCTCGGTCTCGTTCCAAGTTGAAGTAGCCGATCTCGATCTCCCTCTTTCACATTGGCCACGGCAGCATCGGTCAGAATATTTTGTGCAGCCGGAACCTGACAAACGCTGCATGCATTGTCAGCCTTTGCTAATTACCAAAGGCCCATGTTTCCTGCCCGAGATTGAACTGATCGACCTTCAACTCAATCCCGTTAGCGCATGATTCTCGTATTAGCGTGGTCGAACCGAAGCCCTCAACACTAAAAACGGTCTATCTATTGTTGCTGTAACAGAGTTCTCTTCCTTGCGTGATGAGCTGTCGCAAAATCACACTATTAAATAGAAGGAGAATTCAGTTCAATTAGAAGCTTAACGGCTTGCTTAGACGGCGTCTCGCCTTTCCCTAGACGATGCGCCCCATATCGAAGATGAGCTCGCGTGAGATCTTTCCGTTTCGCATTTCAAAGATGTGGACCAGCCGCATTTCGACCTTTGACCCTACCAGCGAGGCTAGCGCAAGTGATCAAGAGGCACACGGTCCACAGAATGGTTTGATTCTCAGGGGTGAACCAAAGCGGTCGGTCAAGTACGTCGCACTCGCTACATCCTTAGACTGTGCGCTCTCAAGTCATTCGTGCACAGGCTTAGTTTCGCTGAAGTGTCAGCGTGCCCCACATCTTAGGAGGAAAAACGAATGGCTCGGCTCTGGGATCGAGGTGAGTGTCGTCCAGACACCCCGTGAAAGTTCCCTCTTCGGACAAGCCCGTGGTGAGTGAAAGGGTGACACTGGCGACTCCTTTGCCGCATCCAAAAGGATCGGCATCGGCGGAAGCGGGCCACCTGACTCGACCCCCTTTCACTTTGCCAAAATGGATAACGTCGTTGGCTTGCTGCCAGAACCATTTGCCGCCAGTCACTGACACGCCCGACGAACCGATGCCCGGTTGGCCGGCGAAACTGACGCTAGCAGTCCAGGCGCCGCCATTGTCGCTAGTGGTCCAGCAGTTGCAGACCTTGTTATCCTTTCCAGCAAATAGCGTACCGGGGGTTGTAACACTCGCGCCGCTCTTGCCGCTGAGTAGTTCTAGGCCCGACAAGCCTGTCGTAGTTGCGCCACGAGTTCGCGCGGCTCCGCAACCCGTAAGCACAAAAGCCATTGCAAGCCCTCCAACCATCAGTTTCAATCCATAGAGGCCAGAGCCACCACTGTGGTGGTGCGGTGTCATTTTTGCCTCCTTAGTTAAATGATAGGAAATTGTTTTGAGGTTCAGCCACCGAGAACTCAAGAATTCCCACAACAATCAATATGGCTTTAATAGCCGAAAGGGCCTGCCGGAAAGAGAGCGAACCAGCCTCGGACCCCTATTTTTGGGAAAAGAGTATCGGATAAAGAAGCGTTATGTCAACTTGGGACTGGCTTTCGAGCAGAGCTGACTCACAGCTGGGGATTAGGAAGAAGAATTCCAATTCGCGGGACTTTCTTCGCCTGCTGCGCCTCGACTAGAGAAACAGTAAGCAGAAGGACAGTAGGCAGGAGGCAGACAACAATTCTTCTAATCATTCATTTCGCTCCTGTTTTTTTTTGCCCACTCTTGCTGCTCAACCGCTCGCTGTCATTTAATGATTCTATCCGCTCTCGCCAGCACATTCGGCGGAATCGTCAGGCCGATCTGCTTGGCGGCCTTCAAGTTGATCACTAGTTCCAACTTCGTCGACCGCTCCACAGGTAAGTCAGCAGGCTTCACTCCCTTCAAGATCCTGTCGACATAACCGGCTAAGCGCCGGTAGCTATCGTCAACGTTGGCTCCATAGCTCATAAGCCCCCCGGCTTCCACTTCTTCGGCACTTTCGTATATCATCGGGAGCCGGCTTTTTACCGCGAGTTGTGCGACCTCCGTTCGGTGAGGACTGAGGATAGGGCCTTGCACTCGGACAAGACCGCCTCAGCCCGTCCCTTAGCAGCGTCTCGAAATGCGCTTTCAAAATCCTTGGGACTTTGGATGTCGAGGGATTGAAGCTTCACTCTAAACGCCCCAGCGGCGAGATCGAGCTCTTTTAACAGTTGCCCGTGGTCCGCGCTATTTGAACTCACGAAGACGGCCACGCGTGCGAGCCCGGGAACGATCTCCTTCAGAAGTTCCAGTCGTTTCCCGCTTAGCTCCGGGCGAAGGGTTGCCAATCCGGTAATGTTCCCGCCCGGGCGTGCTAGACTGGCGACAAGGCCGCTTCCGACAGCATCTCCCCCGAAATCATGACAATGGGAATTGTTGCACTGGCCTCCTTGGCTGCGCGTATATCTCCCGTACCAACCGCAACGATGACGTCGACCTTGAGACGCGCTAGCTCGGCGGCCAATGCGCGCTGGCGATCTTGTTTTCCCTCCCCATATCGCCACTCGATGACAATGTTTTTCCCCTCAATATATCCAAGCTCGCGCAGACCCTGCCGGAATGCCTCGTGGCGGGCCGACATCGAGGAAGGGGAGGCAGCGGTTAGGAATCCTATCCGCAGGATTTTCGTTGACTGTGCCTGGGCTATGACTGCAACAGCAAGCAGTACCACTACAAACAGGATTGATAAGACACCAGCTTTCCTCATTGCACACACCATTCGTTATGTATCACGCGGGCGGTAGTAGAGAAAAGTGAGATTTACGATGGAAGGTATTCGTCGAGTGGGGAGACCAGATTCAGCCTGAGATTGAACTGATCGACGCTTAAGGCAAATCTCAGATGATTCGTTCGAAGGAGAGTTCAGTTCAATGCTGCTATTTCCAGGGCGCAAAAGAACTGATCTAAAATCGTCGTGCTCAAAACAGATTTACTTGATCACCCTATCCGCTCGCGCTAGCACCGTGGGCGGGATCGCGAGGCCGATCTGGTTTGCTGCTTTCAGGTTAATAACGAAGTCAAACTTTGTAGGCGACTCCACCGGGATGTCGCCTGGATGGGTACCCTTGAGAACCTTATCGACGAAGAAGGCGGCGCGGTGATACTGAGATGGCAAGTCAGGCCCGTAGGACATAAGGCAACCGTTCTCCGTCCACAACAATGCCTCGCACATCGATGCGAGTCGCCTTTTCGCTGCAAATGCAAAGAGCTGTTCGCGGTTAATGAACGTGAAACTGCTCTGGATTATGACTAGCGCGTCGGCATGATCTTTCCGGATCGCAGCGTAGGCGTCGCGAAAATCCTCTAAAGCTTGGACTTGGATGAATTGGATCGTTATTCCCAATGCCTTTGCCGCAATTTCCGTCTGTGCTACTTCTTCTCGGTCCCGAGAGGCTTCGCTTCGACGATAAGAAATAACAGCTACCCTCGAAACCTTCGGCAGACTTTCCTTCAAGATCCTCAGTCGTTTCCTCCTAAGATCCGGAGAGATGCTCGTTGACCCGGTAACGTTTCCGCCAGGGTGATCGAGGCTAGCGACGACTCCAAGCTGGACAAGGTTGCCAGCGGATCCGACAACGATTGGGATGGTGCTAGTCGCTTGCTTGGCGGCGAGAGTGGCCTGATTACCCCCAGTTACAATGACATCGACTTTGTGGTCAACCAGTTCGGAAGCGAGCTGGGGAAGCCGATCAAGCTTGCCTTCCGCATATCGATACTCAATGATAGTATTTTTCCCCTCCACATAGCCGAGCTCGTGCAGACCCTGACGGAAAGCCTCGTTACGTGTAGCAAAAATCGATGGCGTGTCGGATCGGAGAACCCCGACCCGATAAACCTTTTGCTCCGGCCGCTGCGCGTCGGCTATAACTGCAACAGCAAGCAATACGACTACAAACAGGATTGATAGGACGCCCGTTTTCTTGATTGCACACACCACTCGTTATGTATCACGGGGGCGGTCGTAGAGAAAGATGGGATTTACGATTGAAAGTCGACAGGTATTCGTCGAGTGGGAAAACCACATTTTTAGCGTGAGATTGAACTGATCACGCGTCTATACAATCTCATGCAATGCTTCCAATCTGTGCACGGTGTTTGGGTGGCCTGGCTGAGTCACGGTTGCTGGACAGAGTTTCGGGGATCGACCTTTCTAGTTGACAGCTCCAACTGCCTGATGAAAGAATTCATCCGCTTGGCAGGCGTGTTTTATGAGGGGAGTTTAATGGCCATCTTGAAGAGCGTCGTCGTGCCGAAAAATTCCGGCTCGGCGTTTGAAATAAGAAGGAGACGGAGACTGCGGATCGCGCGGAAGAGCATCGTCGACTTCGTGGCGTTCAATCCTGCACGATTTAACCGAGCGGTTCGATCAGGTGGCGGCCAGAGGGAGTCGACGGTGCGAAATGTATCGCTTCAATCGCCTGTTCTCGTATCGAACAGGAGGAGAAATCAGTTCAATGTCAGAGCTAACACCCTGGCTGAGAGGCGCCGCGATTTACGCAACGTCCTTCCCCTGCTGTTTGTTAGACGACAGCCGCTCGGTCCTGATTAGAGCGCACCCGTTCACTGCACTTGTGTGCACTGCAGATCGGCGCCAACAGTTAGGGCACCTGTGTAGGACTTCTTCAGTTCAGCGATGGCAGCATCAAGATCGAACTGACCGATGTGACTGACAATCAACCGCCCCACGCCTACGTCTTGGGCGACGCGACCGACAACCGCAGGTGAAGCGTGAAGAGGATTAGTTGCACCTGCGGCAATGGCGAGATGCATGACCAGGACATTCGCTCCCCGTGCGAACTCGACGAACCTTGGATTGGTTCCATTCTGACCGGAGCTGAATACGATCGACAAATCGCGCGTTTTTACGCGATACGCCAGAGTTGGGATATTGCCGTGTGGTATTGCCAACGCGGTCACGGTCACTCCCTGCCGGTCGAACATCGTCGACGGTTCTGCTTTCGTCACATCAACGACACTGACATCGAGACGAACGCCTCCTCCCGTTTCGCTCTGCGTCGCACCGAGCGTGGGACCGAGCACTTGAAATGCGCCATTCTTCTCATCGAAGAGGCGACTGAGGAACGTCGGAAAGCTCGGCGCCACGTCGTTACCGGAAGGACCGACTATCGGCAAGGGGTCCTTGCGAGCCTGATGGCTCAACCAGAGGAGGGCGGGCAGGTCAGAAACGTGGTCGGGATGAAGGTGGCTTATGGCGACCAACGACAGGTCGCTAAGCTTTGCTTGGGTCTGGCCAAAGCGAAGGAAGTCCCCGCCGCCCATGTCGACAAGAATCCTCGCCTGAGCGCCGATCCAGAGGAGGTAACTGGTTGACTCGCGATCTCGATTGATCCTAGGTCCACGAGAACCAAGGATTTGCACAGCTACCGGATTTGCCACACAGCTTTGAGCCGACGCGTCGGATGGAATTGAAATAAGGGCGAGCAAACAACCAATCACAGATCGAATCATGAGGGCATCTCCGTATGCCTCAGCGTTTCTTTTTGTTCGTTTTTCGTTTCGCGAGTTTTCTAGCTCCCTTTTTGGCCGCTGGTTTGGCGTATTGCTTCATACCGGATATATCGATCACCACCACCGGCTCGTCGCCAACCACCCAGGCGTCATGACCAGGAGGTGTTGTACCCACATCTCCCGGACCGAACTCCTCTTCGCTTCCGTCGGCCATCCTTATCCTTAGCCGACCAGAGACGTGATACTGAATATGCGGAGCTTCACAGTAGTCGGTC
>DASXSC010000097.1:0-41070 GCA_036506215.1 Pyrinomonadaceae bacterium | reverse complement strand
GTCGTGGTCTCGCGAACGATCACCGGACCCGTGTTGATTGACAGTCCCTATAGCTTGTCGCTGTCGGATTCGATTGTGGACGCGGGGCAGGGAGTTGGCGATCCGATCGCCCAGTTCGCCGTGTCAAACGCAACCGATCCGGTTAACGGCTATGGCCCGCCGACACACGTGAGTGGGATTACCGTTTTTGGACGCATGCGAGTTGAGAGCATCGATGGCCGTGGCGGAATCTGGGTCCATGCACTTGAAGTCCTCAACAACCAGATCGGTTGTTTGAAGTTCAGTTACTTCTCGGGTGAGTTGTTGCTGGGAGTTCCCCTCGATCGCCTCCCGCAGAATCATGGATGTGTGAAAGGGATGGATGGAACGGGGCAGACGATTGCACAGCTTCATTTCGTCAGTGAGGTATTTGGGAACCCTGCCTACGGTCAACTCGCCTTAACTACCGACGAACGCATTCGCGAGCAGGGACCGCAGGACGACGCCATGGGTGCTTTTGGCTTTCTCTCCGAGGCGCATAAGTGGCGCAATCTGCAGATTCGTTTTCGAGAGTTCATGCCAGTTGGTATTCGACCGCTTCTGATACCGGTCACGTGAGGAGAATGTGATGAGAGGCGATTTTTCAAGTTGGCGCGACGAGCACAAACAAAACTTCGTCGGCGTATTACACCAACAAGGGCGCGTCCTGCTTGACGCTGATTGGAACGCCCAAACCGAGCTCACCAACGACTGGCAAGACACAGCCGGCATGGACATCATTGGCGCCGGCGTCGCCGCGGTTCCCTCGGACAGGCCAAACAGTTTTCAGATTACCGGCGCGGAAGTGAAAACCCTGCCCGACCGGGTGGAGCTGACAGTTACACCGGGCAGGCTTTGGGCCGACGGTTTACTCTATCGTCTTGAGGGCCCGGTCGCCGGCGTCAAACGCACCGCACTCTATCTCGAGTCCCCGATTCAGGACCCGACGGCAGGCTTTCCCACAATAGCGGGCACGCCACCCACGCGTGATGCTGTAGTTCTCGAAGTTTGGCGCGAGGAGTTGAGTGCGTTTCAGTTGCCCGAGCTTCTCTTCGAGCCGGCGCTCGGCGATCCGGACACCACCGAACGAGTATTAACCTCGGCAGCATTTAGATTGTTTCGACTCGATGCCGACGACACCTGCGAGAGCATAATCGATCGCCTCAAGGACAACTTCGACAATAAAGGCAAGCTCACCGTCACGCTCCAGCCGCTTGTTTCTTCAGGCACGCCCGATTGCCCACTCGTCGCGGGCGGCGGCTACACTGGTTTCGAGCACAATCTCTACCGCATCGAGATCGCCAACGTTGATGTCAACACGCCGATGTTCAAGTGGTCCCAGTACAACGGCGGGATTGTTGGACGCGGAAAGTTCAACAGTGCTGTTAACCCGAAGACCGTTGCCATCCATGCCAACCTGCAAGCAATCATCAACTCGGGGCTGACCTCGTGCTACCTGGAAGCGCTCGAGTTTGACCCTTCGCCGCTGGGGAATCTCGGTCGTTGGCGAATTAGTTACGGCGCAAAAGCTACGGTGGGATCTGACGGCGTGATCACCCTCAATAACGCGACAGCCTTTGGCGCCGTTCCTACATCTTCTGAGGACGTGTTCTTCCGTCTCTGGAATGGCATCGAGCTCATCAGCGACTTCTCCGGCGGACTCGTAGCGCTGCAAGACGGCATCCTGCTCGATTTCGACGCGGTTGCTCCAGGCAAATACACTCCACGCGACTACTGGACCTTCCCGGTTCGCGCCGGTGAGATCAAGAACAACCCGCCACTGATTGCTCATCAACCTCCGCAGGGAATCCACTATCATCGCGTACCGCTGGCTGAGTTGACTTGGAACAGCAATCCCATCGCCGGCGTTGATATCGAAGATTGCCGCAGAGTCTTCCAGCCATTAACAAAGGTCGCAACCTGCTGCACGTATCGAGTGGGAGATGGCGTCCACAGTCACGGTGACTTCACCGAAATTCAGGAGGCAATCAACCACCTGCCAGCAAATGGCGGCGAAATCTGCGTGCTTCCCGGCAACTATGAAGAGAACGTTAGGATCAACGCGAGGCGAAACATCACGATCAAAGGATGCGGCACGCGCTCGCGTGTCTTCTCAGCTCCACGCGGCAACCTTCTGCATGCAGCTCCCGTAATCCACGTGATCGGATCGCAGAACATCAAAATTCAATCGCTCCTGATTGAAGCGGATGACACGGGCGTTGGAATTTTGATCGAGGGTGCTATTCCGAGCATCATCAACAGGAGCGCGCGTACCCTGCCAACCCTCGACGTCACACTCGAGAATCTGCTCGTCCGGGCAGCCACGCGTTGCGCCATCGAGGTGCAGAGCGCGTTGAACGTTATCATCAGGCGTTGCCGCATCGAGATGAAGGACGTACCGAGCGCGAGGCCCGGTATCTTCTTCATTGGAGAAGATTCGCTGATCGAAGAGAACGTCATCATCGTGGTCGACGATAAGCGACGCATCGGCGGTTTTAACTTCATCAGCCCGCTCGACCCGGACCAGGCTACCACCGCACACGCGGCCCTCGGTGGCCTGCAACTTGGCGGAACCTGCGAGCGCATCCGCGTTATCAACAATGTCATTGCGCGTGGTATTGGCAATGGGATCACGCTTGGTAGTCTTCGCACGATAGATGGGAACGGAAGACTGTTGCCCGAAGAGCCCGAACCTGAACCAGACCCCTGCGATCCATGTCGGCCGGGCGACAGCTCCGTTCCACCTGGAGATGAAGGTGGAACACGCACTGTCTCTGCGGGCGACCTCTATGAAATTCTGATAGAGCGCAACCGCATCTTCAACATGGGCCTCAATGGCATCGGCGTGGTGGGGTTCTTCGACATCAGGAACGCAGTTGGTGCGGCGCAATTGATTACCGTCAACGGCCTGCACATCCTGGGCAACGAGATCAGCCGCTGCCTTAGTCGCCCGCTTCGGGACATCACGACGAAGCTGCAAACCTTCCTGGGCTACGGCGGCATTTCGCTCGCTTCCGTGCTGGACCTGATCGTGCGCGACAACTTTATCGAGAACAACGGGCCAGACTATCGTCAACCTGTCTGCGGAATTTTCCTGCTTCACGGCGAGGGAGTCGACATCTCCCGCAATCTGATTCAGAACAACGGGGCGCGAACGGAGGAGCCGGCAAGTTCGGCGAAGCCAGGGCCGCGCGGCGGCATTTTCATCCTCTCCTGCCTGGCGCCGAGCGACCGTGTGCCGCAGAGAATATCGAGTCAGGGCGAAACGTTGCCCAACGGCGTGCCCGCGCTCAAGGTTCACGAGAACGTAGTCAGCGCGCCACTCGGACGTGCGCTCACAGTGTTGGCCGCCCTTGGCCCAGTCTCCGTGGTTGGCAATCAGTTTATCAGCCGCGAGATTGAACTGTCGGCGATCACAGTCGCAACTGTCTTGATTCTCAACCTTGGGCACGCAATTGATGAGTCGAGCAGGTTGAGAAGCTTTCAGACTTTGAATAAGGGCCAGCAAGCTACCGCCACAGATCCCGCTGCAACCACGGGAAGACTTAACGCTACGGTGGTGACGACCGACGCCGCGGTCGCCGTCCCGCGGCAACTTATCAACGGCAGCGTGCTCTTCACCAACAATCAGTGCATGCTGCAAAGCATAGAACCCCAGGGAAATCGATTAGCGGCCATAGGCCAAACCGGCGGGTTCGTTTTCGGCGCCTCAATCGCAATCGTCACTTTCGACGACATTGGTTTCCATGACAACCAGTGTGAATGTCTCCTGGCGCAAGCTCGCCTCTTAACTGATGTCGGTCTCCTGGCGCTGATGTCGGTGCGCGCGAGTGACAACCGGTTCAAGGAGATCGTGCGGGGCGTCGCTTTCTCGGCGATCACTTTTGGCCGTCTTAACATGACAACTGATAATCAAGCGACGCATTGTCTGCTGATAGCCGGACCGGCAGCCACAAGGGTGAACACACCTAACACCATTCTGGTGCAAACTGCCGAGTGCAAAAGGTTCAACGAGTTGTTCCAGAATTCCTTCCAATGAGCTAAAGGAGGAGATACGCGATGAACGCGAGCGGAGAAAACAAAGACGCAGCGGAAGATGCTCTAAATCAAATTTCGCGGGCGCTGCAGGATAACTTGCCGGAAGTCGATCGCCTGCGCGCTACCGCACTTGAAGACTTACACCTTCTTCGTTCGGCGCGGGCTGAAGGTCTACTGAGCGAGCAAGAGCGTCTCACCGGCAAACTGGGGGCAGACGACCCGCGCGTCGCGGAGATAGCCCTCAGGCGTGCCGACAATGACGAGTTAATTAGTGGACTCGCCGTCGAGAGCGAACGCGCGCGCGTCGCTGTGCCTGAGGTGGACAAGGAGACTTGGGTGTTGCACGGTTTCGTCCGCGACCAGCAGTTACGCGGCGTGGCCGGCGTAACGGTGGCGCTCTACGACGCAAGCGGAAACTGGATGCAGCAACTCGGTTATGCAGGCACTTCGGCAAACGGCTACTTCCGCCTGGAAGCACGCAGCCTTGCCAACCTTAAGCCTCCACTCTTCGTTCACGTTCTAACCAGCCAAGCCGCGCACCTCCATACGGACAACGTCCCGCTTACTCCTGAACTTGGATCAGTCCTGTATCACGAGATCGTTGTTAGCGGCGCCCAGACCGGCACGCCGCCCGGTGACAGCAGGAACGATCCGGTTGCCGAACCCGGCGCCTGGATCGTCCGTGGCCGGGTTACGGATAAGGAGGGGAAAGGACTAAGTGATCTGGTAGTGAGCCTCTACGACAAGGACTTGTTTTTCGATGACAAGTTGGGACAGACAGAGACCGACGACAGCGGAGACTTCAGTCTTATTTATCGCACGGAGGACTTTCGCGATCTCATCGAGAGGAAACCCGACATCTACGTCAAAGTCTTAGATCAGAAAGGCAAAACGCTCTACACGTTGAAAAACAAACTTCGCTATGAGGCGGGTCGCGTGGAGATTGTAAATGTGCAGATTGGAGATCAGGGCAAGAAGTGAACGCAGTGGTTTCAACCACCGAGTAGTGTCCTAGTTTTGTAACGCAAACTGTTAGTTTGCGATGATTGAATGGCATTCAACGAGCGCGCAAGCTAACAGCTTGCTTTACAAAAAACATTAGGACACTACCAACCACCGATAGTTAGTGGAGCATCGCACGCGACGATGAAAGCTGTCGCTTTACCTTCAACCTCGCCTAGCGCGCCCGCCAGAAAACAGAAGAAGGCGGTGGCCCAGCCTGTCCCTGTCCCATCATGGTCCTTCCAAACTGCATCAGCCAACGGAGCATTAATTCAACGCAAATCAAACTGCGCCTGCGGCGGCGGCTGCCCGCGTTGTAACGATGAGGATCTCGGCCTTCAAACAAAGTTAGTTGTTGGACAGGCTGGGGACACGTACGAACAAGAAGCAGATCAGGTCGCTGATCTTGTCATGAGGATGCCAGACTCTTCGGCTCCGCGCACTGACGCTGCGTCGGTGCACGACGAAGAAGCTTTCACCGTCGGAGCCCTTCCCGACAGTTCTCACATACAGAGATCTGCGATTGAAGGTCAAACATCCGAGAGTCACAGCCCAGAGTCTGCGCTTAACATCAGTCGGAGTCTTACCGGCAATTCTGTTTCGTTCGGCGCTCCCGTCTCGGCGGCTGCGAGTACAAGGATTTCGGCTAAGGTTCCTTCACCGGCGCACAGTGTTCTTCAAAGACAGTCTGATGAGCAGGCTGAGGAACAACCCGAGTTGGAAGCGAGCCCTCTGCAAATGAGTGTGGCTGCTGCTGGTGGACTTGTGGAACCGCCGGATGATGAAGACACGAAACCGAATCGTACACTCTCCCAGAAATCAACTTTTACGAACTCACGCACGCCTGTAACCCATTCGACCGCACAAGGAATTGAAGAAAGCTTGCAAAGAAGCCGGGGTGGTGGCCTGGCTTTGCCGCCGCGTACGCGTGCATTCATGGAAGAACGCTTTGCAATGGATCTCAGTGGGGTGCGAGTTCACACCAGTGCCGAGTCTAACCAACTTAACCGACGGCTTCATGCGTATGCATTTACTATTGGACACGATATCCATTTTGCCGAAGGCATGTATCGTCCGGGCACTCCTGCCGGTGATCGCTTGCTGGCCCACGAGCTGACCCACGTGGTCCAACAGAGCGGAGGCGGCGGGCTGCTGCACGCGCGGCGCATGATGCAGCGCCAGCCCGACCCCGCCGTCGAGAAGGAGGAGGAGCATGAGAAGGACTTCGGCATCCCCGGTCCTCCCCAGCCAGCGCCGGCGGAACTCCCTGGCTTCGGCGACGTAGCGCCCGACGCCGCGTGCCCGAAGCTACCGACGAACCTGGGCAGCCTGGCGCCGGAGCCTCCGTGCCCAACGGCAGATTCCGACATCACTGGCGAGGGGTTCACGTTCTGCCGCGCGTCCGACGTCTTCTCGCCCGGCACGGAACGGCCGCGGCTCATCACGTGGGCGCGCTCGCAGCCGGCCACGTCGACGTTCGTGGTCCACGGCTACGCGAGCGAGAGCGATGGCACACCGGCGCAGAACGTCAACGTCTCGTGTCACCGCGCGAAGCGCGTCGCGCGGGAGCTCTACAATGCCGGCGTCCGCTCGGAGCGGATCGAGATCGCCGCGCGCGGTGGCACCACGCGCTTCGGTACCGGCGCCGCGAAGCTCGCGCTCAACCGCGTCGCCATTGTCCGCGCGCAAGCGCCCGCCGCCCGTGCGGGACCCGCGACGCTCCCGACCGACCGGCGCGCACTCATCGACCTCGGCGTCGGTAAGCTCACACGCGGCGAGTACAACCTGGCCGCCGACGCGTATCTCTCACGATGGACGTGTGGCCGCATCCCGAGTCTCGCGGAGGCCGTTAGGCGGAGTGTGGTCCGCGTCGAGGGGGAGAAGCTGACTGCCGAGTTTCACCCGGACGACGCGGTGGTGCGAAAGGGAGATGCGCGGCTCGGGTTCCCGATCCGCGTGGGGCGCAACGAGATCGTTCTCGCCCGGGAGACGTTCGACGACACGACCGACCCGCTGTCGTGCGTGATGGCGCGCATCGCCGACATGGTGTTCCACCACACGGTGAGCGATCTCATCCCGAACTTCAGTCAGCAGCATTCGGCGGCGCTGTTCCTGGTCGAGCTGGCGGGGCTCCCGCCCTGCCACAGTCCCGACGCGCAGGTCTTTCAAGGCGCGGTCGGGCGGCCGCAGTTCGACTGGTGGAGGCGCCCCACAACTGACCCGCGGAAGGCGATACAGCCGGATTGCGGCGCGTTCGCTGAGGGGCCGCTGCCTGGCGCGATCACGCCGCAGCCGGTGCCCCCTACCTCGCCGGCCGCGCCGACGTTCACCGTGCTCCGCTTCTTGTTCGACGGGAGCGGCGGTGCGGCCACGGCGTTCGTCTACCCGCAGGCGGACGTCGATCCGGCGAAGAACATCGCCGCGTCCGGGCGCATTCCGGGCTCCGGAACCTCCATTCGAGCTGTCGCCTCGGTGGTGGCCTCCGGCAGCCCGGCTGAGGTGGCGGGCTACCAGGTCGGCTTCGTACAGACCATCGTCTCTGACCGCGTGGTAGTGGACTACGTCGGCGGCCAGCGCGTGCGCTTCGAGCTCCCCGTCCCCATCCGTGACGGTCCGCGCCGCGAAAACGCCGCGCCACCGTGGTTCGACCCCGGCTTGGTCGACACCGTCACCGAGCCCGGCAGGCCTGCAATTGCCGGGCTGCTAGCCGAGCCGTGGATGTACTTCCCATACCACTTCATGGACCCCGCACTGCGCGGCCGCATGAAGAAGGATCCGAAAGACCCGAAAAAGAAAAAGGAGGTGCCTGAGGAAGAAGTGGAAATCGGCAACATCGTCAACCGCGCGCATAGGGCGACTCTCTTCCACACGTGGCTCGTAGCGCGGCGAGACGATGCGCCGCTCGACCGCTTCTCCACGCATGTCCTCGATGGCCGCCTCGTCGCGTGGACACAGCGCGCGGACTTCATCGGGGCGGCCGGAACAGGCTCGTTCGAGGCGTCGGTCGACCCGACACCGCTCACCGATACTACCGACATGCAACTCGGCGGCCCGACGGCGGCCGAGCTTGATCCGCCGTGGGTCGACGGGAGACCCTCGCCGTCCGATCTGATGCGCTCGCGCCGCGTCGTCGAGGTGGCCGAAGCGCCGCCAAAGCCACCGCTCAAGACGCCTACGACGCTTACTGGCGGGCTTTCGGAGATCGACTACATCCACCGGATCCAGGAGATCGCTAAGGAAATCGAGCCCCTCCGTCGCGTGCTCCGCCTCAGTGAGAAGGTCACTCTCCGCATTCGAATCGACCCCGAGACCGGACGCCCGCAGATCCACCGCCCGCCGGAGTCCCCCGCGGTCACTGCGGATTACACCGACCCGAGCCCGGTCAAGCCGGACAAGAACCGCAAGCCGGGTGAGCCGGAAGGCGACCCGGACCTATTCTCTCGGCCCGCCTTGGCGCGCTATGCCGAGGAGATTCTCTTCCGCGCGCGAAAGGATCTCGTTCTCGCCGAGACGAAGCGGGTCGCCGATTCCGGACTGCCGGTGCTCATCCCCGCCATCGAGTTAAGCGAGCGTCCCAAGGACGTCATGTCGCCGGATCGCCGCCTGTCCGCGACCGAGCTAATCGAAGAGCGGCGGCTCGACGTCGAGAGCCAGCAGCGTCGCCTCGCGAGCCCGGGCGAGTTCGATCCTGAGTTCCGCGTTCCCGTAACCGTGAAGTTCGCCATAGAGGAGTACCTTTTCGATTTCTCGCTGTCGTTCGACGAGGTCCAGGTCGCGTGTAAGAACAAGGGCGGCCCTAAGTCGGCGTCGTGCCTGGTGCCGCAATTCGTCGACCGGAATAATCTCACTGTTGACGTAGAGGTCGCGCTGGAGCGGTTGGGAGTGGGCTTCGTCCACTCCCCGGTCGAGGTCGCGGTCACTTTGACACCGCTCGTTCACCGTCTGTTTGTGCCCAGGGATGGGATCAAGTTTGAGGGGATGAGCGGCCGCGGTGTGACGGAGGATTCGCTTAACCATGAGCTGCACCACCTCATCGACGACCACAACCTGACTCAGGTCTTCAAGGAGCGCCTGGCGCGCGCGATTCGCGGCCGGTTAATGGCGCTCCGGCACCTCGCCGCGAGCGACCGATCGATGCGCGCCGGCGCGCTCACGAAAGGAGCAGTAGAGGCGGTCGTGCATGACGAGTACATCCGCTACATGTTGGACTTCGACAGGGAGGGTGAACGGCTCGCTGATCTCCTCCACGAGCACGAGGATCATCCGCTACTGACCGAGGCGGAGATCCAGCGCCTCTGGCCGGAGTTCCGGATGCCCGCACGCAGGCCCGGTTCAAAGGGAAGCCTCACGCGCTGAGCGGCGGCTCAATCGGGTTGTCAAAAATGGGAGCCTGGGCTGAAGATATTGTTTCGTAGCCCGGATTAGTTTTTTGCAGAAGTCGATGACGTACCGCGTTTTGAATAATCCGCGCAAGTCTATTGATTTCGGCACTGCGAAATGTGGGTAGTTGATCATGCATCAAGTGGAGCTGACAACTGAGAACGTTAGACCGGCACTCTTCAAGACTCGTCGACCTTCAAGTGTTAACACGCCGTCGTTAAGTAAATCTCCTTCGCACGACATATTGCATCGTAGTTCCGTCTGCGCTTGTGGCGGCGGCTGTCCACGCTGTGCCGGCGATTCAGAACGCGCGGTTGTTCAGCCCCACCTGCAGGTAAGCGAACCCGGTGACGAGCATGAGCACGAGGCGGAGCTTGCCGCTGAGCACGTGATGCGGATGCCGAACCCAGGTACTCGCGGCAGTCGCTTCACCTCGAATTGGTTGACGCGAAAGAAAACCAACCAGCCGACAATTGATTCGGCTTCGGGAGATTCGACAAATGCACCACCCGCCGTGTCTGAGGCATTGAGTTCACCTACTCATGGTCTCGACTCCGCAACACGCGGATTGATGGAGCAGAGATTCGGGCATGACTTTAGCGACGTTCGGATCCACACCGATGAAGTCGCGGCGCGATCTGCAGATGCCCTGGCGGCTGAAGCTTATACTGTTGGCTCCCACGTGGTTTTTGGAGCGGGACGTTATGACCCCGCAAGTAGTGACGGGCAATTTCTTCTAGCGCATGAGTTGGCGCATGTTGTGCAGCAGGGTTCAGATGTGCGGCGCATGACTCTGGGACATGGAACACCGCCGAGCGAAAAACTCCGCGAGGTACCCGAGAACGAACTCGGACGCGTGCAGGCAGCAATTGCAAGAGTGCGAAAGGTGGCCAAAGATCCGGACGCCTTCAAAGCCTGCCACAATTCGTTCGCCGAGGGTTGTCCGGGCGGTAACGCCTCGAGTCTGGAACAAGCTTTCGATAAGACAGTCCTTTGGCGAATCAAACCTGGTGAGCGGTCTGGCGCCGGCGCCTCAACAATCTGCCAGACCGAGAACGTTGGTTATTCTGACTTGGGATACGGGGGCGGTGTTGACTCGCTGGCATTTGATCTGCTGCATGAGTTAGGTCATATCTGTGGTATTGACTGTCCCGACCAACCACATCATCTCGCCGACAAGCTCGCGCTTTACTGTATGGGCCCACAAGAATCGAATATAGACAACCAGATTGCGGTGGGATTTGGTCTATCGACGGAAGATAAGGCCCTGGTGTTTTCCTATGGTTGGCTGCTCAAGGAATCGCGCTCCGGCAGGGTTGGCTTGCGCCTGAACACCGACATCAATCTGCTGGGCGGCCTGCAAGCGATTAAGGAAGCAGCGGGAGAGAAAGCGCCCGCCGGTGAAATTGCCGGAGCAACCCTCGATTTGCGGCTGCGGCCATTTTCAGGTGAGCGATTCGGCGGACTCTCATTCCACGCCGGCTTAGGCGCCCAGGTAGGCCGCTTCGTAGTTCGCCCGCCAACCGCCGACGACCCGGCTGACATTCGTTTCGATGCAGCAGCGGTCGTAACTTTGGGTGGGCGGATCGAATGGTGGGTTAAAGACCTTGACAGGGTTGATGCCGAGGGCGAACCGGGACGGGTGAAGCCACGAGCACTAGACTTTTCATATCGTGCGATTCAGCCCGTCACCACGGGAGCAAGACGTGCCCATGAGTTTCTCCTTAGTTACATCTTCCACTTGTAGCACACCGTGAAAGAAGATCCGATTTGATCGGGAAGATCTAAATGCGAACTTATTGGTTCAGCCCAAATTCGGAAAACACTCAAATCCGCCGTAAGGCTGAAGTTGGTATATTAAGCGTTACACCTAAAGCGCGAGCCGGCAATAGCACGCTGGAGCCAATTCTTCAACGAACCGCATCGTGCGCATGCGGCGGCGGCTGCCCTCGCTGTCAGAAAGAGGCGCTTCACTCAAGTATTCAATTCAAACTAGCAATCAGCGCACCCGGAGATCCGTACGAGCAGGAAGCCGAACGCGTGGCCGATGAGGTCCTGCGAATGACAGAGCCGAATAACACTGCGCGAGTGACTTTCTCCGGAGGCATCTCGAACCCGCGGCCCTTCACAGAAGATAGTGCCGTGACGCGAGTAATCCAACGCCAAGCTAAACCTCCGGAAACGAAAGATCTCAGCGGCGACCCCATTTCTCTCTCGAGTAAGATCGTCAATCCTGGGAAATCTACCTGGAGCCTTGTGACCGACAGCGTGCCACAAAACGCAGGGCGCTTGGCCTCGGCGATTCGGCCGAATACGGATTTCTCCGACTACAGTGGCTGGCAGTTGGAACAGAAGGTGAGAATTCCTGAGTACGTTAGGGATGATGCGGCTGGCGTCGATATTGAACTGAAGGCAACGTGGGAACACAGTGGTGTGCCGATTAAGGGCGGCACCGGCAGATATGTAGGCCCGACTGGCATAGTGGTGGAGGTGGCAAAGCTCGATGCGCCAACGATAGTGAACATTAAAGTCGACAGTGCCAAAGCCGGCTTCGATTTGTGGGACAACGTCGCGCAGCTGACCTTCGACTTAAGCGTCACAATCAAGAGTTCCGCAGTAAGCAAGAACTACCACCGCTCTATTACATTCTCTGGCGGCGGGGGTTGGAGCGAAGAACCGGTTACCAAACTAGCGCAAGAAAAGTCTCTGGCTCAGGCCTCGGATCCGTCCGCCATTTCAATACTGCAGGCGGACAACTCTCCAGAAGAAGTGCAGCGGAAATGCGGGGAGCCTTCGGAAGGCGAACCACTTTCCCATTTCCAATCGCTTAATCATGCAACATCCGCTGTGGAGAAGGTGTTGCATTTAGAAAACGGAAAACCGCTCGATAACCCGATCCGCACGTTTATGGAGTCCCGCTTCGGGCACGACTTCAGTGGCGTAAGAATACACACCGACGATAGCGCCGTATTGTCAGCGGAGACGATTAACGCGCGCTCTTATACAGTGGGCCGCGACATCGTCTTCGGGGCTAGCCAATATGCTCCGGAAACTTTCGCAGGTAGACATCTGTTGGCGCATGAACTGGCACACGTGATGCAACAAGCCCGGCCTGACTCTGCCCCCAAACGGTTTATCCAGAGACAAGGTGGCTCGGTTAAGGAAATGGCCGAGGCACTGAAAAAAGAATGGCACAAAAAGAAGATAGAAGTTGAGGCTGCGGAGAAAGCCGCAATCCCTGTCGGCGCAACCAGCCTCCCACCAAACGTAGAAAGAGAAGTGAAGTGGCATCTGAAGAATAGCAACCGGCAAGAAGCGCTGAATGCGCTCGTCGATCATCTGGTAAGCGCTGGCAAGATCAAACGCGACTACTTGTACGAAAAAAAGATGTTCTATGATGCTGCCTTACAATTCAAAGAGGGGCAGGCAGAGGCAAAAGGTACAGGTCCGAACAGCATCCTCGTCAAGATTAGCATCGGAACTGCTGCTTACGATCCTCCAATTGAGGGCGACCCCACGAAGCATGCCGGACCTAATATCTCGTGGCTGTATAGCAGTGTGTTGCACGAGTACCAGCACGCGTTGCAGATTCAGGGACCAGGTGGGGATCTAACGAAGATCGCGGATGTCGATGAGCGCTGGACGAAGAAGACCATACGAGATATCGAAGCTTATGCCGTAGAAATCAAGGAGGCTTCAAACACAGGGTTGGATAAAAAGCCAGAGCTTATGGAAGACATCTGGCGGCGTCTGCACAAGGATAACTGGCTGAAAGTGAAGTCGATGCTTGAGAATGCGAAGGTGCAGGCGATACTGACCAAAGCGGAAAAAGAGCGGCTCAACAAGCTCTATCAGGATGCGTACAGTACAGCCAAGACCATCGTCGGGAAGCCGCTTGGCTATGCGCCATTCAAGTTGCTGTAACCAGCTAATTATGAGTCACAATCCCCTCGGACAAGGCGGACCATCCTTCCGCCCAAGGCGAGACGCGTCTAACCCAGATCCCTCTAGCGAATAATTAGCTTAGAATATTAGTTATGGGAGCTTTAGCCGGCTATTCAGTAGACAAGAGATCTCCAATCAATGCTCAGGCGCTGAGACATAGCAGTCCCGCCGTAGCACACACCCTTGTTCTGCCACACGAAGTAATACAACGAAAAGGTAATTGTGCCTGCGGTGGTGGTTGCCCGAGTTGCCGGTCACAATCGGATCAAGCGGAGGTGCAAGCCAAGCTGGCAATAAGCACACCAGGCGATCAATACGAGCAGGAAGCTGATCGAGTGGCGGATCAGGTAGTCAGTATGGCCACACCTCCCGAGCCGCACCGAGCTGGCTTCACGAAGGCGCCGGGTTCAGTTGTGCAAAGGAAATGCACCGCGTGTGAGGAGAATGAAGAGTTAGTCCAGAAGAAAAAGTCGGAGGGTAAACCAGCCGCTGCTGATCAATCCAGGGATGCACACCAGATGGTCCGTGAGGCATTGCGCTCGCCGGGGCAACGGCTTGATTCGGAAACACGCGCATTCATGGAGCCGAGGTTCGGCCATGACTTCAGCGACGTTCGGGTCCACATAGACGCCAAGGCCGATGAGTCGGCGCGGTCGGTGAACGCACAGGCTTACACCGTTTGCCAGGATGTGGTCTTCGAGTCCGGACGCTATTCGCCGCAAAGCGAGGGAGGCCGAAAGCTGCTCGCCCATGAGCTCGCGCACACGCTCCAGCAATCTGGAAGGTCACCCTCAGAATCGTTCCTTCAGCGACAGCCTGGCGGGGGAAAAGATGTTCCGGTGAATCCGCCGGCGCCGAAGCCTACGCCCGCTGCCACCTGTCCTACATTTGTCTCGCTAACAGCCACCATTAACACGCCCAAGATCAGCGATAGTTGTAAGGGCCAGAAATGTCGAATGGAGTTAGGCTGTTGCACAACTCCGAGGGGCACGTGTGCGAGCACTAAAGACTCGGGGGCGGCCTTCAAAGGGACGATTGACGTCCCGGCCGGCTGCACTGGCGAGTTAGCCTTTGCACAAAATCTGGTATCGACAGATCGCAAACGTACTCAGAACAAAACCAACGAGTGCGTTGCTCTTACTTCCCCTAGCGCTGATGGAGGAGTGCCCTGGAAAGGCTGCGAGATTTCTGTCACAACGGCCGGGTCTCACACAGTTGAGTCTGATGACTGTCCTTTTATGTTGTTGGACAACTTGACTGCTGCCAGTGCTAAGGATTCGTTTAAGACCTTCTTGATGTGGAAAGCAAGCGGCGGCAAAATGTGGAAGACAATTGGCATGGTTAGCTGGACTTGGAGTGCCTCAACGACTCAAAAGAAGGGAACAGACTGCGCCTCAGAATGGACCGCTCCAAGTGGTTCTCCCAGCACTGCGACAGGCGCCATGTCCACCGAGCTGCCGGTGACAGAACCCAGCGCCCAGGATCTCATCAACAATTGGAAACCCTGTGAAAAGAAGAAGTGATATAGACTCTCAATACTCCAGCGAATAATTTTGTTTACGAGTAATTGGTTGCCAGCCTTAGCCGGCCATTCAGTACACATAGAATCTCCAATCAGTGTTCAAGCGCTGAGGCACCGACGTGCGTCGGTACCACGCATTCCTGAATCACACACGAGCGCAATAGGGCGAAATTCTAACTGTGCCTGCGGTGGTGGCTGTCCGCGCTGTCGCGATAAGGGCGTCGAGCTTCGTCAGGGACCCCGAAAGGAGATCACAAAGACACACCCCAGAAGCAAGCAAAACCGCCTGCCTCTCCTCCATTGAAAAGAGAAGTGTGTGATGACAAATGCGGCACGAACCAAGGTCCTCTAGGCGGTACGGAGTGTGAAATCAATTTGAAGACCGGGTTTCCCACCGGCAAAGTCGTCAAAGAGGTTACCGACAAGAGCCCCTGTACTCGACCCTGCGTTGAGACGCACGAGAGCGTTCATGTGAAACACCTCACGCCGATTTGCGCCGAAGTCGGCAAGTGTTTAGACAAGGCCGGTAAGGATTCCGGGAAGCAAGATAAGTGCCTGGATGCTTTTGATTTGAAGTGGCGGACGAAACTGCCGGAAACCGAATGCGGCGCTTACACTGCTGAAGAGAAGTGCCTGGAGAAACGTAAGTCCGACAAAAACTGTACTTCCAAGGAAGGGAAGAAACGCTGGACAGCGCTCACTTTGGGCTCTAATGTTCGAGCATGGGCTCAACCCGCGTCGGTCAACACATAAACGCGCCCCGCGCGATGGTTTATCGCGCGTTTCTCGATCCCGATGCGGTGGCGATCTGGAAAGTGCCGAACGGAATGACCAGCCACGTGCATGAGTTTGACGCTCGCGAAGGTGGCTCGTTCAGGATCTCGCTCACCTACGAGGCGCCGACCGAGACCGGTAAGACGACCGCTCACACGGATACCTATCACGGCGGCTTTGTGAGCTCGTACCAAATGAGCAGATTGTCGAAGTGGACGAGTTCGAGACGACCGATCCCGTGCTACGCGGCGAGATGACAATCATGATCAGACTGGTCGATGCGTGGGCGGCACAGATGTCCTCGCCGTCCACGAAGGGCTACCGAGCGGCGTGCCGACCACCGACAACGAGACCGGCTGGCGAACGGCACTAGCAAAACTCGCGGCGCTCGTCGAGGCGGGCAAAAAATAGTGTGCCCTCCACTTTCGCCATTGGTCGTTAAAGCTGCGCGTTGATGCTTCTAGCCATCGGTTCGCATCCCATGAACTTCCCAGTCTCCAACGCGACCAGATCGATGAGGGAGTTCCCACGGACTACTAATCGACGATTTCCTCAACAAATTCAATCAAAATAAGCTACGCAACGGAGTTAACTCCGTAGTGAAGATTCAGACCTGATCGATGACTGTTTGTAAGTTATTGAAATGATTGGTGCCGAGGGCGGGAGTCGAACCCGCACGACCTTGCGGTCAACGGATTTTAAGTCCGTAGCGTCTGCCATTCCGCCACCCCGGCACGTGCGCCAAAAATAGCATGGCCTATCAGTGGCAACAAACATCGGCAGGCTCACGTCACAAACCGCAAACACCGCGAAGGCAGACAAGCGCGCGCCAGTGCTTCCTCCGGCTACTGCACCGCCGTAGTCTCTGGATATAATTCCCACCTGTTTTCCGAAAGCGTCACATTTCTTAAGGAGAATTCCCGTGCAGCGAAATGTTTTGTTTCTTCGTCACCTGTCAATCTCTTGTCGTCGCTCACCACTTCGTCGTGTTATTGGCGTGATGCTTCTCGGGATAGCCAGCATCGCTACTGCGCCGCGAGCAACTCTCACCGCACAAGCGCAGGGACAGCTTTCCTCCGAATTGAAAGATAAGATTGACAAGCTTGCGGTCGACGCGCTTGCGAAGTCAGGTGTGCCAAGCGCTTCCGTTGCCGTCGTAAAAGATGGCCAGATCGCTTATGTCAAAGCTTACGGCGATGCGCGACTCGAGCCAAAGACGCCGGCAATGCCTGGGATGCGGTACAGCATAGGATCGATCAGCAAGCAGTTTACCGCGGCGGCGATTCTATTTTTGCAGGAACAGGGCAAACTATCACTCGACGATAAGGTTTCGAAATTCATCCCCGATCTAACACGCGCGAACGAAGTCACAATCCGCCAGTTGTTGTCACACACGTCAGGCTATCAGGACTACTGGCCACAGGATTATTTGATGCCGATGATGCTGAAGCCGGTTACGGCGCAAACGATAATGGACCAGTGGGCGCGCAAGCCTCTCGACTTTGAACCCGGCAGCAAGTGGCAATACAGCAACACGAATTACGTGATTGCCGGCGTCATCGTTGAAAAGGCTGCGGGTATGCCGCTGCTTCAGTTTCTGCGCGAAAGAGTTTTCACGCCCCTGGGAATGAAGAGCGTGGCAAACATCGATCAGGAAACACTTGCAGATACCGATCCAACCGGTTACTTGCGTTACGCGCTTGGCCCCGTCCGCGTGGCTCCGAAAGAAGGCAAGGGATGGCTTTTCGCTGCGGGCGAATTGGCGATGACGGCCGAGGATCTCGCGAGATGGGACATCGCCATGATGGATCAGAAACTTTTAAAGCCATCTTCGTATCGCGAGTTACAACGGGAGGTCCAACTCAGTAATGGACTGGGAACGCATTACGGGCTCGGCCTCAGCGTTGGCATGGAAGCGGGCCACCGCGCTGTGTCGCATGGCGGGGAAGTGTCCGGGTTCACGGCGGAGAATGTCGTTTTTCCTGACGAACGCGTTGCCGTTGTCGTGCTTACGAATCAGGATGCGGTGTCCGCCTCGGGTGCTATTGCGCACGGTATGGTTCCCTGGTTGTTTGAAAATAACGATCCCGCAACGCCGCAAAAGTTGGAACAGGCGAAAAAAATCTTCGCAGGACTACAGCGCGGCACCATCGATCGTTCGCTCTTTACAGATAACGCAAACGCGTATCTCAGTGAACAGGCGCTCAAGGATTTCGCCTCAGGGCTGGCGCCGTTGGGTGCGCCGCAGGAGTTTGTCCAGGTGCGGCAAGGTTTGCGCGGAGGCATGACTTTGCGTGTCTACCGAATAAGATTCGGCGGCAAGTTTTTGCGCGCGTGGACTTATGAGATGCCGGACGGCAAACTTGAGCAATATCAGGTTGCTGTTCAGGATTAGTCCGGTTCCACACTTCCGGCCCGACCGCCCGACAGAACACCAACTTCACACTGATCACTGCGGAGTGTAGAATCAGTCTAAGTTTAGTTCACAGCCGCAATTGGATCGCCCAGAAATGACTGAAGAGCAGGAAGTTTTTCTCAAACATATCCAGAAGAGGGGACTCAAGCGCACCTCTCAACGCGACTTGATTCTCGAGATATTCCTGCGGACGGAAGCGCACCTTTCCAGCGAAGACCTTTACCGGCTCGCCCGGCAGGAAGACTCCAGCATCGGGCAAACTACCGTCTATCGTACCTTGAAGCTCCTGACAGAAGCCGGCTTGGCTCGCGAAGTTCGGTTCGGCGACGGCATCACACACTACGAACATAATTACAAGCATCAACATCACGACCATATGATCTGTTCCGAGTGTGGCCGGATCATTGAGTTTTTTTCGGCCGAGCTGGAGGCGATACAAGACGCGATGGCAGCTAAGCATCGTTTTCAGGTGAGCCAACACCTGCTGCGGATCATTGGCATTTGCGCCGAGTGTCGCCGGCAGATGAAAGAGGCCGGCAAAGTTGATACGGCTTCGCGAGTACATGCAAAGCAGTGAACCGCCAGAGTCAGGTACCGTCAGACAGCAACGCAAAACAAAACAAGTTCAGAGTTCAACCTTCAGGTTGCCGCTTGGTTAGCAGCAAGCTGAAGCTTGTACTCTAAATTCCCGCGAGTTGCTTACTCATTTTGCGTTTTCTCGATTACGTTGTAACTTGATCCTGATGGCTAGCTTGGAACCAAACCATTTCACCTTTCGCGTGCGCCTGCGTAATTCAGTGCTCGCGTTCTGTGTTCTTACGACGCCGCTATTGTTAACTGGCTGCCCCAAGAACGAGCCGCCACCGAATGTGCGCGTCGCGACTTCGAACCGTGCGGAAGAGGCCAGCCCGGCAGTGGTGCCTGGCGCTGTGGCATTCAATGGCGAACGCGCGATGGAGCATGTGAAGAAGCAGGTAGAGATTGGTCCGCGAATCCCGGGATCGCCGGAATTGGCAAAGACCCGCGACTACATCGTTAAGTCGCTGAAGTCTTCCGGACTGGTAGTCAGGACTGATGAATTTACAGTCGCCACCCCCCTGGGCGAAAAGAACATGGTTAACCTTACTGCTGAGATTCCGGGCGAATCGAAAAGCGTGATTATGGTTGCCAGTCACTATGATTCAAAGTTTTACAAGGACATGCGTTTCGTAGGCGCTAACGATCCCGGCACTTCTGTGGGCACGTTGCTGGAACTGGCGCGAGTATTGGGTGCGAGCCAGCAGAAACCGAAGCTGACGTATTGGCTTGTGTTCTTCGACGGTGAGGAGGCTTTTTGCGAAGACTGGGACCAGTGTAGTAAGCCCGACGCTCCTGACAATACCTACGGCAGTCGCCATTATGTTTCCCGGCTGCGCCAGAACAATGAGCTGGAGCGTATACGGGCGTTGGTATTGTTGGACCTCATGGGATCAAAAGACCTCGAGCTGGGCCGTGACACGATGAGCACGAGATGGCTTCAGGACATTGTTTGGCGCACGGCGCATGAGGTGGGATACGGCAAGCATTTTGTGGATCGTCCTGAAGGCGTGGGCAGCGACGACCATGAACCCTTCCTCAGAGCCGGCATAGATTCGCTCGATTTGATTCAGCTCAGCACCTATCCCTATTGGCACAAAGCTAATGACACCCTGGATAAAGTTTCTGCTCAAAGCATGAAGGTTGTCGGCGATGTGGTGCTGGCAAGTCTGCCAAAGATCGCAGAACGCGTGGCTGGCATGCCCAACGCGGTAACTCCTACCGCGACACCAACTATTCCGCAGTGAGGGCGAGTCCAATATCCAAAGACCAAAGACCAAAGTCCGAAGACCAAAGTCCGGCCTCCAAGATAATGAGTTCCTCGACAACTAAAATCGCTGTTATTCCCGGAGACGGCATTGGGCCGGAAGTTGTGCGCGAGGCTGTCCGCGTACTTGAGCGCGTGCGCGAGACGCATGGTGTCGAAATGGAGTTAACTCAATTCGACTGGGGCGCTGAGAAGTTTCTGCGCGAAGGCGTTTCACTCCCCCCTGGCGCGCTGGAGATGCTCACAAATGAATTCAATGCAATTCTCGCCGGCGCGTTTGGCGACCCGCGGGTTCCTTCAAACCAACATGCCGAAGACATTCTGCTGGGAATGCGGCGCGGCCTAGATCTCTACATCAATCTGCGTCCTGTTCGCTTGCTCGATGCACGCTTGACTCCCTTGCGCAACCGCCAGGTTGACGAGATTGATTTTGTAGTTTTTCGGGAAAACACGGAAGGCGCTTATAGCGGCGCGGGCGGTTTTCTCAAGAAGGGAACTGCCGATGAGATCGCGACGCAGGAGGAACTCAACACACGCCGTGGCGTCGAAAGAATTATCATCGCCGCTTTTGAGTATGCGCGCGCGCAGGGACGCAAGCGCGTGACAATGGCTGACAAGTCAAACGTCCAACGCTTCGGCGGCGATTTGTGGCAACGAGTCTTCAAGGAAGTCGCGAAAGATTATCCGGAAGTAGAAGCGAACCATCAATACGTTGATGCGATGGCGATGTTTATGGTGCTTGATCCCGGCCAGTACGACGTCATCGTCAGCAATAATCTGTTTGGCGACATTCTCACCGACCTTGGTGCTGCGATTCAGGGCGGGCTTGGTCTGGCTGCTTCGGGCAATATTCACCCCGGTCGCGTGTCGCTGTTTGAACCTGTTCACGGTAGCGCGCCAGCGATTGCCGGGCAGGGAATAGCAAATCCGGTAGGCGCTATTCTGACCTCCGCGATGATGCTAGAATATTTAGGTCACAAAAAAGCAAGCGAGGCGATCGAGAGAGGGGTCAGCGAATCAATCTCGCATGAGGAGACGACCCGCGATCTGGGCGGAAAGCTTTCTACCGAGCAGGTAGGAACGGCGATCTGCGGAAGGTTGATTGGTGACTAAACACTGCCGAAGACGAGCCGCGTAGCGGCACAATGTTTATAGAACTGTTCCGTCGAGATTGACCCTAAGCTCCGGCGGGAGCGAAACGTTTGCTCTTTCGCCCATAAATGGGCTTTCGATCGTTTTCGCAACGCCGGTCAATAAACATTTCGTTCCTCCGGGACGTTAGAGCAATGACTAAAAGCCGCAAAAGGTTAGTGATAACGATCGGCGCAGGTGTTGTGCTCGTTGCGGCGATTGTTGGCGCGTTCCAGATTGTGCGCGCCGCTCCATTAGTGATAGTCGCTCTAGGCGGCGTCGGCTTGTTGATTTTTCTTGCTGTCAAATTCCGGACAAACCGCAAGACTAAAGTCATTTTCGGTTTCTATGTGGCGGCTAATGAAATACTCGTCGATGGCGAGCGCAGCCGTTACCATTTTGAAGTCGCGGAAGTCATAAAGACTGGCGAAAAGGTAGTTAAATCAATGCCTGATGCCCCGCCGTTAAGTCGGTTTGCGCTTGGGGCTTTGTACTATTCCGTCGGCGATCACAATGCCGCGGTTGAACAACTGGGCTTCGCTGCTGAAGAAGAGGTGTTGAAAGAGAGTCGCCATATTTCACCCTCGCGACAGTTGCGGCGCTACGTCGAGAGATTGCGGAAAATTGAACGCAGGCCAAAGCGTTGGGCAAAAACAAACGCGGCCATTGCCAGTCTTGAACGAATGCACCAGGAGCGCGCCGGCCGGTTGCTCGCCGAGAGCCAACAACAACTAAAGCGAATAGTAGAGGCGTATGAAGGAGAGATGTCCGAACAAGCAGGCTCGCCGCGCAAAGACCTGGCAATCTCCAGAACGCGTTCGCTCAAGTCTATTACGGCGCCGCCGCCAATCTCGGAAGTGCTAAACGACATTTATCAGGAAGAACCCGAGGCGTCCTGAGTTCTCCAGCCGAGTATCCACCGATTGTTTGAAACGCTCACAGCCGAAATCATCGCGATAGGTTCGGAGCTTCTGGCTCCCGACCGCAGCGATACCAATAGTCTCTGGCTCACCGAAAAGTTGAACAGCATCGGCATCGAAGTAAAACTAAAGACTATCGTTGGCGACGACGACGCCCGGCTCGAAGAAGCCATCAGGGACGCAACCCGGCGCTCGAAGGTGGTAATTACTACGGGTGGACTTGGCCCAACCGAAGATGACATCACGCGGAAAGTTGCGGCGCGCGCGCTTGGTCGGAGACTATTGCTCGACGAAAAAATTCTCGCTGACCTGCGTGAGCGTTTTCTGAGCTTTGGTCAAGTCATGCCGGAGCGAAACTCACGCCAGGCGATGGTCATCGATAAGGCGGAGGTGCTGCCTAATCCCAACGGCAGCGCGCCGGGAATGTTTATCGAGCATGAAGGCGTCGCGATTGTGCTGCTGCCTGGTCCGCCACGTGAGATGCGTCCGATGTTTGAAAACTATGTGCAGCCGAAACTTGCCGGCAGAGGGGGTTCGGTGAAAGTCGTTAGGCGCATGCTGCGCGTTGCCGGGTTCGGTGAGTCCGCGGTCGATGAAAAGATCGCGCCCATCTACACGAAATACGAGAATCCGCAGACGACAATTCTTTTCAACCAGAGCGAGATTGAGATTCATCTCACCGCACGCGGCCGGACGGAAGCAGAAGCCAAAACCTTGCTTGACCACGTGTCAGGGCAGTTGGAGGAGCGCTTGGGTAACGCGGTATTTTCGTTTACGGGCGAGAAGATGGAGGAAGTGGTCGGCCTGAAGTTGACGGTGGGTGGTTATACGTTGTCGGTCGCTGAGAGCTGTACGGGCGGTTTGATCGCGCAGAGACTGACGGACGTGCCAGGTTCGTCGAAATACTTTATCGAAGGCGTTATCGCTTATTCGAATGATGCCAAGACGAGAGCGCTTGGCGTCGAGCCGGTGCTGCTGCTCGAACATGGAGCAGTGAGCGCGCCGGTAGCCGAAGCGATGGCCGAAGGAATTCGCAAACGCGCGCGGACTGATTTTGGTTTGTCCGTAACCGGAATTGCGGGGCCGGGTGGCGGAAGCGAGGAGAAACCGGTGGGACTAGTTTACATCGCACTCGCCGACGACGCCCACACTGAACATCGCAAGCTCATGATCCCCGGCGACCGCCAACTCATCCGCTGGCGCGCGTCACAAGCCGCGCTTGATCTGTTGCGAAGAAGACTGATTTAGTCTTGAGTCAAGAAGCGACGTTCCAGATTTTGAGGGGACCGTCGAGCGTGGAAAATAGCGAGAACGATTATTCGGTCCACTTCTGGCAAGAAATATATTGAGTACGGAAAACGTTGCAGGACGTCCCTACGAACTTGCCCACGAACCTGCCTGAATCGGTGAGGCTGGTTAGCTATTCTTTCAAGGTTCTCTTCAATTTCAATCCTAAAGTCTCTACCAAGTCCCACTCGTTTGTTTTCGTACCACGAGACTGATTCATCGAGTTCGAGCTGAGCAACGCGACGAAAGACTAGAGGAAGGAGCATTAGCTCTTCCCATACTTGGTTTCAAGATCAGACTTGACCGTCTCCCACGCGACAACGTCGTCAGGATTCTTCTCGTGTGCCGCCAGTCGGCGATCTAATTCCTCGGCCTGTGCGGTCGTCACTTCGGGCTCATAACCGTCCTGGATAATGCTTTCCCAAAGCGCTTCTGCCAGTTCGATTCGCTCAGACAGAGGCAGACTTTTTGCGGTGTCTAATATATTCATTGTCATGAAGGGAGTGTAAAACGCAGCTTGTTTGAAAAACAAGAGCGGTGGTCACTGACAGTCCGCCGGATTTGCGGAGTACTTTGCATGATTAATCTCGCGTTAGCTCCGAGACTGATCGTCACGCGCCGGCCGTTCGATTGATTAGACTGCGCGATTAATGTCAAAATCGGGTCAGCAGAGGGACTTTCTTTCAAAAGCACCACTTTGGATAGCTCCCACTGAACCATCCCTGAACAAGGGAAAGTTGTCGAAGGGAAGAAATGATTCCTTCTCGCCAATCAATAACCAGACCGCGCGTTTATCGATTTGTATGACCTCAGCTTCTAACGTGATCTTGCTACCGGCGTCTGACTTCATAGCCATGTTCCTCAATCATCATGATTATAGGCACCAGTAGGCTTCCTTGGGCAACAACTTGTTGCTCGCTGTGTCGGTTGCTATAGTGCCAGTTTCCTTTCATTCCGAACTACCTGCGCGATGGAGTAAATGCTAGCTTGCAACCTGCGGCTGTCATCGTCATTGCTTACCTGCTTGGCTCGATACCGTTTGGTTATCTGCTTGTGCGTGCGATGCAAGGCGCCGATGTCCGCGAAACAGGTTCAGGTGGCACGGGCGCGACGAATGTCTCGCGGCGCGCGGGAAAGGCTGCAGGTTTAATTACGTTGCTGCTCGACGCGCTAAAGGGTGCGGCAGCCGTCGCGATTGCGAAACTAATCCTGGGTGCGCCGATCTTCGGTGCGGTCGGACACGTCGGGTCGACTATTGAAAACGCCGAGTGGTGGGTCGCGGCGGCGGCGATTGCGGCGATCGTTGGACACATCTTTCCCGTTTGGCTGCGCTTCCGTGGTGGTAAAGGCGTAGCCACAGGCGTTGGTGTATTCCTGATGCTGGCGCCGCTCGCGGTTGCATTCGCAGCTCCTGTCTTCTTAGTGGTTGTGATGTTGACGCGTTACGTTTCACTCGGTTCGATCCTCGCGGTCGTTGTTATTCCGCTGTTCGTGTTTTTGCAGCACACATTCATGCGGCCGGTTGAATTGCTGGCGCCTATCATGAGCGCGGCGGTGGTAGGAGCGGCGTTGATTGTGTTTGCGCATCGAGAAAATATTAGAAGATTGAGGCTAGGGACTGAAAACAAATTCAAATGAATTTTCAACTAACGTGCGTGCTGCGGCACTCATTGCGGGCCAGACGCCGGCGGTCCCAGTATTAGAGATTCCCGGTTAGAGATCCCGCTGTTTAAGCATCTAGTTAGCTGTCATTGGGTTGAAATGAAGCGTATTGCTGTAATCGGTGCGGGCAATTGGGGCACGGCGCTAGCGATCGTTGCAGCGCGGGCGGGCCATAGCGTTCATATTTGGTCCCGCAACGGCACGGTGGTCAAATCGATTAATAGCGCCCATGTGAATCCGGTTTATCTGAGCGGGGCTCTGCTTGCTGACAGCGTGCGTGCGAGCAGTAACCTCGCGGAGGTTGTCAAGGCAACGGAGTTGGTCATCCTTGCCGCTCCCTCTCATGCGGTGCGCGGCCTGCTCACAACCATGGCGCCGGCACTAAAAGAAGAAGTGGTTGTTGTCAGCGCTACGAAGGGAATTGAAATTGAAACCGGCAAACGCATTTCCCAAGTCCTGGCTGAGGTCGTTCCGGAGGCAACTCGTCCGCGGTTTGTTTGTTTATCCGGACCTTCGTTTGCGAAAGAAGTCGTTGAGAATCACCCCACTGCGGTCGTGGTAGCTAGTGAAGATCGCAATGCAAGCCGCATAGTTCAGTCTGAATTGAGCTTTGACAACCTGCGTATTTACACAAATGATGATGTGATCGGCACCGAACTTGGTGGCTCGGTAAAGAACGTCATGGCGATTGCCACTGGCATGGTAGCTGGACTTGGTTTTGGTTCAAATAGTATTGCTGCCCTAATCACGCGAGGGCTTGCCGAGATAACGCGGCTTGCACTACGCGAAGGCGCCAAACGCGAAACGCTAATGGGTCTGGCTGGATTGGGTGATCTGGTCCTAACCTGCACCGGGAGTCTCTCGCGCAATCGTTTTGTTGGTCAGGAACTTGGGAAGGGTCGAAGCCTTAAAGACATCACCGCGAACATGAACGAGGTCGCCGAGGGGGTCAGAACCGCGCTAGCCGTGAAGCAACTCGCGGATCGCACTGGAGTAGAGATGCCCATTACTAATGAGGTGCATGCGGTACTCTATGAAGGAAAATCGGCATCGAACGCAGCGAACGAACTGATGAGGCGGCCTTTGCAAGATGAAGGCAATCAGTGATCATGTAGGGCCGACTGACGGTGCTGAAAAAGCGATTGGGAAACTAGCGCTCGCGGAAAACATCTATGCCGGTGGCAAAAGACGAAAAGGTACTCGCCGCAAATAGGGCTGCCTACCACGAATACCACATCCTGGACAAATATGAGGCCGGTATTGCGCTTACGGGAACGGAAGTGAAGAGCGTGTTGGCAGGCCGCGTCCAACTAAAAGAAGGTTATGTTGCTGTGCGAGAAGGCGAGGTGTGGTTGTTTAATGCCCACATTTCACCTTATTCTCATGGTAACCGCGAAAACCACGAGCCGCTCCGAACGCGAAAGTTGTTATTGCACCGGCGCGAGATTGAGCAACTGGACCAGGCGGCCGTCAAGCAGGGAATGACGTTGGTGGCCACGCGTATCTATCTGAGGAATCGCCGGATCAAAGTTGAAGTCGCAGTGGCCCGCGGAAAGAAGATGTATGACAAGCGTGAAACCGAATTGCGGCGGACAGTTGAAAGAGAGACACGCGCCCAACTGAAGGAGCGCAATAGATGAAGCAGTCTTAAGAAGGAATCAGTAGGAGTAATCGCTAAAAATGCAAATTGAAAGCACTAATGGTTCCTATCGGGACCTTAATGTTCAAGCTCTGGCTATTGCCGTCTTCAAAGACGAGAAAGCAGACGATGGTTTTCTCAAAGACCTCGATTCAATTACGGGCGGCTTGATTAAGTCAGTAGTTGACTCCGAAGAGTTGAAGGGGAAAGAGGCTGAAACGGTTTACCTTCACCTGGTCGGAAACAGTGAGATTAAGGCGCAGCGTCTGTTGTTGGTGGGCGTCGGCGAGCGGGGGGATTACACCCCGGCGCAGGTGTCTCAGATGGCGGGAACCGCTGTGCGCGCGCTACGAGGAAAAAATGCCAAGTCTATTGCGATTGTTCCCCGGCTCGAGGGAAATCCGGAAGAAATCGCTTCCGTGGTCGTTGAGGGTTCTGTCATGGCGTTGTTTGACCCGGACAAATACCGTACGACGGATAAGGAAGAACGGCAGATTGAGAAGCTCATAGTTGTGCTCGATGGCGCTGATGAAACCGGCATTAAGCGAGGGATTGAACGCGGCAGAATCATCGGAGAATCCGTGAACTTCACACGCGATCTTGCAAATGAGCCCGGCGCATACATGACGCCGACGAATATGTCGGAACGCGCGCGTGATGTGGCGAATGAGTTTGGCCTCAGTGTGGATGTGCTTGATGAAGCTCGCATGGAACAGGAGGGTATGGGGTCTTTGTTGAGCGTGTCGCATGGTTCGGATGAGCCCGGAAAACTGATCATACTGAAGTACGCGCCGCCCAACGCAGCCGAGAACGAAGATCTACTAGCGTTTGTTGGGAAGGGGATAACCTTCGATTCCGGCGGCATCTCGCTCAAGCCGGGCGAGAACATGGAGTTGATGAAGTATGACATGACGGGCGGTGCGACGGTCATAGGAGCGATGCGCGCGATTGCTCAGTTGAAGCCGTCTATTTCGGTGCTCGGCGTTGTTCCCTGTGCCGAGAATCTCCCATCGGGTAAAGCCACCAAGCCCGGGGATGTAGTGCGAGCAATGACCGGAAAAACGATCGAAGTAATCAACACTGATGCCGAGGGCAGGCTGATTCTCGCGGACGCCATTGCTTACGCAAAGAAACTTGGCGCCACCCGGATTATCGACATGGCCACACTTACCGGAGCAGTCTCAATTGCGCTGGGCGATGTTAATGCCGCCGTGCTCGGTACCGATCAGGAACTCATCGAAGAAATAATCGTGGCGGGAAAAGAGGCGGGCGAAAAGTTTTGGCAGTTGCCGTTAGACAAAGAGTATTCCAAGCAGATTAAATCGGACATTGCTGATATTAAGAATGTCGGCGGACGAAAAGCCGGGACAATTACTGCGGCGGCGTTTCTTAAAGAATTTGCGGACGGTGTTTCATGGGCGCATCTGGATATTGCCGGCACGGCCTGGGGGGATGAAGCCAAGCCCTATCGAGCGAAAGGGCCCACCGGCATCGCTGTCCGGACGTTGGTACGAATTGTGGCCCGAGCGGCCCTGAAGTGTGATGGGGCTTGATAGTCGCAAGGTGTATTCAGTTGTGAACGTCTACTGTCCTCATTAGTGAACACCAGCTCAAACCTCTCTGGCAGCAGAACGAATTTTGTTGAGCTTTCCCAAACCTCTCCTAATGGCATTAGAGTTGATAGAGAAGGGACAAAAGCCAGAGGAGCGGCGAACTCCTCATAAAAAACGTCCTCGCCCCCCTCGACGGCCGCTCGAGGAATTGTTGGACAGCCGCTTCTCTGGCCCCCTCACAGCCCCTCTCGCCACAGTCAAAATCTCTCCCTGTCACAACTGGCCTCAGAACGGACATAAAGTGCTATAATTTTACTGATTTGCGCCAGGGTAAACGACCGCGTCTCATCTGTTTCAAGGAGTCGCAAAACGCGAGGTGACTAATTACTACAAAATTCTCGGAATCAGGCAGTCGGCCTCGAAGTCGGAAGTCAAATCGGCTTATCGAAAGCTTGCGAGGCTGCGTCACCCTGACGTCAACGGTGGTTCTGAAAAGGCCGCTCGAGAATTCGCGCTTCTCTCAAAGGCTTATCGGGTATTGATCGATCCCCAGGAAAGAGCCTACTACGACGAGCAACTGACAGCGCAGTCCAATAGCGGCTATTCCATACTCCATTCAAACAATCCTCATGCGCAGAGAGCACGAAACCTAGCTGTGCAGGCCCGCTGGGATAAGGTTGTCAATGAAGTTCTCGAAAGGGACCGCCAGGAGGGCCGGGAGCGGCAACGCGCTGTATTTACTACCGTCTCGCTATTCCTTTCCACGTTTTTTGTTGCGATGATCAAACCACACTTGTGGGAGACTTTTGACTACTTTGGACGAGCAATCGTTTTAATGCTTTTCGTCATAGGTGTCTGGCATCTCGCGACAAGGTTGCGTGAATATTTTGCGCATTACACCTATACGCCAAAGTCGATTCAGGATTCCATAATGCGCGACGAAGAGAAACCTGAACAACCGTTTACTCGATTCTCTGCATACACGTTCCTGTTGGTTGGCTATGCGCTTAGCATTGGCGTAGGGCTAATAATCGGATGGCATGCACAACAGTTTTTCAGTGGTTTTGCGCAACTGTTTCGCCATATGGAAGTGGGCCATTCAAACGTTCTTGTTTATTCTTCGACGATGCTGCTCATTCCCGACCTGGTCGTTTACCCTCCTATCGCGGTCCTGATTGTGGACTCTATGCAGGCTTTAACTTCGAGGATGGACTAAGGCCGGGCGAGGCGATTCTCGGCGTAACTCAAAATGAAGGATTCCGGAAAATATCGCGGAGTGCGGCGGATTGTGGCTGTCGGTCTCGGTGTTGTTTTTGCGCTGGCAGCAACAGGCGTTTTTGCTGTGGTTCCCTGCAAGCAGGACCGGATAACCGGCCAACATTTGACGCCGCTGCAATTGGAGATTGAAAGTCAACGACTGCGTTTGAGCTCCGCGGAAGTTGAAGATCGCCGGGAGGCTCTGACGCGGTTAGGTTCGTTGCATCATCCCGAGGCTTCAAGGGTAGCAGTTTCCGCTTTAAGCGACCCTTCGCCAATCATTCGAGCTACAGCGGCGTCCTCCGTTCTGTCTTTACCGGCGGAGGAAAGTGCTGCAAGTTTATTACCTCTTTTAATTGACAAGGATGAGTTCGTGCGCCAGCAGGTAGCTTATGCTCTTGGTCAGACGCACAGCCGTGGAGCTGTTGCTGGCCTTATAGAACGACTGACCGACAAGAAGGATTCGGTTAGAGGAAGTGCCGCAGTTGCCCTCGGTCAAATCGCGGATCCCGCGGCGGTGACTGCTTTAGCTGCAGTTTTGAATCCCCAGCCAGGATTGACGCCCGCCAAAAAAAATAAGAAAGCTAAACGTGAACAGAATGCGTTTGTGTTGAGAGCAGCAGCACACGCTTTGGGACAGATAGGCGACCGCGCGGGTGTGCCTGCGCTGATTGGCGTACTGCAGGATGAGAAGGCTGAAGATGACGTCAGAAGAGAAGCTGCATTAGCGCTCGGTGCGATCGGCGATTCGGCTGCAATTCCCGCTCTGCGCAACGCGATCACCGCCCGCGATCCATATCTTGCTCAAGCAGCTCACGAAGCAATACGCCGAATTTCCAGGTTGAACAAGGTCAGAAGCATTTAGAAGAGAAGGTGGAACCTCAAAAAGTTGAAAGCGCCGAACCACTCCTAAAGTGGACGGCGCTTTCGCTATCTCGGATACAGAAAGTTTAGCTTTCTGACTTTTCTCCGCGACTCTGGCCCTTCTTGGCAGCCTTTGTTGCTTGCGGGATCGGCAGGCCGACACCTCCCGATAACGATTCAAGTACTTCCGGCTCTTCGTCTTTCGGCGCCGGCAGATCATGAATAAGCGCGCCACCCGAACTCTTCGAGAAGATCAGTTTGTGGCTGTACTCATCAAGATCGACGTGGACTAAATCACCCAGTCCAATCTGGCCTGTCGCTACGAGATTAGAAAGAGGGTAAACAAGGAACCGCTCAACCGACCGCTTCAGATGCCGCGCTCCATATTTAAAGTCCAGACCCTCCTTCAGCAGCGTGTCTTTCGCAGTATCGGAACATTGGAAAACAAACTTGGTCCCCGCTGATTGCATGATCCGATCCTGTACCGCCTGCAGTTCCAATTCCAAAATCTGGCGCAGGTGATGTTCCTTCAGCGAGCGGAAAACGACTACCTTGTCGATGCGGTTCATGAATTCCGGCGAGAATTTTCGTCGCGCTGATTCAACCGCTGTCCGGTAAATCTTATGATCCACATCCGTGTCATTGTGGTTCTTCGCACCTTTGCCAGGCGCAAAGCCAATACCACCCGAGATGAGTTCTGCCATTTCTCTGGCGCCAAGGTTAGACGTCAGCACAACCATGCAGCGCGAGAAATCCACGCGCCGGTTATCACCAAGGGTCAACGTGGCTTTGTCCAAAATACCCAGCAGTAGCTGCCAGAGGCTATCCGAAGCTTTCTCGATCTCGTCAAACAGAATGAGCGAGAGCTTCAGTTCATCTGTATGCATGCGATCGAGATTCTCCTGCGTCAGCATCGGAGAGGTCTCGCGGTGACCGAGATATCCCGGAGGCGAGCCAATCAATTTCGCAATCTCGTGCGAATGCTGAAACTCCGCGCAATCAATCTTCACGATCGCGTTAGCGTCGCCATACAAGACTTCCGCCGCGGCTTCAATAACACGAGTTTTTCCCGAGCCGGTGGGGCCCAGAAAGAGCATCGTGCCGATTGGCCGGTTAGGGGGGTTCATGCCAGCCAGAAATATCTGGTAAAGGCCGCTCATGCGCCGCACTGCGCGCTCTTGACCCACGATGCGGTCGGATAACCGCTGCTCGAAGTCCTGGGCGCGCGGACTTTTCTGATCAGGATCCAGGAAGACTGTGCCCATAGTTTTGTTTAGTTTGTCTAACTCCATTTCCGAAATCATGCTGGCCCTCCTTGCATGCGCGAGAGCTTTCCAAACTTCCCAATGCCCTCTCTTTGGCTCGGCCGTTATTGGCCTACCTTCGGTAATGCAAGGAACGATCCGTTCACTTTTTTGATGCGCCGGTTGTTAGCTTTGTTTGCTCCTTAGCAGCTTGCGCCGCATAACACCGTGACAATGACGGATGCTATATATACGACACGCGCAGAAATGTCATCACAAAATATTGGGAGGACATGAAATAACGTTGGGTTTTTTGGCATTTCACGGCACATCAGCGCTGACAATTCATGTCAGAGCCTGGCTGCCAATAAATGTTTTGGCGTGAAGAGAGGGAAGTGAGGAGTGTCAGGCTGCACCTTTTAGAGCGGGCATCCACCAAAAGGTCATGCCGAAATAAGTAGCTTGATTTCCCTTACCTGAGAACCGAAACTCGTAGCGGATCTCCAGGCTCAGTCGTAATACTCCAGACCTAAGTGTGTAATCAGATCCTCACCGCGAAGGTAACGCAAGGTGTTCTTGAGTTTCATCAGTTGGATGAAAACATCATGTTCGGGATAGAGACCCGGCGCGGTCTGAGGCGATTTGAAATAGAAGGAAAGCCACTCCTGAATCCCCTTCATTCCGGCCCGTTGGGCCAAATCCAGAAACAATGCGAGATCGAGCACGATTGGCGCCGCCAGAATTGAGTCGCGACAAAGGAAATCAATCTTGATCTGCATCGGATAGCCTAGCCAACCGAAGATATCAATGTTGTCCCAACCCTCTTTGTTGTCGCCGCGCGGCGGATAGTAGTTGATGCGAACTACGTGGGAGAATTCTTTGTAAAGTTGCGGATAAACCTCAGGCTGAAGAATATACTCGAGAACGGAAAGCTTCGACTCTTCCTTCGTCTTGAACGATTCGGGATCGTCCAGGACTTCGCCGTCGCGATTACCGAGAATGTTGGTTGAGTACCAGCCAGCCAGTCCCAGCATTCTCGCTTTTAGTCCGGGAGCAATGATGGTCTTCATCAGTGTTTGCCCGGTCTTGAAATCCTTGCCGCAAACGGCAAGGTTGTTTTTTTCGGCAAGCGTCCGCAGAGCGGGAATATCAACAGTCAGATTAGGCGCGCCGTTGGCAAAAGGGATGCCCGACTTCAACGCGGCATAGGCGTAGACCATCGAGGGCGCGATCGATTTGTGGTTATCTCGCATCGCCTGCTCGAAAGATTCGAGCGTTTTGTGAACGGGATGTGGCTTGAGAAAGATTTCGGTCGAGGCCGCCCAAATCATTACTACTCGTGAGCAGCGGTTCTTACGCTTCCATTCCTTAATTTCGTCGATTAGCTGTTCGGCCAGCTTAAACTTATTGGCGCCTGTTTTGACGTTTGTGCCATTAAGGCGCTTTACGTAATTCTGATCAAAAACCGCCTTCATCGGCTTGATCTTCTGGAGCGGGGATTTCAGTTGCGTCAGCAGATCTTTCTCGAGCACGCCGGCGTGCATGGCTGCTTCGTAAGCTGAGTCTTCAAAAATGTCCCACGCCCCAAACACGAGGTCTTCCAGTTTTGCCAGCGGTACGAAGTCCTTGATAAGGGGTACACGATTATCCGTTCGCTTGCCGAGGCGAATGGTGCCCATCTGCGTCAAACTCCCAACCGGCTGTCCGATTCCTTTCTTTACAGCCTCAACGCCCGCGATGAAAGTAGTACTAACTGCGCCGAGACCAACCAGCAGTACTCCCAGTCTGCCTTTCGGTTCGATAACATCGGCGCCTTGTCTAACTGGCATTTATCTTTTCTCCTATCCAACGAGTTGTGCTGCGAATGATACAGATGCAAGTCGGTGCTGTCATCTGGAGGAATTTTGTAGTGGTGCAATGGCGTGTTCGGTGGTTACAGAACCTGGAGCGGTAGCAACAGGGCCCAGGAACCGGTCGCTAACTCTCCGGGTTCTGTAATGAGTGGCTCTCCAGTGACAATTGGTTTCGGTGTCGCACCATCGTAGCCGGGTCATTTGCGATCAGTGCTTTGACAGACAGCGCGCGTGCACGCGTTATCCACTCAGAATCGTCAACGGTCCATACCACAATCTCCAATCCCTCTCGCCTGGCTTTCTCGACTATGCGCGGTCCGGCGAGTGTGTGGTGAACCGCGATTTCATCGGCGCCAACACCGAGAGCGAGATCCACCATCCTAAGTCTGCGCACAATCGAGATTGGGCGGGATAATCTTGGTTCGAATAGGGCCGCGGTGCGAATCCGCGGATCAATTCTTTTGACCTCAGCTATAGCACCAAGGTCAAAACTCTCAACGACTACTCGTTTCGCCATTCCGGAATCATGCGACAGTCGCACCACCTGGGCGGCCAGCGCGGCTCCTTCTCGCGCATCGCATTTCATCTCGATGTAGAGTACGCCGGTGTTTGAACTAAAGAGATCGAGAACTTGAGCCAGTGTCGGGAGCTTCTCGCCGGCAAAGGATGGTGCTCTAGTTTGTGCGTGCCCCGTAAACCAATGCCCCACATCAACCTCGACCAGCTCCCCGGCCGAAAGCTCGGAAACAAGGCGATCCATCAATCCGGTCCGTTTGAGGGACGCGTCATGGATAATTACCGGTACGTGGTCGCGAGAAAGCCTGACGTCAAACTCAATGCCGTCCGCGCCGTCACGAATTGCGCGCGAAAATGCAGCCAACGTGTTTTCCGGAGCGACGGCTGAGGCTCCGCGGTGGCCAATGATGAGAGGACTTGACGTCATGATCTTTCACAACGGAGCAAGTGTCGCTGATTTTCCATTTTCCATTTTTCATTTTCCATTTGCCATTGGTGATTCACCTTTCAAGCACAACTCAGCTATCAGACCAGACGCGACTGCGACGGCACGTGTAACATCCCGAATCAGAACCGGAAGCGGACCGGGGTCCCCAGCCGGGCAGCCCGGCTGGGGTGGTGGTAGCGACCGGCCTGGGACTCAACCGTAGTTGTTAGTACATGATGACCGCGATCAGCGATTGAAATACGCCACCAGTAAAGTTGACTCCTTGGCCGGTCGCTACCGCTTCCGGTTCTGATTAGGATTAACGCCAATGGTTGTCGACTATTACTGTCTCGCGTCTTCAATTAAGGCGACGAGTTCGCGAGCTGCTGCATTCAAACTTGAATTCGCGAATGGAAAATCTTCGAAGTTTTTCAGTTACCGGCAAGGGATTCTCGGGAGGTCGGGTTTTGTACTTTTCGCAGCGTAATATCAAACGTTCCATACCTGTTTTTAATGCGAGCGCTTACCGGAATACGCCTGTTGTCGTTAGTAAACCAAATCGAAAAGCGGCCTTCGCTTGGGATCATTCGACCGCGGCCAAACACATCAGGGTCTACTCGCAAGGCCTCGACGCGGCCAATCGCGGTCGTCATACGCTTCTTCTCAACCACCTGCGCCGGAACCTGATAGACCCTTCCCGAATCGCTAACTGTAATCTCCAAAGTTTTTCCAAGCTCGAGTGGTTGTGTTCGTAGGTAGTAGATCGCCGATACCACGTCTTGCACCTGACCCGCAAAGATGGCGCTAGCCTCTCGACCGGTATCCGATGGATTGTTTGGATCGCGCTCGGTCCAAATCACTTTTCCTTTATCATAAACAGTCTCGCTGATTCTCAAGCGCTTGCCCTGCTGATCTATCTTTTTTGTTTTTTTGAGGGTGAACAACGCGGGTTCAACAAGCGATTCGATCTGTTCGCGAAAACGCAGATTAAAAAGTTTGCTAAAGAAGCCCCGGCTCGAAATGTCACCGGTGAGCTTTAGTGAATAGGCTTCGACGGTATTTTGGCTGGAACTGCCATTGACTGTTTTCTGCAAAGACGGTTCCCGACTGGCAGTGAAACGAAAGTCGGCGATGTCTACCTTTTTCAAGAGAGCTCGAGAAAACTCAGCCACGTAAACGAGTTCTTCACCCGGCTCAAACGGAAGCGCACGAATAGGACGGGGACTCGGAGAGACAGTTGCAGTCGCAGTTCCCGTAGTATTTTGCGCGAAGACGAGACCGCCAATCGGGAAAACGGCGGTGAGTATGAAGGCGAGAATCAGAACTACGCTGCCCACCATGAATCTTTGAGTTTGTTTCTTCATTTCCGATAATACGCTTTGAAAACCAGCAGTCCCCAGGCGATCAAGAGCCCCAGAGCAGCTCGATACTCTCGATATCTCAGGTAGAGTCCGCGGTCGAATCCAACCTTCGGCTGGTCGCTGCGATAAGGCGTCAACCGCGGCAAAAAGAGCGGCACTGCCGCCGCGTACGCTTTAAAACTTTCGCCAAAAAGTTGTCCCAGCGTCCCGGATTCGACGCGCATTACCGGCAAATAGATGCCAAGAAATAGTGCCGCGAAGAGGATTCCGAGCCACCACCTGCCCGAGCCTATTGTGAATCCGAGCCCCAGAATAAAGCTGCCCAGGTAGAGAGGATTGCGCGTGTAGGCATAAGGTCCCGAGATAGCGAGGGCGTCGTTTTTTCTAATGTGACCGGAAGCCCAGGCGCGCAGCAAGACTCCAAAGAGAGAAACTACGGCGCCCGCGACCAGGGTCGCCGGACGCGGTTGCGCGAACAGAATAAAGAGTGCGGCGCATGCAAACCCAAGTGGTACGCGCCAGCGTTGTATCCATGTTCCGCCTCTACGCAAAATTGATCTAACTCCTCACTAGGACAGATGGAAAATCTCTTCCTGCTTCGCCCCAGCTCCAAAACCCCCTTACCGTAAGGAGACCAGCCTATCGACCGGCAGGAGCGCCTGTCTGGCCTGCAATCTTTTTCCTACCGCCTGAAACACTCGCTCCACTTCGATGTCCATACAGATCCACTTGGAACAAGCGCGGCGATGGCAATCCGTGCGACAGTCGATATCAACCCGTTCGACACAAATATCGGCCGCGCGCAGACTTCCAAGGCGCCACCATTCCGTGGGGCCGAAAAGCCCAACGATGGGCGCGCCTGCCGCGATGGCAAGATGCGTCGGCCCGGTGTCTCCGCCCACATAGACCTGCGTCCGTTTGGCGAGTTCGTAAAAACCCTTTAGCGAAACGTTAACCGCGCGAGCTTTTCCAGACTGACTTGACTGCAGAACCGTCTCGGCCAATTCCGTCTCGCCGGGCCCGTGGGTTACCAGCGAGTGCAGGCGGTAGTGTGACCAAAGTTCATCCGCCAACCGGCCAAATCGTTCCGCGCTCCAGAGCTTTGTGGGCCAGCCGCCACCCGGGTTCAGTATGGCGTAGTTGCTTCCCGCAGTGGCGGCATTCAAAGCCTCAGCCTCGTGAGTGGAATTGGTTGCGATAGGAAACTCAAACTCTTTAGGGTCATCAGAAATCGAAATTCCTAACGCGCCACTGGCAAGAGCTAAGTTTTTTCGGATAACATGCGAATTTTCGGATATGCGAATTGACTTCGATAACAGCATCCGGCTGGCAGGCTCACGCAACGACTGGCGCGAGAACCCAAAAACACGATGCGCGCCGGAAAGGCGCGCAATTGAGGCGGACTTGAGTAGTCCCTGAAAATCTAAAGCTAAATCGAAGGCCGAGGCGCGAAGCCGACGTAACTGCTGGCGCGGTGCCCGCAGCGTCTCCCCAGACATCAGCCCGCGCCTCAGGGCCTTCGTGTCGACTTCGATGAGGCGATCCAGAAGCGGGTTGTCTCTTAAAATTTCTGAAGCGCGACGTTCTACTACCCAGGAGATTTCGGCATGAGGCAGGGCCTTCCGAATTGCCGCCAGGGCGGGGAGGGTGTGAACGATGTCGCCGATGCTGCCGAGTTTTACGATAAGAATTCGCATAGTAGGACAGACTTTCCAGTCTGTCTCAAAACCGACAGGCGGAAATGCCTGTCCTACTGAAAACGCCGGATTAGCTCCGAAGTTGAATGATCTTTAGGATCTCCGACAATTCGCACGCTGCCTCCATAAGATCGTACCACATCGCGCTCTGGAACAGTTTCCTCCGTATAGTCGGTGCCCTTGGCATGGACGTCCGGTCTGATCGCCAGAAGTAGTTCCGTCACTGTGGGCTCGTCAAAAATCGTTACGAGGTCAACCGCTTCGAGCGAAGCGATCAACTCGGCGCGGTTCTGCTCGGATAGTATTGGGCGACCGGCGCCCTTCAATCGGGCGACTTGCGAGTCTGAATTGATTCCCACTACCAAGAGGTCTCCGAGAGCACGCGCAGCCTGGAGGTAGCGCACGTGACCGGCGTGCAGAACGTCGAAGCAGCCGTTGGCCAGCACTATTTTAGTGCCTTTTGCCTTCTCCGCGGTGATGCGAGCTACCAGCGCTTCGCGATCGAGGATTAGCGACGTTGCTTCATTCTGATCAGCGGGTTTCGAGGTCATCAGGTTTAGGATGGTTCGGAGTGGAGCACCGAGTTCTCAAGTTCCTCACGCGTAACCGAGGCCGTGCCACGCTTCATAACAACCAGACCGCCGGCGTAATTCGCTAGTCGCGCCGCGTCCGGAAAAGAAGAGTCGGAAGCCAGCGCCAATGTATACGCAGCCATCACGGTGTCGCCCGCACCGGTAACATCGACCGGTTCACGTGCTCCGACAGCATCAAGGTGAATCGCCGCCACGCCATCTTCAAGCAGCATCAGTCCGTTGCTGCCGCGGGTCACGAGCAATGCGCGATATCCCAGACGGTCTCGCAATTCCTCACTCGCGGTTTCCAACTCGTTCACCTGAATGAACTGCCTGCCCAGTAGCTGCTCAACTTCATCCTGGTTAGGTGTTGCCGAAGTAAAGCCTGGGAAGTTTGAGAGCTGAAAACGCGAGTCAACCATCACGGGAGTTTTTCGCACCACGGCCGCATCCCGAGTTAACGAAGCCATCTCAGCATCCGCAACTCCGTAATTGTAATCAGAGATGATCACGGCGGCCGCAGTTTGTACGCGTTCCCTGACTCTTTCGCGCAACCGGGCGCGCAACTCAGAATCGTTTAGCGGTACGCCCTCATAGTCGATTCTGATCACTTGTTGGCGGGTGGAATGTAATTGTCCCGCAAGTATTCGCACCTTCGTGGTGGTTCGTAACGCGGGAGACGTTAACACGCCTTCGCAGTCGACGCCGGCGACATTCAGCTTCTCTACCAGAGCGCGTCCCGCTTCGTCTTCACCGGCTACGCTGATGAGCGAAACCTTCGCGCCGAGCGAGGCCAGGTTCAGAGCGCAGTTTGCGGCACCTCCAGGCACTGTCTCCGTATGCTCGTGGCGAAGTATGAAAACGGGCGCTTCACGCGAAACGCGATTGATAACGCCGTAAACAAACTGGTCCGCTACCGAATCTCCAACCACCAGTATCCTCCGTTGCGGAAAACGTCTGACGATATTTATCAGGCGCTCCTGCAACAATGTTCGCTCAACGGTCAATGTGTTCCTCCGAATTTTGAAGTGCGCTGACACCTGTTAGCACTTAGTCAGTCGCGACTTGTAACGACCACTGAATTGAAAAGATTAAACCAGGAACGTGCGTAGCCGACACGGGCCAATGCGGAGGCAGGCGGGTGCCCGGCTCGGCTGCCGCGCTGGGATGCTCACGTCGCCGTACTCCAAGGGTAGTTGCTACGCCTTGCCGGCGCTTTCCACAGAGTCTGAAACGATAAGACGCACAGCTTCCAGTAAGTCTTCAGCGATCACGTCCGGTTGTTCTTTCCACTCAGCACGCTGGTGCTCCCACTCGCCGCGTCCGTAGCCGCTTAAAACAAACATTGATTTCACGCCCGCGTTTCTGGCGAGTTCCACATCGCTGTAGCGGTCTCCAACCATCCAGCTCTTTTCAAGGTCGATGTCAAAATCCCGGGCGGCGCGCGAAATCAGTCCCGGCTTTGGCTTGCGGCAACCGCAATCTAAACGGTAAGGCGGTTTACCAACTGACGGATGATGTGCGCAATAGTAAATCGCATCAAGGCAGGCGTCATTGCCCGCCAACTGGTTGGTCATCGCGGTGTGGACCTTCCGAATCGTGTCCTCGGAAAAATAACCGCGTGCAACCCCAGCCTGGTTGGTGATCACGATCGCCAGCCACCCATTCTCGTTTAGATGTTTGACGGCGGAAGCAGCGTAGGGAAACAAACGAAAGCGCGATAAGTGGTTGATGTAACCCACTTCTTCTGAGATGGTGCCATCCCGGTCAATGAAAACTGCGCGCCGTTTCATTTTGTTTGTCCGACAAACTTCAGCTTGTCGTTTGCCTCCGCCAAAGACTGCGAATGCCGGCAATCGACAAATTGGAGTTTGTCGGACAGCAATGCACGCGCGCGTTCGAAAACATCATCCGGCGCGATTGCGGTCATGCAGCGATGATCGATGGGACAGTCACGCAACATACACGGTGCGCAGTAAGGAGGCTGCCGCACAATCTCTCCATAAGGCGAAAAAGGCCGGGTCGTCAGCGGATTGGTCGGGCCAAAGATGACAAGCGTGGGCCGCCCGAGCGCGGCCGCGATGTGCGCCGGTCCAGTGTCGTTCGTTATGAGTAGATCGACTTGAGTAAGGATGGCGACGAGCTCTGCAAGATCAGTCTCTCCGGTTAGAACTACAGGCTGATTGCGCATCCGCCCGCTCACCTCGCGCGAAACGTCCAGCTCCGCAGGAGATCCAATCAGGATAACTTCCGCGTGCAGGTCGTCGATGAGCCGGTCGCCAAGCGCGGCGTAGCGTTCGGCTGGCCAACGCTTAGCTCGACTGTTGATTGACCCGGGACAAAGCGCAACTAGGGCGCGGCCATCGCTGGTGATTCCGACTCCGTGAGTGCGTAGAAAATCTCGCGCTGCCGCTTTTCGGCCACTTGAGATTCCCAAAGAGGCATCGGGTTGGGTGTTAAGGAAAGTCTGCTCGTGTTTGATAAGCCGTTCGAGTTGCGCAACGATGTGCAAGTAGTAGAAGACTTCATGTTTGGAGCTGCGCCATTCAGGTAATTCCAAAGGGTGCGTGAGCAACGGCTGCCGGCCATCGGTTGCGTAGCCAATGCGCAACGGCACTCGCGCCAGGGAGGCAACCAGCGCAGTCTCCAGCGAATTAGGGAAGAGAACGGCGAGGTCAAAACTGCGCTTGCGCCACTCGCGCACCTGCTGCACGACTGAACGCAAACCGCTGCCATCATGAACCTGCAAGTCATCGATAAAATCCGCGCCGGCAAACAACCCCTTGGCCCAGGCGCGGGTGGCGAGTGTAATGTTCGCCTCAGGGAATAGACGCCGGATTTCGCGCAAGGCAGGAATAGTCATCACCGCGTCGCCCACCCAATTGGTTCCGCGAATGACGATGCGTTCAATTATTTTTGCATGCGGTTCAGTCATCTCTAGAAGTTCTTATCAGAACATTTCCCATTTTCCATTTTTCACTTGTCATTCGCGAATTCAATTCGGAAATGCAACAGCTCGCGGACTCGTCACATAATTGAAGACGCGAAACAGTAATAGTCGACAACCATTGGCATTAATCCTAATCAGAACCGGAAGCGGTAGCGACCGGCCAGGGAGTCAACTTTACTGGTGGCGTATTTCAATCGCT
>DASXSC010000096.1:0-29150 GCA_036506215.1 Pyrinomonadaceae bacterium | reverse complement strand
TCCGGCCTGCCTACGCTAAACTGACCCATTACCTAAGGCCTGCACTCTAAATCCCATCAGTGCCGGAACCTGGGAGTTGGCGCCGCCCGTTAGTTTACGTTTCTGCGTTTTGCGAGAAAGAAGGAAATCAGCGCTGAGTAGATAAGACCGAAGATTAGCGTGCCGAAGAACAAGCCGACAAAGGCGCCCAGGGCTACCTGCCAGAGCGGCAGATTCTCCGCACCGGGCTCGCTTGCCATTAACTTCGCACCGATAACAAAAATCGCAAACATGAAAAACAGGCAGATAGAAACCGCATAAACGAAAGCGGTTGCTATTCCTTGCTTCATTCCTGCCTTGAAGTCTACCTCTCCGCCGCTCTTGTTTCTTAATGTCGTGATAGCGAGATAGATTCCGGCAATGTGAAGAATGTTAAAGAAAATCCCGGCGCCGACACTGTGAACCGGCGAACGAGGATCATGTACGAGCAAGTGAGCCACAACCACCCAGACAATCGCCCCAAGCGTAATCAGCAATCCATACTTCAGCGCAATTTTCATTAGAGTTTCGCCTTTGTCGGTATGGTTTCAAAAACTTATTCGGAAACATCGGCTATCAGAACGACATCATTAGAGATAGTGCCACGAGCAAGCGCGAGCTGTTTCCCGTCTTTGGACAGGTCGAAAACGAAAATGAGGTCTGACTTGAAGTTAGTCAACTGCTTTGGCGCGCTGCCATCAATCGGTTGACTCCAGAGGTTGGAGACGCCGCCGCGAGAATCTACGTAAACCACTGCACGTCCATCGCTGGTCCATTCCAGATTACCTAAAGTAGGAGGCGCACCGATGGTCTTGACAGCTTCGCCGGTTGCCAGGGATATGAGGGCCAGTTTGAATGGACTCAACTCCTGTTCACGATAGCGGCAAGCCAGCAACTTTCCGTCGGGAGAAATTGCCGGCTGGCTGGCTAATTTATTAATCACCGTGGCAGCCGATTCCCCATCGATGGATACTTTCCCCAGTCGCTGTTCTCCAATGTCCTGGAAAACAATCCACCGGCCGTCAGGTGACAGAACGGGAAAGATCTCCGCAACGCCACTTGTAATTTGTTTGGGATTGGTGCCGTCGCTATCCATTCGCCAGACGTGAGGCGCGCCAGAGCGGTTGGAGACAAAAACGATGAAGTGTCCGTCAGGAGAAACCGCAGGCAGCCCATTCATCCCGGCATTTGAAGTTAACTGGCGCGGGTTGGTGCCGTCGGCGTTCACCACGAAGAGGTCACTTGAACCGGCGCCGGTTACTGTATAGACGATTCGTCCGTCGGGCGTCATGGCCAAGCCGTTGCCACCTTCGTTCGTTCCCGAAGTTACTTTGACCGCGGTCTCTGCGTTGCCATTCGTAGTAAACCAGACGCTCGAACTGGTTTGACTCTGTACTGTGGCGAGCGTGGCACCATCAGCACTTATACTGACACCATTATAGTTGTTCAGATCATTGGTGATGCGTTCAACCTCACCGCCAGGATAGCTGAGGTGCCAAATTTGGTTTGGTCCACCCAACAACTCCTGCGCGGTCAGAATCAAGCCGGTGCCGTGAGGTGTCCAGACAACCTGCTGTAACGCTGCCCAGCGGCGTTGAGTCAACTCTTTTTCTGTTTTGGTTGCGACATCTATTGCCACCACGGTGCCGAGGTCAATGCTGTTCTCGGGCCCCTGAACCGGACAAGCGATAAGTCCTTCCTTCGGCGACCACGACGGCCCGAAGGGCGAACCAGCCAGGAAGCGTTGTGGCCGTTGGCGCGAGGCTATCTTCTGTTCGCCACTGCCGTCGCTGTTGGCAATGTAGAGAGCTGTCTCACCAGATTGGGGATAATTCCGAATCCATGCGAAACGTTTGCCGTCACCAGAAAAAGTTATCGGGGTGTCGACATCCTGAACGATCTTCCTCGGCGTCCCGCCCAAAACAGGAATCTGATACACGATCCCGAGCGGCATGTTTTTTTCATAGACCAGGTAGTAAACGTAATCACCGTTCGGGGAAAACGTCATGCCTACGTATCTCGATTCGGCCGCCGGTACGATCTGCACATTACTTGATGTGGCGATCTGTCGCACCCAGAGACTCGACTGAGTGCCATCACTGACAACATGAACCACGTATTTGCCGTCAGGTGAAATGGTCGCTATCCTCGCCTTCCCCGTGTTTGTCAACTGCGATAAGCGGACCTTGCCAAAGGCTGGCGAGGCGGACTGAGCTCGCAACTTTGCCCATAACAGCACGACGCCGATCGCAGTTGCGACTAAAGCCACCACGGCAATCGCCACGCCCAGCTTGTGCCTGCCCATCGAATTAGCGAGATACTCCGCACTTGAAACAGTAGGCGGCGCAGCAATTTGGGTCGTCCGGTGATCTATCCCTTCGGCCAATGGATAAGCGCTTCCTGTCGAAGCGCCGGTATGCGCATTGTTCGCAGTGACGTGTAGCCCACTCCTGGCTGAATCCGGGGCTACCGATCTCTCAATCTCGGCGCTGGCATCAAGTCGCTGCTTGAGGCGTCGCAAATCGGTAAGCATCTCGCGCGCAGTTTGGTAGCGATCGTCGCGATTCTTTGTTAACGCCTTCGTGACGATCCACTCAAGGGCCTCAGGTGCATCGGTCAGGTATCGTGTAAGAAGTGGCGGATCCTTTTCAAGTATGGAGACTATGACGTGACTTGGCGTCGGCCCTTCGAATGGCATGCGGCCTGTAGTCATTTCGTAAAGCAAGACGCCCAGGCTCCAAATGTCAGTACGTGAATCGACTGTCTCAGCGCTCGCCTGCTCCGGAGACATGTAATTCACCGTGCCCATTACTGCCCCAGGACTCGTGTTTACCATTGCCCGCGTCGGCGCCTCGGTATCGGTTGTGGCCGGACGCTCGGTGAGCTTTGCCAGACCAAAATCGAGCACCTTCACATAACCATCACGCCGCAGTATGACGTTCTCCGGTTTGATATCGCGATGAGCGATGCCCGCAGCTTGCGAAGCTGCGAGGGCGGAAGCGATTTGGATAGCGATATCGATCGCCTCCAACAGCTTTATGCCCGCCCCGGCCGGTTGGCCTTCGCCTGATGAAGTTGTTGAACGCGACACATGCTGGCGCAGGGTTTCACCCTCCACATACTCCATCGCGATGAAGCGCGTTGAATCGACGTGACCAATCTCGTAGATCGTCAGAATGTTTGGATGATTCAGCGCTGAGGCGGCATATGCTTCCTGCTCGAATCTGCGCAAGCGATCCTCATCCTGGGTGAAATTTGCAGGCAACAACTTCAGAGCAACCGGACGCCGCAATTGTGTATCGTGCGCCAGATAGACTTCGCCCATGCCACCCGCGCCGATCAGCGAACGGATTTCGTAGCGACCAAGAGTTGTACCGGCAGAGATTGCCATTGGTATGTTATGGAACTGCTCGCGGTCCGGTAACAGTTTGCAGAGTTTTATACGGAGCGGAATCCATTGTAGTTGCGTTCAACCACTACTTGCCAGTGCGATTCCTTGACAGGAAGCACAGGGGTATTTATCACGCCTGCAAGGAAGGCTTGAAAATAAATCGAAATAACCTAAAAGTTTGTGGAGCCTCTCGCGTTAGCTCACCCGCTCCAGATTTTTGGAGGCTTGACAGTAATTTTGTATTACGGACTTCCGCTGACTGAATAGTAGATGCAAGCGCCACACAGCGGGGAATTCCCGGCCGTTAGGGTTGGTATTTATTGCCATGCGGGAACTGCTTGTCCCTGCGCGCCGTGCCAGTAAGGCGCCCAGGCAAGCGTCAACAGGCTGACAGAAATGTTTGATTTCTTGGGTTTCAAACTAATCGTCTTGAGTGGTTCTGTTTGCATGTCGATAGATTTTTCAAGTGCGTCAGTTTCCGCTTTAAACTGGGCGTCAAGATCGGTGAGTTGCAGGTTGACCGCCGCGACAGTTTCCTGCGCCCGTCCAACGTCTTCGGCTTCCTTCATTGAGCGACTAACCCCGCGCGCCGCGGTGGTGGCTCTGCCCAGCGTAGTCAAACTGACGGCCTTGCGGCCCAGGAAAGAGGAGAGAAGCGTGGCGCCAAATGAAATTGCCGTCTGCAGTTTCTGACCTTTTGCCTGCTCGGCTTCACGCTCAACGGCTTGCTCAGCACGTCGCCTTTTTTCCTCAAGCGCCGCGATCTTTGGGGCGTACTTCTGGCGCAGCCTTTCTGCCGCCTCATCGCGCTGCTCGCGGGCGCGCTGTTGCAGGCGCACGCGAAAGTCGCGCTCAGATTCCCCGGGGTTTGAAGCAACGTCGAGGCTCGGACTTTCCAGCAATTCGAGTTTTTGATTCCGATAGATCCAGGTTGAAAAGTCTTTCTTCCAGGAATCGTAACTCTTAGCTTTGCTTGCGCTACTGGGAAGTTCTACAAACTGCGCACTCGCTTCGGGCGACTCTTCCAGATCTTCGACCGGCAGATCGATCACTGAACCTTGCCCCCAGTCAACCGGAATTGGTCCGGTAGTTATCGGGGTCAGCAATGCCAGGCGCTGCGACATGTCGAGCCTTTTGGAGTCGCTATAGGTGATCTCCGCGAGGCCCAGGAGCGCTGGGTGATACACGAGTGACGTCCCTTCGGATCCACTACCGCGCACGGGAATGAAATATTGAGAAACACCCGGTGACAAAGCCGGCCGTTGACTTCCTGCGGCTGGTCTTGTAGCCACGGCCGCCCTGGTGGTCATTGCCGGTGACAGGTTGGCGGCCGCTTGAGTGGCTGCGCCCGCCGTCGCCGCCGCGGCCTGTGGAGTCGCCGCCGCCAGCGCTTGCGCCCTGGTCGGTTCCATCAGCGATTTGATTTGCGTTCGGGTTAAGGGTCCGCGCAAATACGACATGTCCCAGCGCGTCTCAAACACTTCCGTGCCGTCTTCGTGCACATTGTTTAAAACGAATATCCGGTTGCCCAGGCCCGCCAGCGTTTGCTCCATTTGGTTACGATCAAACTTCATTCCGGTGCCGCCCGCAATTCCTTCCAGACCTTCCAGCACACGCGCTTTGTCACGCTCAGTTTGTAAACGTCCGATAAACCAGGTGCCGGCGTTTGATAAGCCTTTGTAGTCGAGGTCCACCGGATTTTGCGTAACCAGCAGAACGCCTAGCCCGAAGGCGCGTCCCTGCTTCAGCAGTGTTAACAATGGCACCTTTGAGGGGGGATTGGCGGTGGGTGGGAAGTACCCGAAAATTTCGTCCATGTAGAGAATGGCGCGCAGGCTGGTCGTGCCTGACTGCGTTCTCATCCAACCCAGAGTTTGATTAAGAAGGAGTGACACGAAGAACATTCGCTGGGCATCATTCAAGTGTGCAATTGAGAAGATCGATACTCGCGGCTTTCCTTCCGGCGTGTGCAGGATCTCTTGGATATCGAGCGGCTCCCCTTCCATCCAACTACTAAACCCGGGCGCGGCAAGCAGATTATTAAGAGAGGTCGCCAGCTCTTGTCTATCCTTGAAAGGGAAGAACGACTCAACATCCTTGATGCCAACCTTTGTCATCGGCGGCGACTCGATCTGTTGGATCAACCCTGCAATGTCCAGATCCTGACCATTCATCCAGGAGCTGTTGAGAATCATTGAAATCAAAATGTGCTCGCGGCTCTTGATGGGATCGGCCTCGATTTCGAGTAAGCCGAGCAGACTCGTAACCGTTGTGTTGACCCGCTCAGCCATCAACTCGCTATCTTCTCTAACTGCCGCCGGGGGCGCGGCAAACGACTTCAAAACTGAAACCGGTATCCCCGAGTTGCTTCCCGGAGTGTAGATCCGAAACTCTGCGGCATCTCGTAATCGCTTGATGCGACCTCCGTCCTGTCCCCAATCAGCCAAACCTTTCTTCCAGAGATCCGCCTGTTGCGCGGCATAGGCGGCAGTTGAAAGATTCTTCTTCTGGGCGTCCTCTTCGTTTACCCAGGGAGCGAAGTCCTCGGGCTTCAGATCCGGAAAGGTCAACAGCAGATTAGTGAGGTCGCCCTTCGGATCGATGATGACGGCAGGAATACCATCAATCGCCGCCTCTTCGAGCAGCGCAATACACAACCCGGTCTTCCCGCTTCCGGTCATCCCGACACAAACTGCATGAGTCACCAGATCTTTTGAGTCATAGAGCAGAATGCCGTCTTTGGGTTGTTTTTCTCTGAGATCGTAAGGACGACCGAGATAGAAAGCGCCTAGTTTTTCGTAGTCTTCCATGTGCTACCTTCCAGTTCAAAAAAACTCAGCATGCGACTTTTCGTTTCGCTCTTCAGAAGGGGAGACAGCTCGCTGAAAAATAGAGGTAGCCCTGCTACAACGGAAAATGTTGTTGTTAGGCAGAGAAACCTCTAATAGACCACTGCAGGCTCAATAGAATTGTGGCGGATGTTTTGCGGTCCAAACAAAACCCGACCTGGTTACACTTTGCGTCCGGCCGCGCCGGCGATCGATCTCACCAGCGCTTCGGGTTCAATTGGTTTAGTGACATGCATTTGAAAACCGGCGGAAAGCGTGCGCTGGCGATCATCGTCAGTGGCATAAGCGGTAAGAGCTACTGCCGGGATTTCCTTAGCTCGTTTCAATCTCAGCTTTCTCAGTTTCTTAATCAGATCATATCCGTCCTCTGTAGGCATCCCGATATCACTGACCAATAGGTCGGGTTTCCAGTCCCGAAACGCCTTGAGGGCTTCCGCCGTCGACTCGCAGCACAGTACTTTGCTGCCGCAACGCGTCAGGACGGCAGCGACCAGATCACGTGAATCCGCTTCATTATCAACCACCAGGATGCGCAGTCCTTCGAGTAATTTGGAATAGCCGGCAGAAAGCCCATTTCCCTCCAGTTCAGTGGGCACAGGTTCTTCAATAAGGTCTGAAGATTCAGCCGGCGCCAACCCCAGGCTGACTGTAAAGGTCGCTCCCTGATCTTTTCCCTGACTCAAAACCTCAATCGAGCCGTCATGGAGTTCGACCAGATGCTTCACAATGGACAAGCCCAGTCCCAGTCCGCCGTGCACTCTGGTTGTGGAGCCATCAGCCTGGCGAAAGCGATCGAATATATACGGCAGAAATTCCTGAGTAATACCAATGCCGGTATCGCTCACCGCAACCCGAACTTGCGGTTCGTCTCGCTTTACGTCGACGCGGACCAGACCACCCGACGGCGTAAACTTGATGGCGTTGCTAAGAAGATTCCAAAAGATCTGTTGCAAACGGTTTGCATCGCCGCGGACAAAACAAGCCTTTGGATCCAGCATTGTTTCAAACCGAATCTCCTTGGACTCAATCGCCGGACGCACTGCGTCGCTGGCAGCTTCAATCACCGAGCACAGATCAATCGGACGGGGTTCGATTTGCAACTTCCCGGTGATAATGCGCGAAACGTCCAGCAGGTCGTCGATCAACTGCGACTGCGAGCGCGCGTTGCGTTCGATAGTTTCGAAGGCGCGAGTCATTTGCGGCTCATCCAGCTTTCCGGTACGGACCAGATGGCTCCAGCCCAGAATGGCGGATAGCGGTGTTCGCAGTTCGTGCGAAAGCGTGGCCAGGAACTCGTCCTTGGTGCGATTGGCTTCCTCAGCTTCGGCCCGCGCGGCTCGCTCGCGGATTAACAGTTGGGCGCGTTCTTCTTCGGCCTGCCTGCGCTCTGTAATCTCCAACTGCAACTCGCTGGCATGTCGTTGGGCATCGCTGTAGAGCATCGCATTTTCATAAGCAATGGCTACCTGCGTCGCCAGCGTAACCGCCAACCGCTCATCGGCTTCGCTGAAATCATCGGCATTGAGTTTGTTGAGCAGGTAAATCCAACCGCAAACTCCCGTAGCCGACCAGATAGGTGTGCCCAGAAACGAATGGATCAGGTCAGAGGTCTGTCCGTTAGTCCGCAGCAAGTCGTCGGCATCGTTTAGGCGCAAAGGACGACGTTTGGTAACTAAATACCGTAATGCGCGTTCCAGGACCTGCGGGACGCCGTCGCCGGAAGCGTTATCTTCAGTGGTGGCGCAACGGAAGAAATAGCGCAATGTCTCAGGGTCACCATCTATTACACCGACCGCGGCTTCCTGTGCCTGAACGATGTGTCTCGCCGAACGGCAAAAGGTTTCCAAAACCCGCGTGGGATGATGTTCGGCCGCCAACTCCTGCCCGAGTTTGATCAGCATGTTGAGCCGGGCCATGTTGGCGTTCTCGAGTTCGAGATTCTTTTCTTCCAGTAACTGGGCCTGCTGTTTTACTTCCCGGGTTTTCTTAAACAATTCGACAAAAACTGCCACCTTGGATCGCAGAATGTCCGGCTCGATTGGTTTGACAATGTAGTCAACTGCGCCCAGCGAATATCCCCTGCTTAGATGGCGACCGCCGGTACTGTCCGCGGTCAAGAAGATGATCGGTATGTTGCGCGAGCGATCGCGGCCTCTGATGAGCTCGGCAGTTTCCAGGCCGTCAAGGCCGGGCATGTAAACGTCCATGAGGATGACCGCGACTTCATTATCCAAAAGATATCGCAGCGCATCATCGCCGGAAGACGCACTCACCAGATTTCTGTCGGGGGCGTGCAGGATAGATTCCAGCGCCAACAAGTTTGTTGGGCTGTCGTCAACCATCAGAATGTTGATCCGTTCTTCAGCTCCCATGATGCACAATTACCTCGCGCTGTTCCCGCTCCGGCGGTACGCGTGGACTGGCAGCCTCTATTAGTTTGTTGAGGCGCACTCCTATTTCTTCCAGAGGCAGAATCCAGTCCGGCCTCGTTTGCGCAATGGCTGTTTCCGGCATCTCGCGGCATGCGGCGGAGTCAGGTTCTTCTACCAAAGTTATTCCACCCCGAGACTTTATTGCCGCCAGGCCGCGCGCCCCGTCATGGTTGGCGCCCGTCAGAATCACACCGATGGCCCGCTCCTGATATTCATCTGCTGCCGACTCGAAGAGCACATCAATTGAAGGCCGCGCAAATCCCACCGGCGGGTCTGTTGACAAAGCAAAGCTCTGGTTTTGAATCAGCAAATGATAGTCCCGCGGCGCCAGATAAGCGTGACCCCGCTGCACTGGTTCTTTGTCTTCGGGTTCCGTGACCGGCATGCTGCTCCACTGACTGAGGAATTCGCACAACCCATTCTCCGAACCTTTACCGCGATGCTGCACAATGACAATTGGCACGGCGAATCCCGCCGGCAGTGTGGAAAGTAACGTCTGTAGTGCCTTCAGGCCGCCGGTGGATGTGCCAACGACAACGATCTCAAATGCCATTAATCGCCACCTGCATTTGAAGTTTCGAGTTTCGAGTTTCGAGTTCGGATTTTGCGCGTCGGGTCGGGTCCATCCTTTTGAGATTTACACCTTCGGATTCCTCAATCTCTTGAAACCCCCAAAACTCGGAACCCGAAACCCGAAACCCGAAACTCGGAACTCGAAACTGCCCGCCCCCCTACATCACCTTTCGATAAAGTTTGTCATTGTCATTCAAGTGCTCATAGAACGCCGCCCTCGGCGTAAACTTCAACGACTCCTTATTCCCCAGACCAAAAACGCCAAACATGCTCAAACTGTCGTACAACAAATTATGAACGCGCGCCTGTAGATCCTTATTGAAGTAGATCATTACGTTGCGGCACAGGATCACCTGAAACTCGTTGAACGAACCATCGGTAGCAAGGTTATGCTCGGAAAAGACTATGTTGTTTCGCAAGGCTGCACTGAAAATCACACTGTCATACTGGGCGGTGTAGTAGTCGGAAAAGTCGTGAGTGCCGCCGGCCTGATGATAGTTCGCCGTGTAATCTCGCATGGCGGCAAGGGGGAAAATTCCATCTCGCGCCTTGCGTAACACAGCCTGACTAATATCGGTAGCATAGATGCGGCACTTTGGGTAAAGGCGTTCTTCCTCGAGCAAGATCGCCAGCGAGTAGACCTCTTCGCCTGTAGAACAACCCGCCACCCAAATCTGCACCGTGGGATAAGTTCTCAGTAGCGGCACAACCCTTTTACGAAAAGTGAGGTAGAAACTCGGGTCGCGAAACATGGCGGTGGCATGGACCGCAACGCCCAGCAGAAAACGATTGAGACATGCGGCATCGTGGAGTAGCTTGTTCTGAAATGCCGAAATAGTCTCCAGCTGCTCCGCGCGCATCAGCTCGAGGATTCGCCGCTTGATCGAAGCTCGCGAATACTCCCTGAAATCGAAGCCATGAGCACGATACAGACCTTCCAGCAACAGGCCGATCTCGATGTCTTCTAAACTAATTACTGCTGTGCGCGTGCTGCTCACGTAGTTTCATCCTGACGATATAACCAAACCCTCAAGAGGGAGAGCAGTTGGTCGATGTCCAGGGGCTTCGAGATGTAGTCTGAGGCGCCGACCTCCAGGCAGCGATCGCGGTCAGCCTTCATCGCCTTTGCTGTCAACGCGATGATCGGAAGTTGTTTGAAATCCTCCATCTGGCGGATCGCGGTGATTGCTTCATAGCCGTCCATCTCCGGCATCATGATGTCCATCAGAACTGCTTCCACACCGGGCGTGGCTTTCAAGAGGTCAATGCCCTCCCTACCATTCTCGGCGTGAACAACTTCCATGTTGTGTGCCTCGAGCGCACTGGTCAGCGCGAAGATGTTTCGCACATCGTCGTCAACTACCAATACCTTGCGACCGGCCAACACGGGATCGGTGCGATGAAACTTTTCGAGCATGCGACGTTTGGGCTCAGGCAGATCGGCTTCAACGCGATGCAGGAACAACGCTGTTTCGGCCAGCAACCGTTCAGGGGAACTTGCTTCCTTGACTATGATCGCATCCGCGACCCTCTTGAGATGCAGCTCTTCTTTTCGCGTCAGCTCCTTTCCGGTGTAGACGATGATGGGAAGATCGTAACGGCCAAGATCTGTCTGCAGCTTTTCGATCAATTCGAAGCCGCTCATATCAGGCAACCGCAGATCCAGCACCATGCAATCAAATCTTTCGTCCTTCAAAATGTTTAATGCTTCTTCGCCCGTGGCCACAGCCGTCGTCTTGACGTCGCCATCCCCGATCAATTCCACCACGCTCATGCGCTGCACGTCGTCGTCCTCAACGACCAGCAGTTTTCGAATTCTTCGTTCCGTGAAGTCGCGCATGTCGTCGAAGGCTTTGCCCAGGTCTTCATGAGTAACCGGCTTTTGCACGTGGTTAAAAGCGCCCTGTTTCAGCGCCCGCTGGCGCTCTTCCTCGATCGTAATAATGTGGACCGGAATGTGACTCGTCTGCGGGTCGTGCTTCAAACGATCCAGGACAGTCCAACCGTCGCGGTCCGGCAGTCGAATATCCAGGGTGATTGCCGCCGGCTTGTATTTCTGTGCCAGCGCCAGCGCCAACGTGCCACTGGTCGCCACCAAACCTTTGAAACCTTTTTCGCGCGCGAGATCCAGGAGGATGCCGGCGAAGCTAATGTCGTCTTCAACGATCAATACAACGCGATCTCCGCTCTCAATATCGTGGCGATCGTCGAGAATTGCGGCCGACTCCCTGGAGAGCAACACCATGGCCTCGTTATCAAACGACTCGACCGGCGTCCAGGCGGCTTCGATATCCTTCACGCTGACGCGGGACCGCCTCTGGCCTGCCGGCATACTCGCGGCACCTGCCGGCATATAGTTGCGAGGCAGATAAAGCGTAAACGTGCTGCCCTCGTCTGGCTTACTGATCACTCGAATCTCGCCGCCCAACAGCCGCGCGATTTCACGGCTAATGGATAATCCCAGGCCGGTGCCGCCGTATTTGCGGCTGGTCGTTCCATCTGCTTGCTGGAAGGCTTCGAAAATGATCCGTTGCTTGTCCGATGGAATGCCGATGCCCGTATCTATCACCGAGAAGGCCATCACTTCCCCCGCTCGAGCCAGGGATTCGAGATGGTAAGTCTCATCCGCGGGCGCCGGCGCAATCCTGAGAACCACTTTGCCTTCCTCGGTAAACTTAAAGGCATTCGAAAGCAGATTCATGAGGATTTGCTGCAAACGCTTGTCGTCAGTGTAAACTGTCGGAGGCAGGTTCTCCCCGCGCTCGATTACAAACTCGAGGTTCTTATCCTGGGCAACCTGGTGAAAGCTCCGCTCCAATTGTTCAGCTATTTCGCTTACTGAGATTTCAGAAACCTCGATGCCCATCATTCCTGATTCAATCTTCGACAAGTCGAGGATGTCGTTAATCAGGGAAAGCAAGTCTGACCCGGAAGAGTGGATCGTTTCCGCAAACTGCACCTGTTTCTCAGTAAGGTTTGTATCGTTGTTTTCGGCAAGCTGGCGCGAAAGGATCAGCATGCTATTGAGAGGCGTGCGCAGCTCGTGGGACATGTTGGCCAGAAACTCCGATTTGTATTTCGAGGTAAGCGCGAGCTGCTCAGCCTTTTCTTCCATCTCCCAGCGCGCCTCCTCCACTTCGCGGTTCTTTGCCTCCACTTCCGCCTTTTGCCGCGCCAGCAAGGCCGCTTTCTCCTGTAATTCTTCGTTCGTTTGCTGCAATTCTTCCTGTTGACTCTTCAACAACTCTTCAGACTCACGCAGCGATTCAGCCTGCTGCTCGAGCTGCTCGTTGGTTTTCTTCAGTTCGTCCTGCTGACTTTGTAGTTCCGCCGCGAGCGACTGCGACTGCTGCAACAAATCTTCAGTGCGCGTAGTTGCAGCTATCGTGTTCAGCACGATACCGATGCTTTCCGTCAACTGATCGAGGAAAGTGAGATGTGTATCGCTGAAGGTTTGGAAAGTAGAAAGTTCGATTACCGCTTTTACCTCTCCCTCAAACAACACCGGGAGCACCACTATGTTATTGGGTGGCGCTTCGCCCAGACCTGACGAGACGTAAACATAATTATTCGGAACATTGGTGACCAGAATCCGTTCGCGCTCCAGCGTGCACTGGCCCACCAGGCCCTCACCGGCGTGAAATTCGTTTGCCAGATTCTTGCGTTTCTTATAAGCGTAACCACCGAGGAGCTTCATCAAAGGTTGGCCGTTGGAGCTGGTGTTTACGTAGAAGACACCCTGTTGCGCATCAACCAGCGGTGCCAGTTCTGAGAGCACCATCTGTGCGACTGTGGTCATGTCGCGCTGTCCCTGAAGCATTCGGGTGAAGCGGGCGAGGTTGGTTTTGAGCCAGTCCTGCTCCATGTTTTTCTGCGTTGTGTCTTTGAGATTTAGAATCATCTCATTGATGTTGTCTTTCAATGCCGCAACTTCGCCCTGCGCTTCGACCGTAATTGATCTGGTCAGGTCGCCCTTGGTCACTGCCGTGGAAACTTCCGCGATGGCGCGCACCTGTGTCGTTAGGTTTGCGGCCAGACCGTTAACGTTGTCAGTTAGATCGCGCCAGGTGCCGGCGGCGCCTGGAACGTGTGCCTGTCCTCCCAGCTTGCCTTCGACGCCCACCTCGCGGGCCACCGAAGTAACCTGGTCGGCAAACGTCGCCAGCGTATCAGTCATGTTGTTGATGGTGTCGGCGAGTTCAGCGATTTCACCTTTCGCCTCGACGGTCAGTTTGCGTTGCAGATCGCCATTGGCGACGGCGGTAACCACGCGAGCAATGCCTCGTACTTGATCCGTTAGGTTGCTGGCCATTGAGTTCACATTGTCGGTGAGGTCCTTCCACGTTCCGGCGACGCCCCGCACATCGGCCTGGCCGCCGAGTTTGCCTTCCGTTCCTACTTCGCGCGCCACACGCGTAACTTCCGAAGCGAAGGAGTTCAACTGATCCACCATGGTGTTGATGGTGTTCTTCAATTCCAGAATTTCGCCTTTAACATCGACCGTGATCTTCTTGGAGAGGTCGCCGTTGGCCACGGCCGTAGTAACTTCCGCGATGTTGCGCACCTGGCCAGTCAAGTTGCCGGCCATGAAATTCACGTTGTCGGTCAGGTCCTTCCACGTTCCGGCCACTCCAATAACCTGCGCCTGACCGCCCAGCCGTCCTTCCGTTCCCACCTCACGCGCCACACGCGTCACTTCCGAAGCGAATGAGCTCAGCTGATCCACCATGGTGTTGATGGTGTTCTTCAACTCCAGAATTTCGCCTTTAACATCGACCGTGATCTTCTTGGAGAGGTCGCCGTTAGCAACCGCTGTCGTTACGTCAGCAATGTTGCGCACCTGGCCAGTCAAATTGCCCGCCATCGAGTTAACACTGTCAGTCAGGTCCTTCCACGTGCCAGCGACCCCTCGGACATCAGCCTGGCCGCCGAGCTCGCCTTCCGTTCCTACTTCACGCGCCACGCGCGTCACTTCCGAGGCGAATCCATTGAGTTGATCCACCATCGTGTTGATGGTGTTCTTCAGTTCCAGAATCTCGCCTCGCACGTCCACGGTAATCTTCTTGGACAGGTCGCCGTTGGCAACGGCTGTAGTGACTTCCGCGATATTTCGCACCTGGCCGGTCAAGTTGCCGGCCATCAAATTCACGCTGTCGGTGAGGTCCTTCCACGTTCCGGCTACGCCCTTGACCACGGCCTGGCCCCCAAGTTTTCCTTCCGAACCAACCTCGCGAGCTACGCGCGTCACCTCGGAAGCAAACCCGTTGAGCTGGTCAACCATCGTGTTGATAGTGTCTTTGAGCTCGAGGATTTCGCCTTTAACGTCGACCGTGATCTTCTTGGAGAGGTCGCCGTTAGCGACCGCCGTCGTAACTTCCGCGATGTTACGGACCTGGCCGGTCAGGTTGCCGGCCATGAAGTTCACATTGTCAGTAAGATCCTTCCAAGTACCGGCGACGCCGATCACACGCGCCTGGCCGCCGAGTTTTCCTTCTGTTCCTACTTCGCGCGCCACACGCGTAACTTCCGAAGCGAAGGAGTTCAACTGATCCACCATCGTGTTGATGGTGTTCTTCAATTCCAGAATCTCGCCTTTAACATCGACCGTGATCTTCTTGGAGAGATCGCCGTTGGCGACCGCTGTCGTTACGTCAGCAATGTTGCGCACCTGGCTCGTCAAGTTGCTGGCCATCGAGTTAACGCTATCCGTCAGATCCTTCCAGGTTCCCGCCACACCTTTTACTTTCGCCTCGCCTCCGAGTTTGCCCTCGGTTCCTACTTCGCGGACAACGCGCGTAACTTCTGAAGCGAACGAACTGAGCTGGTCCACCATCGAGTTAACGATTTTCACCGTGCGTAGAAACTCGCCCTTCAACGGACGTTCCTCAACCTGAAGCGCCATGCGTTCTGAAAGATCGCCATTCGCCACTGCCCCGATGACGCGAGCCATTTCACTGGTGGGTCGAGCCATGTCATCGATTAGCAAGTTGGTGGAGTCGATCAGCCGCAGCCAGGAACCGGAAGCGGCAGGCACCGCTGCGCGATGCATTATTTTTCCTTCTTTGCCAACTACGCGGCTAACCCGCTCCACTTCTTTTGTGGTCTTATCGCTCAACTCAATGATGTCGTTGAACGTGTCCGCTATCTTGCCGGCTTCGCCCGTCCATTCGCCGGGCAAGCGAACGGAGAAGTCGCCCTTTTTAAAAGCCACGAGCGCTTTGAGAAGTAACTTGGTATTTAGCGAGTCTTTCGTCAGGGTTTGAGTTGGCATTATTTCCTTCCCGAGTTTGCTTAAGAGGCTAAAAGAGGCTGGTCAAAAACCCGGCCAGAGGAGACTGGCAAGTCATTCAGAAAAACACTCAAGGCAGTCTGGAACCGCACTGGCTACATCTGGGGGTCTTCACCGATTGGGGGGTTGAAGGATATTTTATACCTAGCTCGTGCGTATATGTAAACCCTTTTCAAAAGCACGGAGTGAGTTAAATCTGTGTTGCTGGCTTAAAAGAGAGTTTTTGGTCTTTGGCGACACATATTACCGCAGGTCGGGCCTGGCGAATGGGAAACGAATCTGAAAAGATTCTCAGTAGTCATAAGACAAACGCGAGACAAACGACTGTTACCATCAACTAGAGAAATTAAGAAAATACCAAGCCGCATTACCTACTGAAGGTACCTAGGAGGACAACAATGCAGAAGCGCAAACTTGGAAATAGTAACTTGGAAGTTTCGGCTCTCGGGCTCGGGTGTATGGGAATGAGCTTTGGCTACGGTCCGCCTGCAGACAAGCAGGAGATGATCTCAATGATTCGGTCGGCAGTCGAACGCGGCATTACGTTTTTCGATACCGCTGAGGCTTACGGACCGTTCACGAACGAAGAACTTGTGGGCGAAGCTCTCGCCCCCCTCCGCGGGCGAGTGGTGATAGCCACCAAATTCGGGTTCAAACCTGCTTCCAACGGCGAATCGAGGTGGAGTGAGTTGGATAGCCGACCAGAACACATCAAACAGGTTGCTGAAGCCTCGCTTAAGAGACTTAAAGTCGATGCCATCGATCTGTTCTATCAACACCGCGTTGATCCGGACGTGCCAATCGAAGACGTGGCGGGAGCGGTGAAGGACCTGATTCGGGAAGGTAAGGTTAAGCACTTCGGACTTTCTGAAGCAGGAGTGCAAACGATCCGTCGCGCGCACGCCGTTCAGCCCGTGACGGCACTCCAGAGCGAATACTCGCTGTGGTGGAGAGACCCTGAAGCGGAAGTGTTACCAACGCTCGAGGAACTCGGAATCGGGTTCGTTCCATTCAGCCCTCTTGGTAGAGGCTTCCTCACGGGAAAGATCAACGAAAACACTACGTTCGACAGTTCCGACTTCCGCAACATCGTCCCTCGCTTTACGCCAGAGGCTCGAAAAGCGAATCATGCTTTAGTTGATTTGCTTAGCAAGATCGCAGAACGGAAGAAGGCGACACCTGCTCAGATAGCGCTCGCCTGGTTGCTTGCACAGAAGCCGTGGATTGTTCCAATCCCAGGCACCCGGAAGCTGGAGCGCTTGGAGGAGAACATCGGAGCAGTTGCAGTTGAACTTACGTCCGACGATCTACGCGACATCGAAAACGCCGCCTCGAAGATCAGCGTGCAAGGTGCTCGGTACCCCGAAAACCTGCAGCAAATGACGGGTCGTTGAGCGGACGTCATGGCAAGCAGAAGTCAAGATTATGAGCAATAACGCATTCACTTCGTTACTGCGGAACTACAGCCAGCATGTTGGCGTCGCGAAACACGACCCAGGCATCATTCTGTTTTTGCAAGATGGAAAGTGTGTTACCGGAGCGCCTGACTGGCTGTCCTCCTGGTTTCGGAGTCATCACCACGGTAAGTTTGGTCCAGAGATATGCCCACTCCCCAAACACCTTGATCTCCTGGATCTCGCTGTTAGTTTCCATGTTGACGTCTGCGAGTGCTGCCTGGCTCGCGGCGAATGCTGACTTGCCACGCATTGGTGGCTGGCCAGTTACCAAAAAGACAACGTCCTCTGCCATCAATCCCAGAACTTTCTCGGTGTCACCCGCTTCGGAAGCGCTCAGCCAGCTTGCCACTAACTCTCTGATTGCCTGCTCATCGTCGTGCGTAGTCTTCTGCCCCACTTTTTGCATTTTAATCTCCTTAAGCACAGCTCCATTACTTTGTAACTAAATTATTGGAGAAACTGATTCGCATCATACGCCTCGTGGGGGAAGGATCTGCAACCGAGGTACTATTTGATCCAGACGGTCTTAATGTTTACGAATTCACGAATACCGAATTCGCCGAGTTCACGTCCGTATCCCGAATTCTTGATTCCGCCAAAGGGAAGTCTTGGGTCGGAGGCGACCATGCCATTGACAAAAACGCAGCCGGCTTCGAGTTCTTCGGCGAACCGCTCTTGTTCACCGGCATCGTTAGTCCAGGCTGCGGAACCAAGGCCAAAGCTAGTGGAGTTTGCCAGTTCGATGGCTTCATCAATGTTCTTAACTCGGAAAAGAAGCGCCACGGGCCCGAACACTTCTTCACAATAAGCCGGCGAGTCGTGAGGAATGTTGGCGAGGACTGTCGGCTCGTAAAAGTTTCCCGGTCGGTCCAGCTTCTTTCCACCGGTCAGGACCAGTGCGCCCCCAGCAACAGAGGTCTTAACTTGCTCGTCTAAGTCTTTTAGAATTTGTTCAGTAGCCAATGGGCCTATGTCCGTCGCCTCGTTAAGCGGGTCTCCGACCCGGAGCGTTTTCATCTCTTCAACAAATCTTCGCTCAAACTCATCGTAGATGTCGGCGGCAAGAATAAACCGCTTTGCCGCAATGCACGATTGACCATTGTTAATTGTCCGCGCCTTCACCGCCGTTGTTGCCGCTTCCTGTAGCTCAGCCGAAGGCATGACGATGAAAGGATCGCTGCCGCCGAGTTCAAGCACAGTTCTTTTAATCTGTTTGCCGGCGATGCCCGCGACGCTCCGGCCGGCGGGCTCGCTTCCTGTCAACGTGGCCGCAACGACGCGCCGGTCTTCGAGTATGCGCGGGACAGAATCCGAGCCGACCAGCAGAGTTTGAAATGCACCTTCGGGAAACCCGGCGCGGCGAAAAATATCTTCAATGGCCAGCGCACACTGCGGAACGTTTGAAGCGTGTTTGAGGAGTCCGACATTGCCGGCCATCAAAGCGGGCGCGGCAAAGCGAAAGACTTGCCAGAAGGGAAAATTCCACGGCATCACCGCCAGTACAGGTCCAAGAGGTTGAAAGCGCACGTAACTCTTCTTCCCATTTGTCACGACCGGCATGTCGGCCAAATGCTGCCGGGCGTTTTCGGCGTAATAACGACAAACCCAGGCACATTTTTCAGCTTCGCCCACCGCGCCTTTAATTGGTTTGCCCATCTCCAACGTCATCAGTCGCGCGAAATTATTCTTCTCTGTTTCAAGAATTTCCGCTGCCCGCGCCATCATTGACTCGCGCACTTCAAAAGTGGTGCGGCTATAGTTGCGAAAAGTCTCCGCTGCGTTTTGCAGTTTCTCGTCAATCTGCGTCTCAGCGAGCGGCTCGAAAGTCTTGATAGTCTCCCCAGTCGTGGGATTAATAGATGCGATAGGCATTGATCATTCCTCGCTTAGCCATTCCGGATGGAAATATTATAGGACAACAGTTGCGCAACGGAATTGGGAGAGAACTCCTGTATGCTATTAATTAGCTTATGGCTGAAAGCAGGCGTCTAGACAAATTTGGTATCGCCGCCTCGCTCCAGGAAATAGCGGCGCTGCTCGAATTGAAGGGCGGCAAGGACCGTTTCAAAGCACGTGCCTATCAGACGGGTGCGCGCGTGGTTGCCGGTTTGTCTGAAGACATTGGCGAAGTGGTATTGCAAAACAGATTGACCTCAATGCGCGGAATTGGCGCTGCTCTTGCTTCACAAATCGAACAGCTTTACCTCAGCGGAGAATCTTCTGTCTTGCGAGGTCTGAAGCAAGAGTTTCCGCCCGGGATCATTGAGCTATCAGGAGTGCCTGGCCTTTCCATCAGTAAGATCAAAACGCTTCATGAGGGTTTGGGAATAACATCCGTGGCGGAACTAAAAGCTGCGGCGGAAGCAGGCAAGATAAGAGACATCAAAGGTTTTGGCGCGAAAACCGAGCAGAAACTCCTTGAGACGATTGCCGGTCATCGCCAGCGCGCCAAGAATGAAGAGCGACTGCATTTGCATCGCGCATTGCAAACGGCAACACAGGTTGTCAACTATCTTAGAACCGCCCGCGACACCGCTGAGATTAGCTTTGCCGGCTCCCTGCGACGCTGGAAAGAAACGGTCGGGACCATTCGTTTAGTGGCGGACACGAAACGGCCAGCCGCTTTAATTGAACACTTCCTTCGCTTCCCACTTATTGTTGAGGTTATCGAGCAGATGGAAGAGGCGTGCACGGTCCGGCTTGCTGAGGGCGCGCGCGTTTCACTCGTTGCCGCTCGTGCAGCCGAGTTTGCCCTCGCCTTGTTGACGGAGACCGGATCGAAAGCGCACGTCAATAAGTTGCATCAGATCGCGAGTGGTGAAGGAGACTTTGTAGCGCAGTCAAGAGGCCAACAGCAGAAGCGAAGCAAGACTCCGGCGCGAACACCGGGGCGATCCACGAAACTAGAGGCCGAGGAAGACATCTATCATCAGTTAGGGATGCAGTACATCCCGCCGGAATTGCGTGAAGACCAGGGCGAGATTGAAGCGGCCCTTGCCGGCAAGCTGCCGGAAGACCTCGTTACCCTGGAAGATATCCGCGGTATGGTCCACTGCCATACGACCTATTCCGACGGCAAACATAGCATTGAAGAAATGGCCCGGGCGGCAGAGGCGATGGGCATGAAGTATGTGACGATTACAGATCATTCGCCAACGGCGTTTTACGCCGGCGGTGTGACGCTGGATCGCTTGCAGCGTCAATGGGATGAGATTGATGAAGTGCAGGAGAAGGTCGCGATCAAGATTCTACGTGGAACCGAATCGGACATCGTTGCCGACGGCCGGCTTGATTATCCCGATAAGATCCTCGAACAGTTTGACGTGATCGTTGCCAGCATCCATTCGCGTTACAAGATGGATTCGGCAAAAATGACTAAGCGAATAGTGACCGCGATGCGCCAGCCGGTATTTAAGATCTGGGGACATGCGCTTGGTCGTCTAATTCAACGCCGGCCACCTTTTGAATGTGACGTCGACCGGATTTTGGATGTGATTGCGGAATCGCGCGCAGCGATTGAGGTCAATGGCGATCCTTATCGGCTCGACATGGAGCCACGTTGGATCCGCGAAGCACGAAAACGCAAAATCAAATTTGTGATTTCAGTTGATGCCCATTCCACCGGCGCGCTTCATAATCTGAAGTATGGTGTAGGAATAGCGCGGAGGGGCTGGCTAACTAAGCGCGAGATTTTGAATACACTCGGGGTGATGGCGTTTCAGAAGGCGGTAAAGCCTGCGTAAGCATCAACTCCTTGTGAATTACGCCATCTCGCTGAATACCAACACGTATCCGTTCGGGTCTTTCACTTCGAATTCCCAGGCGCCGTACGGCTGTTGTCGCAGAGTTTTGATAATCGTCACCTGATCTCGTACCGACTCGAAGAGTTCCTTCACTCCAGTGACGCGAAAGTACGCGTTCCAAACACCGCCACTGCGCCGCGGATAAAGATCCGGCTTATCGTATCCTTCAATCCTTTGCAGCATTATTTCCGCCTGGTCGCGAGCCAGAATCGCAAAAAGATAAGGCTCGGATTCAGGGAAGGGGTCACTATGGAATCCGAAATGAAGCTCGTACCAGTGCATTGTGGCGCCGACATCGGCGACTGAAAAGCACGGGGCCACTGATGTAAACCGGGGCTCACTCATCTCTGTTCACCTCATGCGGTGTCGCCATTTTCAGGTCCATGAAACAGTACGCGGACGCTGGTGGCCAGGTGATGTTTCCAGGTGTGAAGTTAGCCAAACTGTTTTATTTTGACAAAAGCTCCATCCAGGGTAATCTTGCCGTAGCCTTAAATTGTTCGTTTAGCTTCAAAAGTCTTGCTTCTATCTTCTCCTTCGCTTCATCCACCGAAAAGGATGCCGCGGTGAAGCCAATTCTTCTTCCCCAGTGTTCCCAGGTTTCCAGAAGTTTTGCATGAGCGCCGCTAGCTGTGTGGACCTGGGCCGCATGAACCAGGAGTTTCCGTTCCAATTCGCGTGCGGCGTCCCCAGGTTTCAGTTTCATTGAGGCCTTTGTTGAAGGCAGGATAATTTTGTCAGTTCGGAGACGACCTGTTGCTCCGATCATTTCAAGGAGCGTATGAGCAGATTCGGATAGCGCCTCTGTTTGCCACCGCTCGCGAGCCATACCGATGGCCAGGATTTCCGGCCATAGTTTCTTGTGGACGAAAGTCACCTTGCTTGCAATTAATTTTGTAACAAGCACGTCCGGGTGGTCGTCGAGTTGGCCATTGACATCGAATATCGTTTGCGCTAATGGATGCGACCACCAGGAGCTGTGCAACGGAGAGCCGGTAATAATTGTGGCGACGCTGGGCAGCTTGGGATCGGATTCCAGCAGCAAGCCAAACTTCTTTAGCTGGCTTAGAACGCGCCTGAAATGTTCCGCGTTGGCTGCCGTCATGACGCTGATACTACTAGAATAGAGCGCTCCTATAACACCTTCAACGGGGGGTCCCGCCAGATGCGAACCAGGAACGTGATTGACCTCCTCGATAATCCAAACTTCATCTCGGGAATCCATAACTACTGCGATCGCTGGTGTGAGCGTTGTCCGTTCACCGCACGCTGCGTGGTCTACGCTACCGAAGAAGCGGATTCAGATATCGATTCCGCCGGCCGCGACATGAGCAACGCCGCGTTTTGGCAGAAACTCGCTTCGATTTTCCAGGAAACGCACGACCTGATTTCGGCGTGGGCTGAGGAGAACGAAGTAGATCTCAGCCCGAGTTTGCTGGCGGAAGCGGAGGAGCAGAACGAGAGGCAGCGCCGACAGGCAAGGAACCATCCGCTGGGCAGGGCCGCCGAGGAATATGCGCTTGCGGTGAATGAGGTCACTCATGCAGTTTAGAGTTCAAGCTTTAGCTTGCGTAAGCACAACAGCGTTGATATTTAACCCAAGATGAGCTGTCTCTTCTGTGGAATCGTTAATGGTGAAGTGGACGCGTCAGTCGTGTTTGATGATGATATTTCGATCGCGTTTCTCGACCATCGCCCACTTTTCCCGGGTCATTGCTTGCTGGCACCTAAAAAACACTTCGAAACGCTTAGCGATCTTCCGCTTGACCTGGTGGGGCCTTTCTTTAAAAATGTGCAGTTGTTAGCGCGTGCGGTGGAAGTCGCGCTTGAAGCGGAGGGTTCTTTCGTGGCAATGAATAACCGTGTGAGCCAGAGTGTGCCCCATCTGCACGTGCACATCGTGCCTCGCCGAAAGAAGGATGGTTTAAAGGGGTTTTTCTGGCCGCGCAACAAATATGGAAGCGAAGCGAAGATGATTGAAGTGCAGCACGCCATTCAGTCGGCGATTGCAGGGATTCTGAAACAATTAAATGAAAAATGAAAAAACTTTTTTAAACACAAGTAATGTGTGGGCGACGCGTAATAGTCCCGCTCTTCCTGAGGAGTGTGAAGAATTTCAAATGCGAAAGGTGCGCTGCTGCAGTCCAAAAGATGAATAAGGTTCGACGGGTTCGACGGGTTTGAAACATAAATTTGATCTTTGAATTTCAGACTTATTGCTGGTAAAAAATTATTTCTGCAACCTTGCTAAAAAAAAACACCCAAAAATTTGATCTTGAAACAGAGTTCGCGTATAACTCTCCCCGTCACGAGGGTCACGGCCTTCGAGACCGACTAGGGGATCGGCAACCGATGTGGTGACACACGGACGAGGGAATCAGCAACGGTCTGTTGATTCTATTGACGCCCCAGGCCGAAGCCGAAAGGCTTTGCTAGAGAAGGCTGAGAGGTCTTCTCGAGCCATTCGGATAAAAACGAGTGGCACCCTTTAGACAGGACCCGCTGAAGGGGGCGAATGGCTCGACGTAAGTTGAGCCGACGTTGTCGGATCGTAACCGAAGGTGGAGGAAAAGCCACCACAACAAAAACCTAACGGCACCGCGTTCGAAAGAACGCGAGAATCGCGAAAGCGATTCGCGTGCTGACCGAAGATTAGCTGACCGACAGTTGGTCTTCGGGATACAAACCGGCAGCCTAGTGTGTACATGCGAAGCTGCCATCCTTTTAAGAGCTTCGGCGATTATTAGGAAACGGATTGCGCTACTTTCGGCTTGCCGGAGGTAGCGTTTTCCGTTTTTGGCGTTCGCGAGTCAAACGTTTATTATAAAGCTCTACGACAATCATACTTTTGACGCCGCGCAGACGCTTCCGGTCTCCCCTGATTCTGCGCGCCTGAGTCTCGAAGGAGAAAAGCAATGACTGAAGCAAGAATGCAAGAAACTCCAGAATACAAGCCGGGAACTTTTTGTTGGGTCGAATTGGGCACCACGAACGGCGAAGCGGCAAAGAAGTTTTATACCGCACTATTTGGTTGGGGCTTCACGGACAACCCGGTTGGACCAGGGATGGTTTACACAATGCTCCAACTCAATGGCAAAGACGTCGGTGCCTTGTATCAAATGCCCAACGAGATGACCTCGCAGGGAATTCCGCCACATTGGCTTTCGTATGTTTTAGTTACCAGCGCGGATGAAAGCGCCGCTAAGGCAAAGGAGCTTGGCGCCACCTTGATGAAAGAGCCTTTCGACGTAATGGATGTAGGCCGCATGGCGGTAGTCCAGGATCCGACCGGCGCCGTCTTCGCGCTATGGGAGGCTAAGGCTCACAAAGGCGCAGGCGTGGTAAACGTACCAGGTTCCTTTTGCTGGAATGAGCTGGCAACCACCGACACAGCGAAGGACGGCGACTTTTATGCCGGCCTGTTTGGTTGGGGAAAAGACGTACAAAACTTTGGTCCGATGGAATATACGATGTTCAGCAACGATGGTAGACCGGCGGGAGGAATGTTCAAGTTGACGCCGGAGATGGCTGGCGTTCCACCACATTGGCTCGTGTATTTCGCTGTAGACGATTGTGATGCAAAGACGCAGAAAGCGACTGACCTTGGAGCCACTACCCTGAAGGCGCCTGACGATATTCCTGGGATCGGACGCTTTTCGATCTTGCGGGATCCTGAAGGAGCTGCGCTTGGGATAATCAAGTTGGAAAATCCTGAAGACGCAGCCAAACGGAAAGCTTAACTTCGAGGCAACTTTACTGAGAACTGAGCAGAGTGAGCGGAGCCACAGACTCCGCTCACGGCCCGGCGCGGCTGTCGCGCCGCGAACTTCGGTCCGCTCGCAAATTGCATAGATACTGGGAGCCAAACCATAAATGAAATCACGCCTGGTTTGGCTTCTCTTGTGTCTCATCTGGGGGTCGACGTGGCTATTCATAAAACTTGGCCTGGAAGATCTGCCACCATTCACATTTGCCGGCATCAGGTTTGTAATTGCGTCCGCAATCCTCTTTGCGATCATCAAGGCGCGCCGGCTGTCGCTCTCGCGCACGCGCGCTGACTGGATACTTCTTGCCGTCACCGGCGTACTCTCGTTTAGTCTGAACTATGGCCTGCTTTTTTGGGGCGAGCAATACATTTCGTCAGGACTAGCCGCGCTGCTGCAAGCTACGATTCCTGCTTTCGGACTGATCATCGCTCATTTTTACCTTCCCGATGAGCAAATGTCGCCCGCCAAGATCTTTGGAATAGTGATGGGAGTCGCGGGCGTGGGTGTGGTTTTTTCCAACCAATTGAGTGTCGCAGGTTCTCGGGCTCTGGCAGGATGCGCCGCTTTGGTTCTTGGCGCGGCCTGCGCCGCTTACGCTAACGTCCTGGTGAAGCAGCGCGGCGCCAAGCTGGATCCCGCGGTTCTGGCGGGCGGACAAATGCTGTTTGGCTTAATACCGTTACTGGCGATTGGTATCCCGCTCGAAGGAAGTCCTCTTCAGTTTCACTGGACGCGAATGGCTGTCATCGCGCTGTTTTATCTGGCCATCGTCGGTTCAGTTGTGGCTTTCCTGTTGTACTACTGGTTAGTGCAACACATGGACGTAACTAAGACGATGTTGGTGGCGCTGGTGACTCCCGTCGTTGCGGTGTTGCTGGGTATCGTCGTCTTGAATGAAGAGCTAAATTGGCGCACCTTTGCCGGCGGAGCAATGATTATTTCAGGGATTAGTTTCATAGTGCTGCGAAGGAATAGGGCTACTCCAGCGCCTTTGAGTTGAGAACAATTATGCGATCGCCTTTCGACAACAAAGGTTTTCGGCGCGATGAAGAGCCGGAGAGACGCAGTTCTACATTAGGTTTCAGCTCCATAACCCAGCTTATTAAGTAGCAGTTGTCGCAAGCAGGCGAAACCTTCTTGCAACCCCACCAAGGGTTAAACGTGTGGTGTGTCCATTCAATATGGGAGTTCTTTGCCATTACGTTGAGGATTGTAGCTATACGTTCGTTTGATAGCGAATAATTTACCTCAGGAAAGATTATCCACCAGATGAAAGATTCTCGGTATAGAGGCCTTCAGTTTGTGCCAGCAGGTAAGCCTCGACAGCGCGTCTGACAAAATCAATTTCATTCGCAGGATAGCAGTCCGGCAGTTTTTGCAATTGATCGATCTGCTCCGGCTTCAACCAGAATCCGCCGATCTCCGATCCAAACAGATTTGGCACCGCCAACTCCAGAGCTGTCCGGTGCACTGCCCTTAGATATTTTGCTGACTGTATTTCGATGTGAACTATGCAATCAGTGAGTGCAAACGCGCAGAACTTCACGTCGGATACATTTCTTTGAAAGACGGAATCTTCTCGAATAGCCATTAGCTTAGTCCTGACGGGACAGCTTCCGATTTCGCAATCTACAATTGGGTCGTCAGGCGGGAGACGGATAATTGCGAATCAGTCCACGAACGACGCCCTGAAGCTGAAGCCGGCCCGGGGTCTTGATAAATATTGGCTTGAACTGCGGATTTGCCGGCTCCAGACGAATAAAGTCAGGCTCACGATAAAACTTTTTCACGGTCGCATAATTTCCGTCGATTAACGCTACCACCATTTGGCCATTCTCAGCCGTCTCCTGAGAAGAGACGATGATTATGTCGTTGTCCTGAATGTTCTCTTCAATCATTGAATCGCCGCGCACGCGCAGGGCAAACATGCGTCCGCGGCCAGTCATGCTTTTCGGAGCGGAGACTGTTTCGTGAGCCAGGATCGCTTCTATTGGCTGGCCGGCCGCCACTACTCCTAAGAGAGGAATCTCGTAGTCGTCGTGCCCGCCTTCCCGGCTGGCACGTTTTACCAGCTCAATGCCGCGGCTCACGTTGGGAATCCGTTTGATCAGTCCTTCACGTTCAAGCGCGGACAAAATGCTATGAACGCTTGCCGAGGAACTCATCTTAAAATGCTTCCCGATTTCAGCAATTGTGGGAGGTTGCTCCCGGCTTTCCATATACCGGGAGATAAATTCATAGACCTGCTTTTGCCGCGCGGTTACGGCCATCTTCAATTCCCTCCTGGAAAATCTTGCTTTGAACCGACTGTTGTGGTATTTTCGCCTTGTGCCGAAAATATAGCGAATATTATCGAAGATGCGACAAGGCGTCAAGAGGTAAATAGGACAGACTGGAAAGTCTGTCCTACTTAATAACGCGAGCGAGTTTTTTGAGATCATCAACGAAACGCCGATGCTCAAGGCGCCGCGTTTCGTCGTCAGGGGCGCGGAGAATTGAAGAGGGATGGACGGTCGCCATTACATAAGGAGCCAGGGTGGATTCAATGAACTCTCCGCGTTGTTTGGTTACGCGAAATTTTGGCCCAAGCAAGGTCTGAGCTGCAGTCGCTCCGAGGGCCACAATCACTTTTGGCTTGACGAGGGCGATCTCAGCTTCGAGCCAGGGACGGCAAGCAGAAATTTCCTGAGCATTAGGTTTTTTGTGGATGCGGCGTTTGCCACGCGGCTCCCACTTAAAATGTTTGACAACATTGGTGACGTAAGTTTGTGAGCGATCGATGCCGGCTTCTGCGAGCGCATCATCGAACAAGCGACCTGCGGGTCCAACAAAGGGTTTGCCCGTGAGATCCTCTTCATTGCCCGGTTGCTCTCCGACAAACAGCACCGTAGCGCCACGGCGTCCTTCGCCGAAGACGGTTTGCGTACCCAGTTTCCAGAGATCGCAAGCTTTACAATCGGTGGCGGCCTCGCGCAGCGAAGGCAGAGTTAGTTTGTCAGGAAAGAATTCTTCGGCCGAGCCTGATGAAGGTTTGCGTGGCATGTCAGTTTTTGTAACGCAAACTGTTAGTTTGCGACGACTCGCTATCTTAAGCCGGCGCCGCATCGTTCCGAAACTAACAGTTTGCGTTACAACATCAGGTTATAAAACATGAGAGCGGCATTTTCAAAAGCTGAAATTGAATCTGAGATTACATCGCGCTTCGGCTCTGCCTTTAAGCTACATAAAAAAAGACCGGCAGAAGTAATCCGGAGCGGTATCCCTGAAATCGATTCTTTTATCCTGGGAGGATTTCCACGCGGCGCGATAACGGAAGTCTTTGGACCAGCATCCTCTGGTCGCACGAGCTTTATGATTTCTGCCCTGGCCCACGCCACCAGGCATGACGAAGTTTGCGCGCTGGTGGATACAAATAATGTCTTTGATCCTGGATCAGCCACACGAGCGGAAATAAATTGTGAGCGATTGCTATGGATACGTTGCGCCAACAATCTCGAGCACGCATTTAAAGCTACCGATCTATTGTTACAAGGAGGCGGCTTTGGACTGGTGCTGCTTGATCTGGGAGACGTCCCCGCAAAATCTGCGAGACGGATCATTTCCTCCTGGTGGTATCGCTTCCGCCGCACACTGGAAGCCACACCCACCGCGCTAGTGGTAATTGCGGAAGAAAGTTGCGTGCGATCGTGCGCCTCATTGGCCCTGGAGTTAAGAGGAGAAAAATGCCTGTGGTCCTCAAGCAACGACAGAATGAGAACGGTGAATGGTGTATTCACTAAGAGCAATAGAAACACGTGGTCCAAGCCTCACTCTTTAACATCCGTCCCCACTCTGGTCATTACAGCAGTTGCGGATCTTCCGGTAACGCAAATTGTGCGGGATCCACAGCCGGGCAGCCCGGCTGGAGTGCCTGATAGTTTGCGGGAGCGCAGGATGAATCACGACTCACCCCCTCATTCAAACCTATTGCAGGGCCTGTATTTTCAGGTGGAATGCCAGCGCCCGCTCTACCTCAACAAACGAGAGGCAGAAGTTTTCGTCAAAGTTGCGCATTAGAAATCAATGCGCTTGCACTGGGGCTTACAAGGTACTGGTTGAGTTTGGCCTAGCAATGCGAACCAAACCTGCGGTGATCGCTCGGGGCTCGCCTGATGTGCGGCGGTGGCTATGCCCCGCCGTCTGCGGACTCTTTGATTCCTGGGGGGCTATGCCCCCCAGGGCGGAGCCCCAGAATTAAGAGTGACATCCACGGAAGGGCATAGCCGCTTCCGCACATCAAGCGGCATAGCCGAAGCAAGAATCCCATAGTTGCCTCACATGGGCTAACGGCCAACTGAATCGGGGCGCCTTACAGCGAGCCTTGACAATCTTCGCTGATTTTCGCTAATCTTCGCTTGTCGTTTTTAATTTCAAAATCCCCTAAAAAGTGTGATGTTTGCCTGCATTTATGGTCAACGTATCCCAGCGGAAGTGTCCGTCACCCCCGCGAGGCTGCCCGGCTCGTCACCCCGTTCTTTGGCGGAGTTTGCCTATACATTTTCGCCTCTCGTCGAGGAGACCGAGACAGACAC
>DASXSC010000095.1:0-24850 GCA_036506215.1 Pyrinomonadaceae bacterium | reverse complement strand
GTGAAAGTCCCTTGAGCCACTCCGTGTAGTGGCGATAACCTGCGCTCCGGTCGAGCGGCCATATTCAGCCTGATAACCAGAAGTTAGAACTTTTAATTCGCCGATGGCCTCAACGGGTATTCTGGCCAAAAGACTGTTATTACCGGTATCAACGCTGGTTACCCCATCGATCTGCACGTTATTAGAGTTTTGCCTGGTTCCGTTGACATACAATGTGGAAATGTCGCCCGTTGTGCCAGTAGAGGAGCTACTAATGACGCCGGGTACCAGAGTCACGAAATTAACAAAGCTGCGATCCCTAATTCCGGTATTTCGGAGTTCTTCGCTCTGCACGCCGGCGGAGCGTTCTCCGCTTTCTGACTGGATCATTGTCGCTTCTGCAGTAACCTCGACCATTTCCGTTACCGCCCCTACTTCCAACACCATATTGCCGAGTGATAACTTGTCATTTGAAACTAGAGTTACGTCCTTCCGCTCTTGTGTTTTGAAACCGGTAACTTGAATAACAATATCGAAGGTGCCTGGCGGAACCTGCGGAAATACAAATCTCCCCTCCTCATCCGTTGTCGCAGTTTGAGTAAAGCCCTTATTCACATCCGTTATAGTTACGGTTGCATTTGCGATGGCAGATCGATGCGCATCAACGACGTTTCCGGTGATCGAGCCGCTGGTCGTTTGCGCCAGAACAACTCCAATGCAAAGCACGAACATCAAGACGAAAATTGACAGTATTCTCATTCTCATAGATTCCTCCAGGATGGTGTTTAAGATAAGCAGCCGTCTGTAATTCTTCAGACAATGCACCCAACGGAAAAATAGGCGTTAATGCCAAACGTCTCCGTCTCGCGAGGAACGGTGACAGGGATACTCGAACTCTTCGCCTCGATTAGCGCCTAAAAATGACGAACGAACGAACGCGAATGAAGATTCAGGTACCCAGAGAAGACTCTGGGCACTACGCCACAATTACCCCTAGGAGTGGACCTGCTAACAGAAGAGAAGGACTTTGTTGCATGGTCAGACAAAAGCGTTTACTCCGAAGTCGGATTGTTGTCAAGAACTTTTTTCGGTATTGTCAGGTTAATTGTAGGAGAGGCGATCAACTAGTTGGTGCGGCGTACTAAATGGATGCGCACCGTGTCTCTTTATTATTGTCATCGCTTCCCTCCCGAAATCATCAGTCATTGCGTTTGGTTGTACTTTCTCTTCGCCTTGAGCTTCCGCGATGTTGAAGAGATGTTGGCGATGCGCGGCGTGGTTCTCACTTACGAAACCGTCCGAGAATGGTGCCTCAAGTTTGGCCAGACCTATGCTAACAACTTGCGACGACGAGCTCCGCGGCCTGGCGACCGGTGGCACCTTGATGAAGTGTTCCTTAAAATCAACGGACGCATTCATTACCTATGGCGCGCGGTTGATCAGGATGGAGATGTCTTGGACATCTTGGTCCAAGCAAAAGAGATAAGAAAGCATCCAAGAAGTTCTTTCGCAAACTATTAAAGGGCTTGAGGTATGTGCCCAGTGTAATCATTACCGACAAATTGCGGAGCTACAACGCGGCGAGGGACGCTGTCCTTCCCAGCGTTGAACACCAGCAACAGAAGTATGGGAACAACCGTGCGGAAAATTCTCATCAGCCAACGCGATTACGGGAGCGACTGATGAGACGATTCAAGTCACCAGGCCACGCGCAACGGTTTCTCTCCGCCTTCGGCATCATTGGCTCACATTTCCGCGTCGGACGACATCTGTACCGAGCTAGCGGATATCGCGATACTATGAGATCAAGATTCACCCTCTGGGAAGTAGCAATTCAAACCGGAACAGCTGCCTTCTAAAAAGTGGCGGCCAATCAAACGACGACCAACAGGGACTGGTCGCGATTGATGATTTACTCTTTCAGGAACTTAAGTTGACAATGCCCGCAAGAGATATGCTGCGTCAAGCAGCATGGCATTTTTGAAAGGCCCATCGAGCAGGCGGACATCGGCGAGATCGAAAGCGCGGGACTCGCGTCGAATTCCATCGCGCACTGGCGTTTTCGAGACTGCATTGGCACACAAAGGAGACAGCAGCAGGCTGAGGCTGGCGATACTAACAAGAAGGCTGTGCCGAAGTTTCATGATAGTGGAAACGCAAGTAGCCCGTTATTGGGCGATGTTGGGGGTTCACCTGACGCCGAGCAGAATGTCTAGCGTCAGTTGGTCGAGCCGCTCATACTTCAAACCACGTGCGGCTAGTCCGGCGCGATCGAAATTGGCGGAGAGTAATTCTTTTGCCTGCGGCGCAGAAAATTTCGCGCCGCTTCCCTCACCGCTCGTCTCCGCGATTTCAGCCAGCAACGCCTGGATTTCCGGGTCCGCGTTCCATTGCGCACCCTTAGATTTCAGGATCAGATAGGTGCGTATGCACCCGCGCGCGAATTCCTTTACGCCCTCATAATCTTCGGTGCGATACGCGTGCGCATCGAAGGAGCGCGGCCCCTCGTAGCCAACATCCTCCAGGAACTTTACCAGCCAGAAAGCCGCCTTGGGGTTGGCGGAGCCGAAACGCAAATCCTGATCGTAGCGTCCCGGAACTTGATCGTTCAGGTCGATATGAAAGAGCTTACCGGCCTCCCATGCCTGCGCCACCGAATGCGTCATGTTGAGCCCTGCCATGTGCTCATGGGCGACCTCGGGGTTGACGCCAACCATTTCCGGATGCTCGAGCGTGGAAATAAACCCCAGGTACGCGCCCGTGGTCGGCATGTAGATATCGGCCCTTGGCTCGTTCGGCTTTGCCTCCAACGCAAACTTGTAGTCGTATTTCTGGCCCAGCGAATACTCGCATAGGTAATTGATCGCCTCTCTCAATCGCTTCACTGCTACTTCAGGACGGCGACAGGCATCCGTTTCCACGCCTTCACGCCCGCCCCATAGCACGAAAATCTTTGCACCAAACTCCGCACCCAAATCCATCGCTCGCATCGTTTTTTGCAGCGCGTAGGCGCGCACAGATTTGTTGTTAGCGGTGAACGCACCGTCGCGGAAGACGGCGTCGTAAAACAGATTTACAGTGGCCATCGGCACGACGATGCCGTGTTCTTCGCAGGCACGACGAAATTCGTTCACAGTCCGATCACGCTCCTGTGGTGAAGCGTCAATTGGTACGAGGTCGTTGTCGTGGAAGTTGACGCCATAGGCGCCGACCTCGCCGAGCATCTGCACGGCCTCCACTGGACGTAGCGTGGGACGCACGGCGTCGCCAAATGGATCGCGGCCGCGATTTCCCACTGTCCACAAACCGAAGGTGAACTTGTGTTCCGGACGTCCCGTGAAATTGTCTTGTGTCATTTCTCAACCCTCACTTGCTTGTTAATCGGGACAATTTGGACTAAAGGAGAGGTGGGGGGGCCCGTCCAATATGTAACGCTAAGCCGCACGAAATTAGGTCGGATACTTCGTCTATTTCCCAGATCCTTTTCTTCCTACATAACCGGCGGCCTCCGCAACACTACGCAATGCAGGATAGAGGGCGCGATACGCCGAGTAACGACGATTCAGCAACGCCGATGCAGGCGCGTCGGGTTCGACTCGAGCAGCTACGCGCACCGTACGCGCGCAGGCTTCATCGACCGACGACCAGGTGCCGGCGCCCACTCCGGCCAGCAACGCGGCTCCATAGGCTGCGCCTTCTTCCGCCGCGAGAATCTCGACGTCACGCCCATAAATGTCAGCCTGTATCTGACGCCAGAGCGAACTACGTGCCCCACCACCTCCGAGCCGAATAGTATTAACGGGCACCTTCATCTCTCCGAAAATGGTCAGGGTATCGCGCAACGAGAACGCCACGCCTTCAAGAATTGCGCGGAGCGCATGCGCGCGCGTGTGACTGGCCGCCAGGCCCACCAACGCCGCCCGTGCTTCCGGGTCAAGGTGCGGAGTTCGCTCGCCCATCAGATATGGCGCCCACAACACTCCGTCCGATCCCGCCGGCGCGCTGGCCGCCTCGCTGCACAAAAGATCATAAGGATCATCCTCATAGCTTGTCGTCGCCCGATCGCCGCCGACGCCAAACCGATCACGGAACCAGCGTAGAGACAGACCGGCGGCTTGTGTAACGCCCATCACGTGCCAGCGCTCGGGGATAGCGTGACAGAAGGTGTGCACGCGCCCGCCCGTGTCGAGCGCCGGACGAGCAGTCGCGGCGAAGACGACGCCGGAAGTGCCGATTGTTGCGCTAACTGCGCCCGGTTGCACAATCCCCATACCGACCGCACCGGCTGCTTGATCACCTGCGCCCGCCACGACCGGCGTGCCTTCGTGCAGTCCGGTCACGGCTGCCCCTTCCGCCGACACCCGGCCGGTGATTTCTGAAGACTCAAAGAGTGCTGGTAGACACCGCTTATCTATCTCCAGTTCGTCCAGCATGGCGTCTGACCAGCGACGGTTTGCGACATCCAACAGAAGTGTGCCGGAAGCGTCAGCAACATCCGTCGCACGCTCGCCCGTGAGTCGCAGGCGAACGTAATCTTTTGGCAGCAGCAGGAATCGGAAACGCGACCACAACTCCGGCTCGTGCTCCCGCACCCAAAGCAACTTCGTCACAGTGAAATTGGTTAGTGCCGGGTTCGCCGTCAACTCAATGAGCCGCGTGGCGCCAACCAATTCTGTGATTGCCTTACTCTGCGCATCCGTGCGCTGATCGCACCAGATTAGCGCGGGTCGCAATACTTCTTCGTCTTTGTCCAGCAGCACGGCGCCGTGCATCTGACCGGAAAAACCGACGCAAGCTATTTCTTCAGCACTAACTTGAGTCTGTGACAACACCTCACGCACAGCCTTCGCGGTCGCACGCCACCAGTCGTGAGGTTCCTGCTCCGCCCAACCCGTTTGCAGTGATGCGAAGGGCGCGTGTTCCGCGCTGGCTGAGCCAACCACACTTCCCTTCTCATCAATGACTATGGCACGCGTGCCACCGGTCCCAACATCAATGCCTAACAGTTTCATCCGCTTCCTCTTGCATGCTGAGGGCGCCCGCATTCATGATCAGCGGGTCTTCTAAGTCGTTAAGTCGCCAGCGCCGTACGCCGTTGCAACAGTTGGTCGGCGATGACGCCCAGCAAGATGACAGCGCCCATTACCGCGAAGTTTAGCGAACTGGGTATGCCAAGCAGGTTAACGAGATTCTGCAGGACCTGAAGAAGCGCCGCGCCGATCAAGATGCCAATGATCGAGCCTTCGCCGCCGCGTAGAGAACATCCACCCAGGACGGCAGCAGCAATGCCGTAGAGTTCATATGAATTGCCGTGCGACGAGGGTGAAATCGAATTCGTGTAAAACGCGAAGAGGATCGCTGAGATGCCTGTTAACAGTCCCAGGATGATATAAGCGCTGGCGACAATTCGGGCCGAGTTAATACCTGAATAGCGTGCTGCCATTTCGTTGCGGCCGACGGCGTACAGGTAGCGTCCATAGACCGAGCGGTGCAACAGGACCCACATGCCGGCGCTAATCACGATAAGCAGGATGAAGGGCATCGGAATGCCGAACACAACCCCGGTAGCAAGCTCGCGCAGCCAATCGAATTTACCAGCGCCGCCCAGCCCCTTTGTTTCATCATTAGCGATGAAGCGGGCCAGCCCTCTGTAAAAAAGCAATCCGCAGAGGGTTACAATGAACGGCTGAATGCGTAGCTTTGTTATTAACAAACCGTGTAGCGCTCCGATAGCCATGGCGATACCGATAATTACTACGACCACCAAAGCCGCCGGCCAAAGCCACTCGGTCAACATTATCGATAGCAGGACACCCAACAGTGCAAAGACCGAACCCACTGAAAGATCGATGCCGCCAGTGATGATGACGATCCCGATACCGAGGCTGAAGATGCCATACATACCGATCTGGCGCGCCATGTCCTGCAGATTGGCTGCTGAGAGGAACTGCGGCTGGAGTATTGCTACCACCACACACAAGACGACGAGCAGGATGAATGTGCCAAGTTCTTTTTTCAAGGCTTCTCCTTAGCTCGCCTGACCGTAAATCTATAGACAGTTGTTTGCGAATAATGCTCACCTGGTTTGAGTACCGTCGATGGGAACTTAGGCTGGTTCGGCGAGTCGGGAAAGTGCTGAGCCTCAAGACAAAACCCACCGTGCAGGTTATAGATCTTGCCCGATTTACCGCGAACTCCATCGAGAAAGTTACCCGTATACAGCTGCATTCCCGGCTCGGTCGTCCACATCTCCAGAGCGCGTCCGCTTGAGGGTTCGTAGACGCTGGCCGCCAGCGATAATTCGTGCCCCTTCTTATTCAGAACGAAATTGTGGTCATACCCTTTTCCGCGGACCAACTGTTGATCAGCCTGGGTGATGCGGCTACCGATGGCGATGGCGCTGGTAAAGTCGAACGGTGTACCGCTTACCGTTTTTATTTCTCCGGTCGGAATCAGGGTGTCGTCGACCGGAGTGAATCTGTCGGCATTGATTTTCAACTCGTGAAGGAGAATGTCTCCCGCTCCCGCGCCGGCGAGGTTGAAGTAAGAGTGGTGAGTGAGGTTCACGACTGTTTCCTTGTCGGTGGATGCCGCATATTCAATCCGCAACTCATTAGCATCAGTTAGAACATAGGTCGCAGTCACAGCCAGATTCCCGGGGTAACCTTCCTCTCCGTCCTTACTGAGATAAGTGAGTTCAAGTGCGACTCCGTCAGTGCGGGCCACCTCGCGTGCCTGCCACACAGCATGGTTGAACCCGCGGGTGCCGCCGTGGAGGTGATTGACACCGTTGTTCTTTGAGAGCTGGTATTCAATACCGTTCAGCGTGAACTTTCCTTGCGCGATTCGATTCGCATATCGACCGATCAAACCGCCGAAGTAAGACTTGTCGGCCACATAACCGCCCGGATCTTCGTAACCCAAAACGATATCCGCCATGCGACCACGGCGATCCGGCGTTCTGAGGCTAACCAGGGCGCCACCGTAGTTGGTAATCTTAATCTCCAACCCGCTGCGGTTTCTCAACGTGTAGATGAAGACCGTCGCGCCATCTTCCAGTTTGCCAAAAGTCTGTTTTACGATTCTGGCCTCCGCTTTTTCAGTTGTGCCGGCGAGAAATGGTGTCGTGACGCCAGCGCACAGGATGATTAACAGATCTAAAATGGCTCTTCGCCAATATCTTCTTCGCAAAAGCTTCATGGCCATCATCTAGTTCGCTCCAACAACGGTAGCAGCGCGTTTGCCGACGGCAAGCCGCATTATGTTCTCTTCAGCGCACTCCGAGCGCTCAAGGATTCCCGTCAGCACGCCTTCGTGCATCACGGCCACACGGTCGCTGATGTGCAAGACTTCTTCCATGTCGGAGGAGATCATTAGGATCGCTACGCCGTTCTCCGCCAGCTCTCGCATCAGAGCATAAATCTCGGCCTTCGCCCCGACATCGACACCGCGCGTTGGTTCGTCGAAGATCAAGACCTTTGGCTCGAGTGAGAGCCACTTTGCCAAAACCACTTTTTGTTGATTGCCGCCGCTAAGGTTAATAACGCGCTCTTCGACTGAGGGCGCTTTGACATTCATCTTGCGGCAGATGTCGGTCGCGGCCAGCCGCTCGCGCTTGAATGCGATGAGACCACTTCGCGCGTAACGTTCAAGTGAGGGCAGCGTGACGTTTTCACGGATGGGGATCTCAATAATCAATCCGGCGTTGCGGCGGTCCTCCGGAATAAGATAAATGCCGTGCTTGATCGCGTCCTGCGGCGAGCGGATTTGCAACACCTGGCGGTCGAGGCTGACTTTTGCTTCTATCACTCCGTCAATGCCGAAGAGCGCTTGCGCAACTTCAGTGCGCCCCGCGCCAACAAGTCCAGCGAGTCCCACAATCTCCCCTCTGCCGACACCAAAAGAAACTGGATGATTGGGATACCGACTTGTGTGCAACCCTTCAATTTCAAGGTAGCCGGGCACTTTTTCGGTCTGAGGTTGCTGGTAAAACTTTTCGAGGTCTCGCCCGACCATCATCTTCACCATTTGTTCATGCGTGATCTCTTCACGCTCGAGCGCCCCCACGTTCGCGCCGTCGCGCAGGACTACGACGCGGTCGGCGATCTGTTCGATCTCGTTCAGGCGGTGCGAAATATAGATGATAGCCACGCCCTGCGTCCGCAACTCGCGAACAACTTCCAGCAGGCGCGCCGTTTCGGTAAGCGTCAGGCTCGAGGTGGGCTCGTCCATGATGAGTATGCGAGCGTTAAGCGAGAGGGCCTTCGCGATTTCAACCATCTGTTGATGAGCGATGGAAAGACGTGACAGGAGAGTATCGGTCGGAACGTCCAGGCCCAGACGTTCAAGATAAACTTTTGCGTCCTCATGCATTCGCTTGCGGTCAATCAAACGCAATGGGCCCCATCGCAACGGCTCGCGGCCAAGAAAGACATTCGCCGCCACGTCTAAATTTTCGAGTACGTTCAGTTCCTGATGAATGAAACTGATCCCGTACCTGGTGGCGTCGTTCACCGAATGGATGGCAACCTGCTCGCCGTCGATGCGGATCTCGCCGGCGTCCGGCTGATGGACGCCGCCGAGAATTTTCATCAAGGTTGACTTACCGGCACCATTCTCACCAGCAAGCGCGATCACTTCACCCGCGCTAATGTCGAAATCAACACCCTTGAGAGCACGCACTCCTCCGAAGCGTTTCCGCGATTACAGGAAGCGATTAACAACAAACACGCACAGATGATCGTGCTCCGAAATGTTATTTTCATGCTCTCCTCCGATTGGATTTTGAACTCTCGCTGTAGCCTTCGGGACGTTTCGAGTGCCATTCCCATGCTGATCCGATAATCGCGGCGAGATCCGGTTGCCGCGGTTGCCAATGAAGCAAACTGTGGGCGCGGCCGGCATCGGCCACCAAATGGGAAGGATCGCCGGGGCGGCGTCCCTGCATCTGAACTGCGATTTCTCTCCCGGTGACCTGGCGCGCTGCTTCTACCACTTCCAGCACCGAGTATCCTTGTCCGTTGCCGAGATTGATAGCGGTTGACCCATTGCCGGAGCGCAGGTATTCCAGTGAAAGCGCATGCGCCTCTGCCAGATCGGTAACGTGGATATAGTCACGAACACAAGTACCGTCGATCGTCGGATAATCGTTGCCGAAAACTGTTACGCGGTCTATTTCTCCTTGCGCTGCCTTCAGCACAAGCGGAATTAGGTGCGTTTCTGGCTCATGATGTTCACCACGTTCCGGGGTTGCACCAGAAGCGTTGAAGTATCGGAGGGCAACGAACTTTAGATTATGAGCGTGGTCGTAATCCGCCATGATGCGCTCGACGAATAGTTTTGACCAGCCATATGGATTTGTCGGTAGTTGGGGGTGCCCTTCGTCAATCGGAATGCGCTGCGGCTCGCCATAAGTAGCGCACGTCGATGAGAACACCACGCGGCGGACGTCTGCGGCTATCAGCGCGCCGAGCAAACGAATACCTTGTTCCAGGTTATTCTCGTAATAGAGGCTGGGCTGGCTGACGGACTCTCCGACGTACGCGTACGCCGCAAAGTGGATACACGCGTCGATATTCTGCTCGCGTACTATGCGCGTGACTAACTCGCGATCGCCAACGCTTCCTTCATAAAATGGCACCTCGGGCGCGACAGCGGCTCGGTGTCCGCGCGACAGATTATCCAGAACAACAACCTGCTCGCCCCGTGCGCGCAATAACTCGGTGGTGACACTACCGATATAGCCCGCGCCGCCAGTTACCAGAATCGTCATACGATCTCCCGACTGCTCGATGGGGACGCCCCCAAATCAAACCAAGTGCGGATGGTTTAGAGTTCAGCTCTACGTCCGATGTACTGTCAGGTGGCCAAACACCGCGCTCCCGGGTGACGAGCCGCTGAATACGTAGGGCTGGTATCCCGTTTTTTCGGTATAGCTGCGTGCCACGCTCGCAATAGCCGACCCGGCGCTGCGACTTCCAATCACTGCTACGGTGCCGCCGCTGCCGCCGCCCGTAATCTTTGCGCCGTAGAGCCCACACTTCACTCCAGCTGCTCTAACCAGCCCAATAGGACGGTAAGATGCGCTTCGCATTGAACCAGGAACTGATAGCGCCGCGAAATTGCTTCAAATCAACGCGTTTCAATGATTGTGGAACCGGGTGCTAATCCAGCAACTGTGGCTTTCAGAGATATCCTGCCCGTGCTCCCGTTCGATTGAATGATCGCAAGTGCCATCCCATGAAATGCTTTTCGATGATTTGCTTTGAATGACTCGTGGCTGATCTCACTTCCATTGTCCACGCCGGCTATGAAACCTGGACCGCCAATCTCAAAATTGACGAGCCCATCCGCGTCAGGCACAAGCGTGCCGTTCTTGTCGACAATCTTTACGGTCACGAAGGAGAGATCGGTGCCGTCGGAATTAATCACTTTGCGATCGGGAATCAAAACGATCCTCGCTGGTTGTTCGGCAGTGCGCACTTCTTCAGTCAGCACCACTTTGCCATTCTTACGAGATACCGCTCTAATCACGCCCGCTTCGTACGGCACACGCCAGGTGACGTGCAGATCGTCAGCTATCTTTCGCTTTGTTCCCAGTGACTCGCCATTCAAAAACAATTCGACTTCATCGCTGTTGAAATATGCCAGCACGTCGATTTTGTCGCCCTGTTTCCAATTCCAATGGGGAAGGACGTGCAGCACCGGCTTGGCGGTCCATTCGCTCTGGTACAGGTAGTACGTGTCTTTAGGAAAGCCCGCAAGATCGATGATGCCAAAATAAGAACTGATAGCTGGCCAGGGATATGGTGTCGGCTCGCCAATGTAATCCCAACCCGTCCAAATAAACATCCCGGAGAAGAAAGGATACTTCTTCGCGATCTTCCAGGTCTCTTCATGCGTCGAACCCCAGGGCGTGCTGCAATTGTCGTAAGATGAACAGGAGTAATCTGCGTTTCCATCTTTGAGTAGTTGGTCCCAGCGCTCGGGCCAGCGATGAATCACGTCGGAAGGCATGTCATAGCTTGCCCGGGTGGCGAGCGCCGATGTTGTTTCAGTGCCGATGATGGGACGACCGAGAAACATCTTCTGAAATTGCGGAATCTTCTTGTGTTCATAGTTAGTGCCAACCAGATCGAGACCGCCGGTAGTAATCAGCTTATTCTTTTCGCTCACGAAGTTGCAGGCTGCAGTCACCGGTCGGGTCCGATCGAGCTCGCGAACAATATCCGATAGCTCTTTACCAATGCGGCCGGCTTCGGGGTTGCCATCCCATTGCTCCGAAACTTCATTGCCAATGCTCCAGATGAAAACGCTGGGATGATTGCGATCGCGCAATAACAGGTCTTCGAGATCTCTTCTATGCCATTCGTCCCAATCAAGATGGTAATCGAATTTTGTCTTCTCTTTCTTCCACACATCGAACGCCTCATCCATTACGATGAAGCCCAGCCGATCGGCAATGTCGAGCAGCTCCGGCGCCGGCGGATTATGCGAAGTGCGGAGACCGTTAGAACCCATCGCCTTCAACATCTCAAGCTGGCGTTCCAGAGCGCGAGTATTTATGGCCGCGCCGAGAGCCCCGAGATCGTGATGGTTACACGTGCCACGGATTTTTACCGGCTTACCATTGAGGATGAATCCTCTATCGATATCGAAGACGAAAGAGCGAATGCCAAACGGCGTCTGATAGCGATCGACGATGCGTCCGCCTTGCTCCAGTTGGGAAACTATCTTGTAAAGATACGGGCGTTCGTCGGACCACAGCGCGGGCCGCATGACTTTAACCATCTGGCTAACTTCGTTGGCTGATCCTTTTGCGGCTACATTCTTTTCACCTGCTCGGGCCACTTCCTTGCCGGATGCCTCATACATGATCGTTGTTAAGTTTAGGGGCGCGCCGTTGTCGGAGTCATTTCGGACTTTGGTGTTGATGGCGACTGTGGCGAATTGCTCGTTCACTTCAGGCGTGGTCACGCACGTACCCCAATGCTCTACGCGCGCTTTTTCTGTGGTAGTGAGCCAAACATTGCGATAGATACCAGAACCCGAATACCAGCGCGAGTTCGGCTGCTGCGAGTTATCGACTTTCACAGCAATCAAATTCTTCCGGGCGCCAAAGTTTAGATAAGGAGTTAATTCGTATTCAAAGGAGCTATAGCCATAGGGCCGCTTGCCGAGATAGTGTCCGTTGATCCAAACCTCGCTGTTGCGATAGACGCCATCGAAGTCAACGAAGACAAGCTCGCTTTTCGACCTTAAGGGAATGTTGAAGGTCTTGCGATACCAGGCGAGACCGCCGGGCAATGCGCCGCCTCCGGTACCCGCTGGATTTTTTTCATCGAATTCGCCTTCGACGCTCCAGTCGTGCGGCAGATTCAGTTGCCGCCATTGTGAGTCATCAAAGTCGGTGGTTTGGGCGTTAGCCACGTTTCCGAGATGAAAGCGCCAGTCCTGATTGAAAGTAACTGTTTTGCCGGGCCTGGAGTTTGCAGCAATTTCAGAAGAGGAGAACAGGAGGGCGGCGAGAACGTATACGCTAATCCACGATATCTTTTTCATTTCGCTTTTCCCTCGTTCTAATCCGGTATCACTTCTGGATTGAATCTGATTAGTGTTTATCAAACCGCGTGATCTGCCACTTCACTTTCCCCCGCAACGGATCTTCTTTCAGGACAAAACCGCCACGGCTGGGTACCAGGCTGATTGATAAACGATCACCTCCGGGCAAGGCAAAGAGTCCAGAAACCGGAGAGTCGTCCGTGCTGAACACTCGCAACTCGACATTATTCCAGTCCAAATCTTTAGTGCTTTGCGCTTCTTTAAGCTGAGGCAATACGGAATGATCCTTAACGAGCAACACAACTGGAATTTGCCCCGCGGTAATGTCGTGCCATCTGGCGCCCTGGTACATTTTGGCAGTTTGATAATCAATCCAGACCCCGGGCGGTAAATAAACTTTTCGGCTCTCGCGGCTTTCAAACAACGGCGCCACTAGTAAATTCGATCCGAACATGTATTCATCATCAATTTCCCACGAGCCGGGATCGTTCGGATACTCAAAGAACAGCGTGCGCAACATCGGAAATCCACGCGCTGAAGAATCTTTGGCTTGGGCGTAGATATAAGGCATCAGGGAGTACCTGAAGCCCAGCGCGCGCCGAAAGTCTTCGGTCAAAGCTTCGTCATATTCCCACGGCTCGCGCGGCGGAGCACCATGCGCGCGTGTGTGCGAGGTCAATACGCCCCATGCCAACCAGCGGCGATATAGATCGCGCGGCGCGCGTTCGACAAAACCCCCGACATCATGACTCCAGTAGGTGAACCCCGAGAGTCCGAAACTTAGACCGCCGCGCAACTCGCTGGCCATTGCTGAGTCAGTGTTCTCTGCGTCCCCGCCCCAATGCAAAGGGTAGCGCTGACTGCCGGCCCAGGCGCTGCGCGCCCAAATAATGTTTTCCTTCGTTACTTCTTTTGTAATGTCGGCGACCGCCTTGTTGTAGCGTAGCGGGTAAAGATTATGTTCGTACCACCCCGTCCGACCTGAAGCGTATTGTCCGCTGAGTGGCGCGCCTTCGCCGAAATCCACCTTTATGGCACCCACCCCCGCCTTCAATAAGTTCGCGAGTTTTTCCTGATACCACTTAACCGCTTCGGGATTACTTAAGTCCAGAGTTGCATCTTCAAAAGGTAATTGCCCACCGTCGTTCTTGACTTCGTAACCCTTCGATACCATGTCTCGCCATAGATCGTTCTTGCTGGTGAAGTAGGTGTATTGCCACAAACTGATATGAAACCCCTGTTGCTTTAAATCAGCGATCATCTTCGCGGGATCACGAAAGCGCGAACTGGAAAAGCGATAGTCACTGCGCCAGTCGGTTTCGAACCAACCAGTATCCAGATGGATCACGTCAGCCGGCACGCGATGTGCTCTAAGCTGCTCTGCAACCTGCCGTACCTGGTCTTCGGAGTTGTAAGTGATGCGACTCATCCAAAAACCAAATGACCAGAGAGGTGGAACGGGACTGCGACCGGTAAGCGCGGTATATTCGGACAGAATATCTTTCGGCTCACCGAGAAAGATGAAAAGATCAAGGCTCTCGTCGCCGGAATAAATTACGTTATGTGCGTCATAGTTCTTGCCAAAATCAAAAGTGACGGGCGCGCTCGTGTGTACAAACATGCCGTAGCCGTTACTGCTCAGGAAAAACGGAATCGGTTTGTACATGTATTCATTTTGCGTTCCCATGCCGTCGCGCGTATAGATGACGACGTGCTGGCCACGCTTGTTCAGCCGCGTAAATGACTCTCCACATCCGAAGAGTTTTTCATCGTGTTGCAACTGAAACGTGGCGGCGACGCGACGGCTGAGATCGCTCGCGCGTTGAACGAAGGAAAAAGGTATCGGAGTGGCGAAAGTCCGTGGATCGCCGATATTTTGCGTGCGCGTCAAAAGATGGCCGTTCGCATCGAGTAGCTCGATGTGCCAAGGTTGTTTTATTATTCGCAACTCACCGAAGGCGCTCTTATAAGTGATTGCGTCATCACTTTGCCCAATCTTCCACGAATGGTCCGTCGGAACTGGACCGGCAAGCATCAACGAACTTCCATCACCGAACGGCGCCGGCCTGGTTGAAAAGCGCAAGCGCACTGTGCGCGGGCTGACAAACGTGATCGAGAACGGCAGCGTCGGATCTTGATCGTATTCGGTGCCGGGAAATTCAGTTGCCTGTCCCCGCGCAAATCCGACATCAATCTTATTGAAAGACAGCGTCGTATTCCGCAGATATCGATCCCACTGAAGCATGCCCTGACCGGTCTCCGCATCGAACGAAATGACGCGGCTACCAATGAAATAGATGTTCTCCATCTTATAAAAATCCTGGCTGACGTCGACAGGATCACCCAGCACTTGAGCTTGCGAAACCGGCGGAATAGAAAGCACGCTGACCAGCGCCAATAAAAGGATGAAAGTGAGCCAAGGTAAGGACGAACATCTGCGCTTGGACCTTCGATGCAGCGGGTTACTATCTAACAAGAGAAGACAGGTTTGGGCGAAGGCTTGATCACATTCAGCAGTCGTGATGTTCACCTGGAATTCCCTCCGTCAGTGGATTTGAAGCGCCGTGATGTAAATGCGACGGACTTTAGCGTAGGCGTCAAACAAAAGTCCACCAACGTGTCACGTGGGCGAAAGCGCAATCGACGACGACAGACGAGAATATCTCCGTCGCCTACGGAAGTATTTTTCGCTGCCAACGATCTTTCGCCGCCAACGATCTTATGGGACATCAAGACCGGAAGACGTGTCTGTGGTATGTTCGTGCTACTGAGCCAGCGAAGCGAGCGGCTGTTTGCGTCTGCCTCGATTCTGGCTGGACACAGAGAAATCCTGATTGACGCCCACAATAAAGGCACAGATCTGAGCACCGGTAATGTCCAGAATGACTAAGCTCTTGCGATCTTCGCCAGGTGCCATGAGATTCAAAGCAACATACCACTAGGTATCAGCTGCTGCCGGAAGCTGGAGCAAGGCGTAGGCTGTAGGCGGTCAGCTGCAAACTCTTGTTCGGCTTAGAATCCTGCAATGATTAGCTCTTTGCATCGTCGGGGTTCGAGACGTCCATCTGGACCGGGCGAAATCCTACTTTTGCGTTCAGAGTGAGAATGGCTGCGTTGGCCCCGTGATTGTGCGTAACGATCGTCTGGTAGCCCTGGCACTGGACATATTCTAATGTACAGGCCTTCAACGCCGTTGCGATACCCTGCCGACGCCACTCGGGACGGACGCCAGTCATACATTGCAGCAGACGTTCCGTATGGTGGGCGTCACGAACCAGATAGGTATAGCCGACGTACCGCGTGCGTATTTTGGCAATGAAGACCGCTTCCCAATTGTCAAACCGCTCCATATATTCTGCGAGGGTCCACGTGGGATGATTATGGATGGTTTGTGCCAAGGCGTAGAGTTTCGCCAAGCAGTGGACGTCGCATGGGTATTCTGCGGCTAACGTAGTCAGGACAACGCCTCGGGCGGTCACACGCTCACACATACCGCGCAATGCAGCAGGGTTCGCACTGGCAACATGCAGATGATAATCTTGAAAGTCCTCAGTACCCATAGGCTTCTCCAGAGGTTTGCCTGATAGCCTTCCAACACATACTTGCAACTGCGGCCGAAGGCCCGAGTTGACCGGGCGCGGCGATTACATCCAACCTTCGCCGTACCAAACAAGTTAAAGAACACGCGACCCGCGCTCCGGTCCAACGACGTGTTGAATTTCGCCGGCGCAGGAAAGACTATCAGCAAGCTAACGATCGCGCTCAGCTGCAGGAACCGGTTGGCGAAGCCCGCCGGTGACTGTCAGCTGCAGCGCGGGGTTAGCCCTCAAGCGACACCCATGAAGGACTCTACTGTACGCATACCACTGGGCGAAAGCAGCCAACCCAAGGCTACGCAGTTGAGCACAACAGTTACCCAATACGTAATCTGAAACGATTGCTTCTGCGTTTTGTGTCGAAGCGTTCGCTGGGCAAGCATGGCACCAGGCCACCCACCAACCAGACTGAAAACGTGCAACGTGGTCTCCGGCGTTCTCCACTGCCCCTTCAGAGCCGCGGCCTTATCAAAAGCATAAGCCAGATATGTCACACAGCTCACAGTAAGGTATGCGATAAGCACCACAAAGGGTAATTTACCCGTAGCCACCACTCCCACGACGAAGGCAAGAAAGACGGCTGCGAAAACCAAAGCTCCAACCCCTGGACCTGGTGCGATTGATGACGAGGAAGACAGCCGGTCGCCCACGAAGGCGATGTTCACACCTTGTGGCCTACCTCGCGCATCAGATGTGAGTTCGTAGGTCACTAGCTCGTTACCGACGGGGCGGCGTTGTCGATTCGAGAACGACTTAATATGGACGAATACCCTTGGCCCACCACCGTTCGGCGTAACAAAGCCGAATCCTTTGTCGTCCTTCCAATCGGTGATATTGCCTTGATATCGCACTGGCGTCCTTTCTGAGGGCTAACGGTGTTTGAGTTCAGCGGCCCAACCCGGGCGAAAGCCCGGATGAGGTCCGCTGCAACGAGGGGGCGGCACCCGCACCGTCGGTGACACCTCACTTGCCAAGTTCCTTCCTTATCGTGTTGTTGATCCAGTTTTGAATGGCGACGGTGTCCAGCCGATTGTTGTTGTTGTGACTGCGGCAGTCCTGCCCTCCGTCGCTTACGTTGCCGGCGAGTACGTGGCCATTAATCGTGTTGCGCCTGGACTTCAGAAAGATGGCACCGCCAGAGTCGCCGTGACAAACGTAGCTAGGTAGGGACCAAAGGCCCCATGTCTCGTCCACAACTCTTCGAAGTTTCGAGGTCCGGAAGCGCCGCTTTCCGTCCCATGCCGTCAGGTCGATCGGCGTCTTTCGGCTGTGCGGGTCCGTGGTTCCGTACCCGACGATCGTCGTAGTCGCTCCTTCGGATCTGTCGAGGATGCTGTGCTCCGCAAGACGCGCTGGCTTGATTTCGACGGGTGCATGCGCGAGGAATACCAAGCCGACGTCGGCGATTCCTGGCTGAAGAGGAGCGACTAGGATCTCGTCGGTTGGGTCGCACTGAGGCGGCGGCGGACAGTGCGGCATGGATGGATGCGTAGCCTGTCCGACGACCGCTATCCACGTTTCAGGATCCTTAGCATTGGTTGAACTAAAGCTCGCGAAGATGCGGATGGACGGCGGCAGGGAGCCGAGCGCACTCGCCGGAGCGGTGAAGTGTCCGGCCGTTACCATCACACGCTCGCGGATCAGAGTGCCGCTTGCGAATCCACGCAACTCCACGGGTTTCCCTGCGTCGTCGATACGCCAGACCATGACGACTCCGACGTTGGGATACCTGTTCTCGCCATCAAGGGTGGGCTGAGCCGAGAGGGTCGTTGATCCAAGTAGGAGCGAGAAGGCGCACGCTATCCCGACCCGTATTAGTTTGCCTGTGGACTTCATAGCCGTCTCCTCGGAGCGTCTGATCGTCAATGGTTGTTCCGAGTGCCGTCGAACGATCGGCATCACCGGCGCGCAGAGATGTTAATTGATGAAAGGCTTGCTGATTGCGCGTCCGGTGAATGCCGTTGTTGGGCGGCTCGGACATCAACTTCAAGCGCTCTTATTCTTCTCATCCCAGATCATCGGCTCCCACAGCTCCACCTTGTTCCCCTCCGGGTCCATGATCCACGCGAACCTCCCGTTCTCATGCGATTCGGGGCCGCTGATGATTTCGACTCCGCCCGCCCGGAGTTGCGCGATCATCTCGTCAAGGTTGTCAACCCGGTAGTTGATCATGAAAGGGGAGTCACTGGGGCTGAACCACTGGCTTTCTTTTTCCGCGATGTGCCACACGGTGAGGCCCCCGTCCTCGGCCCTGTCATCAGGCCATTTCAGAATGGCACCGCCGAAGCCCTCTAGCAGCATGCCCAAGTGCTTCTGATACCAAGTTGCCAGCGCAGCGTTGTCGTTTCTGCTCTTGAAGAAGACGCCGCCGATTCCAGTAATTCTCGCCATCGTTGCCTCCATCCACTCGAATTGCCGATGCTCTTAGCCGCCCAACGCCCGAATTGACGCGGCGGGAAGCATATCAACAAGAAGTTACTCTAGCATGAGAGGTCGGCTCAATCCGCTCGCGTCCAATGAGTTGTTTGGGCGGCGTCGCGCCGCGCCTGCCCTTACGGCTCCTCCGTCGCTGCCTTCAGCGGCCAGGCGCCGATCATCTGCCGCAACGCGACGATCTTGCCGAGGTGATACGCATTGTGCACCGCCAGACTGTGCAGCTCGTCGCCCATCGTCACTCCAGGCTCCTGCTCCACCGCCAGTCGGTCCGGCGCTTGCGCCCACGCGACCGCCGCCTGCGCGCCTTCCAGGAACTGCTGCACCAAGTCGTGCCATTGTTGCTCGTGATCCGGCGCCGCGCTCGGGTAGTGCGCCCCGCCGCGCAACAACGCGTCGGCAGCTGCCTTGTCCCGCTCGACGACGATGCGCTGCCATGTCGCCGCATGCCACAGCTCCTCGTAGATCGAGTGCGACGCGCCGGCCGGGCGAAGCGTGACCTGCTCGAGCGTGAGCCCGGACAGCAGATCCTCCCGCGCGCGGAATTCGCCGGTCAGGAACAGGTGGTCCCAGATACTCATCGCCGTGCTCCTTTACTTCGTCTGCTGGTCGCTGCTGCCCTCGAGCCGCCCAACGTCTGAGTTGACGCGGCGGCGCGAATCAAAGCAACCTTCGCCGGACCAAGTTAGTTACGAAACACGCTCCCGCCGCTCGCGTCCAAGTTATACGGCGCGTCGATACCCGGCGAGGGCGTAGAGAATGAGACCGCCAACTATCAAAGCGATTGCACCCCAGATACGTATTACACCTGTTCCGTACACGGACGACCAATTTAAAATCGCCCGTGCCCGGTCGACTCCCAAAGAGTGGCGCCGTCAGCCCAGAAATCATAGCGATAATGCCAAACACTCATAAGGTTTTCGGCAATCGCGACGCTGATGCTGCGGCTAAAAGAATCAATCCTACGACGACCCGAAGCGCGGCAATTAGGTAAAGGCCTTTCGGCGTTATCGTGTATTCAGCAGCGGTCAGGAAGGGGTACGGCACAATCATGCCGAGGAGACCGATACAAATCATGAAAACTGCAGCCACAAGACCCAGGAACTTCATGGCTATCCTTAGCGCCGCATAACGGACCGACGTTCAGCGGCCGGGCGGGCGCTCGACCAAGTTGCGATCTACAAGGACCGCGACGCCCGCCCCGGTCCGCTGCAACGGCTGGTTATCTCGCCTCTCGTGCGGGCGCGAATATGTTCTCCCATTGGTCGAAAACCGCAGGCTCAGGACAGAGCGGGTTCGGCTCCGCTGGTCATGTGCCCCTTGTGCTTCCGAGATGCACGCGTCGAAGGTGCAACCTCAACCGCGGCGCGCCGCCTCGATTGCAGCGATGTCGATCTTTTTCATCTGCATCATCGCATCGAACGCGCGCTTGGCTGCAGCGGGATCGGGATCGGTAACCGCTTTCGTCAGGACGATCGGCGTAATCTGCCAGGACAGTCCCCATTTGTCCTTGCACCAGCCGCACGCACTCTCCTGGCCGCCGTTGCCGACGATCGCGTTCCAGTAGCGATCCGTTTCGGCTTGGTCAGCGGTTGCGACCTGAAACGAGAACGCTTCGTTGTGCTTGAACGCAGGTCCGCCGTTAAGCCCGAGGCACGGAACGCCCATCACAATAAACTCGACGGTCAACACGTCCCCTTTCTTCCCCGACGGAAAGTCTCCCGGTGCGCGGTGCACCGCGCCGACGGACGAATCGGGAAAGGTCTTGGCGTAAAACCGCGCCGCCTCCTCTGCGTCGCCATCGTACCAAAGGCAAATCGTGTTCTTTGCTGGTTTCACCATGTCACTTCTCCATCGAGATGAGCCACCCGAGGCCGGAGTCAACGATGTGCTCGCAGTGGCTCGGCCGACATTTCCGCGTCAACGTACGACAAAATTCGTACCATTCCGGCGCGGCTTCACTGTACTTCGCACAGGCGGGATAACTATGTATATCTGGTTTCCAAATAAACCTGCTGAAGGATTGTCTGTCAAATAAATCCGAATCTCTCCAGCAGGCCAAATCATTTACTTTCATCGCGATCGATGTCAAGTTTACCGTCCTTCCTGTTTTATTTGGTTTCCTGATAAAACAGATCTGTGTTGTTTACAGTGAGTCAGCTGGACTCTTGACACCCTTGCCCCCGCGATTCAAAACGTGTGTGTAAATCATAATCGTGCTCACATCTTTGTGTCCCAATAACTCCTGGATTGTGCGTATATCGTAGCCATCTTCGAGCAGGTGCGTGGCAAAGGAGTGTCGCAACGTGTGCGATGTCGCCTGCTTGACAATTTTACATCACGACCGCGATCAGCCGTTGCTCGCCGTGCAATTTGTTCAGGACTGCCTTTACCTCTTCGCGCGTCAATACCACTGGAAGTCGTTTGGACTTGCGAGCCCGAATCACACCTCTCCAAGATGCCCAAGCTGACGGTCGAGCACATAACGGTAGAGAAACAACGCTGCGCTTAGCGCCTGATTCTGAGTGGAAGCACTGACCTTCTCCTTGATGGCCAGGTGCGTGAGAAATTGATTCACCTCAACTTCACCCATCTCTGCCGGATGCTGTGAGTTTGTGAAACAAAATGCTTACTGCTCACGCCCGCGCGAAATCGATGAAGCCCTGCTCTGGATCGGTTGACAGCAAACGCACGCGTACCTTTTCGCCGACACGCAAACCGCGCTCGCCACGCATCACGCGACCGTCCACAGGGGGAGAGATAATGCGCGCGAAGGTTCCTTTCTCAGTAACGCCGGTCACGATCGCTTTAAACTCTTCCCCAATCCTATCCTCTAACAGCACTGCCGCCGCGACCTTCCGCATCTTTCGTTCAACCTTGCGCGCCGCGCTGTCCTGCACCGTGCAGTGTTCGGCTATTTGCTTTAGCTCGGCTACGGTGTAAGGCGTGGTCTTATTTGCTAAGGCTGCCTTAACGAGTCGCTGCGTAACCAGGTCGGCAAAACGACGATTCGGCGCCGTCGAATGAGTGTAATCCTGCAGCGCCAATCCAAAGTGTCCTTCGCCTTCCTCGCCCGGCAGTTCCACCGTATATTCGCCGGGCCCCAGTGACTTCACAACAGCCAGCGAGAGATCGGGAAAGTGAATCGGATCCGCAACCTTGCGTCGCGCGAGAAAATCGGCAAGCGCGCGCGAGTCGGGAGTAGCAGGCAGTTTTTCACCAAGCTCAGCCGCGATTTCCACGATGCGTGACCAGTATTTCGGCGTGCGCACAATGCGACGCAGCGATGGCCCACCTTTGGCTTCAAGAAATTCCGCCATCGCCACGTTGGCCGAGATCATGAAGTTTGCGATCAACTCACGCGCACCATTCGACTCTACTACGGCAAGATCGACAACCTTGCCATGATCATCTATCACCGGAGCCGCCTGGATGATCTCTAAGTCGAGCGCGCCGTGTTCCTTCCTAAACTCTCCAAAGCGATTCGCAATCTCAGATTGCAACTTTATTTGCGCCTCCATTCCAGCCACCTTGCTAACACTCTCCGGTACACCCGTCTTGCCATCGAGCCAGGCGCCGATCTCTTCATAGGCCAGCTTCGCCTGATTTTTGACAAGCGCGCGATAGAAGGTGGTTTTCTTTACCGAGCCGTCCGGCGCCAAAACCATTTCCGTCACGACCGCCAGACGGTCCTCGCCCTCCACCAATGAGGTCAAGTCGGTCGACAATTCCTCGGGCAGCATCGGGAATGTTTTGACTCCCGTGTAAACCGAAGTGCAATTTGTGGCCGCATGCGTGTCGGTTGCCGAGCCCTTCGAGACAAACGCATCAACGTCTGCGATGGCGACCAATAGCCTGGTCTCGCCGCCTTGGATCACTTCTGCGTATTCCACCTGGTCAAGGTCGCGCGTCTTTTTGTCGTCGATTGACGACCACAACAGCTCCCGAAGATCCTTCGTTCCCGAGCCGGCAGAAAGCGTTGTTCTCCCAGCCACCATTGCGTGCACTTCCCTGGCGACAGGTCCCGAGAAGTCGGGTTCGAATCCCGCTTCCAGCATTGTTTGATGAGCTATTGCGAACAGATCTATAGAGTTGGAATGAGCGTGTTTAGTCATAAGAGGTGAAGAAGTATAGCTGAACCGTTCGCTGATTGCCGCATTTGAGATTCTTCGTTCCTACTGGTTCCTTTTAGGGTTCTTATGGACTATTCAAAATCATGGCCAGGCCCATGAGTAGTGGCCTGCGCTTGACCACTCGAGCTCTTCACTGGGACCGCGGGCGTCCCGCCCGCTACGAGCGCCGCAAGGTGCGAAGATCTCGCCCGGTTGCTCAACTCCAAAGTGCTGTTCGCGCTGCGCGCTCACGGCGGGCGGGACGCCCGCGGTCCCAGTGAAGAGCTTGAGTGGTCAAGCGCAGGTTACGACTAAAGGGTGGCCAAAAGGATGACCATAGGCGACCACCTTTCAAACTGCACCAGCACGTGATACGGCCCGAGGCCCAGCCTCAATCACGCGCTACGGTTTTGGAACAAGTTTGCCCTAGTATGAAATGAGTGAAAATTGAGGTGATCATCAACACCAGTTCCGGCGCTGGTCATAACGCGGCGGTCCAACGGGATCTGGCGAAGGCTTTCAAAGCAACTGGAGTAGATGCGCAAATCTCGCTGGCTCGCAACGGAACCGAGGTTATTCAACTAGCCCGACGCGCGATCCGGAGCGATGCCGAAGTAATTGTGGCGGGTGGCGGAGACGGTACCGTCAGTTCAATGGCCGCGATAGTTTTCAAATCCGGCAAGGCACTTGGGGTCTTGCCGTTTGGGACCATGAACCATTTCGCCAAAGACCTGCACATTCCACTCGATCTCGAGGGCGCGGTCGAGACAATTGTCGCGGGTCATGAGACTAAAGTTGATGTTGGAGAAGTTAACGGTCACAGCTTCATTAATAATTCCAGTTTGGGTCTTTATCCGAGCATCGTTCGCGAACGCGAGAAGCAGCAACGACTCGGTTGGGGCAAGTGGCCCGCGTACATTTGGGCTGCCCTCGCCGTCCTGCGACGTTATCCATTTCTCAATATCCGAGTGGGTGTTGACGGCAAAGAATTAAGGACTCGTACGCCGTTTGTCTTTATCGGTAACAACGAATATGAAATGGAGACGCTGAACATTGGCCGCCGAGCTTGTCTCGATAAAGCCGAGTTGAGTCTTTATATGACGAACCGCATCGGGCGACTGGGATTGATCTGGCTGGCGCTGCGTGCGCTCCTGGGCGGCCTGCGTCAGGAAAAGGATTTCCTGGCGCTATGCACGCGTGAAATTTGGATAGGAACCAGACAAAAGCGTTTGCGTGTGGCGCTCGATGGCGAAGTGGCAAGTATGGAACCACCGCTTCATTATCGCGTGCGCCCTGCGTCTTTGCGTGTCCTGACGCCTCGAAGCCGGTGACGGGTGAGCAGGCACACGGCCGAGGTTTAGAAATGGCACTTGTGCCACCAACGCGTGGGGATAAGTCCCCTTTCTAAACGGTGGTATATAACGAAATGCGTTCGATAGTTCATCTTTCCGACATCCATTTTGGCCGCACTCACGCGCATCTCATCTCTCCGTTGAGCGAGGCCATCACAAAGGTCAATCCCGATCTTGTAGCTGTTTCCGGAGATTTGACGCAGCGTGCTCGCTCGCATCAATTTAAGGCAGCACGTGCTTTTCTCGACAGCTTGCCCAAACCTCAAATTGTTGTGCCCGGCAATCATGACGTTCCGCTGCATAATGTTCTGGCGCGGTTCCTGCAACCGTTGCGCAAATACCGCCGCTACATTACCAGTGATCTGCGACCGTTTTACCATGACGAAGAAATCGCTGTCCTTGGGGTAAACACCGCACGTTCGCTGACAATCAAAGGTGGACGTATTAACGAAGAGCAGGTTTCCTGGATGCGCGAAAGGCTCTGCGCCTCCGACCCTGGGGCCATCAAGGTCGTGGTCACTCATCATCCGTTCGATCTGCCGGAGGGCCACGATGAACGGGCGCTGGTTGGTCGAGCGCGCATGGCGATGGAACAACTGGCGAGCTGCGGCGCCGATCTCTTTCTCGCCGGCCATCTCCACATTAGCCACACCACGCACAGCGCCACGCGCTACAAGATCAAAGGACATTCGGCTCTGGTGGTGCAGGCGGGAACGGCTGCTTCAACTCGCGGTCGCGGAGAAGAAAACTCGTTCAATGTTCTACGGATCGATAGACCATGCATCGCGGTTGAGCGTTTTGAATGGCAGCCGGAGCG
>DASXSC010000094.1:0-16531 GCA_036506215.1 Pyrinomonadaceae bacterium | reverse complement strand
GGTTGTTCATGAAGGCGTGGACGCAAGTTTAACATACAGGCCAGGACAGAGCCGCTTTCACCGGGACGCGAGCACTGAAGCAGTTTGAACACTACCGCCACGACGGAAAGTTCCGGTCCCATGAGTTCTGTAACACCACGCGGTAGAGACTGTGTGAACTCAGCGTCAACTCCTTGGAGTGCGCCGGCCTGGCGGCGCTTTGGTCTGATGTGAGGTGTCGAAACTTTTGTGGTTGAAACGTTGGTTAACAAAGCGGCGCGGGCCCGCCGCCGGCCAAAGCGCCGCCAGGCCGGCGCACTCCAAGGAGTTGAGCCTGAGTTTTCACAGAGCCTTGGTAGCGGCCGGTCAAGTACCCAAATATCAGGACCGAGAGCGGTAGCGACCGGCCAAAGTCTCAATAGACCCGAAAGTGCTGGCCCCGGGTGATGGTCCGGATTTCAGGTTTCAGATTTTAAGATCGCAGATCTCAAGTGACCATGAATAGAATCGCTGAGAATTACGCCGCCGTTAAGAGACGAGATCCTTTTCCGTTTGTCCTTGAGGAACTCAGCTCGATACGCCCTACAATCAAACGAATGTTTGGTTTTACCTCTGTCTACCTCGACGAAAGACTTCTGTGCTCGCTCCGCGATAGCGTTAAGCAACCGGGCTCTAACGGTATGTGGTTGTACACGACCATCGAACACGTCGACGCTCTCGCCAGGGAGTTTCCCGGGTTACCAAAACGGCAGTTGTGGCGTTCGCGCTCCGGAGACAAAGCCTGGATCATATTGGCTTCCAGGCTGGCGGACTTTGAGGAATACGCTTTCAAAGCCTGCGAACTAATCCTGAGAGGGGACCAACGGATAGGGCGGATAACGCGCGGCAATACAGACCAGTTCGCGACAAGACCCAGGTCTTTGACCTCTGATGCGCGGTAAGTCTCGGACTTACCGACATCGATACCACAAAACTTTCCGGTGCCCGACCGCCATCTAGAGGTCGGAGACCTTAAAGAGTTTTAGCGATCTTGTCTGCAAGTCGGAGACTTGCCGCGCCTCGGAGGTCAGAGACCAAGACGCGGTACATACTTTTATGCCGTTGATTAGCACGGAATTGTGATATGGCTTGCCTCGAGCCCTACGTAGCAGGAGAGGCGGGCCATGCACTTGCCGGCCCGCCTCCAGACTTTCTCAACCGATTAGAAATTAGGGAGTGGTCTTCTTCGCCTCAGTGTCGTCGTCTTTCTTCCTCACATAAATCTCGCCGCGCGGAACCAGGCTGGCTTTGTTGGCGAGCGTAAACACGGCCGACTCAACCAGCTCTTTGTTGTCCAGGCGAAAGCTTGTGATTCCTGAAACGCGCGTATCGGGATCGCTGTATTGAAGCGTCAGGTAGCGCACCTTCGTCTTTATGAAATGGGCCGGCAGTGAATAGATTAGTGGGACACTGCTCAGGATCGTCGCCGCTTTGGGCTGCCGTTTTTGAGTGTCGGCAAAAGCCGAGCTGACGGCATTGTAAGGGATAAAAAACAGTTCTTTATTATCCTTGCGGAAAAGTAAACGCTTATTCGTATCGTCGAAACTAAGGGTGCCTTCCATGGTCTTGCTATAACCAAAGATGCCGCCTTCATACTTCGCCTTCATAGTTTGCGGGGCTGGAGCAGGGGCGGCCTTCGATGCGTCTGTCGTCGTGCTGGTGTCGACCGCTCGCGGCCGCTGGGCACAGACCGCCGCCGCAGTAATCAGGGTCAATAATCCAATTCCTATAAACTTCATTACTCTATACCTCCACCGGCACTCAAATTATTTCGCGAATGGACGCACGCGCTCCGCTGCTTCTTTGAAATCAGTGTCACCTGGCGCCAGGCTCAATCCTTTTTCATAAGCGGTCAATGCTTTGGCGTATTGCTTTGTTATCTCGAAGGCGTAACCGAGCTCCCGGTAGACGTTAATATCATCCGGGGATTTCTGTGCAGCGGTCTGCAAAGCAGTGATTGCTTTGGGGAAATTCTTTGCGCGCGACTGGGCGATTCCCAAAAGATAGAACGTTACACCCTTGGCGTCGGGCTGCATGGTAGCCCGCTCGAGTGCGGCAGCGGCGCGGGCATACTGTTCCGAGCCAATCAGCGCTTGTCCAAAAAGCGTTACCGCCTCGGCGTCAGTTCTAATCTTGATTAAGCCTTCACCAGCGCGAACTGCGCTCAAATAATCAGCGGCAGCTTTCGCTGCATCTGTGTTAAGCGCGGCGCGCCGCAGGTAGGCTGACGTCAGCAGGGTCCAGGCGGCTGCAAAGCGTGGATCGTTTACTGTCGCGCGATTGAGCGAGGCGATAGCGCCATCAAGATCGTTTTTTCCCAGTGCGATCTGACCAAGATAGAAAAGCGACAGCGAGTCCTTGGGGTTGGCCTTAACGACAGCGGTGAAAGTTTTTTCCGCGTCCAATGGTTTACCCATTTTGTATTCGGCAAGACCACGATAATAAAGTAGCGTAGCATCCGGATTTGCGCCCGGCCGCGTGGTGGCAGCGACGAGCAGCGGCAACGCCTTATCGAATTTTTCGGAAAGCACGTAAGCCTGAGCCAAAGCATCCGCAGTGTTAGGATCTTCCCGCTTCGAAACCTGCTGCAGATCGAGGGCCCTCTGCAAATCTTCTATGGCCACTTGATACTGTTTAAGACTCAATTCCGCAAAGCCCGCTATTTTCCAGGCCTCGGAATCATTCGGAAATTGAGCGGCGATGTCCTTCGCTTCTTTGGCGGCTGCCGCAAAATGCTTTTGCTGCAGAAGTTGATAGGCGTGGGAAGTGTCGCCAGTGCCCACGGTGTTTACGACGGGCTTCATTGGCTGCACGTCAATCAGCGGCCGGTTTGAAGTGTTTCTAGCTGTAGGACTCGGTTTCGGTTCTGGTCGTAACAACGGATCTTCAGCGGGCTTCGCTGCAGGCTTCACACGCCGCGGCCGGCTGGATTGCGCCACGACAATTCCACAAAGCACAGCCAGAGACAGAACCAGTAAGCAAAGGCGGTAAAAGGGACGATTAATCATAGATAGTTCTTCCGGGGAGAGGCTTGTTTCGAGGCCACCAGAAGCTTTCCGAAAGACATGTTTCCGATGCCGGGGGCGGCTCTTTAGTTCGCCGCGTTCGCTCTGTGGCAGGAAAAGACTACTAACTAACCGCCTAAAAGAAAAGCGACCGGCCCATGGCTGACCGATCGCCTGGGTAGGACAGGCATTCCTGCCTGTCCCCAAACTACCAGTGACAGGACAGACAGGAATGTCTGTCCTACGTCCTAGAAGTTTAGTTTCAATCCAAACTGAAACTGTCTCGGGTCAAACGAAGCGGTTGGACGGCTGAAGTAGCGGCCATTGCCGGCGCGCTGGCCGAAGGTATTGACGTCCGTGAAGAACGGATTCGCTGCAGCTTCGTTGAAGCGATTAAACATATTGAAGCCTTCGGCAATCAGATCCAGCCTGACGCGCTCGCCGAACCGAATGGCTCGACTCACTCGCAGGTCGAGCGAAGCAAACTTATGCGTGATGCCCATATTGCGGCCGAGGCTCCCGTTTGTGAAGAACGGGGGAAGTATGAGCGTACCATTCGAGGCAACGCTGGGACGATCATTCGAGCTCTGCTGATCACCGTTTGTGTCAACGCCGGTAATGATATTGAACGGGCGTCCGGAACCAACTTCCAGAATTGGCGCGATAGTAAAGTCGGCCAGGAAGCGATTGAGTCCGCTGCTTGAATTGCGCCACCCTGGAGGCGAAGTAACGATCGCGGTAAAGACATAGCGAAGCCGCTGGTCGAAAAGAGAGTCGGCGCGATCCCCACGAAGATCGAGATTATTCTGCGGTTTCAGCAGTGTCTGCAAGTCGGAGGAATCATCAATCGCATGGGCCCAGGTTAAAGACGCCAGGAACTGAAAGTTATTAGCGTAGCGCCTTTTCAAATCGACATTCAGGGCGTGGTAATTGGAATTACCTTCGGAGAGTTGCGAGCTGACCTCGCCGAACGGCGAGATCACGCCCGGCGTGCGAAGGGTATTGTTGGCTGCAAGCAGCGCATTAAAGATTGCCGGCGAGACACCCGTCAGGGCCTGGACGAAAAAGTAGTTGGGCGCGTTTGGTCGGAAGAAATTAGCGGCAATCGGGGAGACAATGCCCTGGCCGGCCGCATTCCGACCCAGGATTCCGGGAATAACGACCGTAAAGCCCAGCGGGCAAGCCGCACTCGGCGCACAATTGGCCGTAGGCAACGAGAAGAACTGCGCGGAGGTTGGATCCGGCGGCGCGACACTAAAGAAGCGACGGAAATTCTCTATGAGCAGATCGTTACGCATGAGGTTGATATCGCGCGCGTGCGGCAGGTGATGCGCGCCGACAAAGATATAACTCGCCGAGACGGACATATCTTTGTAGATTTGTCGCTCAACCGTGAAGTTACCCTGATTGGCATATGCGTATTCAAACTTCTTGTCTGGGAAAAGCGTGAACGGCAAAATAGTGCCAAAGCCCGGGAAAGTCTGGTCGTTGAACCGCTGGCGTCCCAACTGATATTGCGCGCTGGAGGCAGCACCGGGGGTGCAGTTGACGCCGGGAACAGCTCCGGGAAAATTGCAGACAATTACTGTCCCCTGGAAAATCTGCGCGGCATTAAGAAAGGTGGTCGGGGCCGGACTGTTAAATGTCAAAGTGGCCTGTTGCTGTTGCACCGCATCAGCAATGTCCGAGTTGAAAGCGATCGCCAAAAGCGGGTGATCGTAGAAGAGACCGAAGGCAGCGCGGATGACCGTCTTGCCATTATTCTGAGGATCCCACGCGACCGCCAATCTGGGCGCCCAGTTATTTTTGTCTCTCGGGACTCCCTGCTGCACGCCCAGCGCATCTTGCGCTGCTAAGAGCTGGGCTTGAGAAAGCGTGATGAGGGAAAGTGGATCTCGGAACGAAGGCTCCGGTGGAACCGTCTCTGTCAGTTCATAGTCGTAACGCACGCCGTAATTCAGTGTCAGGTTGGGCCTGATTTTCCATGAGTCCTGCGCGAAGACAGCCATCGGTTGATTTTTTATTTTACTAACCGGGTTGCCGAAACCCTGCACGTATACCGATGGAATACCCAGACCGTAGGATTGCACGGGAACAAAGTTAGGCGGCGCTTGTCCGTTCGGAGCAGTCGGCAGCGTCGGCACGAGCGTGCGCGCGGAAAACTCGCCGAAGTTGAAAAGCCCGGCAAAGTTTAGTTCGAAGACCGCGGAGGGAATTCGAACGAAGGCTAAATCCCCGCCAAACTTGAATGAGTGGTTGCCTGCAATCACACTCAAATTATCTGTCCACTCGTATCGTGTCTCCGTGCGAATCACTGGAGAAAAGAGTTCGCGGCCGACGAACGTCGTGCCGGTGATGTTAAAAGCAACAGCTTCCCTATTCTGCGATGTGAAAACTGCGCGTCGCTCGCCGAAATTGAACCTCGCTTCGTTAACCATGTTGTCCGAGAGTGTGGAGGTCAAACTCGCGACTGCTGAAAAGTCGCGCAGCTTTTGAATTCCCGTACGAGAAAAATCATTCTGGCCGAGTGACTGGTTCTGCGATTCCACCTGAATCCCTGTAATTCGACTCGGGTTGTAACCGCCACGAAAACTGAATTGATGGTCCTTTGTAATCTGGTGATCGATGCGGATCGAATTGAAGGTTGTCCTCTCAACAATCGGAAATATCCTTTGCAGATCATTTAGGGGACGAAATGCGATTGGTAGTCCATTAGTGCCGGTAGTGCCCACTGGAACAGGGGCGCCCGTCAGAAGAAAGCGGCTCCCGATTGTCTGTCCCGCGGGAATAGCGCCGCCGGCACTCAGAAGCGGATTGGTTCCGGTCAGTCCGGTCGTGCCGCCACTTGATGCCAGATATGCGTAGTTTACTGCCGCGCCAATAAGCTGCGCGTTACCGCTGCCTAGCAGACTGTTAATATAAGAGGCTTGAGCCGGTGTAAGGTTGCGAAATGTTTGTACCCCCAGCCCGGTAATCGGTATCGAAACCGAGCTGCCGAGGCCCTGGGACACGTTGCTGGTAAAGAACCCTGACTCATCGCGCCGGCGTTGTTCGAATGCAAAGAAGAAAAAGGTGCGATCTCGATCCAATGGGCCGCCGATCGTCACGCCGTACTGAGTTCGTCTGAAAGCGGGTTTGGCGATAGGGGCAAACGGATTGCGCGCCTGAAAACTCTTGTCTCTGAGAAAACCAAAAATGTTTCCGTGGAAATCGTTGGTGCCGCTCTTGGTAACAACGTTGACCACGCCGCCGGATGATCGTCCAAACTCCGCCGCAAACGAATTCGTTACTACCTGAAACTCCTGCACCGCTTCCTGGGACACAGTTGAGCGCGACGCGTTGACGGAATTGTCCGTGTTGTCGGCGCCGTCAACCTGGACCAGATTCGAGCGGCCGCGCTGACCGCCAAAATTCAATCCCGTGGTTGGTGCTGGTCCAATTGGCCGGCCGTTGTCACGGTCCACGGTGGAAGTTGTCAACGCAAAGGCCAAATAATTCCTTTCATTGATTGGGAGATTGTCGATGCGTTGCTGGTCCACAGTCGTGGCCACAGCGGTTTTCGATGTTTCCACCAGTTCCGCAGACGCACCGGAAATGGTCACCACTTCGCTGACCTGTCCCACTTCCAGCGAAACGTCCAGATCCGCGCGCTGGCCCACCGTGAGTGTCACTCCCGGCAATACCGCTTTCTTGAAATTTGGGGCTTCGACTGTTACCTCGTAGTCGCCGGGAGGAAGATTGACAATGAGATATGCGCCGTCGTTGTTAGTCGTGGTGTCTTTGCTGGTGTTAGTTGCGGCATGGCGAACGGTCACGGTTGCTCCGCTCACTACTGCGCCGGACTGGTCGCGCACGACCCCTTGCAGGTCGGAGGCGTTGGATTGGGCCTGACCATAAGCAACGCTGGAGCCATGAAGTCCACAAACAACTGTAACGAGAAAAAGAGCTGTCAGTCGAATCGAAGAGTTAAGCCACTGCGCAGAGGACGCAAACATCATCATTTCTCCTTAGCTAAGTTAGGGACTCGGCCAGCCAGGTACGACCCAGTTTGGAACTGATAAGTATCGGGCGACGATTCTCGGATTGTGACTGCTGCAAAATTGCCATTGTCCACGACATTTCCGGGGAGCGATTCGGCCGCTCTGATTCTGAATCAACGACCTTTGAGATAGTCGCCGTGGAACACTAAGACAAGCACCGCTCCGCCTTTTTACTCCAAAAGCTCCTATCTGGCAAGCATTTATATGCTTCACACGATGGCTGGATTGATGTGGAAATTCATTCACCGATTGGCTGGTCAGCCGCTCGATGTTCTCAGTTCGCGACTGGTGGAACGACGCGTTGCTTGTGCAAGTTTGCGCCGCAGACGAGAACGGTTTCCTAAAAAGAGTATGGCAGCTTCGTCGAGATGAGGAACAAAGGCGGCGCGTCGAAGCAAGCCCGAGACTCGCAAGCGAGACTGGAAGCGGCGCGAATATTCCGCCTGGTAGTCGTTGGCCAGCGATTCAAAACCAAAGCCCTGCCGCAGAAGCGGAAGCTGCGGTGTAATTGCCTCGGCTGCAACCTGCCCGCTTTCAAGCGCCATCAGCATACCACTGCCTGTGAATGGATCGATGAACGCGGCAGCGTCGCCTACTGTTATTAATCCCCGGGCAGGCACCAGAGTCCTTCGCCCAAAACTCTCCAGGGAAACACTGAGCCAGGGCGAAAGAGCGCGCGCCTCCCCGAGTGTGTAAGCGGCGCGTGAGTTTTTCATAACGATTTCGCGCAATACGACCTCCGGATCGGAGTTATAACGTCGCACGTCTTTAGCCGCCACTATGAAACAGAGGTTGCTGGCGCCTCCCTCAACACCACTCAACCCGCCGTATCCGCGCTTATAGAAATAGATTTCGCAGGCGCCCTCTGCCACGCGAGTATTTTCAAGATGTGCCTTGAAAGCAACCAGCGGTCTTATGTTTCTTCTTCGATTCGCGCGTGGTCGATCCAGGTGGCGGGCCAGGGCCCTGGTCCTGCCGGTCGCGTCGATAGTTATGAGTGCCTCGTAATCTCGCGAGACTCCTCCGCTTTTGACACGAATGCCACACATCTTTTTGCCATCAAGGACCAGCGTGGCATGGGCACCTTCCAAAATTGCCACGCCCACATTTTTCGCTCGCGCGAGCAACTGATGATCCATCTCTCTCCGGCTCAAACCAAGCGCGTTGGCGCCAGGCTTAAACCATTCGCTCGGCACCGCCAGGCTGTGACCGCGGCGCGAATAGAAGATGGTTTCAGAAAGCAAGGCGCCTCCGGCGGCGCTCATCTGGTCCATAACTCCAAGGCGTTTGAAATGTGCCAGGCACTCAGGAGAGATGAATTCCCCACAGAGCTTTGCGCGCGGAAATTTCTTTTCTTCGATGAGTAGCACGCGCGCGCCCCTGCTCGCCAACTGGATGGCGGCACTGGTGCCGGCTGGCCCGGCGCCGGCGATTGCTACGTCAAAACTATTTGAAGAAGCCAGAGTCACTTTTCCGCCTATCTATTTTGAAAATGTGGCTTTCGCCACAGTGGGAAAGGCTCCGCCTTTCCGGCCAACATTAATGACCAGGGAGGCTATGCCTCCAGCGGTCGGAGGCGTAGCCTCCATGCCACAGGGAGATCGCTCGGAAAGGCGTAGCCTTTCCGCACTGTAGGGCGGCGAAGCCGCGAGTACGAGCCGGTAAGGGAACCGACGGGTAACGCGGATGTCTCTTAATTCTGCTCGTTCTGCAAGGCGCAAAAATTCTGGGCGCGTGAAACTTCGCAGGATCGAAAGCGCGCCGTCTTCCTGAATTAAACGGTTGTGCAGAAATAACCTGCCGATAGTGGTGTAAAAAAAGTAGGCAATCGGATGTCGATGAAGATCGATTACAAAAATTCCGCGAGCCGAAACCCGGCCCAGTTCACGCAGAATCGCAATCGCGTCCTTATTCCCAAAATGATGAGTGAAGAGCGAACACATCGTGTAATCAAATTCGTCGTCTGCAAATGGCAACCGAAACGCATCACCGCGAATGGCTCTGATTTCGGGAAAGGATGTGGCTCGTGCCGCAATTGCTTGTGCGGATCGCGCGTTTAGTTCAAGACCAGTAAGCTGCGCCCTTCGACCAGTCCTTCGCGCCCAGTCGGCAATCACCTGTAACAGCTCGCCTGAACCGGCGCCCACATCGAGCACAGAAAAGTTTCGCAAGTTTAGTTTGTCAATCTCACGCAGTAGCGATTCTCGCACCGCCCGGGTGTCGCCGAGCCAGCGGTTGACGCGCTGAAGCTCAACAATGCAGCCTTCATATTCCTCCGCCGTATAGTCACCCTTGTCGAGGTGCTCGAGCTCCAAACTACGCTGGCGAAACTGATCGAACATAACGGTTGACTACATGATATTAGATCGTGACGGGTCCTTTAACCATCCGAGATTCCACATCTGCCAGTCGCTATAAGCGACCAGATGATAATTCTTCCGCTTCTCATTTTCCCTGTATATTTGTCGCGGGCCTTGAAGTCTGGAATCATTACTACATGCAGAGTAATACCACGGCGGTAGTTGAGCTTTTCTTGAATCCCAAAAACGTGGGTGACGTAGCTGAACCCAGGTTCACTGGCCGGTCAGCATCGTTTCAGTGCGGCGCCACTTTGCGAATTTCCCTACACGTCGACGGGTCGCAACGAATTACGGAGGCGAAGTTCAAGGCAGCAGGCTGTAGCGTATTAGTTGCATCAGCATCGCTGTTAATGGATCAGGTTATTGGTAAGACAACCGGCGAAGCCGCGACTCTGGGGCAACACGCGGAAGCATTGCAGGATAAACTCGGGGCCTTGCCTGCTGAACGACGCGAGTGTCCGGCGTTGGCTTGTGAAGCTCTCGTAGCGGCCATTCAAAACTACAGCGACATCGCACGCGATGAGTGGGAGGGCGACGAAGCGCTGATCTGCACCTGCTTCTGCGTTTCGGAACGAACAATTGAACGTGAGGTGCAAGAGAAAGGCTTGAAAACAATCGCCGAAGTCACTGCGGCGTGTAACGCCGGCGCCGGCTGCCGTTCATGTTACCCTTTGATTGAAGATATTCTGGATGACTCTAAACGTGGTGAATGGTCAATGGTAAATGGTAAATAGAAATACCATTTAGATTCATTATTACGATTCACCATTCACCATTCACCATTCACCATTTACCCGCACCTATGATCTATCTAGACAACAACGCAACGACGCGCGTCGCGCCTGAAGTTTTCGAAGCGATGCGGCCTTACTTGACTGACGCATACGGCAATCCTTCTTCAGCCCACTCGCTGGGCCGTCGTATGAAAGCGGTGGTTGAGCTGGCTCGCCGGCAAGTGGCCGAATTGATTGGCGCAGCCGACCCGGCCGAGATCGTTTTCACATCCTGTGGTTCAGAGTCGGACAACTGGGCGATCGGCGGCTTTCTGGAACAGAATCCCACGCGGCGTCATATCATCACCACCCAAGTCGAGCACGAAGCAGTACGAAATCTCTGCGAACATTTGGGGCAAATCGGTTGCGAAGTGACCTGGCTCGAGGTCGACGGCAACGGTGCGGTCAATCTTGATGATCTGCGCCGGGCCCTGCGACGCGAAACGGGAATAGTTTCCATAATGCTCGCAAACAACGAAACCGGCGTGCTTTTTCCGATTGATGAAATCGGAAAGATTGTCCGTGAACACTCGGACGCCGTTTTTCACGTCGATGGTGTACAGGCTGTCGGCAAGATTCCTATTAATCTAAAGGCGCTCGACGTAGATCTGTTCGCTCTATCAGGTCACAAGCTCCATGCGCCGCAGGGCGTGGGCGCGCTCTATATTCGCAGCGGCGTTAAGTTGCCGCCATTTATTATTGGTGGCGGTCAAGAGAGTGGCCGTCGCGCCGGGACCTCTGCCGTTCCCAACATTGTCGGGCTGGGTGCTGCCTGCGAATTAGCAAGCACCTTCAACGAGCAGGAACGGATCGAAACCCTGCGCAACAAATTGGAAGACGAAATACTGAAGCGGATTCCCAACGCGCGACTTAATGGACCATCTGATCGCGCGAAGCGTTTGCCCAATACTGCGAATATTTCGTTTGAGTATGTTGAAGGGGAAAATATCCTCGTCCATCTCGATAATGCCGGCATATGCGTTTCCACGGGCTCGGCTTGCCACTCAACTACCAAAGAGTCTTCAGCAACTTTACGCGCGATGAATGTGCCGTATACGGCAGCGCAGGGTTCTATCCGGTTCTCACTTGGCCGCTACAACACGGAAGCAGAGATTGATCAAACGCTGAAAGTTCTGCCTAGGATCATCGGCAAACTTGTCGAAATGTCGCCTTACGAAAAGGAACTCAAAGCGCTCTCCATGCGGCAGTCGGTAGTGGGTTAGTATGATGTCCGATAAGCTTTATTAGCTTGTCGCTGAGTCACGGCAATCTAAAGTTTATCGGACACTTTCAAGGAAACTGGCTCTCCATGCGGCAGTCGTGATGATGATCGACAAACTCAATAAGCAGTACAGTTCCTTTATTCGATCCGGTCTCAAGTCTTAACAAACAGCGGGGGGCGAGCCCGCCTTCCTGACTATGAGCTGACCACTGTCGATTCTGATCTTCATTGTTTGAAGGCTTTCATGCTGAGATTAGGGCGACTGGATCCGAAGTCTCAGGGTCAGGAAGGCGCGCTTGCCCCCGCTTGTTAACCATCGGCACCAAATATGCATTCCCGCTTTAGTCGTCTCCGCTTTACTGGTAGAATTTAGAGTCGTTTCCGCTAATCACTCCGATCGATTTCGGGAGTAACCAACTATGTCAGGTGAGCAGTCATCCGCCAGTCAACCAACCGTCGCAATCGCGCAGACGGCAGCGTCTAACAAGGCGCGCCAGGATAGCGTAAGCTCAATGGAGACTGACGACTACGTTTGCATTGCGCCCTCCACTCCGCTCTCCCAGGCAATTGAGGCAATGAAACAGGACGAAGGGGGATGTGCGATTGTTTGCGCAGAAGATGGGTCGGTAGTGGGTATTTTTACCGAACGAGATCTCCTAACTAAGATAGTCGGCCAGGAGACCGACCTTAATGCGCCAGTAAGCAAGTGGATGTCGCCAGTGGTTGCGACTTTGACACATGACGCAACGATCGGTGACGCCGTGAGCATCATGAATGACAAGGGTTATCGAAATGTTCCGCTTGTCAAAAACGGCAAACTAGTCGGTTCTATCTCGGTTTTCGACATCATCGGCTATCTGGCGGAAAGCTATCCGAAAACTACGATGAATCTGCCGCCAAACCCGGATCAGGTAATGAATAGCACCGACGGCGGGTGAAACATTTTCGATTTCCGATTTCCAATTGCCGCTTTCAGAACATATCGAACAGAAATCGGCAATTGGCAATGGGCAATCGGCAATCCTGATCAAAGAAGGCACAATCAAATACACATGAGCACTCTTATCGAACCACCGGTAGAACAAACGGAAAAGAACCTGGAGGAAGTGGAAACCGTGACCATCCGCTTTGCCGGCGACTCCGGCGACGGTATGCAGTTAACGGGAACGCAGTTTACGAATACCTCCGCCGTTGTCGGCAACGATATCTCAACGCTGCCCGACTTCCCGGCTGAGATTCGCGCGCCCGCCGGAAGCTTGCCCGGCGTCAGCGGTTTTCAGTTGAACTTTTCCAGTCAGGACATTAAAACGCCCGGCGATCAGCCAAGTGTTTTAGTGGCCATGAATCCTGCAGCATTGAAGGTCAATCTTGCGGACCTCGAAGAGGGTGGCACGCTCATCATTAATACCGATGGGTTCACGCCGGAGAATTTGAAGTATGCAAACTATGCCTCAAACCCGCTTGAGGATGGCTCGCTCGCCGGCTATCGCGTACACAAGCTGCCGGTCACCACTCTCAACATGAATGCGCTGAAGGGCAACGTTGAGCTGTCGCGCAAGGAGATCGATCGCTGCAAAAACTTTTTCGCGCTGGGCGTGCTCTACTGGCTCTACGATCGGCCATTGGAAAACACGCTTGCCTGGATCACAAGCAAGTTTGGCAAGAACCCCGAGCTGGCCAAGGCAAACGAAATTGCCTTGAGAACGGGCTATAACTTCGCTGACACGACGGAGCTATTCACTACCCATTACACAATCAAGAAGGCGCAGATCGCCCCGGGCAAATACCGGAAGATCACCGGTAACGAGGCGACCGCGCTCGGATTTGTTGCTGCTTCGCAACTTGCTGGCAGGCCGCTGTTCTACGGATCGTATCCAATCACCCCGGCGTCTGACATTCTGCATGAGCTGGCACGCCACAAAAGTTTTGGTGTGAAGACCTTTCAGGCCGAAGACGAGATCGCCGCAGTTTGCTCGGCCATTGGCGCGAGCTTCGCTGGCCAGATTGGATTGACTGGCACGTCCGGTCCGGGCGTGGCGCTCAAGCAGGAAGCGATCGGGTTGGCGGTGATGACTGAGCTCCCGCTGGTAATAATCAATGTCCAGCGCGGCGGCCCATCGACAGGTTTGCCCACAAAGACTGAACAGGCGGATCTGTTCCAGGCTGTCTGGGGAAGAAACGGTGAATGTCCAGCTATCGTCGTCGCCCCGGCAACCCCTGCCGATTGTTTCAACATGGCCATCGAGTCCGTGCGTCTGGCGTTTAAGTACATGACTCCGGTGTTCTATTTGTCAGACGGCTATCTGGCAAACGGCGCCGAACCCTGGGCCATTCCCGAAATTGATCAACTGCCGAAGATTGCCGTGAACTTTGCTACCGACCCGGCGGGCTTCATGCCGTATTCGCGCGATCCGGAAACGCTGGCGCGCCCCTACGCGATCCCCGGCACGCCGGGACTGGAGCATCGCATCGGCGGCATCGAGAAACAGCACATCACCGGCAACGTCAACTACGATCCGGAGAACCACCATCTGATGGTGCGTCTGCGACAAGAGAAAGTCGATCGGGCCGCGAATGATATTCCGCTTATTGAAGTGTTCGGTGAGCAGACCGGCAAGGTCCTGGTGCTTGGTTGGGGCTCGACCTACGGCTCGATCAGCACCGCAGTCGAGAAACTTCAGAGCGAAGGCAAGAGCGTTTCGTCGGCGCACCTTCGTTACCTGAACCCTTTCCCCAAGAACCTTGGGGAGGTGCTGGCCGGCTTCGAAACTGTAATCGTTCCCGAGATGAACCTGGGCCAGCTTTGCACGATGGTGCGCGCAAAGTATCTGGTTGATGCGATTGCGTTCTCGAAGGTTAAGGGGCGGCCTTTCCAGATTCGCGAGATCGTTCGGAAGGTTGAAGAGTATTTGTAATTGTTCGATGAACTTTAGTTTGTCGGACGTGGGCGGTGACGATGTTTGTTGTTATCAAACGCTTTCTCGGCGAATTATTTGGCCGTAAACGAATTGAGCCGCCGCCACAGCCACCGCACGATCCTTATGCCTATAGCACAGCACCGCGTAAACGAGGCCCCTATGATCGCAGTGGCGCAGTCGCCGTGCTCGAGCCAAATGAAGATGAGGCCGCGGCAAGTAACTATTTTGGACCGGTGGACAAGTATTCTTAGTTGAGAAAACGCGGCACCCTCCGCGTAGAGAATTGAAAGATGAGCACTGAATTACAACTCATGACCGCTGATGAGCTGCTGGCGTTACCGCGTGGCCAGTTTCGCTATGAACTCATTAACGGAGAGTTAAAGAAAATGTCGCCGGCCGGACATCGTCATGGAAGAATAATAATTCGCCTCGCCGCACCCCTTGCCCAATACGTGCGAAAGAATCGCCTGGGTGAGGTATACGCGGCTGAAACCGGTTTCAAGCTAACTTCTAATCCCGACACAGTTCGCGCGCCGGATATTGCTTTCATTCGCAAAGAACGCGTAGATGAAATCGGAGACACGACCGGTTACTGGCCGGGAGCACCAAATCTCGCCGTGGAAGTTTTAAGTCCCGCTGACCGGGTTTCTGAAGTCGAGGAGAAGGTGGCAGAGTGGCTGGCGGCAGGATCGGAACAGGTTTGGGTCATAAGTCCGAAAATGCATACCGTCACCATTTATCGCTCGCGCATCGACATCGTGACTCTTACCGACAAAGACGCGCTTGACGGTGGTGACATTGTTCCTGGTTTTCAGATCTCAGTTGCGGAAATCTTTTCAGAATAGATAACAGGTCCAAGGAGCAATAATGAGTACTAGTGGAAATGGTCAGAGTGGAAACGGCAACGGCAACAAGCCCATCGTCGAAGCTGTCTCGGCCGACAGCGAGGTCGGCTCCGCGGTTTCGGGTAAGATTGCCCCGCCTCCAGGTCAACTGAAAAAAGCTGACTTCGTTTCAGATCAGGAAGTGCGTTGGTGTCCTGGCTGCGGCGACTATGCAATTCTCAACAACGTGCAGAAGGTAATGCCCGAGCTCGGCATTCCACGCGAGAAGATTGTTTTCGTTTCCGGCATCGGCTGCTCGTCGCGTTTTCCTTACTACATGAACACTTATGGATTTCACTCGATTCATGGACGCGCGCCTGCGATTGCGACCGGCATCAAGTGTGCGAATCCGGAGCTGAGCGTCTGGGTAATCACCGGCGACGGCGACGCGCTCTCGATTGGCGGCAACCACTTCATGCATGCGATTCGCCGCAATCTCGATGTCAATTACATACTCTTCAATAACCGTATTTATGGTTTGACTAAAGGTCAGTACAGCCCGACCTCGGAGTTTGGCAAGAAAACGAAATCCACTCCGGTGGGAACGATCGACTATCCGATCAATCCTCTTTCGTTGGCCATCGCCAGCGAGTCGACCTTCGTGGCGCGTTCAATCGATATCGACGTCAAGCATCTTGGCAGCGTTGTTGAAGCTGCAGCCAAACACAAAGGCATCTCGTTTATCGAGGTCTACCAAAACTGCAATATCTTCAACGACCACGCTTTCGATTCATTCGCGGAACGAAGTGTACGCACAGATCGCGTCCTTTATCTCGAGCATGGCAAACCAATGATCTTCGGTAAGGATCGGGACAAGGGGATTCGCATGAACGGCGCGCATCCGGAGGTAGTGACTATCGGCGAGAACGGAATCACTGAGAACGACCTGCTGGTCCATGACATCTATCTCAAGGATCCTTCGGTCGCTTTCATGCTCGCGCGCATGGAGCACCCCGACTTTCCACAGCCGGTGGGAATCTTCCGCGCCGTCGAGCGTCCAACCTATGAAGAGATGATGGTGGGCCAGATAGATGCCGCCATTGCAAAGTCCGGCCCCGGCAGCTTGGAAAAACTCATCAACAGTGGTGACACCTGGACGGTGGAAGGATGAGGGAACAGGAATCAAGGATGAAGGATGAGGGATGAAGGCGGATACCCACTTTGTTTTGCTTTTCCGCCTTCATCCTTCCGCCTTCAGCCTTCATCCTCCCGCCTTCATCCTTAATCATCAACGGAGTGTGGCGACAAAATGAATTGTCCTTCCTGTGGTCACGAAAACATCGACGGCATTGACCGTTGCGAGAATTGCCT
>DASXSC010000093.1:0-64912 GCA_036506215.1 Pyrinomonadaceae bacterium | reverse complement strand
GCGCGGTAAGTCTCCGACTTACCGAAGACCGTAGCCCAGTTTTCCGGTCTCTGACCGGAGTCTCAAAGGTCGGAGACCTTAAATTTTAGAAAGGTCGCCGGCAAGTCGGAGACTTGCCGCGCATCGGAGGTCAAAGACCTTCTGCAAATTGAAAATCACGAGGAAGACCCACCCGCTACCCGCGCTCGGTTCTGCAAACCCTCGACTTTGACAACAGGAAGCCCTCTATTAACTGCCACGGTGCTACCGCCACTGTATTGAGATTGACGTTGACTCTAACATCCGGCGCTACCGCGCTCGGTTCTGCAAACCCTCGACTTTGACAATAGGAAGCCCTCTATTCCCTGCTGCAGTGCTACAGCCATTGTATTGAGATTGAGATTGACGTTGACTCTAACATCCGGCGCTACCGCGCTCGGTTCTGCAAACGCTCGACTTGTGGTGTGCTCAGTGTCTGTGTTGAGCTTTGGTTAATCTTCAGTCACCACGGAGTCACAGAGGAGCCAGATCACATGGTTGGGACTTCAAACCACAACAGAGCCAACTTCAGATGTGTCCTACTACTTTGTGCGCCTGATCGCCATGAGCGTCAAATCATCTCCCGGTAACCTTCCCTCAGCAAAAGTATGCAACTCCTTCCTGCAGAGCGAGACGATTGAATCAGGCGAAAGATTGTGGTTGTCGTTCAGGAGTTGCCTCAGTCGATCGGCGCCGTACTCGTTACCCGCTCCATCCAAACTTTCCGATAACCCGTCGGTGTAAAGAAATAACGTGTCACCCTTGTTCATAAGAACTCGGTTTACAGAAAAACTTTCACTGCAGAACACGCCAACCGGCAGACCGGTCGCCGCAATGCTGGTAACCTTGCCTTCCTGAACCAGGAGTGGCGGCACATGTCCGGCGTTACAAAGTTCCACTTCACCGCTCGTATTGGCCCGGCCGCAAACGAGAGTAGCGTATTGGGTAGGCAAGGTGCTCTCGCAGAAAACTCTACTCGCGCGCTCAACCATTTGCTCCAGCGGCAGGTTGATTGAACTGAGGGTGCGAAACATCGCGTGGAGGTGGGCCATCAACATTGAAGCCGCCACGCCTTTGCCCGAAACGTCGCCAAGCACGAAATGGAGAGACTGGTCCTCACCCTTGATTAAGTCGCAATAGTCCCCACTCACCGCGCCGGCGGGCTCGTAGTGATAACAGACCTCCCAGCCGTCGATCTTCTGCGTGGGCGAAGGCAACAATCCGGTTTGAATTTGTGCTGCGAGATCCAGGTCTTCCTGGAGTGCCCGCTGCTCGCGAGGAGTAAGATCACCCAGACAGAAACGCGTCAACGGATCAGCGATCAGTCGCTCCGTTTCCACCGGCTCATGACAAACCTCACACAGGCCATAAACGCCGATATCCATGCGATGTAAAGCAGCGTCAACTTCTTCCAAAAGTCGCGTCAGCTCCGCAGGCCGGTGAAAAGCACCCGCGGCGTCTTCCAATTTGTGACGGCGGTCGATTAATTGTTCACGCAGTAGTGGTTCGATAGCTGTAACCATTGTTCATTCCTTCCTTGTGTATGTGACGTTTGTCAGGCCACCAGGCTGGCAGGAAGCGGGGCTCGCTGAAGTTGAACTGGAAGCTTTGGCCCGCAGCAGATCCTTTCGAAACGGGCGCGATCGCTTTTCATCGCTGCTTCGTTCGCCAGCCAGGTGCGGACTTCACGAAAGATATTGGCAGCGCGAGGGTCCGGCGGTTCAACAATTCGATAGTGAATCCATTTGCCTTCCCGGCGCGCCGAGACCACTCCAGCGCGCCTCAAGTAAGCGAGATGCCGCGAGATTTTTGGCTGATTTATCTTCAATACTTCGACAAAGAAACATACGCAAACTTCGTCATCGCCCATCAGATTGATTAGCCGCAAACGCGTGCGATCCGCCAGCGCCTTAAACAGCAGCGCGATGCTATATTCCTTAGTGCCCATGCCGTATTGTTTACCTATTTGGTAGTTTAATTATTACGACTTTGACCGCTCCAGAGTTCCTTTTAGGGAGACTTATTTAAGTCCAAAACCGCAATTGTTTCTATCCGGATCTTTTGCCGGAAATTGCCTCATGGTTTCTGGAGTTAATCGCAGCCAACCAGTGTGCTTCGTCTTTCCAGAAGGATTGTGTCCCGCCAGACGCCTTTCAGTTTGCCAATGCGCTCGCGTTTTCCCACCTCGCGAAATCCGCACGATTTGTGCAGGGAAATACTGGGAATATTTTCCGGAAAGATGCTGGCTTGCAGCGTCCAGATACCGTTCTGCTCCGATTCATTTACAAGACCTTCCAGCAACAGGCGACCAATTCCCTGGCCCCGTCTTTCTCCGGCGATATAGACGCTCACTTCCGCTACGCCTGCATAGGCAGCGCGTCCTGACACTGACGTCAGCGCCGCCCACCCGACCATACCCTGGCTGGAAATGGCTGCCAGGCGCGGGGCAGGCAGATGAGCGTTGTTCCACCGCTCCCAGCTTGGCGCCTCCGTTTCAAAAGTTGCGAGGCCGGTGGCAATGCCGGCGAGGTAGATTGAACGCACAGACTCCCAGTCTGTTTCAACCAGAGGTCTGATTTGAAGCTCGCGTTCAGCCACCCTCCACACCATCCTCACATATGGGTTGACAGATATGACGCCCAGGGCGTATTGTGCTATACATTCGCGTAAACGAATATGAATATAGAGGAGGAAGAGATGGAAGGCAAGCCAGAAAATTCAGTAAGGGCACTCAAAGCGCATTTGGCTCTTAACGTTCGTGACGTGGAGAAAAGTATCGAATTTTACCGGAAGCTGCTGGGAATAGAACCCAGCAAAGTTCGTGCGGGCTACGCTAAATTCGATGTGCAAAATCCGCCCCTAAATCTCACATTAAATCAGAACCAATTTGGTGAACGTGGCGCGCTGTCACACCTGGGAATTCAACTCGCCTCAACCGAAGACGTCCTGGCTATGCGTCAGAAATGGTCCGACGCCGGACTTGGGACGCGCGACGAGATGCGGACCAACTGCTGCTACGCCGTTCAGGACAAGACCTGGGTTCGGGATCCGGATGGAAATGAATGGGAGGCATTCGTGGTTCTGGAAGATAATCTGCCGGCCAGCGACCTCTGTTGTACTACTGAAGTTCCGCAGCCCATTGAAATCGGACGGCGGGCACAGCTGACTTAAAACAAACCGCTGATCGCTGCCTGTCAGCGCGACACAGAATTACCGAGTGTGCCGAAAGGATCGCGGCGCAGATCGTCAAGCGAGAAGTCTGCAAACGAAAAGGCCTGGCGCGCCCAAGGCAGCCAGGCCTCTCCTCAAAAGAAGTAGGGTAACTACTCGGGGTTTTGGTTCAAACGCTTCTGACGTTCCTTCATTCTCTGTTCAAATTTCTCTTTGCGTTCTTGTTTCAATTGCTCCAATTTGCCCTTCTGCTCAACAGTTAAAACCCCAGCCATCTCGGTGCTTACACCTGCCATCGTCGTACGGATTTCCTGACGCAAATTTTTTGCTCGAGCTTCATCGTCGGCTGTGAACGTGCCTGCAATTCGTTTTTCGCGCAGCTTGAACAGTTCTTCGCGCTGGGCCTTAATGCTTTCCAGGCGGCGCTGTACGATTGCGTGACTTTGCTGTCGCTGCTCTTCAGTGAGATTCAGTTCACGCATCAAGTGACCCATGCCGGCGCCGCGGCGGCGCACCAGATCATGTCCCCGGATTCCCTCCTGGCGGCCCAACCGCTCGCGCTGACGTTCCCTCCGCTCAAGCCTTTCTTTTTGGAAGGCTTCGTCCCGCACAGCAGGCATCTGTGGCTGAGGTTCCTGGGCGAAAGTAACGATCCCACAAGCTAAAATGATCCCTGAGATTACAAACAGACCTTTTCGTAAAAACATTTCTCTCCAACTCCTTTTGCCCTTAATCTGGTTTGCAGAAGCAGACTGGCGATAGGCTAACCTGGTTTCTGAGACTTTAGACGTGGCAGTGCCTGAATTAGTTTGGAAAGAAGGTGGGGATGCGGTTTGAATATTACCGTCAGTTCGAAAGTTTCGGTCCCATGAGGTAACCACCTCACGGTAGCGCCGGATGCTAGAGTCAACTTCAACGCACTCCATGCAGAACCGTGCGCGGTAGCGCCGGATGCTGGAGTCAACTTTGGCGTAATGATGCAGAACGGTGCGCGGTAGCGCCGGATGCTGGAGTCAACTTTGGCGTAGTAATGCAGAACCGAGCGCGGTAGCGCCGGATGCTAAAGTCAACTTTGGCGTAGTGATTGTACGAGGATTGGCGGAAGAGACTTGTTACAGGCGGCACCTATTAATTTCCAGCCTTCGCTTGTGCGGATGCTGCCACTGGGCAAATGTTTGAAGTTGACTTTAGCATCCGGCGCTACCCCGCTCGGTTCTGCATCACTACTCCAAAGTTGACTTTAGCATCCGGCGCTACCGCGCTCGGTTCTGCATTACTACGCCAAAGTTGACTCGAGCATCCGGTGCTACCCGCTTGGTGGCACTGACTCATCGGACCGCATCTTGCTAAATCTGCGCATAGTTCAAACCTGCATCAGTACCGGAAACAATTGACCATTGACTTTTTAAGTGAGGCAGAGTACTTTACAGTACAAAGGAGGAGGCTGGTTGGGAATGTCGCCCAGGTCCTCCGAGTATTTCAAAATCTTGTAAGTAGTAAAAATCTGAACTGCCAAGTTACAATACTGCGCAAATGGATCTTCTTGAGACTATAAGCTCACCTGCAGACCTGCGGCGGCTGCCCTTAGAGCAGTTGCAGCCCGTGGCCGACGAGATTCGGCAGTACATTTTAGAAACGATGTCGCGGATTGGTGGCCACACCGGCGCTTCTCTAGGGGCGATTGAACTGGCTGTGGCACTCCACTACGCCTTCGAAACACCTCGAGACCGTCTTGTCTGGGATGTGGGACACCAGGCTTACGCCCATAAGATTCTGACGGGTCGCCGCGAATTACTGCCGACGATCAAACGGTATGGCGGGCTGAGCGGCTTCTTGCGCCGGGACGAATCGAAGTATGACACGTTTGGCGCCGGCCATGCTTCCACTTCGCTTTCCGCTGCCCTCGGCATGGCGATCGCTCGCGATCGTAAGGGTGATGACTATCATGTGGTGGCATTGATCGGTGACGCGTCGCTGGCCGGGGGTATGGCGATGGAAGCGATCAACCAGGCCGGTCACCTCAAGAGCCGGCTGATCGTTGTTCTCAACGACAACGAGATGTCTATTGCGCCGGCCGTGGGTGCGTTGACAGGTTATCTCAATCGCATACGGGGTGCTCACAATTACCATCGTTTCAAAGATGAGGTCGAAGAGACGCTGCTGGCGATTCCGTCTGTGGGCGAACGTCTCCATCACGCCGCCAAGACTGTGAAAGATGCGATCGCCGCGGCTGTACTCCCCGGCGCGCTCGTTAGTGAGCTTGGATTCAAGTACATCGGCTACGTCGATGGTCACAACCCGCGCGCTCTGGTAGCGGCGCTGCGTGAAGCTAAACAAATAAAGGACGGCCCGGTAATTGTTCATGCGTTAACCACCAAGGGCAAAGGCCATCCGCAGGCTGAGAAGGATTACTATCGTTGGCATGCGACCGGCCCTTTCGACCTGCAGAGCGGCAAAGCAATTAAGTCGAAAGCGAGCGCTCCTACCTATACGGCTGTTTTCGGTAATAGCCTGGCAGATTTGATGGAGAAGGACGAAAAGATCATTGCTTTAACGGCGGCGATGCCTGATGGCACCGGTGTTTGCACAGCGCTCGAGAGATTTCCCGAGCGCTCCTTCGACGTGGGAATCGCCGAACAACATTGCGTCACCTTTGCCGCCGGAATGTCTTGCGAAGGCCTGAAGCCGGTTTGCGCAATTTATTCGACATTCCTCCAGCGAGGATTCGATCAGTTAATCCACGACGTCTGTATTCAGAATCTAAACGTTAAGTTTTGCCTGGATCGCGGAGGAGTTGCAGGCGGCGACGGTCCAACTCACCACGGACTTCTCGACATTGCATATCTGCGCGCCGTTCCTAACATCGCCGTGATGGCACCTAAGGACGAAGGCGAAATGCGCGACATGTTGTTAACGATGATCGAGCACGTGGGTCCGGCGGCGATGCGTTACCCGCGCGGCAATGGCGTTGGAGTAGACATTGATCGTTCGCCGCAACTTCTCGAAATCGGAAAAGGCGAGATCCTTCGCGACGGCGGCGAAGTCGCGATCGTCGCTTATGGCTCGATGGTTCACCCCGCATTGCAGGCGGCCGAGAATCTGGCGAAAGAGAAAATCGAGACTACGGTAGTGAATGCCAGGTTCGTCAAACCACTGGATGCGCAACTACTGCTTGCTTTGGCGCAAACTAAACGGCTGATTGTCACTGTCGAAGAGGCGTACCTGGCGGGTGGTTTTGGGTCAGCGGTTTTGGAGCTGCTGGAAGAAAACGGCCTGCAGGACAAGGTGCGCGTCGTTAGAATGGGGATTCCCGATCGCCTGGTAACACATGGCGACCCCAAGCTTCTGCTGGCAAAATATGGCCTCGATGCTGATGGCATTTACACTCGCGTAAAGCAAAGTATTGATGTGTTAGATGACCGCCGAGCAAAGCTGCAGAAAATGGGACGATAGGAATCAAAACTTCGCGCCAATCTGCCGGACAGACGGACGCGTTGTTTTGGTGCACGATATCGTTACCTGATTTCACGCAGCTTGTCTGCCAACTACTCTCTCCATTGAATTAGACGTAAACAGAACCGCAACTACTCGTTTGGCCTCCATCTTGCAAACAAACTGTCAGACCTAAGGCGACGATCGTCCTGCGGCTTGGAATTCATATGGAATCTAATGTTACCGACCAGCAATATTTTGGCGCGGATTTGCAACTTTCTGAGCCGCACTTTGACGAAGAAGCAACTCTGCTTTCGGCGCGGCGGGTTGTTCCCCTAGGGGACGTCAGGCCGCAAGCGCGTTCGGGAACACGTTTGGCCTTCGGATTGTCGATCGTACTTGCAGTCATGGCTGGAGCTTTCGGCGCCAGTATTATTTACAAGCAGCGTGGTCAGAAACAGGCGACGGCGATTGTTGAGACAGGCAGTCGAAATCCTGAGCCGGTAGTACCTGACGGCCAATCTCTTTCCAGTGTCAGCGGAGGTACAACATCGGACTTGCATGCCTCTGCATCTTCCACTTCTGAGGATATTGAGGATCTGGTAACCGGGGACGGGCGCAAAAATGCTGCGGCTACGAAGGCTCGAAAGCCGACACCGCCGTTCTCACAAAGTGCTAAATCAGGACAAGCAAATGAGACCTGGCAAGATGGAGCCGGCAATCTGGGAGACGAAAAAGAATTGCGTCGCTTCGAGCGAATCGAGGCGCGACGGTTGAAACGAAATGCCGAACGCGAGGCCAGGCGAGAGGCTCGGGGCCAAAAAAGCCGCGCCTCCGATGATTTGTGGAGAATTAGGGAGATATTTGAAGGTTCGCCGAGACCGTAGTAATTCACAACTGAAAAGATAAGAGCGCGTGCTGCCTCAGCGAGAGGCGATGCAACAAATCCGCAATTAAACTGCTACCGAAATAATGTTGTTACTAGTTGATGGTTGTTGACTGTTTCTCAAGCCAATGGCATCATCTGCCCAAAGCGATTAAGAGTTTGCTGATCAGCAGGTTATTTGCCCCGATAACAACTCTCTCAGACAAGCGAAACCCGACGCTTACTTCTTGACTAATCATTTTTTCGCGATGCGTCGCGAGAAAGTAGGGATTTTTATGAGACAAGTGTTTCGTGAGCGAGAGTGCATTCATAGAGACGAAGGCGCGGAAGGCGAGTTCTACAATGGTGTTTTCTATGTGCAGGCGCTTCAGCAACTGCCTATCGATCGCGCAATGCAGGTGGCCGGCAAGGTGGGCTCTTTCTTCTGGGCGGACGCACCTCATATTCTAGTGTGGCTGTGTGCAGCTTGTGCGGACGATCTCCAACTAAGGGATACGCCGCGCGCCATCACCCAAGCGGCACGACGCCAGGCCTAAGAACTGGGCCATTTTCCCTGGACAAATTAGCGCGCTCATCATCGCGTTCTGCGGTAGAGTAGCTGCAGATGAAGCATGAGCGACCTGAGCGATCTTTGCGCCCCGAGAGAATTGACAAGCTGCTGGTCCAGCGCGGCCTGGCCGAATCGCGCACCAAAGCGCAGGCATTGGTCATGTCCGGCGTCGTACTAGTTGACGAACAACGCGTCAACAAACCTTCAGACACTGCCAGCCCAAATGCCGAGATCCGTATCAAAGGCGGAAACGACCCAACTTCACGCTATGTGGGTCGCGGCGGCCTAAAACTCGAAACGGCGCTGCGTGAGTTTGCAATTGATGTAGAGGGATTTCATTGCCTGGACGTCGGCGCTTCAACGGGCGGTTTCACGGATTGTTTGCTGCAACACAGAGCGGAGAAGGTCACTGCTATCGACGTCGGTCACAATCAAATCGATTGGCGATTGCGCACTGATGCCAGAGTGGAAGTTAGAGAAGGAATCAATGCGCGCTACCTCAAGCCGGAAGATTTCGCGACAAAATTTGATCTCGCAGTCGTGGATGTCTCATTCATATCCGCCACGAAAATCATGCCCGCGATAGTGCCGCTGCTGAAGGACATTGGCTTGTTGATAACACTCATTAAGCCTCAGTTTGAAGTTGGTCGCGGTGAAGTCGGAAAGGGAGGCATAGTTCGCGACAAAGAGAAACACGCGCGGGTGATCGACGAGGTCAACCACGCGGCTGAAGCGTTGGGCCTCAGCGTAAGAAATATCATCGAGTCTCCAATTCATGGCGCGGACGGCAATCTTGAATTCCTCGCGCTTTACGAGAAACGTTAGCGTCAATGAGCGGGGGCAAGCCCACCTTCCTGACCTCGAGACTATCTTGTCCCGCGTTTCTTCTTCATTGAAAGCCACTCCAATTCGGAAGCATTGCCAAGCTTGAGAAGCTCAAGGGTCCGGAAGGTGGGCTTGCCCCCGCTGCTTCGCATATTGCCCACCAGTCACGCTTGCAGTTACCATTGCCGGCGATTTCCAACAATCACCCAGAACGTAACTATCGGTTAATTGCAAAGCGCGATGACGATCTCGTCCATAAAGCGTATTGGCGTAGTTCTCAAGCAACATCAGCCTGACGCATTAAAGACGATGTGCGATCTGGTGGTCTGGCTTGCCGAGCGGGGGATCACTCTGGTTGGCGGACCCGAAATTGAACGCGAGCGAATTGGACAGCAGACCGGCTGCGCGGTTGAGGAAATACCGCCCGAGAAACTCGCCGAAAGCGTTGATCTTATTCTCGTGCTCGGCGGCGACGGCACAATGATCGCCACTGCCCGGTTGATGCGCGCAACGGAAGTGCCGGTGCTCGGTGTTAATTATGGCGGCCTGGGCTACCTCGCTGAGTTTCGCATTGAAGAATTACACACAGCACTCGAATCGATTCTTGCCGGCAACTATCGTCTGGACAAACGCGTGATGCTTGACGTCGAGCTTCTTCGCGGTGACGAAGAGGTAACGCACAATCGAGTGCTCAACGATGTCGTGATTAACAAGTCGGCGCTGGCCCGCATAATTGAAATAGAGGCTTATCTCAATCAGCAGTTTGTAAATTCATTCCGCGCTGACGGCCTGATCGTTTCTACCCCCACGGGATCCACTGCTTACAATCTCTCGGCGGGCGGTCCAGTTATTTTCCCCTCGATGAATGCGGTCGTCATTACTCCGATTTGCCCCTTCACACTGTCCAATCGCCCTATCGTCGTACCGGATGATGCTGTTATTGAACTGTGTTTGAAGACTGAGCAGGAGGACGTTGCGTTAACGCTGGATGGCCAGGTTGGCTTTCCGTTGAAAGTTGATGATCGGGTAATCATCCGGAAGAGCAAGACTACATTCAACCTTGTGCAGCCCATGAACCGAAACTACTTCGATGTGCTGCGCGACAAACTGCGCTGGGGAAGGTAAGAACAGTTTCGAGTTCCGAGTTTCGGGTTCCGAGTCTCGAGTTCTTGATTCCGGTTGTTGCTCTTATGTTCAGTCGCGATTTGAATTATCACTCAGGAAGCCGCTAACCGGAATTCCTAACTAAAAACACAAATCGACCTCGGAACCTGAATCGGAACTTGGAACTCTAAACCCGGAACTCGAAAATCGAAACGCGAAACTAAACATCATGCCTGAGAATAAAAAAGACAAAACCAAACGAACGATCGACGCCGACGCATTTGAGCGGGAAGTTACGACGGACCTCGACGAAGAAACGCCGGATAAGCCGAAGGGCCTGGCGCTGCACTCGCGCATTCTGATCGGGCTGGCAGTGGGTGTGATTGCCGGCGTTTCTGTCAACTCCGCATTTGGTGGCGATCATCCGCGGGTGGCCTGGGTGATAGATAACATCACGCAGCCCATCGGACAGCTATTCCTACGCCTGCTCCTTATGATTGTAGTACCACTGGTTTTTTCTTCACTGGTCGTCGGTGTGGCAGGCATCGGAGACATTCGCAAACTGGGGCGCGTAGGTTTGAAGTCGTTTGCCTATTGTTTGGTCATCTCAGCAATCTCGGTGGTCATCGGATTAACTCTTGCTAACACGATCAAGCCGGGCAAGCGAATTGATCCCGCCACCTCCGCGGCACTGCAACAGCGCTACGCGACTGACGCTACGAAGACAGTTGAGGATGCTAAGAAGGCCAGCACTGCGGCTCCGAAACCGCTGATGGCCGTCGTGGAAACAATTGTTCCGAAGAATCCCGTGTTCGCGGTGGCCGGTGAAAATCCGAATATGCTTCACCTCATGTTTTTCGCCCTGGTGATCGGCATTGCCATTACGCTTATTCCAGTCAGCATCACTGCGCCTTTACTCCGCGGCCTTGAGGCACTCTACGAAATCACGGCCAAGATCATCGAGATGATCATGAAGTTTGCTCCTTATGCGGTGGCATGTTTGCTTTTCAATAACACCGCGCGTTTCGGTCTCGACCTCCTGCAAGCGCTCGGTTGGTTTGTAATAACGGTGCTGCTCGGACTATCGCTGCACATGTTTGGCGTCTACTCGCTATCCGTTTATTTCCTGTCACGGCTCTCGCCAATCGACTTTTTCAGGCGCATCAAAACAGTAATATTGACGGCTTTCTCGACGTCTTCTTCGAACGCGACGCTGCCGACCGCGCTAAAGATTTCTGAAGAAAACCTGGGCGTGCCGCAGGAGATTAACAGTTTTGTGCTTACTGTCGGCGCCACCGCTAACCAAAACGGCACGGCGTTGTATGAAGGTGTGACCGTGCTTTTTCTGGCCCAACTTGCCGGCGTCGATCTGTCGCTGGGCCAGCAATTGATGGTGGTCTATCTGGCCATTCTCGGCGGAATCGGAACGGCTGGGGTACCTTCAGGCTCGATTCCTTTCATCATCGGCGTACTTGTCACCATCGGCGTGAATCCGGCGTTGATTGCGATCATCCTTGGCGTGGATCGAATACTCGACATGTGCCGTACGACGCTTAACGTTGTCGGCGACATTACCGCGGCAACTTACGTGGCCCGCTCGGAGGGTTACGAGCTATTGCGGGCTCACGAACCGGCGATTGTTCATGCTGGTGTGTCTATGCCGGCGGAATGAGTGCCGGCTAATGGCTTGATGGTCCGAGGGTATTTCAGATGATTCCACAGATAATCGTGCAGCCATTTTAGAACACAGGGGGCGCAAGGTGATTTTTCCACTTTATGACGACAACAGTGATCGCACCACCACACCGATAGTTAACTATGCACTGATTGCGACCAATATCCTCGTCTTTGTTTTCCTCCAGCAGCTTGGCACTAACGATAGATTTACCTATGCGTTCTCGACGGTGCCAGAGGAGATTATTAGCGGCCGCGATATCAGGACTCCAGATCGCGTGCTGGAACATCCTGTCACCGGTCAGCAATTGCTGGTGCCAGGTCTGCAACGGACTCCGATTTCCGTTTATCTAACGTTGCTGCTTTCGATGTTCATGCACGGCGGCATCGCCCACATCGCCGGCAACATGCTCTTTCTCTGGATTTTTGGCGATAACGTTGAGGACCGAATGGGCCATCTGCGGTATCTAATCTTTTATCTTGTTTGCGGCGTGCTGGCATCACTGGCTCATGTGTTGACTACCGCGATGTTTGCTACCGATCCAAGTAGTCTGTTGATACCCAGCCTGGGAGCTTCGGGAGCGATTTCCGGGGTTCTCGGTGGCTACATCGTGCTCTTTCCCCATCGCCGCGTGACGGCGATCGTGTTTCGTTTCGTCACTGACGTTCCCGCCTACGTCGCCATCGGAATTTGGTTCGTGTTTCAAATAATTAGCGGAACCACTCTTCTTGGAGGCGGATCGCAATTAGGTGGCGTGGCCTACGCTGCCCACATCGGCGGTTTCGTCGCGGGCCTTGTGTTGGTTAAGGTGTTCACCATTGGGCGTAGCGCAGGCTACGCCTAAACTCTTGTCAATACGCCTGCGGTCTTTGCTGATCAAAATTAGGAGACCCCCAAAATTACGGCGAATTGCAGCAGGTCGGACGCTCAGTTAAGATCGCTTTTCGATTTCTAAGGAGCAAAAATGGCAATTGGGGAAAGCCCACTCGCGCCCGTCAATCAGCAGGGTCTGGACGTCCGCTCGACACCACGGGAAGAAATGAATCTGTTCCCGCTCGACACCTTCGCTTATGAGTTTCCCGGTCGTGAGATAAAAATCGATTTCAAGATCACCGAATTCACCGCTATCTGCCCGTTCTCCGACTTTCCCGACTTTGCCACCATTCGTCTCGAATATGTCCCCCACGAGCGTTGTGTGGAATTGAAGAGCTTGAAGCTCTACATCAATTCATTTAGAAATGTGAAGATCTTTCATGAGCATGTCATCAACATAATTCTTGAAGACTTCGTACAGGCCTGCGATCCTCTAAGCGTTGAGATTGAAGGCGACTTTCACGTCCGTGGAAACATCAAGACTGTCGTGCGAGCCACTTATAAGAAACAGTGAGCGGTGGGCAGTGAGCGGTCGGCACTGAGCAGACAACAAAAGGAATAATAACTAATGACACACCAACGATATTTACAAGGACCAGTCAACTGCCCACTGCCCACCGCCCACTAATTAATTCATGACCTTCAGCACCATCTTCGTAATCGCCGGCATAGTTTTACTGGCCATCTTTTTCCTGATTGCGAGACTGGCAATTCGTTGGGCAATCAGGGTGGCTATTGTCGGCATAATTCTGATCGCGTTGCTCGGCGCCGGCGGCTTTTGGTGGTGGAGCAGCCGGCTTACTGCTAAACCCAGTCCAACCCGGCAACCATCCGCGCCAACCAGGCGAGCCTCTGTTCGCTGAACCGCGAAGATCATGGGGAAGATTGATACCGATGATGCCGCCGATCCGCTCGATCCCGCTTTAGTTCCTGCTCTGCAAGCAGACTTGCCCGCACTAGCTGCGCCCCTCCAGGGAGGAATCTCCGGATTATGGCGCCGCTACCGCCGTCTGCCCCGCAATGTTTTCGCGATCAGTCTTGTTAGTCTGCTAAACGATGCCTCGAGCGAGATCATCTACCCGTTGTTGCCGGTATTCCTCTCGCTGACCTTAGGTGCTTCACCCGGAATTGTTGGACTGATCGAAGGAGCAGCGGAATCGATCTCGAGTTTGCTGAAGCTCTTTGCTGGTCATTTCAGCGATCGCCTGGGCAAACGGAAAATCTTCGTTGTTCTGGGATACGCCCTCTCAAGCTTTGCCAGGCCATTGCTGGCGTTTGCCGCTACTTGGTATCAGGTGTTGGTAATGCGGGTAGCCGACCGCGTGGGGAAAGGCGTACGCAGCGCGCCACGCGACGCGATGATCGCGGATACCGTCGTTGTCGAAGAGCGTGGGCTGGCCTTTGGACTTCATCGGGCGATGGATCACACCGGAGCAGTCGTCGGCCCGTTGATTGGTTACCTGCTGTTGCTGCTTTTCTCGGCTGATCGTAACGCCCCGACCGCCGGAGTCTTCAACAAGATCTTTTTACTGGCTTCCATTCCCGCACTTGCGGCTGTGGTCGTTGTCGCATTCTTCGTGCGCGAGTCGTTTAGGCCGAATGCGGCGCCGGATGCCGCTCTTGATGCGGCCCTGGGAATCGCTCCGGATATAAAGAGTGCTCCGTTGCGTTTTTCGCTGGGTGGCTTTGACGGCAACTTCAAACGCTTCCTGGTAATCGTGGCACTGTTTACGCTGTCGAATTCTTCCGACGCCTTTCTGCTGTTGCGCGCACAATCGGCGGGCGTCTCGATTGCGGCAATTCCCTTGCTTTGGGCCATTCTGCACGTCAGCAAAGTCGTCAGCTCCCTTTTCGGCGGCCATCTCTCGGACACCCTCGGTCGCCGCCGGTTAATAGTTTCCGGATGGGTTCTTTACGCCGCAGTGTATGCTGGGTTTGCCTTCGTCTCAAATCACATTTCGGTGTGGATACTATTCCTGATCTATGGGATCTATTTTGGACTGGCGGAAGGCGCCGAGAAGGCTTTGGTTGCTGATTTAGTGAGACCCGAGCAACGTGGCACAGCGTATGGGTTGTATAATCTTGCTTTCGGAATAACAGTGCTTCCGGCGTCTTTGCTGATGGGCGCTTTGTGGGATTGGCGCGGCCCGCAAACGGCTTTCCTTGTAAGTGCGGTCCTTGGTGCAACAGCGGCGTTGTTGCTGCTGATGCTAGTGAGAACCCGGGGTTCCGCCGAGCTGCTGCAAAACTAACGGCGTTTCCGCTGGGACCGCGGGCGTCTCGCCCGCCTCAAGCAACGCGTTCAATCAAGTTTGGGTTGAAGTTGTCAACTTTGGCAAAGTGGCATTCCAGGGAGGCGAGCGAGACGCCCGCGGTCCCAGCAAGAGGCTGATAGTCAGCGTAGAAGAGATCTCATGGCTCGACGTTACGCTTACTTCACTGGCGCGAGCCTCCACGCATAACATCTGGTTGACAGGATCGCGGCCCTCAATGTATACAGCGGTTAGTAATTAAACCTCGCCTCTTAAGGCATTCCTGCTATCAGGCCTTAGTAGGCTGCGCCGGTACTCTCGCCGAAACCGATTAAGTCCTCTTCTAACCCGAGGCTGCCGGCAGAACAAAGTCCGGAGGTAAGCCCCATGTCTTTTACTCACGATATCTTTATTAGCTACGGACACCTTGACGACCTTAATCCCTTCGGCCAGGAGAAGGGCTGGATTGACCTGCTCCACGAACGCCTTTTGGTGCTGGTAGGACAGGCACTCGGCTACGAGCCGGAAATCTGGCGCGATGGTCACAACCTCCAGGGCAATGATGAATTGGGTGGGGCAATCAGCGAGGGCGTTACGCAGTCGCTTTTGCTCATCCCGGTCATCTCTCCGCGATACGTCCAGTCAGACTGGTGCTGCCGGGAGATGGAAGCCTTTCACGCAGGCGAACCACTGGCGAGTGAGGCCGCGCCCGGTTTCCGCTCACGCGTCTTCAAGGTGGTGAAAACTCCGCTGCCCGCTCACCTGAAAAAGCGAGAGCCGGCGCAGATAAGAAATCTCATCGGCTACCAGTTCTACGCGGAGGATGAAGCGACGGGTCTGCTGACTGAGTTCAGCCCCGAACCGGATGATAAGCACTACTGGCGAATGCTGAACCGGCTTGTGGCTGACATCACCAAGACTCTTATTGAGTTGAAGCATTCTTCGGAGACAAAACAAACGGGACCTCTTGACGCCTCCCGGTTAAACCCGGCTTCCACTAATGCACCCGCCATCACAAATGCCACGAATGCTTCGTCGAAGCCGTTGACTAACCAACCCAATGGGAAGGGCGCGTTGGTATCATCGAAGTTAGTCTATCTCGCCGAGACTACATCTGATCTGGCGGACGAGCGCGAGCTTGTGCGTGACGAGTTGCGGCAGCGCGGCTACGGCGTGTTGCCCGAGCAGAAGCTGCCGCTCGAAGAGGTGAAGCAAACTGAAAATACCGTTCGCGCGGCCCTCACGCGTTGCGCGCTTTCTGTGCACCTGGTAGGGACGCGCTATGGCTCGACACCCGAAGACGACGCGCGCTCCGTGGTTCGCATCCAGGAAGAACTGGCTGCTCAACACGGCGCGGCTGATCCAGCCTTTTTGCGTCTACTCTGGATGCCGCAGGGATTGATGACACCGGCGCTGGAAATCACCGATGAACGCCAGAAGTCTTTCGTGAGTGAACTCCAAAATCGCATTACGGGCGGCTCGGAGCTCTTGCAAACAAGCGTGGAGGATCTAAAGACGCGCATTGTCGAAAAACTAAATCCGCCTGAGAAGACGACGGCGCACGGCAGCGAGCGCTCAAAGTTTAGACATGTATACCTCATCTGTGAAGACCGCGACCGGAGTTTCGTGCGGCCGATAAAAAAATACCTCTACGAACAAAACCTGGAGGTCATCCCGTGGTTTGACCAGAATGGCATGGATACGCTTATGGATTATCACCGCAAGAACCTCAGAGAGTGTGACGCGGCGCTCATCTACTTCGGCAGTGCCGACGAGCCCTGGGTGCGCAAGAATCTCGAAGACCTTGAGAAAGCCTACGGCTACGGTCGAGAACACGACTGGAGCGCCAGCGCGGTTTACGTCGGCTCGCCGCCAAACGATCAAAAGGAAGACTTCCTCACCCACCTGGTGCCCTACGTCATACGCAATTACAGCTCATTCGATCCCAAAGACCTGCGCGATTTTGTTACTGCCGTGCAGGCCGCGGAAGGAGGGAACTGATGATTGAGTCGAAAAAAATCAAAAACCCTTTCCCTGGTCTCCGCCCGTTTGAGACAGATGAATATCGCCTGTTCTTCGGTCGCGAGGGACAGTCAGACGCCCTGATCGCTCGCCTGCAGCACTCACACTTCCTTGCCGTCGTTGGCACTTCCGGCAGCGGCAAGTCTTCGCTCGTTCGCGCCGGACTGCTTCCCGCGTTACGCGGCGGCTTGATGGCGGGTGCAGGCTCCGGCTGGCGCATCGCCATTATGCGACCAGGGAGCGACCCGATTGGGAACCTTGCATCCGCTCTTGGTGACAAGGACGTGCTGTTGGAAGCAGGGGGAGGTTTGCCTCCCGCGGAAGCAAAGGCCGTCATCGAGGCCAAATTGCGTCGCGGTGCGCTTGGTTTAGTGGACGTAGCGAGACAAGCTCGGCTTGCCGACCATCAGAAGCTGCTCCTCGTTGTAGACCAATTCGAAGAGTTGTTTCGCTTTCGCGCGGCCCGTGCATCTTCGAGCAGCGGGGACGATGCGTCGGCCTTCGTTAAGCTTCTGCTCGAAGCTTCGCAGCAGCGTGAGTTCTCGATCTATGTCGTCCCCACAATGCGCTCAGACTTCCTGGGTGACTGCGCTCAGTTTCAGGGACTTCCGGAGGCAATCAATGATGGTCAGTATTTAATCCCGCGGATGACGCGCGACGAGCGACGCTTCGCCATCACTGGGCCTATCGGCGTCGCCCGAAGTCGGGTTGCCGAGCCGCTCGTCAGTCGCCTTCTTAACGACGTGGGCGATAATCCCGACCAGCTCCCAATTCTGCAGCACGCGCTGATGCGCACATGGGACTACTGGAGCGTTCACCGGCGCGATGGTGAGCCGCTTGGCCTGGAACACTACGAGGCCATCGGTACGATGGCCGAGGCGCTCTCACTCCACGCCGACGAGGCGTTTGACATATTGGACGAGCGCAGCCAACGCGTCGCCGAGTTGATCTTCAAGGCCCTAACTGAGCGCGGAGCAGACAATCGCGAGATACGCCGCCCGACGCGCATTTCAGAACTCTGCGAGATCGCCGATGCGAGCGTTGAGGAGGTCAGCGCGGTTGTTGAGGTCTTCCGCTATGAGGGGTGCTCATTCCTGATGCCGCCGGCGGGTGTCCCGCTGACGCCAGACACCGTAATCGACATCTCGCACGAGAGCCTTATCCGCAACTGGGATCGACTGCAGAAGTGGGTTGATGAAGAGGCCCAGTCGTCCCGCATCTACCGTCGCCTGGCCGAGGCCGCCGTCCTGCACCGCGAAGGTAGCGAGGGAATGATGCAAAACCCGGGGCTTCAGATCGCCCTCTATTGGCGCGAGCAATCACGGCCCAACGCCGCTTGGGGGCGCCGCTATCACCCCGAGTTTGCCGAGGCGATGGCGTTTCTAGAAGCGAGCAAGACAGCCCACGAAGCCGAAATCGTCGAGAAAGAACGGCAACGCGAAGAACAACTGGCGCGCGAGCGCCGTGAACTGGAAATGGCGCGCGACTTCGCTGAGAAGCAGGCCCGCTCAGCGCACCGTATGCGCTGGTTGACTGCCGGGATGGCCGTCATGTTCGTGCTAGCGATCGCGTTGACAGGCTTCGCGTTCAAGGCTGCTGCCAGCCTGCGACACGAGAAAGCGCAGACGCAATTGCTTAACGACGATCTGGCGAAGAAGAAGAGAGAGGCGGAGAACGCCTTAGCTGCGGAGAGCAAAGCGCTTGAGGCGCAGGAGCGGGAAACCCGACACGCCAACGAGCAAGAGCGGAGCGCCGCGGAAAATTTTAAGAAGGCGGAGACTGCTCGGATCCAGGCTGAGGAGGCCACGAAGAAGGCCGGGTTGGCCCGCCAGAAGGCTGAGGAGGCTGCCGCGAGCGAGAGAGCCAAAGCCACGCAGCTACAGAAATCCATGGATCGCAACGATTCCGTCCGCAGCGGTCTTGAAGGGTTTCAGCGCGGGAATTTCGAGAAGGCAAACGCAGCCTTCGAGGAATTGATCGGGCAACTCCCCGATCTGCAACCCGGCTCGAGCCAGCCTGCGAACGCTCAGGGCTTAACGAGCGAACAGACTCAGGAACTCACCGACTTGCGCGGCTGGGCCTACTCCAACATCGGCAGTACGCAACTGAAACTCGACAATAGCACCAAGGCAGTTGAAGCATTCGAGAAGGCACGCGCCATCCTGGAGAAATCACCGAATAAGGACACCAGCCCAATCCTGCTCGACACTTACGGCGGCCTTGCCGACGCTTATCATGGCGTCGGGCTGCGGGCTAAAGACGAGGCAGCCAGGAGGGACGAGAACTACCAGAAGGCGAAACATTTTTACGAGGCGGCCCTGGATCTTCAGAGAGAGCACATACGTAGCAAAAGACTCTCGGATCAGGTTCTCGCCCCCAGATACGCGAGCCTCGCGCGGCTATATGTGGATATGGGCAACTTCGACAAGGCCGACGAGAATTTCCTGCTCGCGATTGAACACCGCCTGTTGGGCAGAAAGAGCAGCGAACTGAACAGCAATGAGCGGTCTGGGCTCGTCGCCGCGTTCAGAGAACTCGCCGAGTTCTACCAGGGGCGGGAGGGTTGTTACGACGAGGCCATTGGGGTTCTCAGTGACATGATAGCCGTGCAGGAGGACGTTCCTGTCAGCGAACTCATCGATCACGGTAAGGAAATCGCCAGCAGTTATAGCGACCTTGGGCAAATCCACGCGGCAGTTAGCGACGCGGCTAGGCAAAAGGCCGCGATGCACGACGCCGCTTCTATGGAGGCCCAGGACGCCGCTTCCAGGGAGGCCGAAGAAGCCGCGTCTAAGAAGGCCAAAGAAGATGCGGCCCTCCAGACGCGGCAGGCCGAAGACGCCTTGCGCGCGGCGAATCTACTGCAGCGGACTGCGTTCAAGCTGCGGGACATGAGGAAGAGTCAGGAAGAAGACCGTCTGGGACGTTCAACTCTCGACAGAGAAGGCCGTCTTGACCTGCTTATTTCACACGTCGTGAAGCTGACTGCCGACCTCGATGAGCTGGGCGACGCCTACATCAGGTTAGACAAGTACGCTGTCGCCGAGAAGATCTACTTGGAGGCGTTAGAACACAGGGAGAAGAACCAGGAACTGTGGCAGAGAAGGTCCTTGAAAAACGAGCTGTGGAAGAGTTACGACAGACTGGCGACGTTTTACCGCGAAAGTAAGAAGGACGCCGCGGACGCCGAGAAATACAAAAATCTCCTGAAGACGGCCGTCAAAGACAACCCCGATGCGCTGTTTCAACTTGGAGCTCTCCATTCGGACGATCCTTACGACCCGAAGATACCCTCCGAAGCCGAGCAGTACTACAAGGACGCCCTCGCTGTCTACAAGGGACAGAGCGATTGGATGAAGGAGGACATCATACTCTTCCGACTCTCAAAGCTATACGAGAAACAAAAAAGGGAAGATCAACGAGCGCAGGCGCGCCGGGACAGGGTCAACACCATGGCGAACTACTTCAAGCAGCTGGAGATGAAGGCAGACCCACCGCCTGAAAAGCCGGACTTGCTAGTGTCGGAATATCTCTACGCCATTAATGCCTTAGCGTTCAAAAATATGAATAATGACGACGCCTTGGGCGCCTACCAGCGGGCGCTTGACGCGTTCGACTACATTATGGGCAACGTCGACGATAAGAAGCTTCTTGTTTTTTACGCTGCGACGCTCGAGGACTACAGCAAAAGACTGGGCATGCAGGCCGAGGCCGAGAAGGTCAAGGAGAAGGCCAAAGTTGTGCGGGAGAAGGCGCGGTAGTCTGCTCTTACAACGCGAGGAGGGCAAACCCCGACAGATCTAATGCCTGTCGCAATCGACGCTGCAAAAGAAAATCGCCACGCCGCGCCCTCGCGAGTAGGCATGCTTTCAGAAAGATTGCTAGGCCGCTCGCTCCCACTATCGTCCTAACAACATAGGTAACCCGCCCGCCGAATGACAGAATCTTTTTTTTCGAGTACGTTTTATCTCGTCGCTTAGGCAGTATTAATTCAGGTTTCAGCTTGTCTGTTTGTGATTAGTAATTACAACAGTCAGCTTCTACGGAAAATTATGGTTGATGAATACGAATTATCAGTTAATCAAAAACGAGGAAGAGCTTCGCGAGGCCGTTGACTTCTTGTCGACTCACCAGGCAATCGGACTTGATACCGAAACCACCGAGCTTGATCCCTACTACGGTCGACTGCGTCTGATCCAGCTTGCCACACCCAGTGGGGTACACATCATTGACCTCGACGCTTTTCGCAATGGCGGCAATGGTGACCTTGTGCAAACCAGCGCGCTCGCTCCGTTGCGCAGTCTGCTTGCTGCTCATCGTCCCGTCAAGATAGCTCACAACGCGAAGTTTGACGCGAAATTCATCAAGCACAGTCTCGGCGTCGATCTGGATGGAATTTTCGATACGCTGCTGGCGAGTCAGTTGCTGGGCGCTGGAGATATTGAAGAGCGGCACGGACTCGAGGCCGTCGCGTCACGCTATTTGAATGAGGCGGTCGATAAGACTGAACGTCTCAGCAACTGGAACTTCGAGCTTTCCGATGCGCAGCTCCAGTATGCCGCGCGCGACGCGGCAGTGATGCTCCCGCTGCGTGAGAAATTGATCGAGCGATTGCGATCCGATTCTCTGATTGACTGCGCACGATTGGAGTTCGACTGCATAATGACGGTCGCCGATATGGAGCTGGCCGGCTTCTATATGCACAAGGATCGCTGGCTCGAACAGTTGGCTATCGTTGAAAAGAAAAGAGGCCAGCTGGCAGATGAATTGCAGGAAGTACTTGCCGAAGAGTCTTCGCAGGGAACGCTCTTCGGCGGGCCACAACGCGATGAGATCAACCTCGATTCGGCCCAACAGTTGACACGAGCGTTTGACCGTCTGGGAATCTCGCTTCCCGACTCGACACGCAACTGGAAACTTCAACCGCTCGCCGCCGAGTATCCGATTATTGCCACGTTGCTCGAGTACCGCACGGTGCAAAAAGCGCTGACCAGTTACGGTCAGAACATGATCGAGTTGATCAATCCCACCACCGGGCGGCTGCACGCCGATTTCCGGCAGATAGGCGCGCCGACCGGCAGGTTCTCCTGCACGAATCCCAATATCCAACAGGTGCCGCACGCGGTGGAATATCGTCGCTGCTTTTCCGGATACCCTGAGGGTAGAAAGCTTGTGATTGCCGACTACTCGCAAATCGAGTTGCGCATTCTCGCCGAGTTTTCAGGAGACCGCGGGTTCATCAATGCTTTCAACTCCGGCGCCGATCTTCATCGCGTAACGGCCGCTGAAGTTTTTAATGTGGCGCTTGATCAGGTTACGCGAGAGCAAAGAGATTTTGCCAAACGCTTAAACTTCGGAGTGGTTTATGGCATCGGAGCGCAACGCTTCTCGATAATGACAGGTCTGAGCGTGCCCGAAGCGGAAAACGTGCTACGCAAATATTTTGCCACCTATAGCCAACTCGATACTTATCTCCACGAAGCGGCAAACCGCGCCGTAAGCGAGCGCCAGGCTAGAACCGGCTCGGGCCGCCTGGTCCGTTTCCGCTACGACGAACAGGACCGCCAGCAGATTTCAATGACTAAGCGAAACGGTAAGAACACCCCAATTCAAGGAACGAGTGCCGACATACTGAAGCGCGCTTTACGCCTGCTGAAGGATGAGTTGCGCGGGACTAACGCGCAGATCGTCAATATCATTCACGACGAAATTGTGGTTGAAGCAGACGCGAATGAGGCCGAAGAGATTGCGCGACGGGTAGAGCGTGCAATGCGCGCCGCGGGCGAAGAATACGTGAAGACAGTACCGGTGAAAGTGGAAACGGAGATCGCGGACGAGTGGGTGAAATAGCTCTTGATTACAATCACTGGGACCGCGGGCGTCCCGCCCGCTCCGTAGGTACGTTGGCTTTAACTCCCGATGCTTGCGCCTGCCCTACGCAGGAGGGCGTGACGCCCGCGATCCCAGTGAAGACATTGATCGCGGGATCCAAAGTTCACCAGTACCTGGATTTGGGGAAAACACGACACTCGCTTCCAACCAAAAGCATCCTTCTTTTAAGTGCCAGATCAAACATTCTTCACGGGTCCAACGTTTAATCAGTAATTCCCCCAGGATCGTTGTCATACATTTCGTCGGCTCAAGCGACTAATAGTTTGAGCACGGAAATAATTCGTGAAGGTAGACCGAATGAACATCTCGGCTTTGGAGGCTGAGCTGGAGAAGCTGCACAGTTCCAGTTTCGGCTGGGCCTTGAGTTGTTGCCGACGCGACCGCGGAGAAGCAGAGGAAGTTCTGCAGACGGTCTATTTGAAGATCCTTGAAGGCAAAGCGCGCTTTCGTGGCGAGTCGTCATTCAGAACGTGGCTATTTGCCGTGATTTACAAGACGGCGGCGGCGGAGCAGCGCAAGAATCTGCTGCGAAAGCTGAGATTGTGTGGTGAGCCGCAAGGGAAAGCTGACAGGATCTCTCCGGCCGAAGGGCCAGATGCGGCGGTTGAAAGATCGGAGATGCAGATACGATTTCAGCAAGCGCTGGAACGGTTGCCGTTACGCCAGCGACAAACACTGCATCTGGTCTTTTACCAGGACCTCAGCTTGCGAGAAGCCGCGGACGTGATGAATATCTCGGTCGGTAGCGTGCGCCGGCATTACGAGCGGGGAAAGAAACGATTGCGCGAATCTTTGGGACCATCGGAGATTGGTTATGGCGTTAAGTGGAGAGGAGAGAAGAATCCGAGCGTTGTTTCGTGAGCTGAGACTCGAGGACGAACGCGTCATGCCACGATTTGCCGCCGTGTGGAACCGAGCGCACATCAAAAGCGCCCGACGAAAGACCGCGGTCGACTTTCGCATGGCGGTGGCAGTAGTCATCGTTTGCTTTGCACTCTTCTCGCTCGCCTTCTTATCAAGACATTGGCAACGTAAGCCGCGATCGATTGACGCGGTCGCGAGCGGAGCTGTCAAACCTGAAGCTAGCCCCGCACAAATCAAAAAGGACCCGGAGTTAGTGCAGCAAGTCAGGCGCGTTATCCGCAGGCCACGACGCCTGGGATTCGCGCCGCGCAGCCAAGCGGCGAAACTCGCGTTAAGGCGATCAACCACGCGCGATGCAATTGCTCTCTCGCGATGGCGATCACCAACAGCCACCCTACTGCGATCGCCCGGTGATGAAGTGTTCAGGACCCTTCCTCAACTGAACCAGAACTTACATGAGATGGAAGCATTCTTGCCGAATGGCACGAACTGAATGGAGAAGTCAATGAAAACAAAACCTGGATTAGTCATACTGCTGGTTGCCGCGGTTCTTTTCAGTGTGGTGTTTACTTCAGCGCAGCAGCCACAACCCCCGCGGCCCGAGAATGATCCGCTCGGCGACTCGATGTTTCCCCCTGAACTGGTCATGCAGCATCAGCGAGAAATCGGACTGACGGACGAACAGAAGGTATTCATGCGCGGGGAAATTCAACGAGTCACAGTGCGCTTCAATGAGCTTCAGTGGCAGTTGCAGGATGCAATGGAAGCGTTGGGCTCGACGATGAAAGAGAGTACAGTAAACGAGCAACAAGCCCTGGCTCAACTCGACAAGGTGCTCGATGCCGAACGCGAAATCAAGCACCTGCACGTCGGACTTGTTATTCGAATCAAGAACAAGCTGACACTTGAGCAGCAGGCAAAGCTTCAGGCAATCAAGCGGATATCAGGGTCCGTACCTGGACGTCGACCCGGTCCGGCGCCCGGATCCAATCCGAGGCCAATGCCACAACTTAAGGAAGAGGGATGAAGGATGAAGCAAGCCATTGTCGGTATCCTGAAGTTGGTTAGCTTTCGAATATGTCGCTAAGAAAATTGGCCTCCTTTATCCTTTTTGCGTCCGCGCTGGCGTGGACACAAAGCGCAATTTCGCATTCTCCACTAATCGGAACGACTGGCATTGACGCAGTTAGTGATGGGGGAAACGCGTCCCAAACTGAACTGGCAGCCGACCATGCCGGCGCCGGAGAGGTTTCATCAGGTCCTTGCGTTTACTCCTCGCTCTGGGGCGTTGCCGGAGAGAAATGGAATCCTGCGGGCAAGTTACCGGACTTTTCCTATGCTGGTTACCATGCCGGCGAAGCAAAGATTCCCACTCCACCAGTCAAGTGGGATCTCAAACGAGATTTCCACGCCGCCGGTGATGGACGGACAGATGATTCGCCCTCACTACTGAAGGCAATCGCGTCGATTAAGAGTGGTGTGCTATTCATCCCAAAGGGCACTTACGTTATTTCAAAGCGAATCGATATTTCCAGGGGAAATTTCGTCTTGCGTGGCGCTGGACCCAACGAAACAACTTTGTTCTTTCCAAACTCTTTAGAAGATCTTTTCGGCAACACGGCGAAGGGAACGGAACAGTCTCAATGGGCCTTTCGGCCAGGTCTGATCAACGTAACTGGGAAAGATCCGATCATACCCGAGACACGATTAGCGTCGGTAATCGCAGCCGCCAAACGCGGGAGTCGGACCTTGAAGATCTCAACCCTGGTCCAAAGCGGAACCGCGCCAAGGCGATTGTCGTCTCATGCTTCGATTAGGAAAGGGCAGTGGATACGCCTGGTTCAGAGCGATCCACCAAAGGCCAGCGCGACCACAGGATCGCTGATTCGTTATTTATATGGAGAACTGACACCTGCGGTGCCAGGCTCGATTGAAGATCTGATTGGAACTCGAGCGGTGGTGCGGTTTTTATCGCGCGTTAAGTCTGTGTCGGGAAACAAAATTGAAATTGAAGGACCGTTGCCCTATGACGTGCGTCCGGAATGGGCGCCCGAAATCCATAAGTTTGTTCCTTCGGTTCAGGAGGTTGGGATCGAACATCTTTCTATTCATTTTCCGTGGACCGCTTATCCCGGTCACTTCAGGGAAAGGGGATATAACGCGCTCTTCTTTCAGGATGTCTCTCAGTGTTGGATCAATGACGTTGAAATTCAAAATAGTGACTTTGCCATCGACTTGAATTCCACGAATTTCTGCACCGTGAGCAATGTGAAGCTGACCACGAATGCGAGCAGGGCGGTCGGCGCCGGCGCACGCGGAGCCAATGGGCATCATGGGATCGACATCAGTCACGGCACGGAAAATCTTGTCACCGGCTTTTCGGTGCAGACAAAATTCGTACACGACATCAGTGTCGAGTGGTATGCCCTTCACACAGTATTCTCAAAGGGTCAGGGCATCGACCTCAACATGGACCATCATCGAGAGGCAAACTATGCCAGTCTCTTTAGTCAGCTTGATCCTGGCGCCGGCACACGGCCCTTCAATAGTGGCGGAGCGAGTAATCGTGGCGCACACGCTGGAGCCTATAACACCTACTGGAATATCCGGGCGACGGGAGCTTTGCACCTTCCGCCGCCCGATTTCGGCCCCCTGCTGAACTTTATCGGAGTTGGGACGAATGGCAAGAGTTCAGATTGGCCCTATCAATGGATCGTTGAGCAGATTGAACCCGCAAGCCTGTGTCCAAAGGACCTTCATGAGGGAATGCGAGCCCGCCGGTTGAAGCGCTGAGCGGCGCGCTCGACGAGAACGACGAGATCAAAGACGCGGGCCCGATGTAAACAGGGGAGGGAGCTCCTCAAGCAGTTTAGAGTTCAAGCTTTAGCTTGCTGCGTTCCAACACAAACTAAAGTTTGAACTCTAAACTGCTTGAGTGAACCCTAAACAGTGTGTGGGATGCAGGACGAGGTGAGTGGCGTCTGCATCCCTCAGCCGTTCAAGTTAGAACTCAAACCTCACCCCAACCTGTATGGAACGCGGCGACGTGGAGCCTGTTATAAGGCCCAACGAGCTGCTGTCGACATCTGTATTGACACCCGTCCGACTCGCATGATTGAGGGCATTGAACGCGTCAACCCGTAATCGCGCCCTAAGCTTTTCGCCGAACCGGACACTCTTGCTCATGGCAAGGTCAAGCCGACTCCGTCCCGGGCCAAAAAGTAGTCCCGGGCCCGTCGTGCCGACACGCGTTTCGTCAGCCCGCTTGAAGGCTGCCGGATTGAACCAATGCTCGTCATCAAGTGGCGTAAGGGGCAGGCCGGTATAGTCGGCCCGCCGGTCATTTCCGACGAGGCTATCCCCAGTAATAGTTAAAGGCGCACCGGTCTGGGCGCGGAAGACCGAGCTGATCTCCCAGCCGCCAAGGATGTTGCCCAGGAAATTGTGTGAGCGGCTGAAGAACGGTATCCGGTAAGAAGTTGTGGTAGCGAGAATTTGCCTGCGGTCGAAGCTGGCAGGCCCGTAGTTTGCCGACCGGTTATACGGGTTTTCGCCCGCATCGACGGTATCGGTATTCGAGTCCGCATCCGCCAGCACCTTCGACCAGGTATAGCTGGCGGTCATCCTTATGGCTCCCTTTCTCTTCGTTACGTAAACCTGAAACGCGTTGTAGTTTGAGTTAGCGTCACTCAATCGCATTCTGATCTGCGAGTAACCTTTGTAGGGCCTGATCGTGTTGAGATTCGGGGGTGATGGCAATTGTGCCCTGGCTAATAAGGCGGCGAAGCTTGGCACGTTGATGTCAGGTTGCCGAATCAGATGACGGCCTAGATTTCCTACATAACCTACTTCGGCAAAGATCCCATACGGCAGCTCACGCTGCACGGTCAGACTGTAGCTCATCACGTAAGGGAACTTCAGGTTGGGGTCAATCGCATTGATGGTGGCGAAAGGTGCGAGTGCCGACGTGACCCCGCCTGACGGGTTTGACAGGTTGCCGTTTTCAAACTGCGCGCTGATCGAATAAGGCGGAACATTCAGCTGCGAGAAAATGAGGTTCCCCTCGGGCCGGTCGTGAAAGATGCCGAAGCCTCCGCGAATGGCGGTCTTTCTGTTCTTCAAGGGACTCCAGGCAAAACCCACGCGTGGCTCTAATATGCTCGCAGTAGGGTACAGACCCCTTGGCGCTCCTGCCGGTACTGACAGGACGATCGGATCGGCGCCTCCAGGCACCCGTCCTAACTCTGAGGCAGGGATGCCGTTGCCTGCCCGGATCAAACCATTAAAGGGATTGCCGTTCGGGCCAATCGTAATGGTGTTGTTGGCGTTGACGGTTACTGCCCGGGCTGGATCGTAAAGGCGCGGGTCGAAGTTCACGATATTATTCGCTTGCGTGTAATGGGGAGAGTTATGACGGTAGCGAACGCCAAGATCAAGACTCAGCGAGGGACGAACCCTCCAGGTGTCTGCGACGAAGGCTTCGATCTGAGTAAACCGAAAGAAACCCAGCGGATCGTTGTTGAATTCCGAGTATGTTCGGAAGTTACCAAGGAGGGTGTCAGCAAACGCATTGCCCGTCGTGCGAGAATTGCCGCTGGTACTGAAAGTGATATCACCGAGCGATTGGGTTCGGCCGTTCTGATCCTTGCGATTGCGGATTATCACCGCGCCAAGCTTAAGGGATTGTTTCCCACGGGAAATGGAGACGTTGTCGGAGATTTGGATTTCAGTAGTCGGTGCGAGCAATGCCCTGGCTGGCCCCTCAAACCCGGTGAAATTTGTAACGCTGACTTTGGGGATGCCATTGGGAAACCGGCCCTGGCCAGGATAAAGCTCAGGGAATTGAAAGCCATAAGTCTCCCGCTTCCAGGCATCACCGATGGGTTGAATCCGTTGGGCATTCCACGAAGCGTTGGCCTTCAGCTCGTTGACCATGTGGGGGTTGATCAGCCAGGTATGCGCCACCTGAGCACTATACCCCGGTCGGTTTCGTTGGGTCGGGATGGTAGGCAGCGCCGCGCCGGACGGGGCGATGAGCGTTCCGTAGGGATCGATTAGTGGATCGTATTTGTCACGCAGGAAGCGCCCGAAGATGCTGTTCTTTTCATTGACGTTGTAGTCAATTCGGATTACTTCCGACCTTAGACCAAACGGATTCGGTTCCAGAAACAGCGCATTGTTGCCCGTTGGCGTGTCCGTAAAGACTGCTCGCGCTGCCATTGCGGCATAAACTTTAGCAATCGCGGCGCCGTCGGTAGTGATCCTGTTGGCGGGTATGATGTTTCTGAGGGCGACGTTATTGCCGCCGAAACAGCCGCTCCTGTTCGACGTGGTACACGGTAATGTGCTGTTGGGATCCTTCAACACGCCGTCGTCCGCCGTGCCCACTATGCCGTCCGCGCCCCGCAGGCGAAACGAAAAATCGCCCGCCCATTCGCGGCTCGTCGGGATCGTAGACGTTTTCGATTCAATGCGGCGGATCAGTTTCCACTCGATGCCGCCAAAGAAGAAGACCTTGTTCTTAACGATCGGCCCTCCTATGCTAAAGCCGGGGTTGTTGTACCGTTCGGGTCGACGCGCTGCCCGCGGCTGACCATCGCGGGGATCACCCACCGGCACAAGTACCTTTGCTCCCGGCCTGCTGAGATCGCTGCTGAAAATGCCCTGCGCATTGTTGGCAAAACTATTAGCGTTCACCTTCTCGTTCCGGAAATACTCAAACACACTTCCCTTGAAACGGTTCGTGCCACTTTTGGTTGAGACATTGATAGAGGCTCCGGAATTACGCCCGTATTCAGCCGAGAAGTTGGAGGTCTTAATACTAACTTCCTGAATAAAATCGAGGCCCACATTGTTGATCTGGCTGCCATTGCTGCCGCCGTCGAGGTTGAAGCCGCCATCTACGGTCATATTGTTGGAATTCCCTCGATTTCCGTTGATGGGTTGACTAACACCGAGGCTGGTCATCAAGTCGAGGGCATCATCAGTCAACAATGGCGCCCCCGGAATGAGCGTTAACAGCTCCGTGTAGTTGCGACCGTTGGTCGCCAAATCCTGGACCTGCTCGCCATCGATTAATCGAGCAACTTCTCCAGAAGTGTTGTTAACGGTTTCGCCTACTGCACTTGTGATAAGGACCGCCGCCGAAATGTTCCCGGGCTCCAGGTTGAAATCAATCGTGAGGCGGCCATCCGAGACGAGGTTGTAGTCTCTTTTCTCCGCTCGAGTGAACCCCTCCCGTTCGACCGCAACACTGTAGTCTCCCAGCGGTAGATTCGTGACCAGATAAAAGCCGTCTTCGTCTGTTGTCGTGGCGCGGCTTATTCCAGTGGCTTGGTTGGTGACAGTCACGTTGGCGCCGGGAATCACTGCGTGCGTTGAGTCCTTCACCGTTCCCGAAATGCGGCCAACGTTAGTTTGCGCGCTTACGATGCTGGAAACGGAAATAAGGCCCGCAGCATTCAGGATAAACCCAAAAACTATGAGCAAAAATATGCGACGCGATGTAGAGTTCATCCTGCCCTCCAGTCAGAAGAGCTAACGGGGTTAGCCCTCCGGAAAATGATGGTGTTCCTTCCGTTGAACGTGCGGGCAAAAGACTGCATGTTCAGGGATCAGGAACTTGGATTTGTTTTGCGTTTGGTCCTGCAGCTCAGGGGAACTGAAGAAATCTTGCGCCAATGACCGGGCACTTTCGGGTCGTTGGAGTTTAAACTTCTCAGTTTTGTTCTAAGTTGGGACAATATCCTCTTTGCGGGGCCTTCTGTCAAGTTTTTTTATCTTAAATCTTCTCTAAAACTGAGTTTTAGCTGGTCAAGGTCGGGCTCAAGGGCGAGGAAATTATTTACAGAATTGAGTCGAAAATCGCAGGTTTCTAAAGCACCGATTCACTTTCATGCTGCTGACAAAACTTCATCCTTCATCGTTGAGTTAGTCTCAGCCGCCAAAACGTTCGCGAAAAGTGGCAGCCAAAGCTTTGCCACCGGCTGCCACAAACTTAGCTACCAGCGGATGCACGATGAAGTCGACCACCGCACTCGCCGCGGACGGAACGTTTTTGCCGAACCAATTCCTGACGTATTCCATGGTGGTTAAGTCGGGTTCTTTAGCGGTGACCGCCTGCTGCAATTCATCTACCCGTTCGAGCGCTTTTTCTTTTTCAGTAGCGGCAACTTCCTGCTCAATCGTTGCTTTCAGTTCTTCGAACATCTGTTGCAGCTGGGCTCTGTCCTCCGCAGTTACGACCGGCGTGGCACTGTAGCTCTGGGTTTGAGTAATTCCCTTTCCCACCGCCACCTGACTTCGCTCTGTTACGTCACCGATGTTGGCGCTAATCGAATCACCCGAGTTCTTTTCGGCATTCATGTTTTGTCTCCTGGAGTCAAGGATTCGCTAAAGAACAAACTGCATCAGTACCTAAAGAAGCACTTGTCCTTGTTTGTCGATATCATTGAATCACAATCCCCGGCTTTTGTACTCTGACAGTGACTCTTCTACTGTCCTTTTGTCCCTGCGGGCCCGTTACCGTTAGCGTATAGACCGTACTCTCCTTCGGAGAAACATTGACACAACGCTGGATGCCCAGGATTGAAGGCGACACGGTACCCGGCTCAGGCGAAATCTCCGCCGTGCCATTGCCGTCAGTGCTGTAGCAGATTTTAGCTCGCGCGCCCAAGTTGATGACCTGGGTCGCAGGAGTAAAGGATTTGATTCTGATTGGTGTTTCCTGGGGCTGTTCGCGAGGAGTGTAGTTCACGCTTCTTTGATCACTATTCCCATTCGCGTCTCTTGCCGTTAGCGTGAAGGTTGTCGGCTTGGTCGATCTGATAGTCTTACAATCGGCAGGCAAATTCACGGCGCCAAATTCCGGATCAATATTGGCGCTGACAGCATTTTCGACCGCATAACATATCTGCATACCGCGAAGTATGGTCCGCTTGATTTCGAGACGCGTAATCCTGACGGGAGGCGCCCCAGCCGGTTCCTCAACTTCCACAGTTACCGCGCGACTTACAGCTTGTTGATCTTCGCCCACCGCCCTCAAGACATACCGCGTTGATCTTTTCGGAGAATCGCTAATGCAGTCCTTTTCGGCAGGCACTTCTCTGCTGATAGGCGCCATGGAAGCGTGTTGCGCGTCGGCAATCACGTAGCACAAGCGAACGGATGCGCCGGCTTTGATGCGGGTCTCGGAAGGGTTGAAATCAATAATTCGGGCGTGTTTCGCCGGCTCCGGCTCATCCACTATTACGTTTACCGTGCTGCGCTCAGCTTGTTGATCTTCGCCCGTCGCACTCAAGACGTACCGCGTTGATTTTTCCGGTGAGTCGTTAATGCACTCTTTCTCCAGGAGGGCGATCTCTCTCCTAAGCGGGGCGATGCCGGCTCGAATCGCATCGGCGACTCCATAACACACCTGGACGCGTTCTCCGGACTTGATGCGCGTGGGCGTAACTTCGAAAAAGAGTATCCGAGCGTGCTTCCGTTCCGGGGGTGACTCTTTGACAGTAACCGTGACCTGTCTGCTCTCTGTGCGATTGAACGAACCAACCGCAGTCAATGTGTAGGTTGTCGTCTGCTTTGGTTGCACCTTGACGCAATCTCTCTTTCCTGGATTCGGAGCGCGAAATCGGCCGCCGCCGTGATCAATTGTGATCGTGGCGGGCTGACTAACGGAATAACAGAGCGACGCTGCATCGGGCACAGTGATAGTTTGCGGCTCCGCGGTGAACTCTACTTCGAGCGGTGAGTGCGTGAATGTGATTCTGGCTTGACCCTTCTCCACTCCCCCATCTCCAGTGGCAGTCAAGGTGAAAGTGGTTGTTTCAGCAACTTTAGCATCGACACAACCCTTACTCGGTCTGACCTCGCCAATCCCTTGATCTATTTGTAAGTTGCCGGCATGAAGCACCTCGTAACAAAGTTGGACAGTTCCCTCGTCTTTGAGTGAATTTGGTTGCGCGGTGAAGCTGACTATTTGCGGCGCCGGTATCCTCACTCTAATTGTTGCCTGCTTTAGGCTAGCCTTGCCTTCGGAGTTGAGGGCCGTCAGCGAGTAGGTCGTTGTTTTAATCGGCGCGACGCTAACACAACGTTTCTCAGTTCCGGCTTCCACGTTGGGAACGCCGGGATCAATTTGCACGCTGCTCGCGTCCTTCAGGTGAAAGCATAGCTGCGCTTTTTCGCCAAGCACGATGCTTCCGGGTAACGCTTCGAAACTCAAAACCTGAGGAGGTCGCGATGGAGGTTTCGTGGCATCGGCGGTAGCCTGGCGCGTAACTGTGCGGCCGTCCAACCCAGTGGCAGAAAGGGTGTAGGTGATGATCCCTTCAGGACTGATTTGCTGGCAGTGGTTTTGATCCAGTACCACTGCTCCACCGTTGTTGTCGATTTCCGCATGAGCTGCGTTTCGCACCTCATAGCAAAGACGAAACTGCACGTCGCTTTCACCGCCAGGACCGTTCTCGCGCAAAACTTCAAAGCGACCTATCTGAGCCATTGGCGGCGCCGTTTCAACGTTGAGGGTAACCTGCTGAGTGATTTCTTTTGCGTCCGAACCGAAGGCCTTAAGCGTATAGGTTGTTGTCTGTTCAGCAGTGACCGGTAGGCACTCCTTTGATGCCGGCTTTTTTTCGCCAATGTTCGGTTCAATGAGAACGTAGCCGGCATCCTCGACTTCGTAGCAAAGTTTGGCCTGACCGTTCGCGGGAACAGTGGCGGGATCGACAGTGAAACTCACAATTCTGGCCGTCGTAACTGGCGGCTTTCGAGGCCAAAGCCACCAGACTAATAGCGCCACTACCAAAGCCAGCAGAACAAGCACCCCGACTTTGAGCGCCACCGGAATCGCAGCGGCTCCTGCACCGACTCCACGCCCCGAGGAATCATCGGGTTCAGATGGTGGTGGTGGAGGAGCTAAAAGAATATTCAGGTTGTGACGTGTTACTGCCACGCCGCTCTGGTCGTTGAGCGACTCTCTGAGCGCGAGGGCTGCATTCAGCGAAGTCAGGGCTGCGGATCGTGCGCCCAAACAAAGGGCGCGCGTGCCGATTTGATGCAGGGCCCAGGCTTCGTTCGGACGATCCTGCAGCCCCTGAGCGGCCTTCAGAATGCTTTGCAGTGCAGTGGCCCACATGTCCCACTTGCCACTTAGCGCCAGTGCTTCTTCAGTCGCATGGCCCAGGCGTTTCGCCTCTCGCCAATGTTTGGCCGCGACCGCCCACTGCAGAATGAGTAAGATCGGTTGCGCTGATTCCGCAATGACCTCAGGTTGGCTACGGTGCTCCTCAGTCCACTCGACAAAGTGGGCCAGGGCGCGCGTTAGCCAGGGTTGAAGATCGCCCAGCAGCGCGTTGTTCACATCGCTTGCCAACGTGTAGCGTTTTTCATGTGATTGAACCAGCCCGCGTTTTTCGAAATCGTCGAGCATTTCCGTAACGCCAAAGACGCCGGCGACGGCGGCCACATGTTGCGCAGCGATCGGGGCGCCGTAGAAAACAGCCAGCGCAGCCAGTACTTTCTTTTGATCTTCCGAGCGCGGTTTGACTTCCGCGGCTGCGAGCGTCTGGTCCAGAGACGGTGATTTCGCTTGCGGAACAATTTCCAGCAGCGAACGATTTTCCTCGCGCGCCTCGTGGGCGGCTCGCAAAACGCGCTGCGGAATACAGTCCACCGATTCACATAAATACTGCGCGCCCTTCTGTTCTTCGGGTGACAAGGCACGGCCAAACTCGCGTTGAAACAAATCTACCGCTTCGGCTGTAGGCAATCCCTTTAGCGTGACCTCGCGCGTTTCCCCAAAGAGCCGACGCTTCGCCGTGGCAGCGATGAAAGTGCAGTGCGGCGCTATGTTCATCAACGATTCGATTTGCTCCGAAGTAGCCTCCACGTCGTCGAGCAGAATCAGCGCACTCAGGGCCTGCAAGTAATGACGGATTTCGGTTTCGGTCGGCTTGACTGGCGAATCGTATTCGTAGAAGGCGTCGAAGAGTGATTTCAGAAGATCATCGTTGGATTGTTGGTTGACTTGAAAATAGACCACGCCGGCGGTGAAACCGGAAACCTGCGATTGATAGGCGAGGTGGCGAATCAAACTGGTCTTGCCCGAGCCGGGCTCGCCGCTACACTCCACCGACTCCTTCGATTGAAGTGCCTGGATGGCATTAGAAGATTCAGTCACGCGGTCCAGGATGCCTGGGAATGCTCGCGGAAGTAGTAAAACCGGCTGTGGTCGTGAACGCGGGTAAGTGGGCGGTCCATTGAGAATGTTGACCACACCACCTTCGATGCGACCGATCTGTACGATATAGCTGCCGATCGCCACCTGGCTGCCGCCGCTAACATCTCCGATCTGCGCCTCAATATGGTTGGCAGGTAAGGACTGAGCCATGAACGTCTCCTTTGGCTCTAGTGAGAAATCGTGTGGCGTCGAGAAGACAATGCCACTAGCTCTGAGATACGAGGAACCGAAGCACTTAGTCTAACATAGTCAACCGCAGCTTATCCGGCAGAATTGAAAGGCGCAGGTTAAGGGCTGTCACAAATTTCGCCAATCAATGCGAGTAGTTATCCCATGGCGAATCTCTCTAACCTAAACAAATGCCCAGGCTGCGAGACTACAGTTACGGTTGCGTGTTTTTGGCAATACTCTCCGGCGGCGTGCTCGCTTTGCGATGCCACACAAAGTACACGGGGATGCCGGTTAACACGAGCAGGTAGCCAATGCCAGATGTTTGAGGCTTCAGCAAAGCAAGATCGATCACTAATAGCAGTGCGAGCAAAATATAGATCAAAGGCACAACCGGGTAACCGAACGTGCGATAGGGGCGCTTGTTCGAAGGAGCTTTGCGCCGCATAACGATTACTGCTCCTACCATCAATGCATAAAAAACCAAATCCGCGGAAACAATGTATTCAAGTAGCTGCGTGTAAACATTGCCGTAAGGATCTTCCCCTGGCGCGGGATTCACCTTGATTGTGCGGGGCAGTGTCAGGAGAGACGCCCAAATACCCTGAGTGATGAGAGCGATTGCCGGAACATGCCTGGAGTTAAGAATAGCAATGCGGGAAAAGAACAACCGGTCACGCGCCATTGCGTAATAAACGCGCGCTCCAGCGAGAATCAGGCCGTTGTTGCAACCGAAGGTTGAGATCATGATGGCCACGGCCATCAGAATCGTGCCGGGCCGGTTGAAGACTGCCTGCATCGTGGCAGTGGCGACACTGTTCTGCGGCTTTTGAATTGTGGCGAGAGGAAGGGTCACGCTGTAAGCAACATTGGCGAGGAGGTAAAGAGCTACCACTGTGAGACAGCCGATTAATAAGGCCCGCGGCAAATTGCGTCCGGGATCACGGATTTCGCTACCCGTAAACGTGACATTGTTCCAGGCAGACTGCGCAAACAGCGGCCCAACCATCCCGAGACCCAGCAACATCAACAGGGCAGTGGTGCCGGTCGCTGTCAGGCCGGGCTGAACTGCCTGCGGATTCCAGCCGTTGGCCCAGGGATTCCACCACGCGGAAGTGTAGGCAGCGCTATGGCTGTTCCAACCTAGCAACAAGCCCACCAGTATGAGACCAATAAGCGCCGCCGTCTTCGTGAGAGTAAACGTGTTCTGAATGAGCTTGCCGGTTTTGAGACCACGCGTGTTCGTTGCGGTCAGCAACAAAATAAGGATGATCGCGACCAGTTGCGCAGTTGAAAGACTTATGGCGTAACGACCGAATAGATGTACGGGCGCGACAATGTATTTTGACTCGGAAACTTGCGGCGCGAGCACGCCCATGAAGCGGGCGAAAGCAACTGCCACAGCGGCGATGGTGCCGGTTTGAATGACCAGAAGGAGTGACCAGCCGAAAAGGAATCCGGCCGCTGGACCATACGCCTCCCGCAGAAAGACATATTGTCCTCCGGCCCGCGGCATCATCGCCGCCAGCTCGGCGCAACAGAGTGCACCAGTGATGGTGAGTACGCCGGCTAGTGCCCAGGCAACCACTAACCAGCCAGGCGATCCTACCAGCCGCGCTGACTCGGCCGAAGTGATGAAAATTCCTGAGCCGATCATCGATCCAACGACGATCATGCTGGCGTCGATCAAGCCGAGACCGCGAACAAGTTTCGGAGAGGAGCTACCTGTAGGTTGGCTCATTGGATCAGAAAGGGGTTCACTGGTTGTGCGTGGCAGCAACCTAAAAGACGATTAACAGCGCCACTCCTGGGCTTAAGTAAAAGTTAGTTTAGCGTCGATAGAGGCCCAACGCTCGTTGGACGCTAGAAAGCTATTGCCAACGAGCGACCGCCCGCTATTGAGTCTATGGAAAACATCGGTTTGCGGCTCTGCCGTCTGATGTGCGGTGGCGGCTTCGCCCCACCGGAACGGTGCCAAAATCGTTTCGGGGGCTATGCCCCGAGTGGGGGCATAGCCCCATGTTTGGTCACCTTTAGCCGGAGAAGGCTGCTGCCCCGGTCAAATTCAAACTGCATCAGTATCACAGAACCGCTCTCCTTGACACTCCTCGCACCGCTCAAATAGTCTTGCTGACTTGAATCCAGGAAAGTCTTCGGAGTGTTGGAACCTCTAGCGCGTCTTGCCCCAGCTATGATCAAAAAATCGGTCTTCATCGTTTGTGGCATATTTTTGCTTCAATTTGTCGTCGCAGCCCAGCAAACTATTCCCCAACTTTCTTATGAGACTCTTCTCGAAAGGATGAAGAAGCAGGATCCGGAGGTCAACTTCAAAGACCTGCGCTTCACTTACACTGAGACAAAACAGTACAGCCCTTACGGCGGCGACGGCAATTCCAAAAAGGCGATGATTGCGGAGCTCGAGGCCGGGGAGTATGAGAAGGCTCTGGCGTCGGGCGAAAAAGTCCTTGCCGCCAACTACCTTGACGTCGATGCTCACTTCGTGGCCTTCGCTGCCAATCGACACCTGGGACGCAAGGAAAAAGCTAACTACCACAAATACGTTTTTCAGAATCTCTTGAAGTCAATCTCTGATTCTGGCGATGGGAAAACTATGGAGACAGCTTTCCTCGTGATCTCAGTCGATGAAGAATATGCCTGGTTCAACTTTATGGGACTGAAGCCGTCGGGTCAGTCCAAAGTTGAAGAAAATGGCCATAGTTACGACAGAATGACCGCGGTTGATCCAAAGACTAAGCAGAGTGCAACTTACTTTTTCAATATTGACAAACCTTACAATTGGCTTCTCGAGAGCTTCAAACACTGAACGGTCGTTAGGGAATCGCTGGCGGTAGGAGCCGGCCAACCACCGCACTCCAGGCATCAAAGGAAAACCGGTTACATGATCAAGGAACAAATAATTGCTCTGATAAAACGCAAGCGTGCGCATGTCGGAGTGGTTGGCTTAGGGTATGTCGGCTTGCCACTACTGGCCGAATTTGCACGCAGTGGTTATCAGGCCACCGGCTTTGAGGTTGACGAGCATAAAGCAGCCCAGATTAATGCAGGTGATTCTTATATCGGCGACGTGCCGGCCGCGGTAGTCAAGGAATTTGTCGATGGCAAGCGCCTGCGCGCAACCACCGATTTCGATCAATTAAAGGAATGCGATGCCATCATCATCTGTGTCCCGACACCGCTCAGAAAGACAAAAGAGCCCGACGTTTCTTACATCCTGGCCGCTGCCGAAGAGATCAAGCGGCGCCTGCACGCGGGACAGTTGATCATTCTCGAGTCAACTACCTATCCCGGCACTACCGACGAAATGCTGGTGCCGATGTTCGAGGAAACTGGACTCAAGCTCGATGTCGATTTTCTGGTGGCGTTTTCCCCGGAACGAGTTGATCCGGGTAACCCCCAGTTTCAAACGAATAATATTCCCAAGGTCGTCGGTGGCGTGACCGCCGATTCCACCGAAGCTGCCGCTTATCTCTATTCGCAAATTGTTAAAGACGTCCATGCCGTCAGCTCAGCTCGCGTTGCCGAAACGGCCAAGCTTTTGGAAAACACGTTTCGCGCAGTGAACATCGGCATGGCAAACGAGATGGCGCGACTCTGTTATGCTCTGAACATCGACACCTGGGAAGTGATTCGCGCAGCGGCCACGAAGCCTTTTGGTTTCATGCCTTTCTATCCCGGTCCGGGAATCGGTGGACACTGCATTCCGCTTGATCCGCATTACCTGTCGTGGAAGGCACGGCAACACGGTTTCGATTCTCGTTTCATCGGCCTCGCGGAGGAAGTAAACTCACGCATGCCGGAGCATGTGGTGCAACTGATTGCGGATGGTCTGAACGACGAACGCAAGGCAATGAAAGGTTCACGTATTCTGTTGTTGGGCGTCGCTTACAAGAAAGACATTGATGACGTGCGCGAGAGTCCGGCCTTGTCGATTATCGATCGCCTGCGCGCGAAAGGCGCCGAGGTGCGTTACCACGATCCATTTGTGAATGAAGTTCACTTTGACGACGCGCATACCGAAGGCGGAGGCGAGCCACTCGGTTCCGTGCCCTTAACCGATGAAGAGTTGCGCTCGACGGATTGCGTGGTGATCGTCACCGATCACAGCGCAACGGATTACAAACGCGTTTGCCAACTCAGTTCGCTGATAATTGATACGCGGAACGCGCTCAATGGTGATGTCAGGCGCGACAGTAGCGCACGAATAATTCGTCTCTAAGCTCAAAGTTGACGGCCCGTGACAAAAGCTTGAACTTTGAACCCGGTCAAGCAGTTTAGAGTTCAACCTTCAGGTTGTCTTTTCTGAAGCGTCACGCAAGCTAAAGCTTGAACTCTGAACTACTTGCGCAACAGCGAATGTTGTACGGTGGACTTTCGCGGTTGGGCTTTGCTGAATGCTTAAAGTAATCAACGTTGTCGGCGCGCGTCCCAACTTCATGAAGGTCGCGCCGATTGTGGAAGCAATGAAGCGGCGTGAACGAGAGTTTACGCCGCTTGTTGTTCATACTGGTCAACACTACGACGCGGCTATGTCTGACGCTTTCTTCAGCGATCTGGATTTGCCGCAACCCGATGTTTATCTCGGCGTTGGTTCCGCCTCACACGCCGCACAAACAGCGGCCATCATGGAGCGCTTCGAATCCGTTGTTCTGCGCGAGCAGCCTGATTGGGTCCTGGTAGTAGGCGATGTTAATTCCACGCTCGCCTGCGCGCTTGTTTGTGTGAAACTAGGCGTGAAGGTCGCGCACGTCGAGGCAGGCTTGCGCAGCCGGGACCGCACCATGCCAGAAGAGATCAACCGGCTGCTAACCGATCAGATTGCCGATCTGCTTTTTACTCCTTCCGCCGACGCAGATGAAAACTTGCGTGCCGAGGGAATTCCACCGGAACGAATACGCCTGGTCGGCAACATCATGATCGACTCGCTCTGCAAACACCTGGATCAATCCCGGCAATCGCGGATCAAGGACCAAATGGGATTGACCGACAAGAGTTATGCAGTGCTTACGCTACATCGACCTGCGAATGTTGACGACCCGGCCGCCTTCGGAAAAATACTTGAGGCGCTCGCCGCAATCAGCGAAAGGCTTCCGCTGGTTTTCCCTGTGCATCCACGCACGAGGAAGTCAATTGCTGAACTTGGCCTGGATATGCGAGTAGATAGAGTGAAAGGCCTGCGCTTGATTGACCCGCTCGGGTACCTTGATTTTCTTAGTCTCTACAGCAGTGCGCGTTTAGTGCTCACGGATTCGGGCGGCATTCAGGAAGAGACGAGCGTTTTGGGTATTCCCTGTCTGACCTTACGCGAGAATACGGAACGGCCAATTACAGTTACGATGGGAACAAACACAATAGTCGGGAGCGACCCAACGAAGATCACCGCCGCAGCTTTTAAGGCGCTTAACGAAACCTCGAAAAAGGTTGTCAGGATTCCGCTTTGGGATGGTCACACGGCAGAGCGCATTATCGCCGCGCTCGGTTAAGATGAGCGCAGTCGTTGTGAGATCATTGACGCGAGGGGTGCGAAGCGTGCTTCGTGGGCGAATTAGCTTCAGCCGGGCGACGCGCGAAGCTTTTCGGCGCGGGCGAGTTGCTGTGCGCCGCCGCCGGGAACAGGCAATGCTTGATGAGCTCGCTTCTCGACCGGCGCAGTTGCGAACTGGATTCCAAAGCCTCTCGTCATCCGCTTTACTGAAACACTTTCGCGAACGCGCGAGGCCTTCATTTCTGCCCGGATTTCAACAGGCGGACTCGACGGCTTCCCGACAACGAGATCTCTTTCCTGATGAAACTGACTCGCTGATTGAATCCGCGCAACTGATCACTAAAGAACATCGCTGGCCGTTGTTAGGTTTTGGGGAGAAAGAATTCGGCGAGCCTTCTTCGCGCGCTGGTTGGCCGCGTGAGGTAGCTGATCCGATAAACTGGCATCGTGATCCACTCTCCGGAAGAATCTGGCCACTCGACTATCACGCCGAGATCACTTTCTGGCACAGCGACGGTTCAGACATCAGATTGTTGTGGGAACTCAATCGCCTTGGCCATCTCATCACGCTCGCCCGCGCGTATGCGCTGACCAGGGAAGAACACCTGGCCGCGGAGTTTTTCGCCCAGCTCGAAAGCTGGCGCCAACAAAACCCGGTCGGACGTGGTGCTAACTGGTCGTGTGCGATGGAAGTTGCGCTCCGCGCCATAAACCTGCTCGCGGCCTTCTCGCTGTTCCGAATCTCGCCGGCCCTCAACGAAGAAAAACTGTCGATGTTGTTAGCGATGTTCGATCAGCACGGCGCTCACATTCGTCGCAACCTCGAGTTTTCACACATCGCTACGAGCAACCATTACCTATCGAACTTAGCGGGATTGCTATGGATCGCCATCATGCTGCCGGAGCTCGCACGCGCTGAAGCGTGGCGAATATGGGCATTGAATGAATTGCTCCACGAGATGGACAAGCAGATCCTGCTTGACGGCGCTGACTACGAAGGTTCGACGGGCTACCAGCGCTTTATTCTCGAACTGTTCCTCTACTCGTTCATTCTTTGCCGAGCGAATGAAATACAGATTGAAGACAAATATTGGCGCAAGCTTAATACTATGCTCGCCTATCTGGGCGCTATTGTGCGGCCCGACGGTTTAGCGCCGCTCATCGGCGATTCGGATGGTGGCCAATTCTTGCCAATCGTTCCTCGCAGCGCTAGCGATCACGCGTTTCTGCCGGCTATCGGCGCAGCAGTTTTTAAGGATTCGCAATTGAAGCCGGAGCAGGTGGAGGCGCCGCAGGAGTTGTTGTGGCTGTTAGGCGAAGGAGGTTTGCGAGACTACGAACAGCTCACGAGTTTAAATGAGGAAACTTCATCACGGGCGTTTCCTGATGCCTGCACTTATGTTCTGCGGCACGAAGACCTGTATCTTTTGTTCAATGCAAACGGCGCCAATAACAGCAGGCCGACTTCGCATCGACACAACGACGTGTTGAGCGTGGAGGTCTCAGCCTGCGGCTGCGCTTTTATAGTTGACCCAGGCTCGTATGTTTACACGGCCGACTTGGGCGAGCGGCATCTTTTTCGCTCGACCGCCTACCATTCGACGATAGAGATTGACGACGCGGAGCAACAAACAATTCGCGAAGATGCGCCGTTTGTGACTGGAGGCGAAGCGGTAGCGCGCGTTTTGGATTGGGAGAGCACGCCCAAACATGACCGGGTTGTTGCCGAACATACCGGCTACCAGCGTTTGGCCGAACCGATCACTCATCGCCGCACAATTATTTTTGACAAAGTCAATCGCTGGTGGTTAATCGAGGATGAGATTGGCGGAAAGGGCCAACACAAAATTGCCACGCGTTTCCATTTCGATGCCGGACTCGAGGTAAGCCTCCTCAACAACGGTGGCGTCATCACGTGGGATAAGATGAGTGGCGCGCGTTTAATTGTATCTTCGCTCGATCTCGATCAGCCTCCGGAACTGGAACCCCAGTTCACCTCCCGGCATTATGGTTCGAAGGCCCCATCGGTTTCGGCGAATTGGATCACCAAGATGACAATGCCTTGTAAACTTCGCTGGGCGATCGTTCCGGTGTGCGCCGGCGAAGATCACGATCAACGTTTGAGAGTTTTACAAAGGTAACAGCAAGCTCAAGAACTTTAGTGTACAAGCTTTAGCCTGAATAAAGACAACCTGAAGGTTGAACTCTGAACTGCTTGCGAGATGTTGGACTAAGATCAAGTCTGACTTCTGACCTCTGTTTTTATGTGTGGCATCTGCGGAATCTGGGAATATGGCGCAACCGAAGGGCGGGTTGACTTACCGCTCATCGAGCGCATGCGCGATGAGATGCGACATCGTGGACCAGACGATGAAGGCGCGTCGCTCTTTGACGAGGGACGCGTCGGTCTTGGTTTTCGCCGTCTGTCGATCATTGATCTCTCGCCGGCCGGAAACCAGCCGATGCATGGTTGCACGGATCGTGTCTGGCTGGTTTTTAATGGCGAGATTTACAACCATCTGTATCTACGTGAAGGACTCGAGAAGCGCGGCCACAAGTACACTTCGCTTACAGACTCCGAGACCATCCTGCATCTCTACGAAGAGCGCGGCGTCGATTTCGTCAATGAGATTGAAGGCGACTTCGGCATCGCCTTGTGGGATGCTGAGCGAGGGCAGCTTGTACTCGCACGCGATCGCGTGGGCGTCAAGCCACTCTATTTTTATCACCGGGACGGACGTTTTATCTTCGCTTCAGAGATCAAAGCCATCCTAAAGCATCCCGCAGTTACAGCCGAGATTAACGAAGAGTCGCTTTATCATTACCTGACTTTCCTCACTACTCCGGCGCCACGCACGCTGTTCCGCAACATCCAGAAAATACCTGCCGGCCACATGCTGGTCGTTAGTCGAGACGGATCAATCGATCTCAAACAGTATTGGGACGCGCTGCCGCCGGAAAAACTTCCGGAAAGCATGCGCTCGCGCTGTGAAGTCGAACACAGCAAAGAAATTCTGCGGCTGCTGAGAGATTCCATTCGCAAACGCATGATGTCAGACGTGCCATTTGGCGTATTTCTTTCCGGAGGCGTGGATTCTTCAGCCAACGTTGCCCTGATGTCGGAACTGATGTCGCAACCGGTACGAACCTATACCGTTGGCTTCGAAGACACTAAAGAACTGAATGAGCTCGAGAGTGCGCGAGCGATCGCCAAACGCTTCGGCACGGATCACCACGAGGTAATCATCGGCCAGAAAGAGATGCAGAAGTTTCTGCCCGATTTGGTTTTTCACCAGGATGAACCACTTGGCGATCCGGTTTGCGTGCCGCTCTATTACGTTTCAAAGCTGGCCCGTGAGACCGGAACGATCGTCGTGCAGGTTGGCGAAGGAGCCGATGAAATATTTGCCGGTTACGACTGGTTTAGAAAATACGTGCGCATCAACGAGCTCTTTTGGAGCCAGGCCCAAAAACTTCCGGCTGCACTGCGCCATTCATTAACGGCGATGGCAAAGCCGCTGATGGAAGCTTCATTCAACAAACGCACGGCCATCGAGCTGGTGCGCCGGCTAGGCGCCGGCGAATCGCTCTTCTGGGGCGGCGCGATAGTCTTCGACGAAGCTTTCAAACGCAGGGTTTTGTCCAGCGACATGAGTGCCCGGGCCGATGGCTTGTCGTCATACGACGCGGTAAGAAAACACCTCGAGTACATTAGCCAGGCCAGGCCAAACTCGGATTTTGCCGCCCGTATGACGTACCTCGAGCTAAAGCTGCGACTGCCGGAGTTGCTGCTGATGCGCGTGGACAAGATGACAATGGCCACTTCTGTTGAAGCACGAGTGCCTTTCCTCGATCACCACCTCGTGGAATACGCGATGGGCCTTTCGGTAGATTTCAAGATCAAGGGCGCCAGCGGGAAACACATTTTGAAGCAGGCGCTCGAAAAAGTCTTGCCATCAGATTTGCTTTATCGTCCCAAGCGCGGTTTTGGGGCGCCCGTCCGTGAATGGTTTCGCGGCGATAGCGGTGAGATGTTGGGCGAAGTAATAATGAACTCCTCAATCCGCCGCCGCGATCTGTTTGACTATACGTTTGTTACAAAACTGCTTGACGAACACCGGCGCGAGGCACGTGAGTGGAGTTTCCATCTCTGGGCGCTCCTCAACGTGAGCCTTTGGTACGAACGATGGATTGATCGCAGCTGATAGGCCTGCGCCAGACCTTGTAACGCGAACTGTTATTTCGCGGCGACTCGTTGACACTCCGGTTGAGGGTTATGGAAGCGTTCGCAAACTAACAGTTTGCCTTATAAATCCAGGAGCGAGTTGTTTATCGTCTCGCTAATCACTTCCGGAGTAAAGTGCTTCTCGATCCGAAGGCGGCTGTTGTAGACCACTCGCTGCCATAGTTCTTTCTGCGAATACAGCTGTTGGATCGCGACTGCAAAGGATGCGGGATCATCTCCAATCATTACGTCGAGCCCGTGCGTTAGTCCAAACCCTTCCGCTCCGATCGAGGTTGTGACCACCGGAATGCCGCGAGACATGGCTTCACCAACCTTGCCCTTGATACCGGCGCCGAACCGCAACGGCGCGATAAAGACGCGGCGATCTCGCAAGTAAGGCTCGACGTCCGGAACGTACCCCCATATTCGCACCTCCTCGGAGTTGTAAGCCGCGATAGCCGGCGAGCGATTATCGCCAATGATATCCAGCCTGACGTTGGGCAGGCTTTGCCGAAGACGCGGATAGACTTCACGCATAAAGAACAGAACGGCGTCTTCGTTGGGTCGATGGGCGAGGTTGCCGATGAAGAGTAAACCCTGTCGCTCTTCAAACGGCTTGCCGCAATCGCGCAGTTCATGGATCGTGGGAATAATTTCAATTTTTGTGTTTGTTACCTCGCGGTCCATGACCTGCTTGTCTTCGAGCGAAGCACACCAAACGAGGTCGCTGGCCTGTGCCAGCCTTCTTTCGAGTTTTCGATAGCGCACCGCCTTTCGGAGGGCTGCCGCATCGCCTGATATCTCGTGCTCGCGTTGGAACCTGAGAAAATGGGTATCGACCATATCAAAAACAACACGAATTTCTCGATTAACGCGACGGATGCGACGGATGAAAGCTCCAGCCATGCTGGGCCGGCTGACGATCGCAGCCTTAACATTTTTGTTCTTAAGCAGGCGGCGATAGTCGATGGCGTCGGCTGTTTCGATACCTTGCTGCCAAAGCGCGCGTTCATAGTCGATACTCTGAGGCCGGTTAAATGGCACGAAGATCACATGGGACCACCGCACGAGAGTCTTAAGGATCATGAACATTCTTAAGCTGCCGGCGTCTCTGTCCGGGCTGGGAACACGTTCGTCGAACACGATGATTCGGGGCCGCGCGCAGTTTCGGTCACTCGCTTCCTCGAGGCGCTTAAGGTTCTTTTCATGATGTTCGCGCTCCAGGACGTCGCGCCATTTCTCGACAAACTTTTCCCGGTTAACGATCTGAAATCGCTTTACGCCGATTTTGGGATTGACACCCGCGGTAGCTCCTTCGTAATGCACCAGCCGAGACAGCGGTTGATAAACTACCTTGTAGCCCAGCAATCTCACGCCAAAACAAAGATCGACGTCTTCGTAATAGGCGGGCACAAAACGGCGATCGAACCCTCCGAGGCTTTGAAAGATCTCTTTTCTTACCATCAGCGAGGCCGCGGAACAGTAATCGACCTCCCGCGCGAAGTTGAACCGTTTGTCATCGGGCGATTCTCCCCAGCCATAATGGTCCGCTTCGCCGTTTTTCCAAACTATGGCGCCCGCTTCCTGAATCGAGCCATCGGGATATAGAAACATTGAACCGACCGCGCCCGCCGAAGGATTGTCTTCAACTGTTTTAACGAGATAGTCGAGCCAGCCTGGCAATACGGTCGTATCGTTATTCAAAAAAACGAGATACTTTCCTTGCGCGGCCGCCGCCCCCTGGTTGCAAGCATCCACGAAGCCACAATTACGTTTGTTGGTTATGACACGAACGAGATCATCAAAATGAGAAAGAACTTGCTCGGTGTTGTCCGTCGAAGCGTTGTCCACAATTATCACTTCGGTCCGACTAAAATCGACCACGTGGATAATCGACCTTAGGCATTGAAAAGTGAACTCTGCCTTATTGAAGACTGGCATGATAATTGAGGTCTGAATGGAGCTGGCCTGGTCATGCTCGAGTTTCTTTTCAGCAAGCCGCTTCGCGTCCAGATCAAAATCAGACGCTTCCAGTCTGTGAAGTTGCAGATCGTAACGGTGCGACTCGTGCCTTCGAAAAGGAGTCACCATGTGACCTGAGGCAGCGCCAACGACTCGCTTCACGAAATGGCCGGGAGCCGCGAGTCGAGCAACAATTCTGCCGACGGTTGAAAATACTTCCCGCAAGAAAAGCTTGGAGGACAGTGATAGATTGTTTTGCAGACTTTTCTTTAGACGGAGCAACGGTTTGTTAGTCTGGCTTTAGAAGGCCTGTCTTGACGGCCGCCATCTCAGTGGTCCAACTTAGCAAGGGACGTATCAGGCCAGGCATCGGACCGATGTAGTCGCCTCGCGCAGAATCACCCGCCGGGCTGTCAACAACCTGAAAGGCGACGGCATTTCGCTCGTGAGCATGCAGGACTGTCGCGGGGAAGTGAGACATTATGGAAACGTGACCAATTAGACTTCCTTCAGCGAGCAGGTTGCCGGGGATCCAGACGGTGCTGGTGTAGGTTGCACGTGGGCGTGTTTGACGACGCCACTCCACTTGCGTGTCGTGAGTGCTGAAGAGTTCGGTGCCTTCCTCGTTGTAAAACTCAATCACCGGCACAAGCGCGTGGCCTTCCTCCAGCACTTCATAGGTCAACTCTATTCCGAAGGGTTTTCGGATATCAACAACCGAGATCGTCTCGCCGGCCTCATCCCGCACCCGTCCGCGCCGGAGACGCACAACTTCATCGCCAGGCGCCTCGGCCGCATTCGTCCATTCGCGCCACGCGCCTGTTTTCAGACTCGAGCTCAGGTAATGATCGACAACTTCGCGTGGCGCGCCGTCGCAGGCAATTTTGCCTTTTTCCAGCAATACCACGCGCTTGCACAGTCGTGTAATGGCAGCCATGTCATGCGACACGAAAAGTATAGTGCGGCCTTGTTGACGAATATCGTGGAGCTTATCGAGGCACTTCTGTTGAAAGGCAGCGTCGCCCACCGCCAGCACCTCGTCCATCATTAGAATCTCCGGTTCAAGGTGAGCGGCGACTGAAAAGGCAAGGCGGACGTACATGCCGGATGAATACCACTTGACGGAAGTTTCAATGAACTTCTCAACCTCTGAAAAGGCTACAATCTCGTCAAACTTTCGCTCGATCTCGACACGCCGCATCCCCAGGATGGCGCCACTCAGGAAAATGTTTTCGCGTCCGGTGAGGTCGGGGTGAAACCCGGTGCCGACCTCGAGCAGGCTGCCGATTCGTCCGAAAAGTTCGACCTCACCAGTGGTGGGTTTAGTCACTCGCGAAAGAATTTTCAGCAGTGTTGATTTGCCTGCGCCGTTGTGACCGATGATGCCGACGAGTTCGCCCTGTCCGATTTGCAGGTTGATGTCGCTGAGCGCCCAAAGTGTTTGATGACCGTTGCCACCCTTGAGCTTTCTGAACGGCGCAGTCATGACGCCGCCGATCATTTCCCGGAAAGTCATGTAACCCGGGTGCAGCCCACCGATGCGGTAGCGCTTGCTGAGATGTTCGATTTTGATCGCTGGCTTCATCACTCAAACAACATCGGCAAAAGTATTTTCGAAGCGCCGGAACACATAGACAGAAAAGACGAGCAGCGCCAAAGTTATGGCGGCTGAAACGGACAAATGCAACCAGTCGAAAGGGCGTCCCGTGAGCGAAGCACGGAATCCTTCGATGATGCCCGCTACCGGATTAATCATGATCAGCCATTTCCACCTTGCGGGCACAATGCTCGTCGGGTAAATCACCGGCGAGGCAAACATCCAAAGTTGAATGATGAACGGAAGCGCATGGCGCAGGTCGCGGTATTTGACGGTGAGGGCTGCCGAAAGCAAGCCCACTCCAAGCGCGAGCACGGTCATCATCAAAATGATTAGAGGCAAGAACAGGATGTTCAAAGTCAACGTCACGCCATAGTAGAAAGACATCACAATCAGCAACAAGAAAGCCACGCCCAGATCTACCAGGCCGGCGCCCACTGAAGCCGCCGGGATGAACATGCGCGGAAAGTAGACTTTCGTAATCAGGTTTGCATTGCTGACTAAACTGTTGGTGCTGTTGGTGACGGCATTGGCGAAGAAGAGCCAGAGTAGCAGGCCGGAAAGTGCGAACAGCGGATATGGCAGCGAGCCTGCATCGAGCCGCACGAAACGATTGAACACCAACGTGAAGATGAGCATGGTCGCCAGCGGCTGGATGATGACCCACGCCAGTCCCATTAGCGTCTGCTTGTAACGTACCTTCACGTCCCGGAGCGTGAGAAAGTAAAGCAACTCGCGGTAATACCACAGTTCCGACAAATTGAGTTGTACGCCGGCTTCCTCTGATTTGATCAGGGTGTGTCTTTCGGGGTTAGGGGTAATCAGTGAATTGTTAGCGTCTGATTCGAATCTCCGAACCCTGTGCGCGGATGTAGGCTGGGGAAGCTCGCGGTTTGCGCCTTTGCTGGTTTGTAAATCCATCAAGTTCTATCTTAACTCGCGACTCTCAAACCGCGCACTGATTAATGCAGGCGTCGGCAAGATCATGAGTCGGTTCGACGCACGCTTGGTGATCCGCCCTGTTGAAGGTCGCACAATCCGAAGATCATCAATCGAAACTACGGATGTGCATTGCACAGGAACGGTCTTCGGGCTGAATCGGCTGTTGCAGAACCGCAAGCGTTAGCGAGCGGATGCTACACGCAACATCAGTCAGAAAAATCTTTTAATAATTGCCGACTGATCGTTGAATGGTTGCATCCGCTCGCTACCACTCGCGGTTCTGCAAGAAGCATACTCGGACTAATCGATTACTTTTTTTGCAAAGCCCTGCGGATGAGCGTTCAAGTGCTCAAGCTAGTGGGCCACAACCGAGCCTACTCTGCGTCATCGGAGCGTTTGGCACTAATATCGAAAAGCTTGAAATGATTGACGGAAAAAGCGAGACTTTGGACCTCTCCGTAGTGTATATTGCGGCCCAAGATTGAGCCCAGCCTGGGCATCCGTGAATTTTTAGCGTCCCCGATGATTAGCTGACGCGTCCTGAGGAATCGAAGCGCATAGTCCTTGCCGGCCTAGTTAAGATGAACACGCTCTACAGCCCGTGGAACTTATAGCCTAGCTGGCTTCGCTCATCGCCGCGCCTGATTCCGATCTCATCTCATGCTTGCGGGACGCCCGACATGCGAGGAGTATTTATGCCACCTTACGTCCCTTTTAAATATCGGCGACCGCTGCTCGCCACAGCCGTCATGCTTTCGTTTGTCATCTTTTGGCTTGTCGGAAGTAGTTGGACCCAGGTGGGATTAGCACAGGCGCCGCCTCCGTCCTTCCGAGCCTTTGAAGCACCCCAGATTCACCCACTCGCGTTGACACCTGACGGTACGCGATTGCTCGCCGTCAACACCCCGAACGCTACCCTTTCAGTCTTCCAGTTGGTGTCTGGCTCGCCAGTGCTCACAGCGGAGATTCCAGTGGGATTCGAACCGGTGAGCGTAGCGGCCCGCAACGACCGGGAGGCGTGGGTTGTCAACTGGCTCTCGGATTCCGTGAGCATCGTGGACTTGACGACCGGGAATGTCGTTCGCACGCTTGACGTCGGCGATGAACCCACAGATGTGCTCTTCGCAGGACCAGGCAATAACAAAGCCTTCGTCTGCGTTGCGGGCGGTGGGCTCCAGATTGTCGGTTTTAGTCAGATAACTGGCATGAGCGGCGTCGTCAAGGTATTCGACCCGAACAACCCCACCGTGACTCCGACGACCGTTGAGGCGATTGGCAAACAGCCTCGCGCGCTGGCGCGCAACGCCGACGGCTCGCGAGTCTTCGTCTCGGTATTCGAGTCGGGCAACCAGACTACTATAGTTCCGGAGAGCATCGTCAGAGCGAATGGCGGATTGCCGCCCCCAAACCCACCATTGGCGCCGGGATTACCTGAGAATCCCAACACAAGCCTTATCGTCAAGTGGGACGGCTCTAACTGGAAAGATGAGATAAATAGATCCTGGACTTCACAGATCCCCTACACGCTAGCCGATTCTGACGTAGTCGTCCTTAATGCGTCGGGCCCGGGGCTGTCGGCTGTGGTAAGCGCGCGCGTTCGCGACGTAGGAACGCACATTGGCAACATGGCCTTTGACGCTTCGACGCAACAACTCTTCGTCGCTAATCTCGAAGACATCAACCACGTGCGCTTCGAACCGAACATCCGCGGAAGATTCCAGGCCAGCCGCGTCTCCATACTCAACGCGAGCGCTGCCACACCCACACTTTTAGGCAAATCAGATCTGAACCCGCACGTTGACTTCGGCAGTCCCGGCTCTGATGCCGAACGCGGACAAAGCCTGGCTTTACCGGCGGATATCGTGCGCCAATCCGACGGCACCGTTTATGTGGCAGCGACCAGCTCGGCACGAGTGGGCGTATTGTCTTCGGCAGGCGTTGTGACGGGGCGCATCGGCGTAGGACAAGGGCCGACCGGTCTCGCGCTCGACGAAGCGCGATCGCGACTATACGTGCTCAACCGTTTCGACCAGACCTTAAGTGTAGTGGATACCGGTACGAAGTTGGTGTTGTCGCAGCTGAGTATCGGCTTCAACCCGGAGCCTGCTTCCGTTCGCGACGGGCGTCGCTTTCTTTACGACGCGACGAGCTTCTCGGCTCATGGCACAGTGTCTTGCGCGAGTTGCCATTTGAACGGTCACCGGGACGGAGTAGCCTGGGACCTCGGCAACCCCCAGGGATCGGTTGATCCCGTGACGACCTTTCTGCCGCCGAATGTCAATGGCTCGGACACGTTGCACCCGATGAAGGGACCGATGATGACGCAGAGTCTGCGCGGCATCATTGGCAATGAGCCGTTTCACTGGCGAGGCGATCGTGCCGGATTAGAGAACTTCAACCCGGCATTCGTATCGCTGCTGGGAGGGCCGCGCTTACTAAGCAATGAAGAGATGGGCTCCTTCAAGGCGTTCGTTCAATCTCTCGTATACCCACCAAATCCAAACCATCCGCAGCGGCGCACCCCTAACGAATTCCTGGGTGGCTTCGGCTTCTTTAGCACAAACAAATTATTTGGTCCTCCCGGGCCAAGCGGGACGATCAATTGCAGCGAATGCCATTTGGTAACCAACTTTAAGGTTGGGTCGGACAATAAAATTACTCCGGCTGCGAACATTCAAGAGTCGCAGTCGGTGAAAGTGGCACCATTCCGTGGGCTTTACCAGAAGGTCGGATTGAACAAGGCGCCGGGTGAGCAGATTACCGGTTTCGGATTTTCGCGTGATGGTTCGTTTGACACACTTTTCAATTTTCAAAAGGCGCCGCAGTTTAACTTTGGTCAAGCGGGAAGCGAGGCGACGGCTGACGGTTGGCGTCACGACATCGAACAAATGTTGTTGAAGTTTGACACCGGCACAGCGCCAGCGGTCGGCTTAATGGTAACTGTGGACGCCACTAACAAGTCGTCATTTAATGTGACGAATCGAATCAACAACGTCCTCATCCCGGAGGCGCAGGTAGGCAACTGCGACCTTATCGTGAGAGGAATCTACGGGGGCGTCCCGCGCAGCTTCCTCCGTCTGTCCAATGGACTGTTCCAGCCGGATAGCCTCTCTGAAGCACCTGTCACTTCGCAAACGCTCATCAACGGCGTGACTGCCGGTGCGGAATTGACCTTCATGGGTGTACCCCCAGGCGAAGGCCCTCTATTCGCCATCGATCGCGACGCGAATGGCATCCTGAACGACGATGAAACACGCACTTCTGTTCAGATAAGTGGGCGCGTTGTTGATATTGCCGGGAATGGTATCGCTGGTGTCACGCTTACTCTCTCCGGTAAACAGTCGGCCTCCGCCATTACCGACTCCCAGGGCAAGTACGTCTTCAACTTCATTTCGACAACGGGCACGCATACCGTAACGCCGCAAAAGACAGGCCTGACGTTCACTCCCCTCGATCGCTCAGTCACTAATCCAGTGTGGAACGTGTCGGCTTCTTTCACTACTTTACCTACGGGAAGTGCGGCTGACTTCTCGCCGTTCTTTGTGTCCCAACATTATGCTGACTTCCTAAACCGCGAACCGGATGCGCCGGGTCTGGCATTCTGGATCAATCAGATCGAGAGTTGCGGTACAGATCAGGATTGCAGACGACTGAAGCGCGATAACGTCTCAGGAGCCTTCTTCCTCTCGATTGAGTTCAAAGAAACCGGCTATCTCGTCTACCGCACTTATAAGGCTTCGTTCGGTGACCTACCGGGCAAGCCTGTACCGATCACTTTCCAGCAGTTGATGACCGATACGCAGCGTGTAGCTCGCAACGTCATTGTTACTCCCCCGCCGGACAACGCCTGGCAGGTGCTGTTAGAGACTAACAAGCAGGCGTTCTTCGCGGGCTGGGTGCAGCGACCGGAATTTCTCGCGCGCTTCCCAATAGGTATGAGCCCGACAGACTTCGTGGACACGCTGAACGCAAACACCGGCGGCTCGCTCACCACGGCACAGCGCGACGCGCTGGTCAACCAACTGTCGTCAAATAACAACACGGCAGGCCGCGCGTCAGCCGTGCGACAGGTGGCCGAGAACTCTGTGTTCTCGGATCGTGAGTTCAACAAGGCCTTCGTCTTGATGCAATACTTCGGTTACCTGCGGCGCAACCCTGACGACATTGGTTTTGATGGACAGCCTGATCCTAACTTTGTGGGCTATAACTTCTGGCTCACCAAGCTCAATCAGCATAATGGAAACTTCATTGAGGCCGAGATGGTAAAGTCGTTCATTGTTAGCATCGAGTATCGCAGGCGCTTCGGCCAGTAAGTCCATTGGCTTGCTAAACACTTCGTTCTACGGACAAAGGCGGGGAATCAAATCCCCGCCTTTTGTTTTCCTGATTCAAGACCTGTTATCGTCATTCCCAGTCGAATAACTGAATCCGCGCATGAACCACGTCAAAGCATTGAAACGTATTGTGCCTCGGCCTTTCTGGCCTTATTTGGGTGCGGTCCGTCGTTGGATTTATACGCTCCCGCCGCGGCCTTTACTCTATAAGAAGCGACTTCTTGCCGATCCCTCACTTAGTGAAGCTGAACGCGAACTTCTCCACCAGGTGAGCAGCCGGATCTATTACAGGCATGGCATGTACAACGAGGATGGCGTGCATTACTACAAGGTCGGACTATCCGCGATCAGTTGCATCGATGAGGCGCTGGAGCGAGCGGGTTTGAAAGGAGTGCGGAGCATCCTCGATCTGCCGTGTGGAAGCGGGCGCGTGTTGAGATTTTTGGTGCATCGCTTTCCCGATGCGGAGATTACTGCTTGCGAGTTGGCGTCAGGGGAGGTGGAGTTTTGCGCGCGCACCTTTGGCGCCCAACCGGCGTTCTCCTCGCTAAACCTGGATGAAGTTTCGCTTGGCCAGAAGTTTGATTTGATCTGGTGTGGATCACTCGTTACTCATCTAAACGAGTCTGGCATTACCGCTCTGCTCAGGCTCTTTCAACGCCATCTGGCGCCCGATGGCATCATGATCTTCACGACTCACGGTGACTTTGTGCAGCGCCGAATCCCCACGCAAGATTTTGATTATGGACTGGACGCGGAACAGATCCGCAGGATTGGCGTTGACTACCCAAAAACTGGTTATGCGTTTGCGGATTATCCGGGCGAGAGAGACTACGGCGTTTCGCTGACTTCTCCCGAATGGATCCGAGAGCTCGTTCGCGACCTGGGAGGTTTGCGAGAAGTCTTTTTCAAAGAGCGCGGCTGGGACAATCATCAGGATGTTTTCGGATTCGTGAACACCTAATGGAAAATGCCATAGATAAACACGGATGAATAAGAATCTGAAAAACCCCAAGGCCGAGTGAGCTGCGTTAGCTCGTGCCGGAATCCGTGTCGATCGATGTTTATCGGTGGCTTATTATCCGTTCGCTACAGGTTAATCGTTCCGTAACGGCCGTGTGCCCGTCGTTGCCGGAGCCGCGCACGCCAGCGCATGATCGAACCAGGAATCAGCAGTCTCAGCAAGATTTTTGCGGTCGTGCGTGGCGAATCAACACCCCTCAAGTTATGTATTAGCAAACGCAGCGCCTGCGACTTTTGCCCAACTCTTAGGAAATCTTCCGCACGGCTGAATCTGGTCGCCCTTTGCAGGTCTTCAATCTGCCTGGCAGTGAAACCAAAGCTCAACGCTGCCGCGCGTTGCGCCTGCAACTGCTCCTCAAGCATGAGCGTTTGATCCCAACTGACATTGGAACTATGCCGGCGCCAGGCTGATAAGAGCCGGGGATCAAACGCAAACGGTCCCACGGCGCTCAGACGCAGATACAAATCGTAGTCTTCCAGTTTCGACTGTTCATTCCAGCGTTGTTGCTCGAGAGCTTCACGGCGATACAGCACCGTCGGACTCATCGGCGCCGTGGTTTGCAAGAGCATCTCGCGCACATTGCCATCCGCATAACGGGCCCAGTCCGCAGTCGAGTCAATGATGCGATTTTGTTCGTCAATAAAATAGGCGTGACCGTAAGCCAGTACGGCATCGGGTCGTGAGTTGAGCAGGCTGACTCGCGCTCTTAGAAAATCGGGCAGCCACAAGTCGTCCGAACCGAGATAAGCGAAATAATCTCCGCGAGTGCGCGCAAACCCTTCGTTTAAAGTCGCACATAAACCACGGTTGTCCCTGGCTACGAGTTCGCAGGGGAAAGGGCAATCGTCAAGCACCTTTTCAATTACAGCCGTTGAATCATCGCTCGAGCCATCGTCGATAACGGTCAACTGCGCCGGCCAGAGCGTTTGCTTCATGATCGAGCGCAAGGTTGCTTCAATAAATCGCGCGTGATTGTAGGAAGGGACAACCACGGAGACGGTCGGTGGCTGATCGTGGAATACTTGTTCAGTCTCTTCCTCCAACTCAGTTGCGATCATTTTTTTACTTTACGATCTTTGCAATCAGACAAGGAGTTTTGAGTTCAAGCTTTAGCTTGCGATCGCGAATCTCTAGGATCAAGCTTCATGATTCTCTTCCAGTTTTCGAGGTTCTCTTCTGCCTGGCGCTGAAACTTCGCTGCCCACTGCATGAGCTGCTCGGTCGGCGGATTTTGCAACGCTTCCTTCAGGTGCCTGACTAACGCGTCCAAATCGCCGAACTCGTAAAGGAGCATGCCGCGGCTCTCTTCACCCATTGCGGCGATGACCGGGATGCCGCACCACACAGCTTCTATTCGCGACAGTCCATATCCTTCGTGCCGGAACCCGCGGACGAACACATCGCTCCGTTTGAAGATTTGCAGCACTTGCGGATGCGGAACTTTCTCCAGCACGCTGATCCACTCGCGCTCTCTTAACATCTGTGCGCGATAAGCCTCGTCGCACACAAAGCCCCCGTCTATTAGCACGAGTCCGATGTTGTCACTAGTCTCACGCCGAATTCTCTCTACCGCCTGAGCCGCATGCGCGAACCCGTAACTGGGAATGAATACACCGGTGGAGACAACAATTTTGTCATAACGAGCGAGCGCCTCCTCCAGCTCTTCCGGCAACGCGGCGTTAAGCTCGCTGTCGGGTAACGGAAGCAGGGCGTTCATGGTTCTGACTTCCTGGCGCACACAGATTACAGTCCGCAAAAAGTCGTTGATTTTGTCGTTAACGGTCGTGAACTCATCAACCGAATTAACTGAGAGCCTGAAAAGCAGTTTACGAAACCGGCTAAAGCTTTCGTACCTCGAAGGCAGAGAGCCGTCGTGCACGACCTTGACCCACTCGAAACGCAGTAACAGTTTTAGCAGCACCCATAACGGAATCATCACCAAATTCGGGTACTCGATTAAGAAATGAAATGAATCAATGATTCTTGCCTTGAATCCCCGGCTCAGCAGAAGCGGAATGAGTCCCAGTCGCCTGTAGTTGATTGGGCTGACGTTCGGCGTCTCACGCAAGCCCTCTCCTGCCGCCCACAACTCGACGCCTTCGTCCTTAGTGAACTCGAAAAGCGCTTTGGTGAAAGTCGCCACACCACCGTGCGGTGGCGGATACGGCCCAAGTAAAACTATCTGCTGAGTCATTGTTCTTTCTTAAATCTTCCTGTGGTTGTTACCGGCGAACGATGCGCTGCTGCTTCGTACTCTCATCTGTATAATAACGCCTGCAAACGTGAAATTCGATTTATGGACTTATGGCTACCTTATTAGATTCACTCAAGGATTTGGCGGATCCCTGAAATGCTTTGGCGAGCACGTACGCGATTGTGTATAGGGCCACCGCGGCCAGCATAAAAAGAAAATAGTGAATGACTAGTACGTAGCGATATTCAGTATGCAAGGCTGACTGTGTGCAGAAGTAGTAACCCGGAACAGAGAGCAGAATCGCGAGATCTTGAAACTGGCGCCGGTACACGAGAATGCCGGCGCCGAGCAAAACCAGCGGCAGGAAGATTACCGTGATGAAAAGCTTTTGCACAGCGCGCAAGGGCCACTGAAATAAATACTGCCACGTGCCAGAATCTGTTGTTGCCAGTCGCAAAGGCGTGCGCTCGAGCCGCAGCATTGAAGCTGCCCTGCGAACCATCACGCCACAGAACCAGAAGGGGTGCGCCCGAATGACACGAAGGCCGCGTGCCAGACGCGTACGGTCACGCTCGGGTCCGTCGGTGGCAAATAGCGAACCAGCATAATCGGGCCGCTGGAAAGTTTCGGCTTCTCCGCGAATAAGTTCCACGTCTGTCTGTGGCAAGCCAAGACTCCCATCGATGTTGTAATCTGCAATGCCTTCGATGAGCGTTTGCCCGGCTCCCAGTGACACGGGAATAAACTTGCCAAAAACGATCGCATTCCGAATTGTGAGCGGAGCAATCACCAGGCAGGCGCCGCCGAGGAGCACGAGAGCGCGACGTAATCGTTCGCCACGTTTGTAAATGATAGGGAACAACAGCGCTAAAAAAGGCGCGAGCAGAAGGGCGTTTGCTCGGAGCCAGCAGGAGACGCCAATCAGCGCGCCCGCTGCCAGAATCGAGCTCAGCTGCCTGGTTCGATGCGCCGTCCCGGCACGGGCAGCCCGCGTGGGATGCTGATGGCGGGTTCGAACAACCGCAAGGACAGCCAGCACGATTGGCAACGCTGCCAGCGAGTCCGGCAATAGCAAAATGGAATTCCAGCTAAACTGTGGAGCGAAGGCGGCCAGTAGCCCGGCAATAACGCCAACAGCCATGGGAAAGAGATCCCAGGCGATCAGGCAAATGATCACAACGGCGAGCGAATCGAGCATCATCTGCAGTACCGGCGTGGTTGTGTCTGACCCGGGAGCGAGGCGGTAGATCAATGACAGCAAAATTGGATAACCCAACGGGTGTCCAAGCAAGTCGGGATTGTTCGTTGCCGATGAAGCGTCGTAAAGCGAGACGAGACCATTCTCACGAATTAAGTTTGCCTGATGTTTGTAATTGAGTACGACCCTGGTCTGGACCACTGAAACTTCGTTACGGAGGGCATGACAATTCAGCAGTCTAACTCCGAGCGCAGTGAAAAAGATCAAGGAAAGAATTAGTAATTGGCGCCGCGGTGCGAGACGATTCACCTTAGGTTGTTGCGGAACACAAGAATGATCCACTTTTCGGCCGTCGTTATTGTCGTGCTTCATTGCTCGGTGCGCGGAGGCCCCGGCGGGGCAGCCACGCTGGAGTGCTGGGATTATACAGAGCCAAAGTGATCCAGGGACACTCGATTATCTGTTTCGCCGGTGAGGATTGGTGGTATCACCATCCCCACTCGAAGTACCATCTGATGCGACGTTTCGCAAAGGCCGGCAACCGGGTGATCTTTGTAAACTCGATTTCGATGGGCCTGCCTGCTCTCGGAAACAAAGACTTGCTACCTCGCATTGTTCGCAAGCTTCGTTCTTATGCTCGGCTGGCGCGTTCTACACCGGAAGGAGTGACCGTTGTCTCACCGGCAGTTATTCCGTTCTTTGGTAGCCTGGCTGCACGCGCTGTCAACCGCAAGTTGCTGGCAATGCAAATTGGCCGGCTTGCGCGCAGCGCAGGTCTTTCCCGGCCAATCCTTTGGATTGCGATTCCGACGGCGGCGGACATGATTGGCCAGTTTGATGAACAGCTGGTGATCTATCAGGTGTCGGACAAGTATGAGGCGAATGTGATGGACCACGCCACGGATCAGTTGACGATTAGGAGGTTGCATGACCGCGCAATCGATAACGCTGACCTCGTCTTCTATTCAGGCCAAAAGCTTCTGGCGGAAGCCGAACGGGCCGGAGAACGCTCCTACCTTTTGGAACAGGCGGTCGATTTCGCACACTGGTCGCAGGTAGGCGCGGGTAACCTCACCGTCGCTGAGGCAGTGGCGCGTATTCCTCGGCCGCGGCTTGGCTATTTTGGGGCGATAGAGCCCTGGCTGGTCGACCAGGAACTGATCAAGCGCGCGGCGCGGGAGCGGCCTGATTGGCAGTGGGTTTTCATTGGTAATAAGTCGCGCGGCGTCGAAGTTGAGGCGTTGCCGAACACCCATTTCTTGCCGCCGGTGCCCTATCAGGAGTTGCCAAAATATGCCGCCGGTTTTGATGTCTGCGTGCTGCCGTGGGACACTGCGCACTCATTTACGAGTTATGGTTCGGCGATCAAGGTGCGTGAGTATTTAGCAACCGGACTTCCGGTTGTGATATCACCTCTGCCGGAATACGAATCCATGAGCGGGGTGTTGCGTATTGCGCGCAGCCACGATGACTGGTTTCGCCTGGTGGAAGAAGCGTTGGCGGAAAACGAGCCCGCGGCTGCGCGGGCCCGGCAAGCGGCGGTTTCGAGCGGAACGTGGGACGCGCGCTCTGAATGGGTTTCCGACCTGATTGAGAGAACTTTAGCCGCGGATTTGCGCGGATGAACGCGGATCTGAAAAACCAAATTAAAGTCCACGACTAGCGGAGACGTGAATAGCACTCGTGAATTCCCTAAACCTTTATCTGTTCTGATCCGCGTTTCATCCGCGTAAATCCGCGGCCAATTTTTTTGGACGATAGTGGAAAATGATCGCAGAAACCCGATGAAGCAGCTTTTGCAAAACTTGAGAACAGGCGAAGGCACAGTGGCGGAAGTACCCGTGCCGGTGGTCCAACCTGGCCGCGTACTGGTTCGCACTGCCGCATCTCTGATCAGCGCCGGCACTGAGCGCGCGTTGGCTGAGCTCGGTCAGAAAGGCCTGTTAGGAAAAGCCAGGGAAAGGCCTGAGCTAATCGGAAAAGTCTGGGAGAAGGTAAAAAATGACGGGTTGGCGCAGGCGCTTGACGACGTGCGCGACAAACTCGATCAATCGCACGCAGTCGGTTATAGCGCGAACGGAATAGTAATTGAAACTGCGAACGATGTGACTGAGTTTCGCGCCGGGGATCGCGTTGCTTGTGCGGGCACCGACTACGCATCGCACGCGCAAGTGATCTCGGTGCCGCGAAATCTATGCGTGCGCTTACCCGATCAATTGAGTTTTGAAGAAGGAGCCTTCGGCACAGTCGGGGCGATCGCATTGCAGGGTGTTCGTCTTGCCGAGCCAACAATCGGCGAGTCAGTCGTAGTTATCGGGCTAGGTCTGGTTGGCCAGCTCACGGTGCAACTGTTGCAGGCGAATGGTTGTCGTGTCTTTGGAATCGACATCGACGAAACACGTATTCAACTGGCACGCACGTCCGGCGCCGATGATGGATGCATTCCTAATGATGCGATACAGAGGGTAATGGCCTGGTCCAGAGGGCGTGGTGCCGACGCTTGCATCATCGCTGCCGCCGCAGCGTCAAGTGAACCCATCGAGCTGGCCGGCGAGATTTCCCGGTTGAAGGGTCGCGTGGTGGCGGTTGGCATGGTCGGCATGAATGTGCCGCGCAATATCTATTACCCTCGCGAGCTGACTCTGAAAGTTTCGCTTTCGTATGGGCCGGGCCGGCATGATCCCGATTACGAGGAACGAGGACATGACTACCCGATAGCATATGTGCGTTGGACCGAGGGCCGCAACATTGAAGCTTTCCTCGACCTGTTGGCTGCGGGGCGTCTTGATGTGAAACCGCTCATCACGCATCGATTTTCCATCGAGGACGCGCGACGCGCTTACGAAGTGATTTCCGGTCGCACAAACGAAAAGTATCTGGCGGTCATCCTTACTTACGATACTGAAGCCGTAGTTAACCGCCGCATTGAGAACCCATCGGTTGCCAGGAGAGCGCAACCAGGATCAGGGAACGTTCGCGTTGGCTTGATCGGCGCCGGCGACTACGCGCAAAAAGTTCTCCTGCCGAACTTCAAGGCAGCAGGCGCCGAGTTTTGTTCAGTTGCTTCGGCCTCCGGTGTCTCAGCGCATGACGTCGGTACTAAATACGGCTTCGCACGTTTTCTCTCCGACGCGCAAAGCGTCATTGATGACAGTGAGGCGAACCTAATTGTTGTTGCCACGCGGCACGGTTCGCACGCGGAACTCACGAGGCTGGCGCTGGAGCATGGCAAACACGTCTTCGTGGAAAAGCCGCTCGCGCTCAACGACACTGAATTAGATCGCGTGCTGGAGGCGGCATCAAACTCTCAAGGCCGGTTAATGGTTGGATTCAACCGCCGCTTTTCGCCTTTCGCTGCCAGGGCCAGGGATATTTTTGCCGGACGCCAATCGCCACTTTCCATCGTTTACCGAGTCAATGCCGGCCGCCTTCCGCGCGAACACTGGACGCAGGATCCGAGCGAAGGCGGGGGACGAATTATCGGCGAAGTCTGTCACTTCGTCGACTTGATGCAGTTCCTTACCGACGCGCCGCCAACCAGTGTCTACGCCGAAGGAGTCGCTGCTGGTCGTGGCGATATCGTCGGTGAAGATTCTGTCCTTATCACGCTGCAGTTCGGCGATGGATCAAACGGAGTTGTTGCGTATCTCGCCGAAGGTGACAAGAGCCTGGCAAAAGAGCGCATCGAAGTTTTTGGTGAAGGAAAAACTTTCGTCATTGACGACTTTCGCAGCGCCAGGCTTTATGCCGGCGGCCGCGAGAAAAAGGAGAATCTGCGACAACAGGACAAGGGGCAGCCGGAAGAAGCACGTGTCGCCTGTGCCGTTGTTGCAGAGGGAAAGCCCGCGCCCATTACTCTCGAGCAGCTCGAAGCTACGACTCGAGCTACCTTTCGCATAATTGATTCGCTGCGAATGGGAAAGCGTTCAAAGGTGATGAATACTGAGACATGAGTGATGAGTGATGAGTGATGAGCGTCAAGAAGTTCAGAGTTCAAGCTTTAGCTTGCGTTCATACGAGAGAGGCAACCTAACGGTTGAACTCTGAACCTCTTGACGCTCACCACTCATCACTCGTCACTTTTTTAGATCATGTGTGGAATTGCCGGACTAATCAGTCTTAATCCTGAACGACGGATGGCTGCGATGTTGCAGACCATCGAGCACCGTGGGCGCGACGACGAAGGTGTGTGGGCCTCAGAAGCGATTGACGACGCGGGCCGGCACGCCTGTTTGGGCCATCGTCGTTTGGCAATCATCGATACAAGCCGGGCCGGACATCAACCAATGCTTTCCGCTGATGGTCGTTATGTCATTAGTTTCGGCGGCGAGATTTATAACTATCGCGCGTTACGCGAGCAGCTGCAGAGCAAGGCCCACTTATTCACGACCGAGACGGACACGGAAGTACTGCTGACTGCTTTTGCGGAATGGGGCACCGAATGTTTGCCGCGCCTCAATGGTATGTTTCACTTCGCTGTCTGGGACAACCAGGAGCGCAGGTTAACGCTTGCGCGCGATCACGTTGGCATCAAGCCTCTTTATTATGCCTATGTCTCCGGCACAGCGGGCCAACCGGGTTCGCTCATCTTTGGATCCGAAGTTAAAGCCATACTGGCCAGTCGCCTGGTCAACCGAGCGCTCGACCCGGAATCGTTGAACCAGTTTTTAACGTTCCTCTGGACTCCCGATCCGAATACGTTGTTTCGCGGGATCAAGACGCTCCCACCGGCCCACAGTCTCACTTTTCATAATGATGAGATCAAGCTCAATGAATGGTGGGATGTTTCCTTTGCCGAGATTGAAGAAGGCCGCAGCGAAGCGTGGTGGCAGGGGCAAGTGCTCGAGACACTCGATAGCGTAGTCACGAAGGAGATGGTTGCAGACGTGCCACTTGGTTCGTTTCTGTCTGGAGGGATCGATTCTTCAGGCATCGTCGCGATGATGAAACGTCATAGCAACGGGCGGCGCGTTTCCACTTACACCGCCGGCATTGAATCCGAGGATCTGCGTTACGACATTATCCCGGACGATGTCGAGTGGGCGCGCCGGGTCAATCAACATCTTGATACCGATTACCACGAAATAATGTTGCAGCCTGCGCTGGCCGAGTTGTTGCCGAAGTTGGTCTATCACATGGACGAGCCGGCCATCGACATGGCCATACCAAGCTACCTGATTTCGCAAGCCGCCCGCGAGACGCTGCGCGTGATGTTATCAGGCATGGGCGGTGACGAAGTGTTTGCCGGCTACCCACGGCAGCTGGCGATGAAGATCGCCGGCGCTTTCGACCCGGTGCCCTCGATGTTGCGCAGTCCACTAATGAAGACGCTCGCCCGCGCGTTGCCGGGCGGTCTGCCGGGACGATTGACAGCGCCGCTGCGCAATGCCAAAAAGTTTGCACGCAGCGCCGGTCTCGACTTTGAAGAACGATATCTCGGTTACGGCACGTACTTCACAGACGATGCCAAACAGCAACTCTATTCCGACGATATGCGCGAGGCGACAAAAGGCCTGGACGCTTATTCCTCCCATCGCCGCTACTTTGCTCGCGTGCGTGACGCTGCGCCGCTGAACCGCCTGCTGTACGTCGATCTCAAAACGTTCCTGCCTTGTTTGAATCTGATAACTACCGACAAAACTTCGATGGCCGCGAACCTGGAAGTTAGAGTGCCGTTTCTCAATCGGCAGATGATTGAATTCACCGCGCGCATGCCGCCGCACCTAAAACTGCGTGGCTTCAAACGGAAATATATTCTTAAGCGCGCCCTCGAAAAACTCTTCCCGCATGATGTGGTATGGCGAAAGAAAGCCGGTTTTGGCGCACCCATTCGCTCCTGGCTGCGTGGGCCCTTGCGTCCGCTGGTCGGGGAGCTGTTGTCGGATGCAGTAGTTAGAGAGCGTGGTCTGTTTCGACCGGAGGAAGTGAAGCGAATCATCGAAGCCAACCTCTCAAGTCGTGAGGACTTCAGCCTCCAGGTTTTTCAGTTACTGAATCTAGAACTTTGGCAGCGACAATTTATTGACAGGTAAAACAAAGCCGGTGGGTACTGATGCAGTTTGAACGATGCGCACATTAGCAACCCTGCGGTGCGATGAGGTCAGTACCACCAGGCGGTAGCCGGTGGGTCTTCCTCGGGATTTTCAATTTGCAGGTAAGGTCTTTGACCTCCGATGCGCGGCAAGTCTCCGACTTGCCGGCGACCTTTCTAAAATTTAAGGTCTCCGACCTTTGAGACTCCGGTCAAAGACCGGAAAACTGGGCTACGGTCTTCGGTAAGTCGGAGACTTACCGCGCATCGGATGTCAAAGACTTGTCGCCGCTTCACCCAACCCTTTCTGAGCAAGTTCGGTGCGCGGACCGATCTATCCCCGGGAGACCCACCCGCTACCGCGAGGTGGTACTGATGTTATGAAGCAAGCGCCTCCTTCCGTGAGTGCTAAACTCACGGACCAGTCGCGCAGTGTCGCTCAAGACATGAGACTGGAAGGAGGCGCTATGAACACAATATATATCGGCGTTGACTTTCATGCACGACAACAAACGATCTGTTATTTGAAAACTGAAACTGGCGAACTCGTCATTTCTGAACTAAGCACCAGGACAAAGAGCAGGTGCGCGCTTTCTACCAACAGTTCCAGGATCACACATTTGACCTGTAACGAGTTTTTAGATCGCATCGAATGATTTTCGATGGACCATTTTCAAGCTTTTCTGAGTTTTCACACGGCCGCGGTAGCGCCGGATGCTAAAGTCAATTCAAACATTTGCCCAGTGGCAGCATCCGCACAAGCGAAGGCAGGAAATTAAATAGGTGCTCCCTGTAGCAAGTCTCTTCCGCCAATCCTCGTATAATCACTACGCCAAAGTTGACTCTAGCATCCGGCGCTACCGCGCTCGGTTCTGCATCACTACGCCAAAGTTGACTCTAGCATCCGGCGCTACCGCGCTCGGTTCTGCAT